>CAJUFI010000148.1 GCA_910585665.1 uncultured Acetatifactor sp. | reverse complement strand
ATGGGTCATCTGTTTTTCCTCCATTCCAGTTCCGCATCTGCCCCGCCCAGCACCCGGACATGGGCAGAGGATTTCCGGCCGCAAAAAGCATGCGTCCGTAATTCCTCTGGGGCACTGGACGGGGCTGATGCTGTTTTATTTTCCTCCATTCCAGTTCCGCATCTGCCCCATCCAACACCCGGACATGGGCTGGCGCTGTTTCTAAGCCTATTTTAGCTCCATACCCTCCATTCTGCAACCGAATCCCAGGAGAATGCCCTGTTTTCGGGGTAGAACGGCAGTAGAATTGCACCTCCAGCCCATGCTGCCCCCCAGTCCTGGGGGACTAGTCCGACAGTCCCCGCTCCTTCCGCCATCTCCGGTATGCCCGCTCCAGCTTTTCGGCATATGGGTCATCCGCGGCTCTGGCGGCGGCAATGCCCTTTGTGTAGAGGTTCCCGTACCAGGCAGACTGGGATTGGGCTTGCAGCTCTTCCTTTATCTGCGTCCACAGCCCCTGGTTCCCTGCCGGGTCATGGGCAACGATCTCGCAGCATTCCTCCAGGATGTCCCCGAACAGGCGGATTCCTCTCACCTGTCCGTAATCCATGGTCTCCAGGAGTATATGGCAGAACCGAGCCCCTTTCCCATAATCACCTTCATCCAGGTAGAAGCGAATCAAATCCCGGTATCCCGCCACCATGTCCCTTGGATTTCCGGAACCTGCCTCCAGGATTTCGTTCAGTTGTTTCTGGTAGAGCGCTTCATTTTCCGTATTTCTGTCAAGAAAGGCGTTGAATCCTATGAGGGTACGGCGGTCTGAAGGGTTCCAGTCTGCCGGGTTCCCCCTTCCCTCTTTCCAGGCGTCCACCAGGATTCCCATCACGTCCTTATATTCCATCTCCTGGCACAGGAAGATACAGTCCAGCAGGTCGTTCTTCCCGAAGTCCTCCTCAACCGCGTTCTCCACGTCGTAGCCGCAGGCACAGTCAAAGTTGGCGTCCTTCGCCCGCTGGAACAGGGTGTCGTACTTGTGGCCGCCGTTATATTTCCGCAGCAGCCATGTCAGGATGCACAGGGTGCTCCCTATGCCCTGGAAAGAATTGTTCTCCCTGTCCTTCAGCTCTTCCCGGAACAGATATGCGACCGCGCCTTCATCGTCGATTTTTTCATACAGAAGAAAATAGGCCAGGCGGAGACGGTTCGTATAATTAGCATCGTCCGTCCCCCACTGGCCGTTCTGGAATTCCTTGTAGCAGACCAGGCTTGCGTCCCCGGCTTTCAGGGCTTCGTATACTTTGCGCTGCTCTCCTATTTTTTCTTTTAACTTGCCTTTCACCATTTCTGTTTCCTTTCTCTGGCTGACATGCTTATTCAGCACTCAACGCGTATCACTCGACCTGCCCCACATCAAAAAATTATTTTAGCGTTGACCTGCCGTGAAAAGGAGCTGCAGCCGCTTCCAGAACCCTCCGATCCGACAGCGATCACTCCAGAAGCCAATTCATTCCTGGTAGTAGTCGAATTTGATATGTTTGCCTATAAAAAGCGTACAAATTCGCGCGCCGTAAAGA
>CAJUFI010000147.1 GCA_910585665.1 uncultured Acetatifactor sp. | reverse complement strand
TTAAGCAGTATAAGTTCAAGTAAGGCGAGGCGGCCGTCCAGTCCTCTGCGAGAGTGGCTGGATGGCCGTTTTTGACAAAATAATGGATCAGGAGCATGGAAAGTATTATGACAAGTCAGACATTGAGAGAAGCGCGCAAATATGAAGAGACTTTTGAAAAGATGATAGCAGAAGAGGAAAGGCCTGCGTTCCACCTGTCCCCCCGCACCGGATGGATGAACGATCCCAACGGCTTCTCCTGGTATCAGGGAAAATACCATCTGTTCTATCAGTACAACCCCTATAACTCTTACTGGGGCCCCATGCACTGGGGCCATGCGGTGAGCGAGGATCTGCTGCACTGGGAATACCTGCCGGCGGCGCTGGCGCCGGATGAAATCTATGACAGGGACGGCTGCTTTTCCGGCGGCGCGGTCACCCTTCCTGACGGCAGGCAGCTTCTGATGTATACGGGAGTGGTCAATGAGCGTCAGCCCAACGGGGGGCATACGGAGGTCCAGACCCAGTGCCTGGCCGTGGGGGACGGGACAGACTATGAGAAATACGAGAACAACCCGGTTCTGGACGAAAAGGATCTGCCGGAAGGCTCCAGCAGGAACGATTTCAGGGATCCCAAGATATGGCAGGATGAGGACGGAACTTATTGCTGCGTGATCGGCAACAGGGCCGCGGACGAAAGCGGACAGGTTCTGCTCTATACCAGCCAGGACGGATTCCGTTGGGAGTTTAAGAGCATATTGGCATCCAACCATAACCGCATCGGCAAGATGTGGGAATGCCCCGATTTCTTCCGGTTGGACGGAAAATGGGTGATTCTCACCAGCCCCCAGGACATGCTGTCCCAGGGCTTCGAGTACCACAATGGCAACGGCACGCTCTGCCTGATCGGCGATTATGATAAGGAGACAGGGAAATTCATTGAGGAGAGCGATCAGTCTATTGATTACGGAATTGACTTCTATGCTACCCAGACCCTGCTGACGCCGGACGGGCGGCGGGTGATGATCGGATGGATGCAGAACTGGGATACCTGCAATCACAGGAGAAAACATGAGGAAGCCTGGTTCGGACAGGTGAGCCTGCCCAGAGAGCTTTCCATACAGAACGGCAGGCTCTGCCAGAAGCCCATCCGGGAGCTGGAGGCCATGAGGTGCAACAGAGTCGCTTTTGAGAACCTTACATTCTCGGGGAACATCTATCCGGAGGGCCTCAGGGGGCGCAGGGTGGACATGGAGATCGTGGTACGCCCGGTGGAGGGCTGCGACATGTACCGGAAATTCGCGGTGCGCTTTGCCCAGAACGACCAGTACCAGACCTCCTTCAGCTACAGGCCCGGCGAATCCGTGCTCAAGGTGGACAGGAAATTCTCCGGTTCCCGCAGGGCCATCATCCACCAGAGGCGCAGCAAGGTACTATGTAAGGACGGCGTGCTGAAGCTGCGGATCATCCTGGACCGCTTCAGCGTGGAGGCCTTTATCAACGACGGAGAACAGGTCATGACCGCCGTCCTGTATACAGACCAGGAGGCTGACGGCATCTACTTCTCCGCGGACGGGACCGTGAGCATAGACGTGGTGAAGTA
>CAJUFI010000146.1 GCA_910585665.1 uncultured Acetatifactor sp. | reverse complement strand
CAAAATCCGCTCTGCTTCTACAGCATACCCTATTTATAGTACTCATCGAGATACTGCTGGAAGATTTCCAGATACCTGTCAAGCTTGTAGCCCTGAAGCATTTCTTTATAAGCATCCCAGTCCGCATCGGTGAAGCCGTCGCGGATCCACTCGGCCTTCTTGGCATTTACGTTCTTACCGATATCAGCCATGATATTGGACAGCTCCTCGATATCTTCCTTATTCATGAAGATGGGAGGATATACATATTCCGCCTCGATGTAAGGAGTATAGTATTCCTTGATCCAGTCCAGACGGTACTGGGCATCGTCCGGGCAGGTCACATATTCGCCGTAGTACTCGTCCAGAACCGCAAGAGGTCCGCCTACAGCCTCTGCTTCTCTTACTTCTACAGGGGAGGCGTCTCCCAGAGGGGCATGCTGCAGCATTTCTCCGCCGTTGGCATTGGTGCCCATGACGAAAATATCAAAATCATCCTCCTCGCCGTAGGTGCCCCAGTTGTTCTGCGGGGACTGGATGGGAGCGTACATCTGGTCGAGCCATGCGCATACCAGCGCGGGCTTCTGTGCGGTGGCCGTCACCACGGCACGTCCGCGGTCATAGCCGCTGGTGTAGGAACCGTTGCAGGGAGTGAGCACCCTCTTGCCGTCCTTCTCCAGAGGAGGCAGGGGGACATAGTCTTCCAGATTGTCAATGTTCGCCGGATCCCAGCTGAAGAACACGCCGTAGCGGTGGGATTTGCCCTTTGCCACATAGGTGGACCAGTCGTGGGTGAAGCATTCGGGATCGATCAGCTCCTGCTCGTACAGGGAGTGCAGCCATGCGATGCCTTCTTTCCAGCCTTCTGAGGTGGCGCTGCAGACGACCTTCTTATCATCGGTGACAGCGATATGTCTCCACTTGTCAGCATCGCCATAGCCCTCGCCGAAGGAGTTGAACAGGACGCCGGGATCCTGTCCGCCGTCATTTACGATACAGGACATGGGGATGATGCTTCCTTCAATCCCGAACTCCGCCTGAAGCTCGGACGCATGGTCACGGAATGCGATCAACACCGCCTCGAACTCCTCAACGGTCTGAGGAACCTCCAGTTTCAGAAAATCAAGCCACTTCTTGTTGATGAAAGGCATATTGTCGATGACCTGGATGGCAGTCTTGTCAGCGCCCAGCTGCTCGATCCAGGGAAGGGAATAGATATGCCCATCGGAAGCGGTGGTCATCTTCCTGTACTCAGGGAATTTGTCGAACACGCTCTTCAGGTTCGGCATATAGTTGTCAATGTACTCCTCCAGGGCGATGATGGTGCCGCCCTGGCCGAACCGGAGCAGGTCAGCCTCGCCAAATCCCGCCGTGAAGATAAAGTCAGGCAGGGAGTTCACATCTGTCATAAGGGTCTGAATCTTATCTCCCCACTCACTGTTGGTGATGGCATTCCATTCGATATGTACATTGGTCTGCTCTTCCAGGCGCTTGAAGATGGTACGGTCCTTGGGCTCCGTGGTGTTGGCCGGATAGTTGATCAGACCGGTCAGGGTCACCTTCTCTGCCTGAGGGAAAGCAAGCTCGCTTGCGTCCATGGGCTTAAAGGTACC
>CAJUFI010000145.1 GCA_910585665.1 uncultured Acetatifactor sp. | reverse complement strand
TCCCGGAAGTCCTGCTTCTCTATCCTCTTCCGGAACCACCCCAGAATCGTGTTCCGATAGATTGTCTTCACTTCCGTATTGGGGATGCGCAGCTGCAGGAATGTCGACGAATCGCGGAAATCCTCACTTTTTTTCGTCAGGTACCCTGTGAAATAAAGGAAATTCCACAGATTCTCACCACTGGCCTGCATATCCCCATAGGTGACCTCTTCATGCACCTGTATCTCCAGGGTTCCGCCCTCCAAAAGCGTCTCAATCTGCCCCTGCGCCTCACGGTCAGCTCTGGCGATCATGTCCTTTATGATGTCGTTGGAACTGGTATTGATCCAATAGGGGCGCGGGAAAGCATCAACCTTCGCATACAAATCGAACATATAGTTTATGACGCTCCATGGATTATAGACCTCCGTGTCCCCGAAAGTGTATCCGTCATACCATTCCTTCATGGTCGGAAAACGGCTCTCCACACCATAATATTCCATCATCCGCAGCACCTGGGATTCCGTGAACCCAAAATGCTCGCTGTACCTCTGGTCCAGCACTGAAATAATCCTTAAATGGTTCAGTCCCGTGAAAATACTCTCTTTTGAAATCCGAAGACATCCTGTAATCACCGCAAACTGCAGATAGTCGTTGGTCTTCAGCCCCGCCTCGAACAGCGAGCGGATAAAGCTCACCATCTCCTCGTAAAAGCCGCTAAAATATGCATTCTCCAGCGGCACATCGTACTCGTCGATCAGCAGAACCGTATTTTTCCCCGTAACCTTGAACATGCACTTACAGAACAGCTTTAGCGCCCCCTCAGCTGCTTTTCGTCCACTTTCTCTTCCGCGACGCTCAGGTATTGCTCATACTCATTGGGAGTCAGAAGTTCCCTGCCCCGTTCCAGGATATCCCTGTGCCTGTCAAATTCAGATGCGATTTCACACCGCATCATATAGCAGGCAGTGTCGTAATCTTCCTGTTTCGCCGACTTCAGCGTCAGGTTGAGCACCGGACAGCTTCCCATCTGCTCTATATATTCCTCTCCGGCCTCCATGATTTTCAGTCCCTGGAAAAGCGCCTTGTTCCGGGCATTCTTTTCCGCATCCCCGGTGTCCTCAAAGAAGTACCGGAGCATGCTCAGGTTCAGCGTCTTGCCGAAGCGCCTGGGACGGGTGAACAGGTTCACTTCCCCCTTTAAGTCCAGCAATTCTTTTATCAACATAGTTTTATCGATATAGTAATAGCCGTCTGTTATTACCCGTTCAAAATTATCTACCCCTATCGGCAACGGTTTCTTCATCACTACACCTCCTCGTCCAGCCACATGACATTATTATACCTTGTTTTTGTGCGCCTGGCGCACATGGAATCAAAAGTGGGCACTCTGTCCTTCTGTGTCAATATTATACCCTGTTCCACCCCGATGCACAATCCATTATTTCTCCCCACTTGTCCGAAAGATGCCCTGTACCATGAGACGTCCCAGCAGTCTCCCGCACCCTCATCCACCCTGCCCTAACTGCCTCGCATGCTTTTTGAAGAAATCCTCCCTGGGCTTTGGCAACTTCCGTTCATGCCGGGCCAGATTCCCTGTATAGGAAAAAATCGGTTCCGGCCCATGAACCTACAACTGCCCTCTGCGGAGCCTGAAAACCACGTCAGCCTCTT
>CAJUFI010000144.1 GCA_910585665.1 uncultured Acetatifactor sp. | reverse complement strand
CAGTTGCTCTACAGCGGCGACATCCTCATCGGCGGTGCGGAGGACTATGACGACAGAGGCTGGAACAATAATGTTTCCGCAAGGGAGAGGCTGTTCGCTCTCGCCTTGGAGGCGTTGTGCAAGCTGTAGGGGAAAGGCGGATGAATGGTTTTGATGATGCTTTTTGGAAAATGTTGGACTCCCTGGTGAGGGATTCGGAAATCGTGATAGACAGGCCAAAAGGGACAGTCCATCCGAAATATCCGGATTTTGTCTATGAGGTTGACTATGGATATTTAAAGGATACTTCATCCATGGATGGCGCCGGCATTGATGTGTGGGTGGGCTCAGGGGAAAAGCGGGTGGACGCGGTCATGTGTACTGTTGACTGCCTGAAACGGGATTCGGAAATCAAGATTTTGATTGGATGTACGGAAGAAGAAAAGCTGTCAATATATCGAGCCCATAATGATACACAGTATATGAAAGGTATTATGATAAGGCGCTGAATGGAGCCAGACTTCAGTAACCGTAAGTATGAAATGCTGCTCGCGCGGCGGAATGAGATGAAAAATGACGACAGAATATTTACAGACAAAAGGCCGGATATTCGACATACAACGGTATTCCATCCATGACGGAACGGGAATCCGAACCATCTGTTTCCTGAAGGGCTGCGTGCTGCGGTGTAAATGGTGCTGCAACCCGGAGTCCCAGGAGTACGGGATTCAGGAGATGACCGTTCAGGGCAAGACGAAGATCATCGGCCGCGATGTGACCGTGGCGGAGGTCATGGAGACCGTGGAGAAGGACAGGTCCTACTATGACCGCTCCGGCGGCGGCCTGACCCTTTCCGGCGGGGAGAGCCTCTGCCAGCCCGAGTTCGCCAGAGACCTGCTCCGGGCGGCCAGGGCCGTGGGGATAGGCACCGCCATGGAGAGCATGGGCTGTGCGAAATGGGAGGCCATTGAGGGGATTCTGCCATACCTGGACCATTACCTCATGGACATCAAGCACATGGACAGCGAAAAGCATAAGCGCTTCACCGGAAAAGGGAATGAGCTGATGCTGGAGAACGCGAAGAAGATTGCGGCATCCGGCCAGACGTTCCTCAGCATACGGGTGCCCGTGATTCCCACTTTCAACGATACCCCAGAGGAAATCAGGGCCATCGCCCGGTTCGCGGATGCGCTGCCAGGGGTGGAGGAGATTTACCTGCTCCCCTACCACAGGCTGGGCCAGGACAAGTACGCGGGCCTGGGCAGGGTATACGAGCTGCCGGACATCCTGCCGCCGGAGACGGAGCATATGGAGCGGCTGAAACGGGAAGTGGAGAACTGCACGAAATTAAGATGCCATATAGGTGGTTAAGCGAACAAAAATGAAAAAGACAGATGCAATCCTCCGGCTTGTGAGGCAGGAGATTGAAAACAAGGATGTATTGGAGGTGGCCTGCGGCACGGCAGAATTTTCCTTATCCGCCGCACAGTATGCGAGGCAGGTCGTTTGTATTGATATCGACAGCAGCCGTCTGAACGGTTTGGTGGAAACCAGCGAAAATATCCGTTTCCGGAAGATGGATGCCGCTGAAATGGAGTTCGGGAGCGATACATTTGATACGGTGATTCTGTACAATGCGCTTTGCCATATTGAAGGCCGGTATGATGCGATTATGGCTGAATGCAGGCGTGTGCTGAAGCCGGAGGGGCGCATCCTCCTGATCGCCAC
>CAJUFI010000143.1 GCA_910585665.1 uncultured Acetatifactor sp. | reverse complement strand
ACCTGGCAGCTTCCGCAAGAAGAGCCTGGGCATACCGCAAGAGCCAGGAGGGCGAGGGGCTGCGGCTGGTATTCAAGGCGCATAGATGATGGGGGGACAAGGCGGGGATGCCGCCAAGGACATCCCCCCACTGTCCCATGAACCATTTACTGCAAGAAAGCCAAAATAGACAGAAAATCCGCTTCCTCTCGATAGGCATCGAAGGCGGCGTCAGAAAGCCATTTTTCCCTCATGATTTCCCTCAACGGCCTGGAGTCGGCTGTCTCGAAATCCAGGGCTTTTTCTTCTATGGTTCCCAAGAGGACGCTTTCATAGCGATGTGATTCCGGCCTTTCGTCAAAAGCCCGGGCTGCCTGAGCCGCGGCTGTCAAGTCTTCGTACATGGCCTGTCTTTGTGCCAGCCTGCCTTGCAGCCTTGCCGATTCGAAGCGCAATCTGGCGGTGTCCCAGCCGTCCGGCGGAAGCTTCCCGTCACAGATCAGGCGCTCCAGTTCAAACACTTTTTCCAAAGCCACAAGGGATTCCTGATCCGAGACGCATCCGGAGCTGCCCAGCAGCCAGATAAAGTTGCGGAGGCTCTCATAATCCTCCCTTATCTGGCTTTGGATGAACGGAAGCTTCTCCTCCTCTTCAAGCGCCCACCAGATATGGTTTTCCCGGCAGGAATCCTTAGAGGGCAGCGTCCCGTAAATGGATCTGCCCATGTCTTTCCGCCCCATCTCCATATGCTGGAACGCCAGGCGGGCAGTGGCTTCCAGGCGGATATCCTGGTCAGGGCAGTATTTTAGGATGCGTTCCCCCAGGGCGATGATTTCCCCGTCATATTTCTCCCGGTTCTCTTTCCATTCGGGAATGTTGCCGCTGTCGTCGCCGGATACGAAGAGTGCGTACATCAGCTTATTGAGTAAGGCGTAATGATTGGGATATTCCGCCACCCCTTCCCGGGCGATGGCGATGCATTTCTGGATGTGGCCTTTGCTGATCGCCGACTGGAAACGCCCAAGGTATTCCTGGACTTTCTCCTTCTCTGCCTTATCGTCAAGACCCAGCAGGCTGTCCACAGAGCTTTGGAATATTTCCGCGATGGCGGGCAGCAGTTCCATGTCAGGATAACAGGTGCCCAGCTCCCAGCGGGAGACGGACTGGCAGGAGACTCCCAGCATCTCAGCCAGCGCTTCCTGGGTGATGTCCCTTGCTTTGCGAAGGGATTTGATGTTTTCGCCGATGCGTAATTTCATTTCTTTGTTCTCCTTTTTCTGATTATGGAAGCTGCGCATCTTCTGGATATAAGTGTACCCCTTTTGCCCAAAGGATGCAACTACGCGCCGAGTGATATTTTTTCACGTCCATGGTGAATTTCGGTTACTGTTCGCAGGTGCCTCCGCGAAGTGTTTTCGTGCGCATTGTGCACGAAAATCACGAGACAGCAAGCGCCAAAATGAGCGTACTTTGCTCACTTCAGGACAATAGAATTCTGCCTTTGAACTCCACTGTATGTGTGCATCATGTTGCTGTGAGCGGCGAAGCTGTGAACAGTAACGAATTTCGGAACAATTTCCAGGCTATCCCTGTTTTTCATTGAGTAAAAGGAAGAACCATGGTAAAATAAGAGACAAGATTTTGCATCCTGGAGACCGGCAGAAAGGCCGGTGTGTGATTTTCAGTGAGAGAAACGGAAAGAGGACATATGGAAAAGGTATTGGGTTTC
>CAJUFI010000142.1 GCA_910585665.1 uncultured Acetatifactor sp. | reverse complement strand
ACGCAGGAAGATTCGTTCATAAGCAATGCACCTACTTCCTGGTAGTTTTGATTGAAAAAATTTTGGAAGTGACAGAATCAGGGAATATACCGTTTGATATTTAAGGAATCACAGATTACATCCTTATAAAGGGGACATCGGGTAAGAAGATGCATAAAATCCAGCAGGATTGCAATGTCCCGGCAATTATGGTAAAGTCTAAAGAAATGGAGTTGGGAGTTTACAGGCTGTGTCGACAAGAAAGGATAAGGAAAGGGAAATGCGGATGTATCAGGAAAAGCAGGAGAAAGCGCCGCATATTACGGCATGGAGGTCATATGGGCAGAAGATATTTTCAACGCCTGTCAGCAGGAGGATAGGGTACGGGCTGACCGGCATCATGTGCCTGTTGGGAATCCAGTGCCTGTTTTTTGTGGACTTCATATATGGCCTGCTTCCCTGGCTGATGGGAGGCTTCCTGGCAGGGGCAGGGGTGCTGGCTGTGATAGATTCGGTTCTGGCCGGGGAGTACCGGAGGCTGGACACAAAGCTTTCATCCAGCGGCGTCCTTATGCTGGTGGTGGGGCTGGCTATCCTTGTGCGCGGCAGCGGGGCGGACGGCCTGATCGGGGTGGCCTGGGGGATATTCGGCCTGATTCAGGGTTCCGAGAGCCTGAATGTGGCTATCTACAATCTGGCCGGCAGGAAGAAATGGGGGATGGACATGCTGCAGGCGGCTGTGCAGATTGGGCTTGCGCTCCTGCTCCTGGTTGACCCGGTGACGAAGCTGTACCCGCACATGCGGATACTGGGGCTGGAGCTGCTTGCTATGGGGTTCCATATCTTCCGGGAGATTAGGGCGGCATCCTGACGGGAGCCACACAAACTGGCAGATCTGTCAATAGGTATTTGAAATCTTCTGATGAAAATATAGAGAACATGTTAAAACTCCGCTGGAAAGTGGAGGTGAAGAAAGGGGTGCTCTGGAAACGCAGTGTTTTCAAGAACTGTGAGTTTCCGAGAGTATTCAGGGAGGAAACGGAGGTGTTTTTCCATGCAGATTTCAAGCAGATTTACTTTGGCTGTCCATATTTTTGCCTGCATAGATGTATTTAAGGATGATTATAAGATAACAAGCGAGTTTGACGTGGTGGTTGACGCGTTTGGCGCATGGACGGAAAGAGAGCTTCCTCTGCATAGTTCATCCCTGAAAGTTCTGTGTGACGCGCTGTCCGGTACAGATATCCGTTTGTTGGTGGTTGGCGGTGCAGGAAGCCTGTATGTGAATACGGAACATACGGCCTGCGTTGCCGATGGCCCGGATTTCCCGGATATGTTCAAGCCGCTTGCGGCCGCAATGGCTAAGGCGCTTTCCGAGCTGCGGCAGAGGAATGACGTGAAGTGGACTTATATAAGCCCTGCCGGGGATTTCCAGGCGGAAGGCGAGCGCAGCGGCGAATATATTCTTGGCGGGGAGGAGCTGACGCTGAATGAAAAGGGCGAGAGTATCATCAGCTATGCGGATTATGCCATTGCCATGGTGGATGAGGTTGTAAAAGGCGGGCATATCCGGGAGCGGATCAGTGTGGTTCGGAAATAAGACCGGCATATTGCGAAACCGGACGTGGTACTGTTTCATGTCCTTCCGTTCAATGTGCTGAAAGGGCTGGTAATCGGGTTTCTTAGGAACTGCCGGAAAATAATCTACGCATTTTGTTTAGAGTAAACCTGATAAAATCTGTAAATTTTGCAACAGGCTTGCGTAGGTTATTTGGAGGCATTTCCTTACTATGCAGACCGGAACCGCTGTCTTCATTGTGGACGGTGCGCGCAAAGCTGTCCGAAGCAGGTTATCATAGGCTCTCGGAAGTTTTG
>CAJUFI010000141.1 GCA_910585665.1 uncultured Acetatifactor sp. | reverse complement strand
GTAAAGGACTCCAGCTTCCCGCTCATCTTGTTCACCAGCACGCCGCAGGCCGCCGCGATAGGATGAATGGCGGTGGAGAAAGGCGGCGCATAGGCGAAATCCATGGTGAGGAAATCTTCCGCTTTCGCTCCAAAGGAAATCCCGGTGACGGCGATGTCCGCCATCTTGTCCACCGCGCCCGCGCCGATGACCTGAAGGCCCAACAGCTTATGGCTTTCCCCATCGGCAATCAGCTTGGTGACGAACATGGCGGAATCCGGATAGTAATGGGCCTTGTCGTCCGTGACGCACAGGGCGGAAACCACTTGGAATCCGGCTGCCCTAGCCTGTTCCTCCGTAAGGCCTGTGCGGGCTGCGTTCAAATCCGAAGACAGCTTCACCACGCCCGTCCCCAGGCAGCCTGGGTAAGGGGTCTCCTGGCCGCTCAGGGAGAGAGCCAGCGCCCGTCCGGCGATGTTGGCGGTGGAGCCCATGGCAGACCACTGGGTGCGCCCAGTGATGCGGTTCTTCACCAGAGCGCAGTCCCCCGCGGCGTAGATGTCCGGCAGATTGGTGCGCTGGTATTCGTCCGTGACGATGCAGCCCCTGTCCATCTCCAGGCCGGTATCTGCCAGGAATTTCGTGGCCGGGCGGATGCCTGCCGCCAGGATGACCATCTCCGCGGGCAGGGTTCCCGTGCCGGTCTGTACGCCGGTGACCCTGTCCGTGCCGGCAATCCGCTGCAAGGCCGTGCCGGTGAGGATGCGCATGCCTTTTGCCTGTAGCTTCCTTCTGACATAATCCGCCATCTCCGTGTCGAAGATATTGGGCATCAGCTGGGGGGCCATGTCCATGACGGTGACGGAAAGGCCTTTTGCCATGAGGTTTTCAGCCACTTCCAGGCCGATGAAACCGCCGCCTACCACGACGGCCCGCTTGCAGTTCTGCTCTTCGGCATACTTTCTGCAGCCGATGGCGTCCTGGGGCGTGCGCACGGTGAACACGCCGGGAAGCTTCGTGCCTTCCACAGGGGGGACGGAGCTTTCCGCTCCTACGGCGATTACGAGTTTGTCATAGCTAACTATCTCTGTTTCCTGTCCCTGCTGCAGAGCCTCCGGCCCTGTCTCCGCGCCACTCTTCCGCACGGAAACCGTCTTTGCCTCCGGGTCTACGGCCACCACTTCGCTCCGGGTATGTACCATGGTGTCCGTAAGCCCCATGAACTTGGCCGGGGTGTTCACAATCAGCTCCCCCTCCGTCTCGATGGCGCCGCCGATGTAGTAGGGAAGCCCGCACCCGGCGTAGGAGATGTCCTTTCCTTTGGTGTAGAGGACAATCTCGTCCTGGGGCCTCTCCCGCTTCAATTTCGCGGCAACTTTTGTTCCGGCGGCTACGCCGCCGATGATGACAATCTTCATACTAGTCTGCCTCCTTTAATATATGGTGGTATCACAATCTTTTTCCTATCATAGAATCCAAGAGAGGATTCCATGATATAAGTTCTATTGTTCCTTCCATTTTCCTGTCAATACGCCATTCATATTCCGTTCCATTTTAATCGGTATATGGTCAAAAGGAATACGCTCTCCAAAATTCAGTCCGAACCGTTTTCCCTCCCACTCCTCTTCCATCCTGACCTGCGGAATCCCCAGCCGTCCATGCCTGGCTGTAGGCATGGTATCAGAATGTTCAAATTCCACTCTCTCATATGTTGTATACATCACCGTCTCCGCTATATCCAGTTCCAGCATACCGGCGATTGCCTGAGCCACAAGATAACTGGCCCGGAATTTCCCCTTTATCTCTACCCATTTTTCCTGGCCTACACTGCCTTTCATCTCTATCAGGTGCAGCTTCCACTGATTTCCCTGCCGTTTTTCGAAAATCATATGATCCGCTCTCTTGAACAGGGACTT
>CAJUFI010000140.1 GCA_910585665.1 uncultured Acetatifactor sp. | reverse complement strand
AGTCAATAGTTTCATAATCCTTTGTTGGCCTGCGCCAAAATATCCTGCAGAAGAGCGATTCTCTTCCGGCAGTTTTCATTTATCATATCCTGTGCCGTCCTGGTCCCTCTCGGCAAAGACATGATCCAATTCGCGCTGTCAATGGCCTGACTGCAGGATGCTATGATTTCCTGATTCGTCTTCTCATTTACGCAATCTCCCAGCAGCATCGCGGTCCTTATCATATCGAACCGGTCGATGTCATCGCAGTCCCTTACCGATATCTGAAATACCGTCATGTCCTTTGGCAGGTCGTCTGTCAGGTTGTGCAGGGCGATTCCTTTTACCATTTCCCGCAAAGCCTCCGGAGGATATCCTATCTTTTCCAGATAGCTTTTAGAAATGTCTGCGCTGAAAAACGGATGCCTCCTAAAGTCATCCCGGCATTCTCTATATCCCACATCATGCAGAAGACAGGCTATGATCAGGTCGTCTTTTGGAAGGCCTTCTGCTTCCGCAACGACGGCTGCGTTTTCCGCCGCTCTGAGCGAATGTTCATAGCGATAGAGCAGATCTCCCCGATCCGGTGTGGGGCCTAACATGTCGTATGCGAATGACCGTACGGAGGAAATCGACTTGTCGTCATGCGCATGCCCCATGATAATTTCCAGAGCCCTCTCAGATAGAACTGTGCCGAATGTCTCCACTTTTACCCTCCTCCTGTCTCTTTCAGTCCCCGCATCTTGGCAAAACACATGGATGTCCATCGTTCTCGTTCCAAACCTGACGCTATTCCAATAATTGGTCCGCAAGCCCTCTCCCGCTTTCCCTGCCTATGGATGTAAGTATACCATGATTTCCTTTTTTCCACAATAGATTCAGCATCCTGCAAAGATTTCCCCTCTCTTCCGGACAGAGAAAGACGCATGCCTTCCTGAACGCTTCCATGGTGTCCTTCCCCGGAATCCCCGCCTCCGTCACATGATAGGACTCCATCACCCTGACCAGCTGTGTTTCTCTTTCCGAATATCAACCTGATTTCTACCTCTTGACTTTACTATAAATCCGGACTACAATATTTTAAAATATTTATGCAGATATACATAATATAGGCTACAGGCTATATCACTCTCGCAGAAACAGCTGGTTGAACAGAAGCTAAAATCCCCTCTGGCAGGGGAGAGCGCATCCAATCAGTCATGGCATACAATCAATCCGCTCACAGCCACAGCGAAGCCTGAATCTTCCCACCCGAAAATCCAGGCCCGGCACAGTCAGTTCAATAAAGCTTGCGGCGCTGCAGAGCAGAAAGTGTCCTTCGGACACTTTGTTATTTGACCCTCGCGGCATTCGCCAACTGGCCGTGCAAGCACGGCCGCTTGGCTCATTGCTCGCGGGAATAAAGGAGAACCATTACATCTGGACCCTGCCCTCCCGCCCGTGCCTCTGGAGTCTTTCCGGGAGGACGCTTTCCTGCTGCTCAAAAGCGGCAACGACACCAGGTCCCGGGCGGAAAAGCTCTGCCACGACTGCGGCCATTTCGCGCCCCGGATCAAGCTGGAGCCGGAGCAGCAGATCACGGCCTACAACCTGTCCCGCTACGGAATGGGCATTTCCTTCAACGGCGACATCCTGATCCGCCATATGCCGGACGACCACCGCCTGATTTACTATAAGCTGCCCTATCCGGATGCCGTGCGGAACGTGAATTTCTATTATAAACGGAATCGGTATATGACCCGGGTGGTGGTCGAGTTCCTGAAGCTGGTGTGAGGCCATCCCTCTATTTCAGCCCTTTCATCATCCGGGACGAAATCAGGCATTCGTCCCCGTTCACCATGTAGATCACCCGCTTCTGGAAATCAATCTCCCTGATATTGTCCCGATTCACCAGGAACGAGCGGTGGCAGCGGTAGAATCGTCCGTCCACCTGTTTTTCGA
>CAJUFI010000139.1 GCA_910585665.1 uncultured Acetatifactor sp. | reverse complement strand
AGGAGCTTCCTGTATAATTCAAATATAAGGAATTCCAAGAAGGGTGGTTGATAAAAAGATACCTCAGAGTAAAATAAGATTACTGACTTTGCACGGTTAGTAAAAATCTTATTGAACAGAGAGGTATCCAAGATGAATTGTAACACACAAAACGCAAAAATTGCATCCATAACTGAAAAAACTTTAATCGTAGGGATTGATGTGGGAAGCGAGACCCATTATGCCAGGGCATTTGACTGGCGAAATTACGAGTACACAAAGAAACCGCTAGAATTCAGCAATACGGAAGCGGGCTTTCAGATACTCAAGGCATGGATGGAGGAACTTGCAGAAAAGCATGGCAAGACCGCTGTGGTTCCGGGCATGGAGCCGACGGGCCACTACTGGTTCGCCCTGGGGAAATTCCTGCAGGACAACGGCATGAGGCCGGTGCATGTGAACCCCCATCATGTGAAGAAATCCAAAGAGCTGGATGACAACAATCCCAACAAGAATGACCGAAAGGATCCCAAGACGATTGCTGCGCTTGTCAACGAGGGGAGATTCTCATACCCTTATATGCCGGTCGGCATCTATGCAGAGATCAGGAGCTTATCGAACCTGCGCTTCCAGACGCAGGAGGAGCTCACAAGGATCAAGAACCGCCTGGCGAGATGGTTCGCCATCTACTTTCCAGAGTACAAAGACGTTTACGGGGACCTGAAGGCGGTAAGCGGGAGGATGGTGCTGAAGGAGGCGCCGCTGCCGGAAGACATCATAAGGCTGGGGGCGGAAGGCGTGAACCAGATCTGGAGGGACGCGAGGCTGAGGGGCGCCGGAATGAAGAGGGCAAAGACCCTGGTATCGGCTGCGGAGCACAGCGTCGGAAGTAAGGAAGCGCCGGAAGCGGCGCGGATGGAGCTTAAGAACCTGTTGAGCGACATGGATGTATATGCGTCAAGGATGGAGGAACTGCTTCGGAGGATAGAAGAAAAGCTGAGGGAGATCCCATATATTGACAACCTGCTGGCGATCAAAGGGATAGGGATGGTGACGGTCAGCGGCTTTATAGCAGAAGTGGGGGACATAGGACGCTTCGACAGCCCCAAACAGCTGCAGAAGCTGGCGGGATACGCCATCGTGGCAAATGATTCCGGTAAGCATAATGGGGAAAGCCGTATCAGTTACCGGGGACGGAAACGCCTTAGATATGTGCTGTACGAGGCCGCAATATCGCTGGTGGGAAAGAACGCAGAGTTCCGCCAGATACACGAGTATTACCGGACGCGGAAGGAGAACCCGCTCAAAAAGATGCAGTCGGTGGTAGCGGTGGCATGTAAGGTGCTGAGGATTTTTTACACGATTCTTACCAAGGGTGTCCAGTATGACCCTGGGAAGCTGCTGGGCGATATCAGGAGGCCGCAGGTACAGGCTGCATAACAGCAGGAATAAGAACAGACAATACCCTGCCACGGCTGGACTGAGCTTCTGGCAGACGCCGCCGGGAGCTGAGTCCGGTCATGACAGGGAAGGCTGGGAGACATGTGGAACAGGCTGGTCGAAACGTCCACCGCAAGGTGCCGGCCCGGTAACCATGCAGGACAGTAAGACTTATAACAAAGAATGAGCCAGTAGTCGGCAGGAATATTTTCCATAGGGCAGGACCCTGTAAAGGAGCTAAGCTGACACCCTGGTTATGGACAGGCGGAACGAAGGAAGTTAGGACCCGCGAGACGGTGATCCTGGTAGATACGGGAGGTTCGCTGCCGTAGAAGGAAGGGTATACACAAGGCCATGTAGAGCGGAAACAAAGACGTTCTACTTCGTGTACCCAACACCATCTATTTTCGTACCAGATACAGAGAAATGTCCATCTCCTTGGCTCATTCATCTGAGATATAAAGCTTAAAATTCCTTGATTTTTTAAGGAAAATCACTTGACAAAATAGGGAGG
>CAJUFI010000138.1 GCA_910585665.1 uncultured Acetatifactor sp. | reverse complement strand
ACGGGAGCCCTGGACTCGGCAAACGCCAGGAACCTGATGGAGACCTTTCAGATGATGAACCGTTCCCTGGGCTCCACCATCCTGATGGTCACCCACGATGCCCTCATGGGCTCCTATGCGGACAGGGTGCTGTTTTTAAAGGACGGGAAGATATGGAGCGAAATCCACAGGGGAGACAGGGGCAGACAGGAGATGTACCGGGAAATCTGGTCCGTGTCCGCGGCGCTGGGAGGTGAGACGGATGTATCTTAATCTTGCAATCCGGAACGTGAAGCGGCAGGTGGGCAGCTATCTGATTTATTTTATGACAGTGTCCCTCACGGTGGCATTGCTGTTCGCCGTCAATAATGTCATCTACAGCAGGGAGCTGGCGGCCTTGGCGGACCGGGGGGAGGGTGCCGGGACCGCTCTGAAAATCCTGGTGGCGGCCATCTCCTTTGTGGTGGCTTTCGTGCTCAGCTACGCCACTTCCTTTCTGCTGAAGCGCAGGAAGCGGGAATTCGGCACCTACCTGACCCTGGGCATGACCAGGCGGGACATCCTGCGCCTGTTTCTGGCGGAGACCCTTGTCATCTGCGGCATCGCCCTGGGGATAGGGCTTCTGGCGGGGGGCTTCCTGTTCCAGGGGCTGATGGCGGTGATGATGAAGCTTTTGGAGATGGAGTTTTCCATGTCGCCTTATTCCCTGGAGGGGCTGCTTCGCACCGTGGCGCTGACGGCGGCGATTTTCCTGGTGGCGTCTCTGGCCTCCGGGATTTATCTGAGGCGGGCGGCAATCTATGACCTGATTCACGGGGAAAAGAAAGTGGAGAAGCGGGTGAAGCGCCCGGGCCTGTGGTTCCTGGCGACGGTGGCGGCCCTTGGCGGGATGGCGGCCTGCGGCATCCAATTCTGGAGGAGCGTGGACATATCCTTAAGGGGCGGGACAGTGGACAGCATGGAGTCTCTGCTGGCGGGCTTTATCCTATGCGTGATGCTGTTCCATATGGGAGCCGCGAAAAGCGTCGTCTTCCTCCTGCTGCGCCGTCCGGGGTTCTGCAGCCGGGGGGCCAACACTTTCGTGCTGCGCCAGCTCTCGGGAAACCTCAGCGCCAATTCCGTCATGTTCGGGTGCCTGGCGCTGTTGATGAGCCTGGCCGTGGCGGGGACGAATTTCTCATTCATCCAGAAAGCGGGCCAGGAGGAGGCGCTGCATGCGGCGTGGCCCTATGATGTCATGTATTATTCCGACAGTGACGATCGGGAGAGCGAAGCGGAGCTGGCGGAAAGCCTTATCCGGGAATACGCGGGAATCCGGAGAAAGGTATTGTGGCGCACTTTTGAGACCGGAGAACAGGAGTTCTACAGCCGCACCGGGTGGTACGAGGAGCGGATGGCGCCCAATGACAGCTTCATGCCGGTCAGCGACTTCAATGCGTTGATGGCCCCCCTGGGGGCAGAGCCGGTGGCGCTGGAGGGGCAGTTCATGATCGTGTGCACGAGCAGGGAGGCCGCGGAGCCGGACTGGTCGGACATGGTCTGGGAGCATGGGGGGAAATCCTACACGTTCCATAGCTGTCGGACGGATTATCCGAAAATCAGCTATCTGTATTTCTATGTGGTGGTGCCGGACGAGGCAGTGGCGGATATGGAGTGCGTGGAAGAGAGCAGGGCTTATCTCACGGAAAAGCAGAGATTTGACGGAATCGGCCTGCACAGGGAGCTGTCGCGGCTGCTTTCTGCGCAGACGGGCGAAAACAGGCAGACGGACAGGAGGCTTGCGTTCGAGATCCGGGAATACCACAGGCAGGAGGAGAACGGTGTGTCGGCCATCCTGGTGGTGGGCGCGCTGTTCGCGTCGGCTGTGTTCCTGCTGCTGGCCATGGCCATCCTGGCGCTGAAGACCCTCTCGGGCCTGGGGGAGGATAAGGGGCGGTACGAAATCCTGTTCCGGCTGGGAATGGGGGAGCGGGAGCAGGCCAGGGCGCTGTTCTGGCAGACCTTTGTCTTCTTCATCGCGCCCTTTGCCCTGCCCATGGCCCTGAGCATTCCTGTGGCCGCTTTTGGGGCCCATGTGATGCGCATGGAGGGGATGGAGGCCTCCGCGGAAGTGGTGTGGCTGATC
>CAJUFI010000137.1 GCA_910585665.1 uncultured Acetatifactor sp. | reverse complement strand
GAAGAACTGGCGGGCTGAGAGGCCCGCCTTTCAGTTGTAAACTGAATGACATCCTCTGTGGGCTTATCTATAATAAAAGGGAACAGTCGGCAGAAGCCTGCCGCAGCACCTATAAACCAAGGAGGACACAGGATGAAGATTAGGACGGACTATGTGACAAATTCCAGTAGCAGCAGTTTTATCATTGCCAGAAGGGAGGCTCTGTCGCAACGCCAGAAGGACGCTATAGTAGATTTCGTAGTGTCCAGGATGCTGGGCGAGAAGGTGGCTTCCTCTCGGGAAGAACTGGACGGATATGCCCGGGAGTATGGAATCAATGACGAGAAGCGGACACGGATGCAGGCAGGAATCGACCAGGGGCTGTCCATATATTCCGGCTATGTCTCCTTTGAGGAGGGGAATGAGATTGAATATCTGATGAAAGGCCTGTGGAAAGCCCTGGAGAAAGCGGATTCCGAATCTTTTGCGGGCATCGACACCTCACTGGATTATTGACGGCGGTGCTAAGATGGAGAAAAACAGTTTGCACCATATCAGAGGAAAACGATATCCATACCTTTCAGCGTTCGATGAGGATACGGGCCTGTACTTCAGGACAGGAATATTAAAAGACGGAAAGGATACGGGCATCGACCCGTTCAGGGCAGACTTCCCGGAGCTTTTGGACGTCGGCATCATGGGGAGCTGCACCCACGGGGAAAGCGGATTGTGCCAGAAAGCAGGAATCGACTGCTATCAGAGCGGGCCGCAAATCCGCCAGAACCATATGTCCCTGGATGATTTCAGACGGATTGTGGAGGAATGCCGGGGGAGGACATACCAGTTTGCTCTGGGCGGCAGAGGAGACCCCGACCAGCATCCGGATTTCGCGGAAATGCTGGCGTATAGCCGCCGCCATGGGATTGTGCCTAATTTTACGACTTCTGGACTGGGAATGACGTCCGGTATAGCAGAGCTGTGCCGCAAATATTGTGGGGCAGTTGCGGTAAGCTGGTATCGGAGCCGTTATACAGACAGGGCGATAGACATCCTGCTTCAGGCCGGTGTCAGGACGAATGTCCATTATGTGCTGGACACGAGGACATTGAAAGAAGCGGTCCGGCTTTTGAAAGAGGACGGATTTCCCAAAGGCATCAATGCGGTGGTCTTTCTGCTGTATAAGCCCGTAGGGCTGGGGACAAGGGAATATATCATAACGGAAAGGACCGAACATCTGAAAGAATTCTTTGCGTTGATTGACAGAGGAGGGTATCCCTTTAAAATAGGATTCGACTCATGTACGGTACCCGGCCTGCTTCGGTACTCAAAGGCCACCGACCCGGCAAGCATTGATACATGCGAGGGTGGCCGGTGGTCAGCTTACATCACGCCGGATATGCAGATGCTTCCCTGCAGCTTTGACAATCAGCAGATGCACTGGGCAATGGATTTACGGAAACATACGATTGAGGAGGCGTGGAACAGCCAACGCTTTAGCGAATTCCGCAAAATCATGGCAGACGCGTGCCCTGAGTGCGACAAAAGGGAAAGCTGCATGGGAGGTTGCCCTATCTGCCCGGAAATCGTATTGTGCGGACAGACATCTCGAAGACAGATACACCAATATATGGAAAGCGGATACACCGAAGCCCGATACATTGAAACATTGAATACAGAACAAGGAGAAAAGCAGACATGAAGATACGGACAGATTTTGTTGCCAATTCGAGCTCCAGCAGTTTCATACTTGCCAGGAAAGGCGCTCTGACAGAGCAGCAGAAAGCGGCAATCATCGCATACGTGGAGGAGAACTTGTTGGGCCAGCGTGTAGAGACGCTTGAGCAGCTGCGGGAATTCGCGGATAAGAACGGATTCAGCGAGGATGGAGAGCTCTTCAGGGAAGCCCGGGAATATCTGGAGAAAGGCTATGTCATAAGCGGCGATACGATTGACTTTGAATGCATGTTCGGAGAAGAATATGTGGATGTGCTGCACGGGATCTGGAAGGTCCTGGAGAAGAATGGAGATGGGAACTTTGTAGGCATTGATGTAGACTTGACATATTGAGCCAGAAGCAGATAAGTACCCAGGATCGGATATAACCACAGACAGGGCATCGCCCAGACAGAAAAAATCGCGCCCTGGGCAGTGCATAATCTCCCCCATCTCCGCAGACCCTAATAGGACACCAACCCT
>CAJUFI010000136.1 GCA_910585665.1 uncultured Acetatifactor sp. | reverse complement strand
GTTACCATTCACAGTCTAAATAAAGTATAAAACCAATTGTGATAGGAGGCCTCAAACCCAGTGTTTATCTAGGGCTTGAGGCTTCCTTTGACTGATTAAACCAGCATTTCTGGAGGAGTATTGGCACTTTTTTAAAATATACCAATAAAGCATTGACATTTATGTTGGTATGTGATACAATATATAGTACCAACATGCGAAGGGAGATGATAAATTGTCAATCGTTAGATATGTGAACAAAAAGACAGGGCGGGTTGCCCTCTATGAATCAACTTCCCATTATGACCCGGAAACAAAACAGTCCAGACCTATCCGGAAATATCTTGGCACTGAAGATCCGGAGACAGGTGAGCTGGTCCCATCGTCAGGAAAACGCGGAAGGAAAAAAGGGCCTGATGGCAGTTCTGTCCATAGCAAAAAGGAAAAACCGGAAACAGACTACCGGCTTCTTGCGGAGACACTGAAAAAGGAATGCATGGAAAAAGACGCCAGGATCAAAGCTTTGGAACACCGCAACCAGCTGCTGCGTTCAAGCCTGGAACGTATAAAAGAAGTCGTTTCCCATATACCGGAAGCGTAAATAGGATATCTATAGGAGGCAGCCATGGACCGTCTGTTTTCAGGATATACCACGCTCCAATACCAGAATAAGGCCATGCGCCAGGAATTAGAAGCTTTCCGGAACGGGGAAAGATATAAGAAGCTGCAGGCGGACCATCATAAAGTAGTCGCCGGGTATGTCAAGGAGATCGGCCGGCTAAAAAAAGAGCTGGCAAAGGCCCATGCAGCCACGGTCACCGTCCGGGACATCTGGTTTGAGGAATGTGACTCAGACTGGAAAAAATACCAGGCCGAATTGAATCGGAAAGACCACAAGATCCAGAAACTGATGGACCAACACTGGGAGATGCTGAAAGCATACGATGATAGGATTGCCGCCATCATCAAGGATCATGAGGGGCAACTGGAAGAAAAGGATGCCGTAATCCATGGGCTTTCTGCAAGGCTCGCCCATGCGGAGGCCCTGCTTGGAAGGGACAGCACGAACACGTCTACCCCAACCGGCCAAACGCCTCCATGGAAAGACAGGCATATCCCGAACAGCCGAAGAAATACGGGGAAGCCGAAAGGCGGGCAGCGGGGGCACGAACGCCATGTCCTGGAAAAGCCGGAACCGGAAGAGGCAGACGAGGAAGTGGACCATCCAGTGGGTGACGGGGAGGCATGCCCGGCATGCGGCTGCGATGATTTTTTCTTCACCGGTGGATATGAGGAAAAATATGAGATAGATATAGAGGTCAAAGCCATAAAACGGCTCCATAAATTCTGGCTGTACCAATGCAGAAACTGCGGACAGATTGTCCGTACCGGGACCGCCCCGTCCTTACGGGCCGGATGCCAGTATGGGGCGAACCTCCAGGCGCTGTCCCTCTCACTGATGAACACCACGAATGCGGCCATCAACAAAGTGCCGCTCCTGATCAGCGGCCTGACAGACGGGGAGGTATGCCCCAGCGAAGGGTATATCGCGAAGCTCCAGCCAAGGGCAGCGAAAGGCCTGGATCAGTTCAGGGAGGACTTGTTCCGGTTCCTGATCACGCGCCCCATCCTCTATTGGGACGACACCGTGGTCATGGCAGACAAGTCCAGGATATGCCTGCGCTTTTATGGGGATGAGACAGCTGCCTATTATGTCGCCCACGACAAAAAGGACATGGACAGCATACTGGCAGACGGCATACTGGAGGCGCTCACAGAAACGACAAGGGTCATGCATGGCCACAATTCAATCAATTACAGCCGTAAGTTTGTGTTCATGAACCTGGAATGCAATGCGCACCTGCAGAGGGACCTCCAAAAGAGTGCGGATGAGACAGGGCATAAGGTGCTGCTTGAGATCAAACAGCTGATTTCCGAAACAATCAAGGACAGAAATGACCGGATCCGGTCGGGGGATGAAAGCTTTGGGGAGGCGCATATAGAAAACTTCAACAAAAAGATGACGGAACTGCTGGAAAAGGCGGAAAGGGAGGCCGAAGCTAATGATTCTGTCTATTCCGGGCCGTTTGAACGCGCCCTCATTGCGAGGATGATAAACTACCGGGAGAATTTCTTCGCATGGGTGGAGGATTTTACACTGCCCACAACGAACAATTTAAGCGAGCGGGCGCTGCGTGGCGTGAAGACGAAAATGAAGGTATCCGGTCAGTTCGCTTCAGCTGGGACAGCAGACAACTATGCAGCAATCCGAACCTATATAGAAACCTGCAGGAGGAATGGAATCAATGAGATGGCTGCATTAACGCGGCTGTGCAATGGTAACCCGTATACGGTAGAAGAAATATTTTCTCAAACATCCCAACAATAAAAGTCGTTAAGCCTATTCGGAACAAATGGCCGGCGAAATCCCGGTCTATTTGTGTTGCAAAAAATTATTTAGACTGTGAATGGTAAC
>CAJUFI010000135.1 GCA_910585665.1 uncultured Acetatifactor sp. | reverse complement strand
TCTCCCCCCGCTTTGCTCCGTTTTCCTTCCTTTCGCAAAAGCGGCCTTTCCTGCCAGGTCTTCCAGCGCCTTATCCCTCATCGGCGCTCGTTCACATAGAGCTGGACACGGTTCTGGATGATTTCCGCCACGTCCTCCAGGCTCTTCTGGCCCCTGTAATAGGCGGGAGCCTCCTCGCCGATGATTTTGACTACGTCATCCTCTTCCACAGAATAGAAAGGCTTTGCGTCCTTTACCAGCTCCAGCACAGTGTCGATTTCCTCCTGGGTCAGGGCATGGAATTCGATGATCCAACCGTCCTCGTAGGTCAGGAATCCAAAATCCCTCCCCTTCGCTGCCCATTCACGGTCGTCTTCCAGATAGTATTCATTCATCATATCCATGATTTTTTTCACGGACGGAAGTCCGTTCAGCTCCCAGCGTATGCTGTAGACCAGCTCCTCCGGCTCCATCTGCTCCGCTTCTTTGGGATCCAGGACGCTTTCTATGAATTTCCACGCCCCTTCCTTATACTGTGACGTGGCCGTGATTCCGAAAGCGTTTCCCGCATAAAGCAGCGTCCCGCCGCTGCCGTCCGCGGTAGGGAAGCCCACGCAGGCGGCTGTCTCCCCGAACATCCCCTCATAGCGCTGGATATTCCCCGGTCTCCGTATCTCTGCTATGGCAAACAGGACCCGGCCGTCATGGATTTTTCTCGGGAGGGAATCCTCCCCCGGAAGATTTTCCAGCGAATCCGGGAATCGGTTCACGAATTCCATCACAGCCTGAAACTGCGGGGAGTCGAAGCGGCACTCCCCTGTCTCCCAGTCGATAAAGGCATCCTGATTGAACATCATGAGATACTGCATCATCTCGTTCTTCGTGACTTCCCCGATGGGCAGCGCTTCGGGATTGCTCTGGGCGATTTCCAGCAATCTCTCCAGGGTCAGGCCGGCATCGTCTCCCAGAAGCGTCCTGTCTCCCGCCACAGTCCGCAGTGTAAAACTATCCGGAATGCCCACCAACGTGCCATCAATGGTGTAGGTGTCCAGTATCCCCTCCACGAAGTCGTCAAGCGCGAGAGATTCCGACTGCTCCAGATAGGGGCGCAGATCCTCAAAAACCCCCTGCCGCATGAGGCTTTCCACATCGACCCCGGACAAATCGATGAGATCCATGGCCTCCCCGGTCAATATGGCGTTATATAGATCCGTCAGGGAACCGTAATCCTGCACATCGATGCGATATCGCTCCTGGCTCCTGTTGAACCTCACGGCCAGGGCGGCCAGGGCGCTGTCCCCGTCCACGGCGGCCAGAACCAGGTTTTTGCATGGGACCACATCCTCCGTCCTTGTCCTGCGCAGCAATGCTATACATCTGTCTTCATTTGTCCAATCCTCCACAGTAACGTAATATCTGCCGTCCTCCAGGATGCTGAAATCCTCCACGAAATACCCGTTGATGTCGCTGTCCGTCCAGGCGAACAGCTCCTCCGGAGACTGCCTGGATTTCTTGCCCTCTGCAGGAAAATCATATCCATAGACATACTTGTCATCGTACAGAAGAAGATTGTATTCTCCCGTCGCTTCTTTATCGGGAGCCCTGTTCGATTCGGCAGAATCGCCTCCTCCAAACGAGTTTTGGCTGCCGAAAGCCCCGTCTGCCGAATCCGCCGGGGACTGCCTTATCTCACATAACCCGTTGATATTCGGAAATTCTGCGTCCACCTCTATGAGCCTTTTTCCCTCAAAATCCACCTCCAGCATGGCACAATGTTCCGGATTCTCCCCCTTGCTGACGCAGACGCATAAGCTCTCCTCCGACCTGTCCACCGTCCCTATGACCCGGACGGTTTCCGAAGTGCCGAAAGGAACTTTTGCCTGATAACGCCCTTCCCCCGTATACAGCCAGATTCCCGCCGCCTCTCCCTCGGCGTATTCGCTGGTAAAGACATAGATCCGGCCCTGCCCGTCAACGGCCATGTCCCCCACCGAGCTGTCTCTCCCCATCTCCTGGGTGATGTCCTGGAAAGACATGTTGTTCCCTTCCGGATCGAATCTGCACAGATAGCGGTTAAGCTGGCTGTAGTCGGCGGAATAGGCATTGACGATCAGCCACACGCTGTGATCCGGATTGAAAGCAAAGGAGCATATCTCCAGGTTTTCCTCCTCCAGAGGCCATTGGAAGGAGACCTGTGTCAGCTCTCTGCGGGTCAGGGAATACCGGCACATTTTCTGCGGCTCTCCCTGGGCTTCTCCCACCATGGAAATGTAGCAGACCGTATCCCCAACCAACTGCATGTCCCCATAGCTGGCTCTGTCATCCGCCACTGTGAGGAATTCCGGCACATAAGTCCATTCCTTTTCCGGCTGGGCGGCCACGGCCTCACTGGCATTCACGCCGCCTTCCCCCAGGCCGCTGCCATCACTGCCGTCAGCGCCGTCAGCCTTCTTCTGGCATGCCGTCAGCGACAGGACGGCACCTATCAT
>CAJUFI010000134.1 GCA_910585665.1 uncultured Acetatifactor sp. | reverse complement strand
AAGTTGCCGCCTTTCAGAGCTGCGGAAACGCAAGCGACATTGACATCTTATTCAGGCCATGTTAAACTGAAAAAGCCGATGACGGACGCGCATTCCATCATTCTGCCGTCCCTGCAGATACTGGCTTTGACCAGGTAATCGACGAGCTGCCCCGGGGAACGGAGACTCCCCTGGGAAAAATAAAGGAAAACGGCGCGGACCTCTCCGGGGGGCAGTGGCAGCGCCTTGCCATCGCCAGGGTTTTTTCAGGAGCCATGACCTGCTTATCCTGGACGTGCCCGCTGCCGTCATCGTCACCCACCGCCTGGGCTCGGTGAAGCTTGCCGCCAGAATCCTGGTGATGAAGGACGGGGAGGCGGTGCAGACGGGCACCCATGAGGAGCTGATTGCCGGGACGGGGAGTACAAAAGGCTCTGCGAGGCACAGGGGCAGACAAGGCAGGAGATAAAGTATGTTATCTTATAACTGACAGACCATACCAAAATATTCTATAGAAGAGAGGACATTGCCATGGCAAAAACATTACCCGCAAGAGACCAGGTGGCCCCGGAGGACACCTGGGATTTAAGCAAAATGTACGCTGATCGGGAAAGCTGGGAAGCGGACTTAGGTCAGGCCCGGGAGATGGGCAAAAAGCTGGCGAATCAGGAAGGGCACGTATGCGAAAGCGCCCGGAGCCTTCTTGACACCCTGCGCCAGCAGACGGCCCTGTACCGCAAACTGCACCATCTGGGCGTGTACGTATCCTGCCTCAGCGACCAGGATACAGGAAACGACACCCATCAGGAGATGAACCAGCGCTTCGGCAGCATCACAGCCGGCATTGGGAGCGACATCTCCTTCATCATCCCCGAGATTCTGGAGCTGGAGGCCGCCCGGCTGGAGGACTACTACCGGCAATGCCCCGAGCTGGAGGAGTATCGGATCGATTTGGAGGATACCCTGCGCCTGAAGCCCCATATTTTGTCCAAGGAGATGGAAAAACTGCTGGCCGACGCCTCCGAGATCTGCAGCAATCCCGACCAGACCTACGCCATCTTCAACAACGCGGACCTGACGTTTCCCGAAGTGGAAGATGAAAACGGCGAGATGGTGCAGATCAGCCAGGGGCGCTTCGTGCCTTTGGAGGAATCGGCAGACCGCCGGGTTCGCAGGGAGACCTTTGAAAAGTTCTACAGCGTCTACAAACAGTATTCCCACACTCTGGCCAGCATCTACAGCGGCCATGTCAAGCAGCTGATTTTCAACGCCAAGGCCCGCCATTATGAAAATACCCTGGAGGCGGCCGTGAACGGAGTGAACGTCTCCTCCCAGGTGTACCGGAACCTGATTGAAACCGTCAATCAGAACCTGGACAAGATGCACCGCTATGTGCGTCTGCGCAAACGTCTGCTGGGGGTGGACGAACTGCATATGTACGACATCTACACCCCCATTATCGCCGGCGTTTCCAAGGAGATTCCTTTCGCCGAAGCCAAAGAGACGGTCTTGAAGGCCCTGGCTCCTCTGGGAGAGGACTACCTGCAGGTAGTCCGGGAGGGCTTTGCCAACCGCTGGATTGACGTGTACGAGAATAAAGGCAAGCGCAGCGGCGCCTACTCCACCGGATCCTATGACAGCTATCCCTATATCCTGTTGAACTATACAGGCAATATGGACAATCTGTTCACCCTGATCCATGAGCTGGGCCACTCCATGCACACCTGGCACTCCAACCATGGCCAGCCGCCCATGTACGCCGGTTACCGGATCTTCGTGGCGGAAGTGGCTTCCACCTGCAACGAGATCCTGCTGATGGAATATCTGCTGGCCCACACCATGGACAAGAAGGAACGGGCTTTTCTGCTGAATCATTATCTGGACAGCTTCAAGGGGACCGTGTACCGCCAGACCATGTTCGCGGAATATGAGATGATTACCAACCGAATGGCCGAGGAGGGGCAGAGCCTGACGGCAGAAGCCCTGACGAAGGTCTATTATGACCTGAACAGCAAGTATTATGGGCCGGATATGGTGTCCGATCCGGAGATTGGCGTGGAATGGGCGAGAATCCCTCATTTCTACTACAATTTCTATGTGTACCAGTACGCCACCTCCTTCTCGGCTGCCGTGGCTGTGGCCCACAACATTCTGAAAGAGGGCGCGCCTGCCGTAGAGCGCTACAAGAAATTCCTTTCCGGCGGCTGCTCCATGCCTCCGGTGGAGCTGCTGAAAATCGCCAGCGTGGATCTGACCAGCGCCCAGCCTATCCAGGACGCGCTGGATGTATTCGGACAGGTGATAGAGGAATTGGAAGAACTGACGAAATAGCGATAGATTGTGCTATCCTGACCCGACAACTTTCCGCGGTTGTCGGGTCAAATTTATCGTTGCGCTTTTGGCAGCGGCAAGGAAGGCGCTGCTGCCGGTGTAGGAATCCATCGAGACAGAGGAGCGGGAGGATATCTATGCCGCCATGCAGAGACTTTATGAAGAGTGTATCCTGCACGAA
>CAJUFI010000133.1 GCA_910585665.1 uncultured Acetatifactor sp. | reverse complement strand
TTTAAAGCATTTAATGCAATTTTGGTAAAAATTCAATTTTGCTCATTTATAGTATACAAAATGGAAACAAATTGATTATAGCATTTCATACAGCGGAAAGCAATATAATATGCCCCGCCTCAAGAAATCTTTTGCATTCACATTCTGCATCCATGTACTTTTCTCTGCTGAAATGGTAGAAAACAGGGAGTGGAAGTAGTATAATAAAAAGAAAAAATGCACCGTCCGATTCCGCAGAATGCCCGGATGCCAGTGTCAGACTTTCAATGCCAGGCAAAAGGCGCGTAAAAGCTCTGCCAACCTGCGGATTTCAGGGAGGGACAGACATGGACAGGGAAAAGCGCAGTTGCCGGCAGGATGAAGAGCAGGCCGGCTGCGGCGGCATCAGCGGAGGAACATTATGGCAGTGATCGGAATTGACCTGGGGACCACCAACAGCCTGGGGGCATACTGGAAGGACGGAAGGGTACAGCTGATTCCCATGGAAGGGGAAAGTTTTCTGCTGCCCAGTGTGGTGGGATATGTGGAGGGAGGGGGCTTTCTGGCAGGGGCGGCGGCAATGGAGCTTACGGTGGGCGGCAGGGTCTGCAGGGCCGTTCTCAATGAAGAACGCCTGTTCGAAATCTGCATGCCCCTGTTCGGAAAGATAAAACAGCTCTTTCTCCGCATTCTGGAGGATGCCGATTCCAGGGTTTCCGGGATAGACGACTTGATTATGGTGGGTGGTTCCTCAAAACTGGGCGTGGTGAAGCGCTTTCTTCGGGAACTTCTGGGCAAGGAACCCATCGTCCTGGGAGAGACGGATAAGGTGGTTGCCTATGGCGCCGGAGTCTATGCGGGCATCCGGTAGCGAAAAGAAGAAATCAGGGATATGCTGCTGACGGACGTGTGCCCCTTTACCTTAGGCATCGGCGTGAACAACAGGGCCAACCGGGACAAAAACATCTTAAACCCCATGATTGAGCGCAATTCCACTTTGCCCGCTTCCCGCAAAGACAGATTTGTCACCGTATACGATTATCAGAAGGAAATCAAAATCCGGATTTACCAGGGGGAAGAATACTATGTGGACGATGACGTGTTGTTGGGAGAGCTTACCATAGAAGTGGCCTTGAGACCTGCAGGGCAGGCCTGGGTGGACGTGCAGTTTACCTACGATATCAACGGAATCCTCCATGTGACGGTGGAGAACGAAATGGGGGAGCGCAGACAGATTCTCCTGGCCAATCAGACTTTAAGCGAGGAAGAACTGGAACAGTATGCCCGGGAAATGGAGAAAATCATGCTGCCGCCCCCTCAGCAGCCCGAAAATCAGGAAATGCTGGCATGCCTTCTGGAATATTATGAAAAAAGCACCGGGCGCCGCCGGGAGACCATAGCCGCCCTCACCGGCAGAATCATGGCGGGACTGGCCAGCGGCAGAAAGAAAGAGATCAGGAATGCCCGGGAACTGGCAGACCAATGGCTGACCCGGCTGCGGCAGGAGACGGATATGCAGGAGGAGATGCTGTTTGACGGAGAACTGAAGTTCGATGAGGAATGGGAAGAGGAGGTTGACTAATGACAAAGAGGGCAGGTATAAGGCACCGGGTCAGGTCTTTATGGGTATTTGAGAAAGCCTCTTGGAGAGGAACAGCAGAAATGACGGATTTGAAGTGTTTTGGGACTGGCGCGGCATGAGATGAGGAGCAATCCATGGCATCAATAAAATGAGCGTTGTAAAGGAGAAAAGATATGCAGGGTTTATTGCTATTAAACTTTATTGTACCCTTTGTCATGATTTTAGTGGGATATCTCATTAAGAAACATCCGGAATGGGATATGGAGTCACATAATGGATATAACACACCCGCTTCGCGGAAATCCCAGGCCCATTGGGACTATGCACAGAGCATTGCGCCGGATATTTTCATCTCTCTGGGAAAAAAATTGGGTGTCATGGAGATTGTTCTAAGCGGAATCCTGTTTTTGCTTCATACTTCCATCTGGGTTGCGGTCAATGTGGGAATCTGTGTGGGAGCCGGCGTTTTGATTTACGGATTTTTTAAGACCGAGTCGGAAATCCGGAAAAAGTTTTCGGAGAGTTGAAGGTCCTTCTGGAAGGGGTATCCGGGATAAACGAGCTTACCGGTACGCTGCTGCAACAGGCACATATTTTTCATGATGGGAATTTGGGCGAATATTTATGCGGAATTACGAAATCGAAGATAATATGTATCGGAAAGCGGTAGAACTGATAGAAAAAAAGGTATCCTGCCGGTTGGGGCGGCGCGGGTGTGGTTCACACGTCCCAGGGGAATGATTATACAAGCGTCTCCATTGATACCGCGAATGCATCTGCAGTCGTATGTATTGAATTGGGAGCGATGCTTGAAGCCCACAAAAATAACGTAAAAGTAACCCATTGCATGTGCCTTGTTCGGGATGATGAAAATTCCCCGTACAGGGTATTAACACCCTGCGGCATTTGTCAGGAGAGACTGCGATATTGGGGGGAAGAGGTACAGGTGGCTGTCACAACGGAGGAGAATCAAATCAAATTTGTAGAATTAAGGGAATTACAGCCATACCATTGGACCAAAGCCTGAATTGTACCCCTTGTCAAGGACATTTTTGATTTTTAGTATCCGTCATTTTAG
>CAJUFI010000132.1 GCA_910585665.1 uncultured Acetatifactor sp. | reverse complement strand
AACCTTGCTACATATTTGCAAGCCGAAACCAAGCTTTTGTCAATTTGCGCAAGGCAAAAAATCCAGACTTTCTCCAATGCCCCTCTGATACCCAATTTATACTGCTTAACGATTTCACTTGCCGTGAAACTAGACTGCATAACGCTGACTGGTTCATTCGCATGATTACATTAGGCAGCATTCAGCGTTATGCAGTATAACGCCGCAGTCTCTTTACAGAAACTGAGAATTAATCACACAAAATCCCGCACACCTTTTCCAGATGCTCCCTGATAGCCAGGTGCTGGGGGCATTTCTTCTCGCAGATGCCGCACTTTTTGCAGTCCGCAAAGGTCTTGCCCTCTTTCTGGAGGTAATTCTTCATCATATTCTTCGCATGGTCTTTCAGGCCGTACACATTATAATAGGTATACATCTCAAAAATCCGGGGGATGTCGATTCCCACAGGGCAGGGCTGGCAGTATTTGCAGCCTGTGCAGTAAAGCTCCGAGAACTTCTTGATTTCCTCCATGGCAGCGCCCAGCTGCTCCCACTCTTCCGCAGAGAATGCCGTATCGTCGGAGGCCACTTTGATGTTCTTCTGCACCATGTCCAGGTTCTGCATGCCGGAAAGAGCGCAGTTAAGGTTCGGGTTGCCCAGGCAGAATTTGAACGCCAGTTCGTATGTAGCGATGGAAGCCTTGCCGGTGAGCTTCGCGTAGAGGTCTGTGGGAGCCGCCAGCCTGCCGCCGCCCACGGGCCCCATGGCAACGGTGCCAAGGCCTTTTTCATTCACATATTTGATCATCTCTTCATTGGAACGGTCAAGGAGATTGTACTGGCAGAGCATGGACTCCATCTTCACGCCCCGTTCCTCGGAGGTGTCCACGATGTGCCTGATGACTTCCGGCGCGTCATGGAACGAAAAGGAAATGTGGCGGATAAGGCCCTCTTCCCTGGCTTTCGCGGCAGCCTCCAGGAGGCCCTCCTTTACGACTACATTGTCGTAGGAGTTGCGGTTCAGGGCCCAGAAATGGTAGAAATCCACATGGTCTGTACCCAGGCGGGAAAGGCTCTTCTCCAGGCGCTTTCTGTAGCCGTCGGCTCCTATGCCTGCGTCTATGGGGCATTTGGTGGAGATGAGGATCCTGTCCCGGAAACCTTTTACCGCATGTCCCAGGGCCGCTTCGCTGTTCTCGCTGCAGTATCCGGGAGCGGTGTCGAAATAGTTCACGCCGTTCTCATAGGCGTATGCTATCATTTCGTCCACCTTGTCCTGATCCACGAAGTTCTTCTCGCCCTCCTTATATTCCGGAAAGCGCATGCATCCAAATCCCAGTGCCGAAATCTTCTCTCCTGTTTTGCCGAATTCACGATAATTCATCTTGTCATCCTTTCTTGGTTACATTATTTTTAATGATTATATACAATGCTCAGCCAACTCCCTTTAGGTCACTTTATGGTGATGTATCAGTGTATAGCAGAAAGCCATTGTCAAACACTTGCCGATGCTGTGTAAGAGCATTTGGATAGCAGCTGAGCTTGGTATATAATCATTTTATTTTTTGTTATTCACTATACCCTGTAAAAAGCAATCGAACGTTCGTTCCCTTTCTTTTGCGGTCTCAAAGTATGGCAGACCGTATTTTTGGCATTGCTCTTTCATGCAGATGCTTTGCTCCACAATATACACCGCGCCCTCCCGGAGCTCCTCATCGGATTTATAAAAGGTATAATCTTTCTCCGTATCATATCGCTTCTGAATCGCGAACCGCTCTTCCGGCGTCACATCAGAAGTGATGAAATAGGCAATTTCGCAGTTCGCCCCATGAATATATTTCATATAGTCTTCCGGCAAAAGCTGATACATATCCAACACCATACCGGGTTGGAACTCATCGTATTCGCCGCTGTCCAGCATCGCCCGGACAAAAGGGGCCATTTTACCGCTAATCAGGCGCAATGTGTCCATGGAGGATAGTCCGGTGTAGGTATTCACCCCTGTTTCAGGGAAACACTTCTCAACCCCCGCTATGATTGAATCCATGCTGATATGCTGATACCCATACTGCTTTGCCAGACGGCGGGAAATCGTGCTCTTCCCGGCTCTTGGGACGCCTGCGATAATAAGGAATTGTCTACAAATAACTGATGCAAGTTTATAGCCGTTTTCGTTGTATTTCTGGGCTTTCTCCTAAACAAGTTGCATCAGTTATTTTCCGACAATTCCTAATGTTGTTTTTCATCTTGTCTTCTCTCCAAATGCTGTTTTTTGATTTCAATTCAGATTTTTCTTTTGTATATCAGAAACACCTGTCAAAGCACAAATGTCCCCGAAATACCAGTCATCACATTCATCAAAATACATCAATTCTTTTTTCTTCTTATATATTCGAAATGGTCTACTGGCTGAATTGTCATATATATGACAAATATCGCAAATCTTAATCAACTCTTTAACCAATGCCAATGCCCTGTCATATCTTCTGATTATTTTATCTTCTGGCACATCATGCCCACCGGATTCTACTCTCGCTTTCACACGCCACACATTAATCATAGGGTCTGCTGTAAGAATATAATAGCAACGTATAAAATAACCTTTTTCTTTTGGCTCTTCAAGGGTGATGGTGGGTAAAAAATACCCACAACCCCAGTGTTTA
>CAJUFI010000131.1 GCA_910585665.1 uncultured Acetatifactor sp. | reverse complement strand
CTGTCAGGACTACCAGCTCGTTCCTGGGGATGTCCACGTCGATGTTCTTCAGATTATGCTCGTTGGCGCCCCGTATCTTGATGTACTCGCGAGGGCGCATCTTCTTTATCTCTTCCATTTTCTCCATTCCTCTCCCGGGTCAAGCCCAAGGCTTCCCCTTCTTCCTGTTTATCTTTTATCTTATCCGCTATCCTCTTCTCTATCCATTGGTGAACCCTGTCCACATACTGCCACATTCCGCAGATTGAAATGACAATCAGCAGCGGCAGGAACACAAGCAGATACCTTGCCCTTGCCTCAAACAGCATCTGATAGCAGAAAATACCCAAAAAGCTCACTACAAGTACCACGTAATTCCCACCGGGCCAGACGCCTTCCCCGCTTTGCTTCCTTTTACAAAAGCAGAGACCTGAAATCCCCAGCAGGCAGAAGATCCATGACAGCTGGCAGAATGCGTTGAACTTCCCCGTATAAAGGCTTTGCGGCCAGAATATATCTCTGAGCAGCTCCATAAGTCCGTCATTGCCAGCCAGGCTTGCAGGATAATACTCATGAATCCAGATCTCCACCGCCCATCCAAACGTACCGTCATTGAAGACCATGACCATCTTTCTCAGCCAGAAATAAATGTCTCCCAGAACCCCCCCTGAGCCATCCGCCCGAAGGCTCTCTCAAGCGCCGCTTTGTTCCTTTCCGCTCTGCTTGTCTGAAATTCGCCGAAGATAGCGGCGTCACCTGCATGGTAGCTTCCGGTGGATTCCTCATTCAACCCCATATAAAGATAGTTCTGCCAGCCGGCCTGCAGCTCAGGATTGAAGTCAAGCCCCATGTCTTCCATCATATAGTCCATGCAGGCTCCTTTGGCAAAAAGCAGCGCCGCCACAACGCCCGCCTCCGCCAGAATGTAGCGCCATCTCTTCCGGTCTCCTGCCAGCCAGCCCACCGATTCCGCCGCCAGGACAGCGATCACCACAATATATGCGCTGGGCTTTATAAGTCCCCCCGCCATTCCGCCGATCATGGCCAGTGCAGCGAGAAGGCACTTCGGGACAGGCTTTTTCGCCTCCCGGTAGCAGAAGTAGAAATAAATCCCCATGACAGGAAACGCCATCCCATAGGTATCCGTATAAGGCGCGATTTTCCATGGAGTCACCCCCGCCAGAGCCAGATACAGGAAGAACGCGGCACATGTGGGAACGAGCTTTCTGGTCAGCTTTTTCACTGTCAGACAGCAGAAAAAGCCGCCTATGGATATGAGCCCGCAGTTCACCTGTATCCACAGGAACTTGCATATCTCATAGCCCATACTTTCAGCCATGCGGTAAAGCTCCTTCAGAATGTATACTATGGGAAGATTATTGGTATAGATGGAATAATAGGCAAAATATCCCAGGGGCGTCCCAAGGGCTACAGATTCCGCGCTTGTATTGACCACCATGATATCCCAGGGGCATACAAAGGCGATATCCCTGGCCACACGGACATTGGCAAAAAACAGCAAAAGGAACAGAACCGCCAGAAGCCCGTCTATGGCCAGATCGGCCTTAAGGGTCAGGCACACCTTTCTGACCCTCCATGAAAGCAGGCAAATCACCGCAACCCCCGCCAGCGCAATTGCCAGAAATACATAATTCGGCAATAAGGCATTCACTTTGAGCCCCTCGTTGTAATCCATATGATTTCCGATGAAAACCACACAGAAAAAAACCGGAAGGAACAAAGCTCCCATCAATAGATACAAAAAGTCAATCACATATTTTCCTGCCCTCATGTCAGCCCTCCCTCGGCGCCGTTCTCTTCTGTCTCCTTACTCTTCCGCTTTCTCTATAAGCTCCTGTAGAGATTTCTTCAGCTCTATCATCTTGTCACGCAACTCTGCGGCGGCTTCGAAGTTCAGGTCTGCTGCCGCCTTCTGCATCTTCTTCTGCACATCCGCAATCAGCTTCTCCAGCTCCTTGCGGCTCATGGATTCAGGATCCTTCTCAAAGCGCATCTCCTCCTTGGCGATGACCTTGGAGATGGCTATCAGGTCCCGGACGGACTTCTTTATCGTTGTGGGGGTGATGCCGTTCTCTTCATTATATTTCATCTGGATCTCACGGCGGCGGTTGGTCTCGTCTAACGCCACCCGCATGGAGTCCGTGATGGTGTCCGCGTACATGACCACATGGCCCTCGGCGTTCCTGGCCGCGCGGCCGATGGTCTGGATCAGGGAGGTGGCGCTGCGCAGAAATCCCTCCTTATCCGCGTCCAGGATGGCCACCAAAGAAATCTCCGGAATGTCCAGGCCCTCCCGCAGCAGGTTGATGCCCACCAGCACGTCGAACACGTCCAGGCGCATGTCCCGGATAATCTCCGCCCGCTCCAGGGTGTCGATGTCCGAGTGCAGGTACTTCACACGAATGCCCACATCCTTCATGTAGTCCGTCAAGTCCTCCGCCATGCGCTTGGTCAGGGTGGTCACCAGCACCTTGTTGTGCTTTTTCGTCTCCTTGTTGATCTCGCCGATCAGATCGTCTATCTGGCCTTCCACAGGGCGCACGTCCACCTCCGGATCCAGCAGCCCCGTGGGCCGGATGATCTGCTCCGTGCGCAGCAGCTCATGGGCCTCCTCATAGTCCGAGGGGGTGGCGGAGACGAACATCATCTGGTCGATAT
>CAJUFI010000130.1 GCA_910585665.1 uncultured Acetatifactor sp. | reverse complement strand
CAACCTGGAGAGCCTGATGGCTGTAATCGGCGGGGCAAAGGAGCTGGGCGTGCCTGTCATCATTCAGTTTGCCCAGTGCCATGAGCCCTGGATTCCCCTTTCCGTCATCGGCCCCATCATGGTGGAGCATGCAAAGAGGGCAGAAGTTCCCGTATGTGTCCATCTGGATCACGGCGAGACTCTGGAGTATTTACAGCAGGCCCTGGATATGGGATTCACGGGAATCATGTACGACGGCTCCGTGCTGCCCTATGAGGAAAACCGGGAGAACACGAAAGCGGCGGCGGCCATGGCGGCGAAGACCGGAGCCGGTGTGGACGCGGAGCTGGGCTCCATGGGGAAGAGGGAGTCCGGCGCGGGGGACGGAACAGGAGCGGAGGACGAGACGAAGATATACACGGATCCCGCGCTGGCGAAGCGGTTCGTGGAGGAGACGGGGATAGATGCCCTGGCCTGTTCCTTTGGAACCACTCACGGGATTTATCTGACGAAGCCGAAGCTGGACTTCAACGTGGTTCGGAAGGTGAGGAAGCTTACGGATGAGATTCCGGTGGTGATGCACGGCGGCTCCGGGGTCAGCAGGGAGGACTTCCGGGAGGCGGTCAGGGCCGGCGTCAGGAAGGTGAACTACTTTACCTATATGGACAAAGGCGGCGGCAGCGCGGCGGCGGAGTACATACAGACGGTCAAAGCAGGGGAGCCGGTTTTCTTTTCCTCCGTGATACAGGAGGCGGAGAAGGCTATGAAGGAAAATGTGAAAGAGGCCATGAAGACTTTTGCTATGATGGATTGATAAGGAGAGCAAGATGATGAACACGAAAAAGAAAATGACTATTGAGGAATATCACCTGGACGCCCTGACGCTGCGCTGCTGGAACGAGATGGAGACCTATATGAGGGTATGTCCCTGTGTATTGCTGAGCGAACTGAATGACAGGGGAATCGTGGCATCCTGTGAGATAGATATGTGCTCCGCCATCACCATGCGCGCCATGAACCTGGCAAGCGAAGAGCCCACGGCTGTTCTGGACTGGAACAATAACTACGGCGATGAGGAGGACAAGGTGATCCTGTTCCATTGCGGGCCGGTTGCCCAGGGGCTGATGACAGCGAAGGGAACGGTTACGGAACATAAGATGTTCGCAAAAAACGATCCGGGTTCTGGATGGGGCTGCAATGAGGGACGGATTAAGGCATTTCCCGCTACTATCTCCAATTGCCAGACAAAGGATGGGAAAATCATTGTGTATGCCAGCGAAGCGCGGTTTACGGACGACCCCATTGAGGAAGCGTTCTTCGGATGCGGCGGCGTCTGCGAAATCCCGGATCTGCAGAATAAGCTGATCAGACTGGCCAGGGGAGGCTTCAAGCACCATACCTCCGTGGGGGTGGGACATATGAAAGAAATCTTGAAAGAGGCGTTTACAACATATCTTGGATATGACTGGGTGGATATTGACGGACAGTAAGGAAGTTGGGTTTTGTCTAAACAAGTTGCGGCAGCCATTTTCCGACAATTCCTAACCCGGACAAGCCGGAACCAAAATTTTGCTGTTAAACGGTCTAAACGGATGAACGGAATGGAGAAAAAGAATGTATATTGCGGGATTGGACATCGGGACTACGGGATGCAAGTGCACGGTTTTTGACGGGGACGGCCATTTGCTTGGGAAGGCATACCGCGACTATCCGGTGCGCAGGGCAGTGGGAGGACATGAAATCGATATTTCGGCCATGATGGACGGCGTCTATGGGGCGCTTTCGGAGATGGCGTCCCGGTATCCTGACATTGGCGGGATTGGGGTAACCAGCTTCGGCGAGACATTCGTATGTGTGGACGGGGCCGGTGAGCCGCTGCACCCGGCCATGCTGTACACGGATCCAAGGGGGCGGGAAGAGTGCCTTGAGCTGGTACGGAAGATAGGGGAAAAGAAAATCGCGGAGATCACAGGGCTGCGCCCCCACGAGATGTACAGCCTCTCCAAAATCATGTGGCTGAAAAGGAACCGGCCGGAGGTCTTGGAGGCAGCCAGGCATATCCTTCTGATGGAAGATTATGTCGTCTTCCGATTGACCGGGGTGGCGCAGATCGACTATTCCCTGGCCGCCAGGACGATGGCGTTCGATATCAGGAAGCTGTGCTGGAGCGGCGAAATACTGGAGGTGGCAGGGGTGGATGAGAAGCTGCTGTCCGTACCGGTTCCGACAGGAACGATTGCAGGGAGCCTGCTGGCATCTGCTGCAGAAAAGACCGGGCTTAGGTCTGATGCCCAGGTGGTCTCCGTAAGCCATGACCAGGTTTCCGCGGCTGTGGGCGCAGGCGCTTTTGACGCGTCCGTGGCAGTGGACGGGGCCGGGACGGTGAAATGCCTGACCCCTGTCTATGATGAAATCCCGGACATGGACGTGATGTATCAGGCGGTGCGGCCGCTGGTATAGGCAGTCTGCAAAAGCAGGCTATAAACTTGCATCAGTTATTTGAAGACACTTCTATATAATACAAGGAGGCATCGGATGAATCCATACATCGGACATGATTCGCAGCTTTATGGGGTGGAAGAACACCGTCTTGTGGGCGGAAAGGGAGACGGCATGCGGATTTTGGAGGTGACCAACGGCAAGGGGATGGAGCTTGTCATTCCGCCGGACCGGGCCGGGGACATTGCAAGGCTGCGTTTCCGGGGAATCAACATGAGCTATCTGTCCCCCTGCGGTTACGTTGCTCCCGCATATTACGACAGCACTGGATCGAACTGGCTGAAATCTTTTACGGCAGGGTTTCTCACGACCTGCGGCCTGCAGGCGGTGGGTTCCCCCTGCACCGATGAGGGGGAAGAGCTTCCGCTTCATGGCTCCATTGCAAACCAGCCCTGTGAGCAGGTCTGCTGGAGGGAAGAGGACGGCCTGCTGGTGCTGCATAT
>CAJUFI010000129.1 GCA_910585665.1 uncultured Acetatifactor sp. | reverse complement strand
GATTCATGGACAGGGAGCTGCAGGAAATATTGAAGGATTGCGTCTATGAACATATTTGATCAAATCTCGCGTCGCTTCGATCCGTATCGTCAAAGAATATTCACTGAAGCGAATGGAAGCAGACGATATATCGAAAATAAAACAAAAAAACCAAAAGCAAAAGAAAAGCAAAAGAAAAGCAAACGAAAACTAAACGAAAAGCAAAAAGCCTACAGAAGACAGATGTGAACAGAGAAATGACAGCATGTGCATCGAAGGCAACTTCAGGAACTGGCAAGGATTGCAGCTCTAATAGGCTCTGGGAATTTCAGAAAGCAGAATCAGGCATCAAGGCAGGACGGCGCCTGGAAAAGTGGGGGAACCGCTCCAAAGGTGTTCCGAAAAGCCGCGTGATATGTGTCCTGTAGATTCCGAGAGGATTTTTATAGAGGAAACAGGGATTGACAACAGATGAACCATGCTTGCGCGTGAACGGGGAGAATCCGCCATGGAAAAATCAGGCTACATATACGTTCTCACTAACGAGAGCTTTCACAGAGATAACTGGATTAAAATCGGATATGCCGAAGATGTGGATAAGAGGGTCAAAGAACTGTCCGGGACAGCGGTTCCGCTTCCGTATGAAATATATTGCACCTATGAGATTCCCAGAATCCATGGCGTCAAGGATCCGGATAAGCTGTTGCATGATTTGATTACAAATCTCAACCCGGGCTTAAGGATATCTCCCAACAGAGAGTTCTTTGAAATGCTTCCCTGGGATGCGTATGATATGCTCTTTGCGATTGCCCAGATGCATGGCCGGACGGATAAACTGAAACGAAACGAAGCAAATCCGTCAGGACAGGATGCCCAGAATGACTCTGAATACTCTGTGGAGGCATTGTTCCCGCAGCGCTCTGCAGTCAGAGGCCTTTATGAGAAGCTGAAGAACATCATTTTGTCCATTGATCCTACATTAGAGGAAGCACCGCGGCTGAACTATGTGGCCTACAAAACCGGAAAACGAAATACCGTATCATTGTGGCCAAAGAGCAACTGGATAGAAATCGTGTTGAATGCCAAACTGGGACAGCTGAATGACGACAATGGATTCATCTATGATATTTCCAACAGAAAATGGTCATCCGAACAGTATGCGTTAAAATTCTTTGAAGATACGGATACCGAAGCGGCGCGAGGCCTGATTAAGCAGGTATTAGACTTAAAAAAATGAAAACCATGTCTCTGTGAGATATCCGGTAGGAGAGAGAACCTATGTATCATAAACGGAAACGTATCTTTTTGTGGATCATAATCGGGTTAGGAACCGCTTCTTTCATAAGCTGCGGAAAGGGCGCCGGGTCTGACAGGGAAGGCGCGGGGAGCGGTGCCGCAGCGGAAGCGGCATCAGGCGCCGGAGAAACAGATGAGGTTGAGGACGGCGTGGCAGAGGGCGGTACGGCAAAGAACGGCAGGGCAGAGGGCGGTACGGCGAACGCAGGAACGGACAGGGGAGCCGGGAGCGGTACGGCAGAAACGGAAGCGGATACTGCGTCCCCGGAGGGGCTTCCAGGCGGGGCGGACGAAAGGCCAGAGCAGAAGGGAGCCGGAACCGGCGGCAAGGAGGGATTCGCTTCTGGTGAGGGAGCTGTTCCCGGGGAAGCCCCCGCTTCCGGTGAGGGCGCTGTTCCCGGGGAAGCCCCCGCTTCCGGTGAGGGATCCGTTCCCGGGAAAGCCCCCGCTTCTGGGAAGGAATCCGTTCCCGGGGAGACGCCGCAGCTCCCCGCGAAAGCCAGTAACCTGGCCGCTTTCGCGCCGGAGGGCTGGGCGCTCATAGACAGCGTGGAACTGGATTTCAACCAGGACGGAATCCCTGATTATGTAGGCGTACTGGAAGCTGCCGGCATAGAGGGGGAAGAGGGCTGGACATACCAGGATGCCCCCAGAATCCTGTTTGCCGCAGCAGGTGACGGAGCGGAAGGATACCGTCTGGATTTTCAGGATATCAACCTGATACGGACAAGAGCGGAAGGCGGCGTCTTCGGGGATCCCTATGAGCCGCTGACCGCAGAGGGCGCGTCCTTCACCACCCACGCATACGGGGGCAGCGCGTGGAGATGGTCAGAAGACTACACATATACCTACCGCGGCGGCGCCTGGTATCTGACAGCATCGGAGACCATCTACGGATACGGAAGTTATATCACATCCTACAGCAGAGACGACTGGGACAGCGGCAAGGGAATCCGGAAAGAGCGAAGCTCTGAATTCAGCGACATGGAGGAAAACTGGGAAGGCGTGGAAGACTGGGACAGTGAAAAATACGACCTGGAATACGAGCTGCCCCTGGACGAGCCGCTGACGCTGGAGCAGGCCGGAAAGCGCTGGTGGCTCGCCAAAGACCGGGTGACGGACTGGGAAGTGGCATCCGTGACCTGCGCGGCGGGAGTGGAGCTTTCGGAAGAGCAGGTAGAGCGCCCGGGGGAGGCATATCTGGAGTATTGCGACGAGGACTGCGCCCTTTACTCTTTTTCCAATGGGGAAAGCGGTCTTTCTTACCTGGCCATGTACCGCTGGGAGGACAGGACATTGTCCGTGCTGGCACAGGAAGAAGATGCCATCAACCAGCCTGAGCTTTACGAAGGGAAAATCTACTATGTCACCGATATCGTGGAGCCTGTCAGATACAAAACAGCACAGGACGGGGAGGAGCAGACGGCGGAGGAAGAGGATACGGTGGGAGTCAGGCTGAATAGGATTGCGCTGGAGGGAACAGGAAAAGAGCCAATCTTTACATACCGCTATCCGGAAGAGGGACAGGAAATCCGGGAGAGCCAAATCCCGTATCTGGCACTGATTTATGAAATCAGCGGCGGCGAGATCATAGCGGAAGTATACATAGGGGGCAAGCCCCATCCCTTCTACCGGATGAAGACCGACGGCAGCGGGGCAAAGAAGATTGGACAGGTGCCGATGGCAGTGCCGTCGGCACAGGATGAGCGGAACGAGACAGAGCTGGGAATATGAAAGGGGAATATGAGCAGATTAAGGACAGGCTGGAAGCGCTTCTGACCAGGGAAGCATCAGCGAATATATGAGATGCACGATCATCGATATGTTGAATAAAGTTCTGGAGCATATAGCGAAGAAGTATGACGCAGTCAGGAAAGGGGTG
>CAJUFI010000128.1 GCA_910585665.1 uncultured Acetatifactor sp. | reverse complement strand
GGCGGCTTTGATGTCGCAGCGGCATATCCCGGCGGCTTTGATGTCGCAGCGGCATTTCCATGAAGCTCTGCCGCAGGGGCGCTTGGTTTCCTCTCCGCACTGTGCCGGTTTTGGCTTTTATACTGTGCACCGGCTACATTTACAGTTAACCCACGGTTAATCATTGAAACCACAAAAGCTGCCGGGCAAGGGCAGCTTTTGACATCCGGCGGCAAGGAATTCCAGGGTTCCCCCGTATCTTCAAAGCCCCGAAAACTCCATATTGACGGATTTTTCCGTAAACCTGTATTTCTCATACATGGCCCTGGCTGCCGCATTCCTGGCATTGACCTGCAGCTCCAGGCCATCATACTTCCGCTCCCGGCACAGCTCCAGCAGAGTATCGAAGAGTTTATGGCCGATGCCACGGCCCCGATACTTCTCCTCCACCGCCATGGAGTCCACGAACAGCACCTCCCGCTCCTTTACCGGGCCGCCGCAGATATGGCGGACAAGGCAAATCAGCAGCCCCACCACTTCCCCCTCCAGTTCTGCCACTAAGACCTGCTCCTCCGCCAGATGGGCCAGGTATCTGTCGTAGGGCAGTATGGGGTCTGTATCTATGTAGATATCCGGCCTCCAGCCCACATGCATCCTGTGCACCTGTTTCATGATGCGTTCCACCGCGCCATAGTCCTGCTCTGTTGCCAGCCGTATTGTTGCTGTATTTTCCGATTTCTTTCCTTTTTCGTCCATCATTTCGCTCTTCCTTTTCGTTATCCAATACCAGTAAGATTTTATTGCTTTCAGCATTCAGGTCCCTGCGGCAAGTATATTTTTCTCAATCCAATGGGCCACACCTTCCTCATCGTTGGACCATGCGACACAATCCGCAGCGGCCTTTACATCCAACCGCATTGGAGACAGAGACTCCCATACCGCAGATCCGAAGCATTTCCATATCATTTACATCATCGCCAAAAGATACAATATCGTCTAAAGGGATATCCAACCGCTTTGCCAACTCCACGATTGCCTGTGTCTTGCGGGCAGCGGCAATCGCAATAAGGATTCCCCTGCTCTGGCATGTTTTCAAAATCTGCTTTGTATATCCTGATATGCTGCCATCAGAATGCAGCAGCGTGTAGTCCAAATCCGTCAAGATCATTTTGGCGTTCATACTTTTAACCCTTTCAGATACGCTTTCTGCTCCGCCGTCACCCGGTTGCTCTCGCGGGCTTTCTGTATGGCCTTGTTGTGCGTCCAGGCATCCAGGCGCTTCTCTTCCAGGAACGGGAGCACCGTCTCGTACTGCTTGGCCAGGGCCGTGGCGAAATACCATGCCCGCATCATGTTGACATAGTACTCCTCCGAACGGATTGCCGCCACCCACTCGGGGCACTCCGGCCGGAACGCCTCATCCAGATAGAAGCGCATCAGCATCCCTATTCCAAAGCGGATGGTGTAGGTCTCCGTGGAGGAAATCCACCGGCGGATAGGCTCCAGAAGCTCGTCCGTGTGCCTGGCGAACACTTTCGGAGCCATCATGTCGCAGGTGGCCCAATTGTCGATGTAAGGCAGGAAGCGTTCCGTCTGCTCCAGGCATTCTTCATAGTCCCGGAGCTGCTCCACCACAAAGGCATGGAGATTGTCTTCGTCATAGTATTTATGGGGGAGCTGTCCCAGGAATTCCCCAATCCTGGGGTCTTTCGCCCATTTTTTTGCCAGCGTGCGCACCTGCGGGGTGCGCACGCCGATAATCTTCTCACGTGCCACGGTGGGAATCAGTTTTGCGTGGAAGTCCCTGTAGCCCTCGTCTCGCAGTTCCCACAATTCAGTTTGTATTATATCGGCTATACGTTTATCTGTCCGCTCTTCCATTTGTCTTTTATCCTCTCCGCCCAATCTTTTGGCCATGCATCGCCATACTTCCTGCAGCCCGTCCTGTCCGTCCTTCTGCGGATTCTGCAGAAGCCCAAATCGCCTATCCAAATCCCCTGAACCTTCTAGTCCGCCAGGCTCCCATAAAAATCCACCGCGCCGGATGCTATGCCACTCCTGTCATAGGCGGTCAAATCCATTGCGGCGGCTTCTTCCACCATCGCTGTCCGGATTCCATATCGCTTCGCCGCATCCACCAGTTTTGCTGTTGCCGTGATGGGTGGACTCATAGATGAGAATCGTTTTCATTAGCAAGGAATTGTCTACGCCAATTCCTGGGCAGTCCATCTCCATCAACCACCAGGGATAGGTCAGGTTGATGGTCTGCTGGTTCTCTATCCCCAGCAGGAAGCGCACGCCCCAGGCCCTCGCCTCCCCCAGATAGTCCCGCTCCCGGAACGTCAGCTTCCCTTTTGCGTCCCGCGTCGGCAGGAAGCCGTCCGCCTGGCTGCATTCCCAATCCTTCGGCAGCTCCTCCCCCAGATAGTACTCCAATACCGAGCGAATCCTGTCTGGGCGCTTCATGTACGCCTTCAGCGCATTGTTTGGTCCCCCCATGGCACTCCTCTCCGCAGGGGTGCCGAATATGGTAAAGCGCCGCGGAATCCTCCTCGGGCGGAATCCGTCTCTTTCCCCTGCTTATGTCAAATCGTTGGTCTTAAGCAGGGAGTTCTGAATGGTAGAATGTCAGAAGTTAAAGTCCCGCGCTGGCTGGCGCGGCCCGAATGTCCTGCTTGCCGAATCTGTCTGGAGCTGTCTGCGCTCCATTGGATGGACTTAAGTATAGCACAATGCCCTCTTCATGGCAAGTTGAAATTTCATGAACGCCTCCACCAGGCCGCAGAACTGGCACGAAGACTGATGCATCCGTATCATTATCCCGGACGAATTTTCCAGGATTCTGCCGTACCAATCCAGCTCCGAAGCGGAATTGGCCGTGTCGCAGGGAATGGCAATGCCCTTTTCATTCATATAGCAGTCATATAGCAGTCGGCCTTCAGCCGGAAAACAGACAGATAGATATTCTTGTAGTACCGGTCGAACCGCCTGAACAGGATATTGATTCCGAGCCTCATTCCAAGCACTGCCAGGATATGCCCGAAGCCGCGCCCAGTCTCCAGCCCCGCCAGTATCATCCGAATAAAATACACGCCATAGAATACATTCATGATTCAGGAAATTTCTTTGGGGAATTGATATGCTCCGCGAAAAGCTCCAAGTTTAGGTGTAATCACTATTATTGGCATAAGATACGTTTCCCGTACAAAGCAAAGAAACTCTATGCTGCTATCTACAGATAAGTTATTATACTACATAACGCCAGAATTTACCGTACTGTATTGGTTAAACGTATATGGC
>CAJUFI010000127.1 GCA_910585665.1 uncultured Acetatifactor sp. | reverse complement strand
GCGTCCGTAAATCCTCTGGGCACCGGGCTGGCAGTTGCTGTTTTTATTCCAGTTCTGCAAAAACACTTTTTCCATATGCCGCCAGCGCGGTGTCCTGTTCGGCGCTTCCGCCGCTGACACCCAATGCGCCGACAATTACGCCGTCCCGCTCCAGCACTTCACCGCCGCCAAAGATGACGATTCTGCCCTCATTGGTGAACTGGATGCCGTATAGGCTTTCTCCGGGGCCGCTTAAACATCCCAGCTGGGCTGTGGACATCTGGAAGGCTATGGATGTGTATGTCTTGTTCAATGCTACGTCAAAGCTGCCTATGTAGGCACCGTCCATACAATGGACAGCTACCGGTCTCCCCGCTGCGTCAGAGACGGCAGTGACAACTCTCATGTTCCACTCCGCCGCCTTGGCTTCGATTTTCTCGATGAGCCTGACAGCAAGCGCAAGGGGCATAGTGACATGGGTCTTCCCGCCGTTGGCTTCCACAAGTCCCGGGAAAGTTGCCGTTTCCTTTTCCAGCTTTGCCAGGACTTCACGGACGATTGTCTCGATTTCTCTTTTTTCCATATATAAACAACTCTCCTGTAACGCCCGGCAGGGCTTGTCCCAGGCATTCTTCCAGCCAGGAATCGGTTTATTTGCCTAACTGCTCCAGCACCTTTTTGGTAATCTCCGCCACCATATCGGCTGACACATGGGAGCTTCCCTGGCCGCTGTGGCATCCGCCACCACAAGTATGGCAGCTGGGCTTGCCCTCCTTCACGTTGGGGCAGAGGTTGGCGGGATGACGTCCTTTCATGCCGAACTGTCTCCTGATTTCATAGAGGTCTTCCACCTGTTGGGGCGTGAACTCCTTGGGGCCGCCCAGCATCCTGGACTGGTACAGAAGCTGCGCATAAAACTCTACGGACTCCATCTTCAGATAGGCGTTCAGCAAAGAATCGGAATAGGTCAAAGCACCGTGGTTCTCCAGCAGCACTGCGTCAAAGTACTGCACGTACTCGGAAACCGCTTCGGGAATCTCCATGGTGGAAGGTCTGCCGTACTTTGCGATAGGCACGCATCCAAGAGCGATGACGGCTTCAGGCATGATGGGCTGGGTCAGAGGGATGCCCGCGATGGCAAAGCTGGTGGCATATACGGGATGGGCATGTACCACGCTCTTGACATCAGGCCGCTCCTGATAGACTCTCATGTGCATCTTGATTTCGGATGAGGGTTTGAAGTTGCCATTGGCCTGAATCACGTTGCCCTGGGCATCTACCTTACAGATATATTCAGGGGTCATAAAGCCCTTGGAGACGCCCGTAGGGGTGCAAAGGAACTCATTGTCGCTGAGCTTCACGGAGATGTTGCCGTCGTTGGCGGCTACCATGTTCCTGTTGTAGATTCTCTTGCCGATGTCACAGATCTCTTTTTTGATTTCGTACTCGTTCTGCATTTTGATTCCTCCTGATTCTTTTTTGTGATCATTGGTTTCATTATAAGCCTATCCACCACACAAGTCAACAAGTAAATGTTGAATTGTGCTGTTTTTGTTTTATTTTTGTGGTTTTCAGAAAGTGGATTGCTGAAAATGGGCATCGCCTTTTCATCCTGTGCTACTCCCGAAACGCCTGGAGCATGCGGCCTATCCTCTCCAGATCCTGTGCTTCCTCCGCAGAGTCATAGGTGTAGTTTTCCGGCACGGATTCAAACAGCTGGATGTGGCTCATTTCGCTCTCCGGCAGCTCGCCCAGGGAATGGACTTCCGCATAGAAAACTCTTCCGTTGTTTTTTCCCACTCCATCGCCCCATCTCTGCTCATAATCCCACAACGGCACCAGTCTACAGTCCGTGATGCCGGATTCCTCATACAGTTCCCTCTTGGCCGCCTGTAGGGGTGTCTCGCCCTGTTCCACATGGCCGCCCGGATGCTCGAAGCTCTCGCGGTATTTATGCCAGCAGTAGACCCATTTCCCCTGATAGTTCGCGAAGATGACTACAAAACTGATGTCGGACAGCCATCCCGGGGGATAATTTGTCTTTGCCGGATTGCTCTCCTCTCCGTTCGGTGCCGGTCCCGGAAAAGCCCTCAGGTATATGGTATTTCCATCTGGGTCATAAAAGCTCATGTTGACTGCTCCCCATGGACGGGCCGTCGGCGGCTCGATGATTTCCGCCCCAAGGCTTATGACCCTGTGGTATGCTTTCTCAATATCGTCCACGGTGAATGCAAGGCATATATTCTGGTTCCTGTTGTTTTTCTCTGAGCCGTCATTGTATATGGTCAGCATGGTCTCTTGGCCGATGAGGGTCTGATGCACTTCATCATTGCTGCCATTGTCTGTCTCCAGCAATTTCTTATAGAAATCTGCCATTTTCATCACATCATTTGTCAGCAAGCTTACTTCTCCTATTTTCATGCATGCAGCTCCTCCCTTTCTGTAATTTGCAGCATTGAATAATCAAGACTTTATACCTTCATTTTTTATCTCCAAAGAACCGTTGGCCGGGCTCACTGCGATTCGCAGATCCTCCCACTCCGGCCCGAATTGCGTTCCCAGTCTTGTCAGTTCCCCCAGCACCTTCTCCTGTCCCTGGACTGTCAGATACCAGTTCTCTCGGGTCACGTTGACGCACACCGGCGCGATCATGAACTCCGTCTCCGGGAAGCTGAACTGGTAGTACATCAGGCATCTTCTGGAATGGAATCCTTTGCAGCAGATGATGGCTTTCCCGGGGCATAGGCCTTTCGCGTCGAGAAGCTTTCTGGTAAATCTGGCGTTCTCGGCTGTAAACTGCGCTTCGGCCTCCTGAAGGATGCAGTCGGGGGCGACTCCCTTGATCTGCAGCACATCGGTATAGAATTCACATTCGGTGGCGTACTTTTTTCCGTACTTTTCCGCTTTGGATTTCACGCCCGCGAATTCCCCTCTGGTGATGGAAAATCTGCCGGAGGGCACCACATACGGGGCATATCCCTCTTTCCACAATTCCGCCGCCCGTTCCGGCAGTTCCGGATAAGAACCGCCGGGGATGAAAATCGCGTCCGCCTTTTCCAGCCTGTCCTCCAGAAAAATGAAATCCGTTATATCGTTGACGATTCTCCTATTCATCCTATTCATCCTACACGTCCTCCGCAGGTTCCCGCGCATATTAGCCTGGTGCATCTTTCAGCGTTTCTCACACGTATATTTGGTGTCAGCCACTCGTTTTTCATACACCGACCTCATTTCCCAAGTTTCATAATACAGTTTCCTTCCAGCCATTCCAGCCTGTCGCCGAACATCTTCGCCATAAGGGAACTGTCCATCTTCCATGTGGCGATCAGGAGGATGCGCCCCTCCGGCTTCAGCACACGCCTGCATTCAGCCA
>CAJUFI010000126.1 GCA_910585665.1 uncultured Acetatifactor sp. | reverse complement strand
TCGAAGCTGACAGAATCCACCACCGTCTTCCCGTCATATTTTTTGACCAGATTTTTTACTTTCAAATCGATACCTCCCTGCATATAACATAGTCTGTCGGCATCTCTCAGCCGCTTTTACAGGACTCCCGGAAACCATTCTTACCGCTTCCTCCGCTTACATCTTCTTATTGGTCAGGAGCAGGTAAAGGAAATAGATGCCTCCGAATACGCCGATGAACACGCTGATCGGAACCGCATAGTGATAGACCCGCTCCACGATCAGTTCGCCGCCAATCATGATGGCCATGCCGAACAGCGTGGAGGCCAGGATAAGCTGTCTGTGCCGGAATGTCTTCAAAAACTGCCTGGCCAGATTCGCCATAATCAGGCCGATGAAGGAAATCGGCCCTACCATGGCCGTGGCCACGGCTATGCACAGCGTCACGCCCAGCAGCAGCCTGCGGACGCATCTGTCGTAGTCAACGCCCAGGTTGACGGCCTGTTCCTTGCCCAACGCAATCACGTCCAGCAGGGCAATGTCTTTGCGCAGCACGAAGATCACAGCTGCCAGAACAACCAGGGATGCCACGATGACTTCCGCGTTGACGTTCTCAAAGCTGGCCACCAGGGTCTCCAGCAGGCTGTCATACTCATTGGGATCCATGATGCGGGTCATGGTGGTCTGTATGCTGGAGAAGAAGGAAGTCAGCACCGTGCCGATCAACAGGATGTACAGCACATTGTGCCGGGCTTTTTCGAACAGGTACCCGTAGACCACTGTGGCCACAATGGCCATCAGCGCCAGATCCACCGCGAAGGCCAGGTTGCTGTTGGTGGCCAGAAGGCTGGCAGATCCCGCCACGAACACCACCGCCGTATGAATCAGGGAATACAGGGCATTCATCCCCAACAGGCATGGGGTGACGATTACGTTATTGATGATGGTCTGGAACACCATGGACGCTCCGGCAATGGCAAAGGCCGTAATCAGCATGACGATGAGCTTTGGCGAGCGAAGCTTCATGGAGTAACGGAACAGTCTGGCGCTGCCGAAATTGACCGCATAGAACATATAACCTGCGGCGCACAGCAGCACCACCACTGCCAGGATAATCAGTTTGCGCTGGTTCGCGCGGATGGCGGCTCGGTTCATTTTCCATTTCCTCCTTCCATGACGGCAGCGGCAAGGCGGCCTTCACGGGCCTTCCCGCCCAGCCGGATCGCCTTTCTGCCGTGGTTCAGCCGGTAAAGCAGCATGGCGATGAAGACGATGCTGCCCACGATGCCGATGATCAGTTCAATGGGAAGCTCATAGGGGGCGATGATGCTCCGCCCGATCATGTCGCAGGCCAGCACGAAAATCGAACCGAAGAGCGCCGTATCCACCAGAGTGCCGCGGATTTTATCCCCCTTGAACATGGCCACCAGGTTGGGGACGATCAGTCCTATGTAGGAGATGGATCCCACTACCACCACCACGGAAGCCGTAATCATGGCCGCGATGCTCAGCCCCATGAACAGCACGAAATTATAGTGGACGCCCAGATTTTTCGAGAAATCCCTGCCCATGCCCACGATGTTGAAGTGATTCGCGAACACGAATGCAAGAATCACCAGCGGCACCACCAGGTAGACCAGTTCATACCGCCCCCGCAGCACCATGGAGAAATGTCCCACCAGCCAGGTGGACAGCGCCTGGCTCATCTCGTATTTGTAGGCAAAGTAATTGGTGATTCCGGTGATCACATTGCCGAACATGATGCCCACCAGCGGCACCATGATCACATCCTTGAACTGGATGCGCTGGATGAACCAGACGAAGATCCATGTCCCTCCGATGGCAAAGACAAAGGCGAAAAGCGCCCTCCCCCACAGGGTGGACTTCGGCATGAACAGCAACGCCAGCAGGATCCCGAACTGAGCCGAGGAAATAGTGGCGCCCGTGGTAGGCGAAACGAACTTGTTCATACAAAGCTGCTGCATGATCAGGCCGGCCACGCTCATGCCCACGCCGGTGCACAGGATGGCCAGCAGCCTGGGAAGTCGGGAAATCAAAAATATCTCCCACCGTTCTATGTCGCCCCTCAGCAGGCTCGGCAGATTCACGTCCAGTACGCCTATGAACAGAGAGCTGCCTGACAGAATCAGCAGAGCCGCCGCCAAAATAATAGTAAGCCGATACTTTTTAATCACAGTCCCTCCTTTGTTAGTTTTCACTAACCCTATGGATTTAAAAAACGCAGTATCACTCTGAAGACCCGCTCTGATATACTGCGTGTTTTTCTGTCAGCCCGCCGTATTTCTTTTGCAAAAACGGCAATCCTGAATTCCATGTGCTATTATAATCTCCAGCTGCGCTCCCCACAACTCCAAACAGCTACGGTTATGCTCCAAAAAGGCACAGATTAGTCTTGGCTAACCATCCTTGTCCCCATGCCCTTCCGGTATTCCGTGGGCGAGACCCCCATCACGTCTCGGAACGCCTTCGAGAATTTACTGCTGTTGTCATAGCCGAAGGCGCTGGCTATTTCCGAGATCGACTGTCCTGTGGTCTGCATGCGCAGGGCCGCCGACTGCATCTTATAGGCCCGGACATAGGCGTATATGGATTCGCCGTAGACGCTGTAAAAGCTTTTTTTCAGCTGCGCGGGGGATACGAAAAAGCGCGCCGCCAGCTGTTCAATGGTCAGGCGGGTATCCATGTGTTCATTGATGTAGCCGCATACCTTTTTGGCCAGTTCCACATGTGTCCTGGAACAGGAGCGCCGCTCCGTCTGGGACAGGTTCATGTCCAGGCTGTTCAGGAACATCAGAAGCTCCAGTATCTTCACCTTAAAATAGCCTTTCTTCATGTCCTGGGGCACGGAATACAGCTCCGAAAAGACATGCTCCAGCCGGGCCGTGGATCTCATGACGAAATATCTGTCCTCTCCGCAGAACTTTTCCAAAAGCGCACCGGGGCTCACATTGACGTCCTCCAGAAAGCAGGACAGACAGGAAGGCGCGCTGGCGGGGTCAATCAGAATCGACACGCCGTGATAGTGCCTGGTGGGGCAGTATACCACCGTTCCCTCTTCCCTGCTTTTGCAGACAGATATGTCTCCACCTGACAGGTAGAAGAAGAATTCCCCCGCGTCGTACTCGAACCGGCCCTCCCGGCAATGAGTGATTTCCAGCATGCCTGACGGGTAGGATGAGGGATAGGTGTAGCTCTGGATATGGGCGTCTTTATAGCACAGCCAGATGCCGGAAAAGACCTGGTGTTCCGTTATCAGCAGCTCTCCCGCTTCGTTCTTGATCTGGTATATGATGCTGTCTTCGTCTTTTTGCAGGATTCGGGCATCTCTGTCCGTGGTTCCGTCACATAGTTTCTTTTTCATCAATATGCTCCCTG
>CAJUFI010000125.1 GCA_910585665.1 uncultured Acetatifactor sp. | reverse complement strand
AGCCTGAATGGCGAATAACTTGGTACAACGGATTGCGGAATATGGTGTACCATAGGAGAAAGAAAAACGTTTTGAGGAGGTGGCGCTGGTGGCAAGGATGGAGGAATGGGAGGAGAAGGACAGCCTTTTCCTGCTGGAGTCATGGGCCCGCGATGGGCTGACGGAGGCACAGATAGCCGGGAACATGGGCATCAGTGCCAGGACGCTCCTGAACTGGAAGAAGAAAAGCGTTCCGATTTTTCTTTCCCTAAAAAGGGGGAAAGAGGTATCTGATTATGAAGTCGAGAATGCCTTGTACAAGAGCGCGCTGGAAGGCAACGTCACGGCAATGATTTTCTGGCTGAAGAACAGAAGGCCGGACAAGTGGCGGGACAAGCAGGAGTCCAAGGTTGACCTGACGGGAGCAGTGAGGATTGTTGACAGCATTGGAGACGGTGATTGATTTCGGGAAATTGATAGCCCCGGCATTCTACCCGGTGCACAGGGACATCGTGAGGGGCGGCCATACATATTATGACCTGTACGGCGGGCGCGGGGGCTTGAAGTCCTCGTTCATATCGCTGGAGATAGTCCTCGGGATGATGAAGGACCCACAGGCAAATGCAGTGGTGTTCCGGAAATATGGGGTGACGCTCAGGGAATCGGTGTTCGAGCAGGTGCAGTGGGCTATTGACGAGCTGGGAGTGGGGCATCTGTGGGAGATGAACGTGAGCCCCATGCAGTGCGTCTACCGCCCGACAGGGCAGAAGGTCATATTCCGCGGGCTGGACAAGGCGAAGAAGACGAAGTCCATCAAGACGGCACAAGGATATTTCAAATACCTGTGGTTCGAGGAACTTGACGAGTTCCAGGGCCCGGAGGAGATCCGGACGGTGCAGCAGTCCGTGCTGCGCGGCGGCGAGAGGTTCGTTGTGTTCAAGAGCTTCAACCCGCCCATCACAGCCGTGAGCTGGGCGAACCAGTACGTGGCCGAGCCCCGCAATGACAGCTACCGGCACAAGAGCAGCTATCTGGACGCGCCGCCGGAATGGCTGGGGCAGCAGTTCCTTGACGATGCGGAACACCTGAAGGGAACCAATGAAAGGGCGTACAGGCATGAATACCTTGGGGAGGCGGTAGGGACTGGAAGCGAGGTGTTCGAGTTCCTGGAGATACGCACGATAGAGGACAAGGAGATAGACCAGTTTGACAGGATATATCAGGGGGTGGATTTTGGCTGGTACCCTGACCCCATGGCGTTCATCCGTTGCCATTTCAACCCCAGGCAGGAAAAGATATATCTTCTTGACGAGTTTGTGGGGAACAAGATAAGCAACGAGCAGCTTGCCAGGGAGCTTGAGGACAGGAAGTACCATCACAGGTTCGAGACCATCTGCGACAGTGCGGAGCCGAAGTCGATAGCAGACCTGAGGAATATGGGAGTATGGGCGAGGGCAGCAAATAAGCCGCCAGGGAGTGTTGAGTATTCGATGAAGTGGCTGCAGCGCCGCACGATCGTGATAGACCCGAAGAGAACGCCTTGTGCCTATAAGGAGATTATCCAATATGAGTATGAGAGGGATAAGGAAGGAAACCTGCTTTCCGGATACCCGGACAAAAACAACCATTGCATAGACGCTCTCAGGTACAGCCTGCAAAGGGCAATGAACTCCTGGGAGGCGAGAGCATAGGAAGGAGGAGGCTATGGATTATTTGAGGGTACGCTGCTTTCATTGTGGCGGGAGGTTCGAGCTTTACAGCCGGGACATGAATCATGATGGCAAGCCGCCTATGTGCCCGCACTGCCTGTCAAGGATGGACGGGAAACAGTGGGGGAGGTTGATAGATGCCTACTTCACTATCAGCGAGGTCAATAAGGACTTCCGGAAATACCACGAAGAGCGAGGTGAGCCGCTCTTCCAGGTGGAGCTTAGGAACCATTATGTGAAGCCTAGGAAAATTGTGCTGAATGACCAATAAAATATAAAGGAGAATCTTATCATGAAGAAATCAATAACTGATTATTACAAGAGGACGGTTGAGCTGGCAGGGAACGCAACCAGGGCAATCAGCAAGGCAAGGGCAGATTATGAGCGCGACAGCGTGCTTTTAAAGAATGCTTATGAAGCTGATATGTATGGAGAAAGAGGGTACAGGGAGAAACTGGAAGAAATGAAATCGGCGCGTGATGCAGAGGTACAGGCAGCTTTATCCAGAATCCTGACGGTGGTTGATGAGTATGATGCAGAGATGGAGGAGCTTGGCAAGCTGGACGGCGATAAGATTGACGATGCAACCATGCGGCTGCTGAACAGCGGGATAAATCTTACCCATGCGGATTATCAGGAACTGGCGAATAAGCATGCAGACAACGCCATAATGACACGGATTCTCAAGGAGAGGTATGACGCAAACAGGCCTCAGGAGAAAGGCACTGGCATCACCATAGTGCAGTTCGGCCAGAGCCCGGAAAGCCGGTCGGAAGTATTCAGTAAATTTGTGAAAACGATTTACCATGCTGTTGAGCATGGCGCATGTCCGGCGATATCTGGGAGCGGAAAGCTCAAGACACCGACAGACTATCACAATTTTATCGCCCAGCAGTCGCTTGCAGAGATGCAGCCGTTTGAGGGAGAGGATTTCAGCAATCTTGACAAGGATTTCCCGGTTGAGACGGTGAATGGAAAGGTGGAGAATGCTAGGAGCGCGACTAGCAGTTTTAGCCCCTCTGATTTCAATTTCGGCTTCACGCCGATAAGGTAACAGTACATACAGACGCTTGGAAGGAGGATAGGGGAGATGGGAATCACAGCAGGATTGGAAGAAACGGGGAAGGCTTGTACAAGGAAGCGTAGGAGAAGGAGCAACGCCAGGAATAATATCCGGCTTCCATGGTCGGCATATGGCATTGACAAAGAGCGGATGCTGGAACTGATACAGATCGCAAAGCTGGATAAATATGCTGACTTGGTTCTTGCGGCGGCCATTAAAACTGACAGACTGGCGGCAGGACATATAGTCTTGTCGGTGACGCGAAGCATTCCTTATGATTTTTTGGAATATCATGACAAATTAGGCCGGTGCAGTTTATGTAGGACGGACTTCTACGGAGCAAGGCGGTTGTTCTTCCACTATCTGGACATAGCATTAAAGGAGAGGGCACAAAATGGATGATGCTAAAGAATTAAGGCGTACCGTAATCGCGCGCGAAATAGAGAGACAGCTTGCCAGCAAGCCGGTGGAACTGATGGAGGGCATCTGCCAGGGGCTCGATGAAGCGGATAGCCTGGAAGTAAAGTGCGCAAAGATGGTGAGGAACGGCATCGTAATCAGCATAAACATCGCTGCAGATTTGGCCATCGGGATGATGGTTGAGTTGGGGATAGCCGAACCCAAGAGCGAGGACGAACTGAGGCGGAGTATTATGTCGGTCATAAAGTGAATGATGTCCGGATTTGAGAACAGAATCAATTCATGCTGCTAATAGGGGCAGCGTAAGGGCTAAGAGGTGCCAGTAGGCGTGTAATGCGTCTGCTGGTGCCTTTTT
>CAJUFI010000124.1 GCA_910585665.1 uncultured Acetatifactor sp. | reverse complement strand
AATCCACCAGCCGTATACATTCCTAATCACAGGAGGGCTCTTCCGCCGGATGTCCATATCATCCCCCTGGGCAGGCCGGAACCTGGATTTTCATAAAGGCCACTGCTACAGCCGAAAATTCGTTCAATTTTAACCGACTTCTGATAAGCAATCCTATCTTCCCATTTCAATCATTTTCTTTGCCGCTTTTGTCCATCTGGCTCATACATGAACCGACAAAATTTCACAGCTTCCCACCCGCCTCCCGGCTGACATTTGACTCCCTTTTCCCTCCATAGCAGCATAGATTCTACTCCCCAATCCCCTCCAGATAGAGAACCGTTCCCTGTTCATTTATATAGACCGTCGTATTCATTTTCCGCGTGTCCTTGACACCCTCCTGGAAAGCAAAAGGGGCATCTTCTGCAATCCTCCACCTCTGCTCCCTGCTTATTCCCTCCGGCACGAAGCGCAAATCCACTGCATCTTCGCAGTCCACAAACCTCATCCCCTGCAGCTCACCGGTTATGTCATGGTCATAATAAGCAAAAACAGAAACCCTGACCGTGTTCAGCCCAATCCCTCCCGATGCCTCGCCGTACCATTGCATTTTCGATGTCTCCGGCAGATCCGGGAAGTGGTTGTAAATCGGCTCTGTTTCTGTACGGATTTGAATATCTTCTGCGATTTCTCCCAACTGATATCCCGCTTCCGTCTCCCTGATTGAGAATCCATACTGCCCTGTTATGCGCTTCTCGTTTCCCTCTTTTTCAAAGATGATGATATGCAATCCATTGGAAGTAAAGTTCATTTCACATTCATCACCTTCCGAAAAACAGGAGCGCGCCTGCCCCTCTGCCAGCTCCCATATCTCCTCCAGCATCCTGCCGCTCATGCATGCATCCATATAGACATATTCATGCGCCATATCCTGCTGAAACGCTTCCACCACATACCATCTGCCGCCTTTCTTCAATACCCGTATCCTCCGATAAACGGTTTCCGCTCCATCCTCCGGTTTATAAAACAGGTATAAACTTCCATAGCCGATTCCTCCCAGGCCATCCCTTTCCTGCCTTGCGATGACCCGCCCCAGGCGCCAGCCTGTCTCCCCGCACTGGAACAGATCTGACACTTCTTCCACCAACGCCATAGCGTCGTCTCCCCGGGACTCCAGTTCTATGTCATCTTCCATCAGCTCTTCGGCATATTCGGCCGGCGCTTTCCCGCCCAGCCACCCACAGGCGCTTACTGTGGCTGCCAGGCTCCCCAGGAACATTCCCCAGGCCAGCCATTTCAGAATGGCATCCAATCCTCTCGCTCTTTTCATATTTTTCCTGCTCACCCCGCTTCCTGGTTTCCGCAGCTACGGAAAGGCGCCATGCTTTGTTCCTGATCAATATACATTCTGCATCAATATTTCCAATGTAGGATATTGGCTGATATCATCTCCCCTTCCCTTAAAGACATAATTGTATGCACACTGATCTTTTCCTACGGTGAAAATCTCCCTTTTATGGCAGGCAACAAAGTCCCCCATCCCATTTATAAGTTCTTTTCCCAGGGATTCATTATACTTTTCAAGCAAAAATTCGCAATAAACCCACTTACCTCTCGGATATAATTCAAGGTAAAGTTCCTTGCTTCCTGATGCGGTATGATAATTTTTCGGAAGGGAATAAAATGACAGATGCTCTATATTTTCATAATTATGGATGATTTCCAACAATCTTTTTCCGCTTCTGCTTAATGTCTTCACATTACCATCCTTCCAGGAATCGCTTTCCACTCCAAAATGCGTCAGCTTATAATCCAGCATCTCACTGACGGACTTTGCATATGCAAGCCAATCCTTCCACACATTTTTATCCTCTTTGGCTTCTCCATACATCACGATTCCCACTACGCTTTTGCTTCCCATCTTCTCCCTCCTCCATAGAATCACAAGACAAAAATCTACATCCGCTCCGTCACATACAACACTGCCCTCCGCTGCATCCTGTGGACAGTCTCCTCCAACGTCCTGTCCCCGGCAAAATACCCCTGCGCTTCTTCCTGCAGGATATAATAAAGAGTATAGTCAATGGCATCATTCAGGCTTGCCGTCTCAATCAGCCGCAGAAGTTGTTCCTTCTCCTTCTCTTCCATGCAATAGATTTCCATGGATTCTTCTCCCTCAAAGAGGATTTCCATCTTTGCCACAGGCGTTTCCTTTCCCGCCCCGTCAACGGAATTCCGTGTTGTCAAAAGCAAATTCCCCTTTCTCCCAGTCGATGAAAGGAACTCATTCGCCCACATCACCCATACCATCCCGGTCTGTGCACACCGCTTCAATAAGCTCCAGCGCTTTACCCACGCAGACACCTGTCAGCCGCCTTCTCAGCTTCTCGTCCCAGCCCTTCTTCAGCTCCATGCACTCCCATGCTTCCCGCCGAAGCTTTCGGGGATCTTGCAATATCTTCCCGAACCCCAGCCGCTCAAACCGCCGTGCGTTCAGCCGCTGCTCTCCCTGCTGGGGGCACATCAGGCATGGCACCCCGAAATACAGCGCTTCATGGAGGCTGTTCATGCCGCCAGCCGTGATGAAGAGAGCGGCATGCTTTAATATTTCATTCTGGTTCACGAAAGGACGCACCGTAAAATTCTCCGGAAAGACATGGGTTTCGTCCCCGCTCCAGACCAGAACCACCCGGAAAGATTCCCCACGGGAGCGCCCTCCTCCCAAACCGGCAGGGCATCCTCCTCCCGTTCTCTCCAGCCTTTCCGTCAGCCGGTTCCCAGTCCGCAGCCCCAGCTGCTCCACCACTGTCCTCAGGAACTCTTCATTTCGGTGGAAGACAGTGCCCAGAGATATGTAGATAAGCGGCGTGGATACATCTTCGCCCCAGCAGGAAAAATCATTCTGCTGCCCAATCTTCCTGTGGACGGACAAAGGCCCGACAAACCGGTACCCCCCTCCGAAGCCCCTCCCGCCCGGCTGGAACAGCCTGGCGTAGCCGCACAGATTGTAGTCGCCCCGGTTCATCAGCACCGGCAGAAGCCCCAGATCCCGCAGCCCGTATCGCTTCCGCAGCCTCTTTGCATATGCAGCCGCCCCGGGGATTTCCCCCGCATACCGCAGGAAATCCGCCGAAAACCCGGGGGCATATGCTCCCAAGCCTTTTCCCCATGGACTGACCGGAAAGCGCCAGGCATCCCCGTTCTCATGGCCGTATTTCCATAAACCCACAGGCAGGCCACCCCTGTCTTTCGCAGGCCGGCCTCCTGTCCTCTCCGCATGGCTATGTTTCCGAAGCCTGGCTGTAGCACCGGGGGCATCTGTGGCTGTACCGTCTCTACGCTCCGCATTGCCGGGTTTCTGGAACATGGCAAAAGAGCCAGATGCACCTGCCGTTATCCCTTCTCTACGCTCCTCACTGCCATTTTTCCGGAACCCAGCGGGCGAGCCAGCCGAATCCGCCGGAGCACCGCCTCCTCCCCGCACCCGCGGGAACCCCCATGTCCAGTCAATGGCCGCGATGCTGTAAAAGGCAAAGGAAGGCACGCCGCGCAGTT
>CAJUFI010000123.1 GCA_910585665.1 uncultured Acetatifactor sp. | reverse complement strand
CTCTGACCAACAGAGGAGCCACAGATAGGAAAAGGAATTGTGAGGTGGGCGCATGGGAATTTCGGTTTCAAGTACACTAAATTCGGCCAATACGAAACACAGTATGTCACTGAGCAGCAGAGGGCCTGACTGGTCTTTGATCCCAAGCGCTGGGAAAAGCAATAAATCAAAGGCCGAGTTTGCTGATGAGATCAAGGAACTGGCACGGAGAGCTGCGGAGACTACGAGCAAGAAAGAACTGGAGTATATCCACAGCCAGAGGGCGAGGTTATGTGCGGAATACATATCTGACGTATCGCCCGACAGGAGAGCGTTGTACCGGCAGGCTGAAAATTCGCTGAAGAGACAGAACGGCAATCCGAAATGCCACGGGAGCGGGGAACTGACGCTGCTTGACTTCCTGGAGGCGGCAGACGGGAGGGCGGAGAACCTTGCCGAAAAGAAGTTTGCGCTGGCAGGGGGCGGAACGCTGACCTGCCCGATCCTGACAAGCGGGGGATATGGCGCGGATATTTACTATCAGGGTACAAAGGTGCTGACATATCTCGGTTCGGGATACGGGTGGGCTTGCGAGAGGACTCCGGCTGAACGGGAAAAGGAAAGGGAGTTTTATGGGATTTATTTTGATGAGTACCGCTCGCTAAAGAATGGCAAAGGGGAGGAACTGGAAGAACTGCCGGATTATCTGGAGGAGAAGCCGTCTTTTGACAGGAAAGCATAAATGGGGGTATTTGGGCAAGGCAGGATTCCCCGGCAGATTGGGGAACTGGAGGGCGGGGAGGAAATCTGTCCGGGCTTAATACGAGGGAAGTTATAGACGGCTTTAGTGAAGGGCATGGAGGGAATCATGGATGAAGTGTTGAAGCTGGAGCATATCCAGAAATTTTATGGGAAAGAGGCTAATCTTACAAAAGCAATAAAGGATATCAGTTTTTCCGTACAAAAGGGGGAGTTCCTCAGCATCATGGGCGCGTCTGGTTCCGGCAAGACCACGCTGCTGAATGTGATATCAGCCATTGACACGGTAAGCGCAGGGCATATTTATCTTGAGGGGACGGATGTGACCGGGATCAGGCCAAAGGACCTCGCACGGTTTCGCAGGGAGAACCTCGGCTTCGTTTTCCAGGACTATAACCTGCTGGACGCGCTGACGGTCTCGGAGAACATTGCGCTGGCACTGGCCATCAACCATGTGCCGGAGGATTCCATAAGCGGCAGGGTGGCGGAAATTGCGGAAACATTGCAGATATCGGATATACTGGAGAAGTATCCATACCAGGTGTCCGGGGGACAGAAACAGCGCTGCGCCTGTGCACGGGCTATCGTCAGCAGCCCCAAGCTCCTCCTGGCCGATGAGCCCACAGGGGCGCTTGACAGCCATGCCTCACAGGTACTGCTTGAGACCATGCAGGACATCAACAGGCGGTATGGGGCAACGATCCTCATGGTAACGCATGATGCTGTTTCCGCAAGCTATGCGGGCAGGACGGTCTTTCTAAAGGACGGGGAAGTCTATACAGAAATTTATAAAGGGGAGGATTCCCGCAGGGCATTCTTTGAGAAGATCATGGATATCCAGGGTATGATGGGAGGGGGACAGAAAGATGTATGCTAAGTTGTTCAGGGGAAATATCAGAAAGACCCTGCGGGATTACCTTGTCTATTTTTTTACCCTTGTGGTCAGCAGTACGCTGTTTTTCGCATTCCTGTCATTAACGAGCCGGTACAATGACATCCTGGGTGGTGACGGGAACTATTCGCTGGCATTATTCCAGGATACGATCAGGTATGCGGTGCTTGCAGTTTCTTTTATTTTTATCGTGCTGGTCCGGTATATCAACAGCCATATGCTGAGGCAGCGCAGCCGGGAATTTTCGGTATATATGATCCTTGGCATGGAGCAGAGGACTGTGGCGGGGCAGTTCTTCAGGGAGACTTTCGTCATGGGGATGGCGGCGGTGCTGTCGGGATGTGTTTTTGGGACGGTGCTGTCGGGCGTCATGACGCTGTTTGTCATGAAGATGGTCGGCCGCCCAGCCTCATTCCGGCTGGGGCTGTATCCGGACACCATGCTCATGACCTGTCTTTTCTTTGGGGCTGCATTTGTGCTGGTCGGGGCCTTCAACGCGCGCCGGATCTGCAGGCTTAAGCTGATAGACCTGCTCAATGAGAAAAAAGCGGGCGAGGGGCAGGGAATGGGGAAGCGGAAGTATGTGTTTTCCTTTATCGTGGCGCTGCTCTGCTTCGGGGTCGATGCCGTGGCGCTTTACAATTTTTCCGGCATGAATGGGGTTTATGCGGGGGATATTCCGGCGGAGGTCAGCAACCTTTATCAGGCAGTGGTAATCGTGGCGGCGGTCATCGGAATATTTGCGTTTTACCATGCGGTGCTGTTCGTGCTTTCGCTGATACGCCGGGGCGGGAAGTGGAAAAACCGCGGGATCAATTCCGTGCTGCTGGGCAGCCTGTTCCAGAAGATATCCTCCACAGCGAAGGTGCTTTCCATATCCACCCTTGCGGTCACGGTTTCGCTTGTGGCATTTGTCGTTCTTCCCACGCTGGCGGAAATCACAACAGGGTATCTGGAGTACCGTATGCCTTACCATGTGATGATTTACAATACCTACAGGTATATAGATGAGATGGATGACATACCGCAGATTGATTTTTCTTTTGTCGGGGAGATTCTTCGGAGGCGTGGCATCGAAATATCAGAGGAAGTGACCCAAGAGAGCTATTTTGTGTGGGAACGGGATTTCAACACGGTGGATACAAGAGAACACTGGCGTGACCTGCCGAGGCTGGCAATGGGGATTTCGGACTATAACAGGATGAGGGAAATGGCAGACTTCCCGCTTGTCCCGTTGGGTGAAAACGAATTCTTCATGCATCTTGATTATGAAATGGACATGGAGGAGATGGCGGGGAGCATCCGGACAAGGACGCTGGAACTGGATGACGGGACGCAGCTTGGTCTGGCAGAGACGGCGGTCTATAATGAACCGCTGGGGAAGTACCTTTTCAACAGCGATGGGAGCATCCTGGTCTTTCCAGACGATGTATGCGGCAGGCTCCATCTTGCGCGTACCTGCTATTATGCAAACACGCAGACGGCTGTCCCTTATGGCGACTGTAATGTAATCCGTGATGAGATTGACGCTGCCTTTCGGGAGAACTATGGGTATCTGTTTGAGCGGTATGAAGAGAAGTATCGGTCAGACCGCCATTATGTCAGCTTTATTGACCCGGTCCGGTTCTGGACGCAGGAGAATAATGATGTTGTCCTGACTGCCGTTAGCGTGCGGCTGCTTGGGATTTATGCGGGTACGATATTTTTTATCATCTGTATGACGGTGCTTGCCCTGCACCTGATAACGGATGCCATTGATTTTTCGGCGCAGTACAGGACGCTGCACCAGATAGGGGTGGAGCGGGAGGATCTCGCAGGGATGGTCAGCCGGAAAAGTTTCTGCTACTTCTTTGTGCCGTGTATTACCGCATTTATCATTGCGCTTTCTGTCATTTACTCTTTTGCCGTGAGATACGGGCATAAGATATTGACCTATATGGGAACCAGCGGGTTCCAGTTTGGCGTGCTGATTCCCGGTCTTTTGGTGGCGACGGTGCTTGTATGCTATTATGG
>CAJUFI010000122.1 GCA_910585665.1 uncultured Acetatifactor sp. | reverse complement strand
CTGGCGGTCCTGGGCGCTTCCCGGGACGAGGGGTGAGGGCAGGAGCATGTTTTCTATCACGGGAGTGCCGCTATCAGGTGGTGGCTGTGGACATGCTGGCGGCGGGGCTCCCGGCCCTGGAGCGGGCCGAGATGGACGCCGGCTTTCTGGAGGCCCTGGCGGAGCTGTACCCCACCTGTGAGGCATTCCGCCAATCTTTTTTACTGCGTCATAACAGAGTGGCGCATATGATGCCGATCACCCCGGCTGCCAGAAATGCCAGGCCTGCACCGGCAGATTTCTTGCGCCTTTCCATTTCTTTTGCGCTGCTTTCGCTCATATTCATGACAGGATATCTTTTCCTTCCGATCAGATACATGAGCAGACCGCCGGAGTGATTGCCGTTCATCGCAAAAAATCCCCAGAATCTGGGATGCTTCAGCCCCCTGGCCGTGGCATCGATTACGGTTAAGTGATAAACCTGGAATACGGCCTCAAAGCCTCCTACAAGCGCCGCTGCGCCGCAAATCACTGCAAAAACCATATTTAATCTCATGATACGATGTCCTCCTTAGAATGTTCTGATGATTTGGTAAAGCAATGCTGATGAAGTGATGACCATAAGGCAGAATACGCCGACTAAGAAATAGCGGTTATCCGGTATGAACATACTTAATGTTATCAGCAGCGCTGCGACAATGATATTGACAATGACAGCCCATATCATTTTCTGGTTGCTCTTTACGACATTTGTGGTTTCCTCTAAGTGCTCTATCATTTTTTCATCACCCTTTAGCAATACGTCGAGACTTATGGAATATAGGTTGCTCAGCTCGATTACGCTGATGATATCAGGGTATGATTTCTCATTTTCCCAATTTGATATTGTCTGTCTCGATACATTGATCCGTTCCGCCACGTTCTCCTGCGTCATCCCGGACTGTACCCGTGCGCTTTTAAGCTTTTTCCCTATTTCCATATTCCGATTGCTCCTTTCGATGCCATTATCATGTATTGAGGGCCGGATGTCTATCAAACATCTTTGACAGGACCGGTTTTTCCATGTCAAAATTCTTTGACATGGCTGAAATCAGGGGGAAATCATCCGATGGCGATCCGTGGACATACAGGGAAATCGCCTGGCAGAAGACAGAGAAGACAACAAAACGAACAGCCCCTCCGGACATGGGCCGTCCTGCCGGAGGGGCTGTTTTCCGCCCAGGCCTGCGCAGTGGAACCGCGCTGCCGAAGCGGTACATGGAAAGCGCTACGCCGTGATTACAGTTCCTGCCTTGCCCCTGACGGCGTCCTTTGTCCTGCCCAGAGAAGTTATCAGCACTTTTCCCGTCCCCACCTTCTCCAGATAGCTGACAGCGGCTTCGATCTTCGGCAGCATGGTGCCCGCCTCGAACTGTCCCTGGGAAATCATCTCTTTCGCTTCGGCCACGGCCATAGCCGCCACGGGGGCCTGCCCGTCGGTGCCGAAGTCACGGTACACGCAGTCCACGCCGGTGAAGATGATCAGCTCGTCGCAGCCTAAGTCCGCCGCCAGCTTCCCGGCGATGGCGTCCTTCTCGATGACGGCGGAGGCTCCCTTCAGGATATGCTGCTGCTCTATGACGGGGATGCCGCCGCCACCGCAGGCGATGACCACCTGGTCCGCCGCTGCCAGGGCGCGGATGGCCTCGATCTCCACGATGTCGATGGGCTGGGGAGCCGCGACTACGCGCCTGTAGCCTTTTCCGGGATATTCTTTGACGTAATTGCCTTTCTTGATTTCGGTCTCGGCATCTTCCTTTGACATGAAGCGGCCGATGACTTTGGTGGGCTCGTAGAAGGCCTCGTCATAGGGGTCTACGGTGACCTGGGTCAGGATAGTGCTGACCGGCCTGGAGATGCCCCTGCCCAGCAGCTCGCTGCGCAGGGCGTTCTGGATATCGTATCCTACGTAGCCCTGGCTCATGGCGGAGCACACGCACATGGGAGCGGGGGTGTAGTCGGTGTAGACCCGGCGCAGCTCCGTCATGGCCTTGTGGATCATGCTGACCTGGGGGCCGTTGCTGTGGGTGATGGTCAGCTGGTAATCCTCCTCCACCAGATCCGCCAGCGCCCGGGCCGTCACCTGCACCGCGTCCCGCTGGGCCCCTGTGGTATAACCTAACGCGTCGTGCCCCAGGGACACCACTGCTCTTTTTCTGCTCATAAGATTCACCTCTGATTTCTACTTTGGCTTAAGTATACATTTTTTAGGAGAGAAAAGCAATAGAAAATCCCCGGACAAAGCTTTCTGCATAAATTTATAAAAAAGGGGTTGACTATGACGCAGCGTTATAGTTTATAGTGATATCACACGGGAGGAAAAGCCGATGAGGACAGTACATGAAGTGAGCGGGTTGGCCGGAGTGAGTATACGCACTCTACAGTATTATGACAAAATCGGGCTTCTGCGTCCGGCAGAATACACCGATGCGGGATACCGTCTGTATGACGATACAGATTTGGAGCGCCTGCAGCAGATTCTGCTGTTCCGGGAACTGGAATTTCCGCTGAAGGAGATCAGGAAGATCATGGAGAGCCCGGATTATGACAGGGACAGGGCGCTGGAGCAGCAGATAGCCCTGCTGACATTGAAGAAGGAGCATCTGGAGAACCTGATCGAGCTGGCCCGTGGAATAAAGGAGACAGGAGGAAATACCATGGATTTTTCAGCATTTGACACCAGCAGGATGGAGGAATATGCGGCACAGGCCAAAGCGTCCTGGGGAGACACCGCCGCATATAAAGAGTTCAAAGAGAAAGCAAAAGACAGGACTTCCGAGGAGGAGAGGGATTTGGGCGCACAGATGATGCGGATATTCGCAGAGTTCGGCAGGATAAAGGACACGGATCCGGCATCCGGGGAGGCCCAGGCCCTTGCGGGGAAACTGCAGGCATTTATCACGGAGCACTATTACAAGTGCACGGAGGATATCCTTTCCGGGCTTGGGAGGATGTACGCCGCCGGCGGAGATTTTACGGAGAATATCGATGGGGCAGGCGGCAAAGGGACTGCGGGATTTGCGGACAAGGCGATACAGATTTACTGCAGCCGCCGGGGAGCGGCGGCAAACTGTTCCATGGAAGAGTGAGAGATGTGATGACGGAGAGACCAGCCGACTGCCCGGCTGGTCTTTCTGGCTTTCCCTGCGCCTCCATACTGCCCGAAATATGACGATGGCGATTTTGCGCTTGAAATTCTGCTCCCGTCAGAAAATGGAATTGAGAAATGAAATCTGTAACGAAACGCCCGTTAATCAGATATATCAGACAGTGGAATCCACGAAGAAGAGCGGTGCAGGGGAGGGCATGCATTATGGTAAAAACGGAAATAAAGAGGGCGCTGGGCTCCTGGGCCTTTGCCGCCACAACGGCATTCGGTCTTTTCATGATGCTGGAAGGGCGTCTGGATCAGACGGGAGGCAGGATCTTCAGTGACAGCGGACCTTATCTGAGCAAGTTTTTGGACAGTTTGCGGTCTACGCCGCTGACGATCCTCTGGCCCGTTACGGTCATGTTCCCCTTTGTGCTGTCCTATCGGAGGGAGAGGGACAGCGGCTTTCAGGGGCTGATGGTGCTGAAGGCTTCCAGAGGGGAATATCGGAGGGCGAAGATCGCCGCGGTGGCCTGCAGCGGTTCCCTGTCTCTGTTCCTGCCTATGGCAGGGTGGCTGCTTTTCTGCAAATTCATACTGGGCTCGGGAAAGGTGGAGAATCCCATCCGTTTCCTGCCGGAATTAGCCGGGAGATTCCCGTTTCTGTACGGTATGATGTATGCCGTGAACGCAGGCGTGCTGGGGGCGGCATTCGCGGTATGGGGGCTGGGCCTGAGCGCGGTTGTCCGAAATAGATATCTGGCGCTGCTGATACCGGTCTGCTACTGTGTGTTCACAGGGGTGGCCGCCCCCAGGGCCTGGGAGGCGTTTAAGCTGATAGACCCGGCAGCCTACAGCAATCCTGCGCTGGGAGGCTGGGGGATTCCCCTGTATGAGCTGGCGCTGTTTACGATAGGCTGTCTTTTGTTCATAGGAGGGGATTGTCATGCTGGCAAAGCTTAGAGTGGAG
>CAJUFI010000121.1 GCA_910585665.1 uncultured Acetatifactor sp. | reverse complement strand
TTCCAGTTCCGCACCCCCTGTCCTGTACCCAATACCCTGAGATAAATTTCTGGCCGCTAAGTGCATGCGTCCATAATTTTATCTGGCTACTGGACAGGGGGTGCTGTTTCCAGTTCCGCACTAAATTTACTATACTTCCTGTATCGTCTGTGTGTCAAGGCCGCCTGGCTGCTGCTGTTTGTCCATGAACCTGCTTGCGCTTAGGTTCACCAGGCGCAGAATCTCCTCGTGGGGGTTGGCGATGACGCCTTTGGCCACCGGCTTCTTGATTGCCTTGCTGGCCGCTGTCTCCACGGCTTCCGTGACGGATGCCACATCGCCTTTTACCACGATGGTGACCAGCCTTCCGCCCAGTTTCCTCTCCCAGGTAGCCAGTTCCACACCGGAAGTCTTGCACATGATGTCCAGGGCATCCACGGCGGCAACCACACCTGTGATTTCAATAAAGCCCAATGATGTATTGCTCATTTACCGGCTCCTTTGCTGATATTTCGCTCTGCCACGATGTATCTTTTAAATCTTCGGCAGAATCTTCTCCACATCGTTATGGGGTCTGGGGATGACATGGGCTGCCACCAGCTCTCCCAGTCTGCTCGCCGCCGCAGAGCCGCTCTCCACTGCTGCCTTCACAGCGCCTACATCGCCGCGCACCATCACAGTCACCAGTCCGGAACCAATCTTCTCTGTACCTATCAGGGATACCTCCGCGGACTTGGTCATCGCGTCAGCCGCCTCGATTGCCGCTGTCAGACCTCTCGTTTCTACCATTCCCAATGCTTCCTGTGCCATAATGCTCTCCTTTCATAAATACACGAATCCGGGCTCTGTGTCCTGTTTCCAATGTTCCGGATCTGCTATCATTCCTTAATTTTGAAGTTTTATCTTAGAAAAACTTTGTACCTATTATGAAACTCCCACAGCAGAGCTGAGAGGTATCAGCCCAGACTCGCTTCGGCCCCTTTACTCTGATCGAGGGTTTTGTCAGTTCTTGTCGAACGCGCTTATCTTCAGCATTTTCCCGGTGTCCCCGGTAGGCCTGGGGATGATGTGGCGCTGCACCACGCCGGTGACGGATTTTGCTTTTCGCTCTCCCGCTTCCATGGCTGCTTCCACTGCCGCAACGCTGCCCCGGAACTTGACCGTCACCAGCAAAGGCACTGGCAGCGACTCCGCGTTCGCAGGTTTATTTTTATCGAAAATCTCCAGTCTGACATCGGCCGCTTTACAGCCCGCATCAGCCGCAAGGAACGCGCAGACCAGCCCGTATACCTCCAATAGCCCTACCGCTTCTTCCATGGAATCCTCAGCGGAATTCCTTTCTTCTATAGAATTCTTTACTTCTATAGAATCCTTTTCATTTATGGAATTCTTTTCTTCCATGGAACTTTTATCTTCCATAATATCTCCTCGCTTCCCCGACTATGCGCCGCGCCATTTTCTCTTCCTGTCATGGCTGTCCCTCATCGATGTCACTTAGAATACATTAACCCGCTCTGTGAAATCCAGTCGTTCCGAATGACTCCCATGCCAACGTTATCCCATCTCCGCATCAACATCATCGTTGTCACTCAGAATACACCAACCTACTTTCCCCCGGCCTTACTTGTTGATGATGGCAATCTTCAGGCCGGTCATGGCCAGGTTAGTCTTCAGCGCCTCGTTGATTTCTTCCAGCGGATAGGTGTGGGTAATCAGCTTATCCATAGGAAGGCCTATTTTCTTGGCGCTCTTGAGGAAATCAAAGGTGGTGGCATAATCCCGCAGCGTGTACACCCAGCTTCCCACGGTGGTAATCTCCTTGGAGCAGATGTCAAAGTGGGGGTTGATGGTGGCATCCCCGCCGTTGATGAAGAATCCCAGCTCGCAAAGTCCGCCGCCGTTGCGGATGAACTTATAGATATTGGAATGTCCCGCTGGCGAACCGGTGCACTGGAACGCGAAATCCGCCAGATGTCCATCGCATTTCTCCGCCACGGCCGCTGTCAGGGCTTCGATGGCCGTGGAATGCTTTTCTTCCATATGTTCCTTGAAATTAACGGAATCGGAAGCGCCCAGCTCTTTCGCGAAGTCCAGACGCTTCTGCTCTCCGTCCACTGCCACAATCTTGTTGATGCCCATGGTGCGCAGTATGGCGATGCAGATCAGGCCGATAGGGCCGCAGCCCTGAACCACCACTCTGCTGTTGAACCGCAGTATCCCGGTGCTCTTGGCACGCTCCACCGCGTGAATCAGCACCGCGCAAGGCTCTATCAGCACTCTGGAATACAGATCCAGGTCGCTTACGTTGAATACGGTAGAACCTTTCCGAATTAAAATATAATCGGAAAACCATCCGTTCAGATGGATGTCGTCATCGGGAAGCAGTCCGTAGACATCGGCTCCCCCCACGTTCTGCTTGTTCAGGTCGAACATGGTGATGTCCGGGTTGTCCTTGAAAATCATACAGGTAACTACCTTGTCACCAACCTTCAGGTCTTTACCGGCGCTGTCCTTCTTCACGTTCTTGCCCATCTTGACGATTTCGCCGGTGCCCTCATGGCCCAGGGCCACGGGAATCAGTCCAAAAGGATCTCTCCTGAACTCATGGGCATCCGTTCCGCAGACGCCGCATCCTTCCACCTTCACCAGCATATCGTCATCGCCGACTTCCGGCATAGGAAATTCCTTTACTTCAAAATGCTCCAGGCTCGTCAGCATCGCCACATGGGCCGTCTTCGGGATGGCGCCGCCCGCCGCACTTTTCGCCGCCGAAGCCGTACTTACTGTACCGGACATACTGGCAAGCACTTGTTTCACAATCTCCTCTATCTGCGCTGTATCAGCCATTTTTCTCTCCTTTCCAGATTCATAATCCCACCTACTGCCATATCACTTTCAGCAACATCCCCCAATGCACTTAGCTCTCAAAAATGGGGCAAGCCTGGAAGAATACCCGTGCGCTTCCCACACTTTTAGCGTATGCACAGGCTGTCAGACATGACGCAGCGTCTGCTCTTGGTGAAAGACCTGGTGCTGGTCAGGCCCTCGCCGGTGCGGCTGGCGATGGTGAAGGTGCAGTATCCTTCCCCGCCGAAGCCCAGCGCCGCGTAGGAAGGCGCGTTCTTCACCAGGATGGCCGTGTCGATTTCCCTTGCATACTTTGTGATATTGTCGATGTTCTTGGAGTGGATGTGGGCGGAATGGCGGTTGCCATGCTCCAGCCACACGGCTTTCTCGATGGCATCATCAATATCCTTCGCCCTGACCATGCCTAAAATCGGCATCATCAGCTCCTCCGCAATCAGAGGATGCTCTTTTTCACCCTCAAAGACGATGCAGCGGATATTATCGGGAACCGTCACCCCAATCATGCCAAGCAGCGTCTTCGCGTCACGGCCCACACAATTGCGGTTCAGCCCCTTGGGGGTCAATACCGTGGCAGTCAGCCTGTCCTGTTCCTCCTTGGAAATCAGGTAGCAGCCCTGTTCGGAAATCATATAATGCATCAGTTCGTCCGCTATGGACTCCACTGCCACAATCTCCTTCTCGGCGATACAGGGAAGGTTGTTGTCAAAGGTGCAGCCGTTGACGATATCCTCGGCGGCTTTCCTGACGTCCGCTGTCTCATCTACCACTGCGGGAGGGTTCCCGGCTCCGGCACCGATGCCGCGTTTTCCTGAGGACAGCACCGCCGTCACCACGCCCGGGCCTCCGGTAGCTACTATGAGGGGGATATCCTTGTGCTTCATCATGATATTGCTGGTCTCCAGAGTGGGCTGTTCCACGGTACAGGCCACATTGTCGGGGCCACCGGCTTCCAGGGAAGCTTCGTTGATCATATTGATGGCGAAAATGGTGGTTTTCACCGCCTGGGGATGGGGATTGAACACCACCGTATTCCCCGCCGCTATCATGCCGATGGAATTGCAGATGACGGTCTCGCTGGGATTGGTACAGGGCGTGATGGCACCGATGACCCCGAAAGGCCCCATCTCAATCAGGGTCAGCCCCCTGTCTCCGGACCACGCCGTTGTCTTCAAATCCTCTGTGCCCGGCGTCTTGTCCGCCACCAGTTTATGCTTTAATATCTTATGCCCTACATTGCCCATTCCTGTCTCGTTTACGCCCATTCTGGCAATGAGTTCGGCATTCTCGTGAGTGCGTCTGCGGATATTGCTGATGATCTGTTCTCTCTGATCCAGGGACATTCTGCGCACTTTCTGCTGTGACGCCTTTGCAGCCGCAATGGCTTCGTTCATGTCGGCGAAGATGCCATGCTTGCCGCCTGGGGCTTCCGCAATCTGCATTTTCGCCACCACTTCCTGTACGATATCCTGTACCAGACTCTCATTTACAAGCACTTCGATACCTCCATTCCAGTTCCGCAACTGCCACCCCGGTACCAGGTCATTACAGAGAATTTCCGGCCGCTTAATGCATGCGTCCGTAAATCCTCTGGGCACCGGGCTGGCAGTTGCTGTTTTTATTCCAGTTC
>CAJUFI010000120.1 GCA_910585665.1 uncultured Acetatifactor sp. | reverse complement strand
ACACCGATAGTTTTCCCCTTACGGGCAGATGATATACTTGCCCCTGGCCCGAACCCGGGGGCTGCTCAGTATCTCCTCCAGCTTCGCAAGCTGCAGCATCAGCAGGCCTATCATGCCGCCTCCGATGACCACCGCCTGGGAACCCGGCCGGATTCCGCACATGTCGATTCCATGGAGGCAGCATGCCACCGGCTCCGCCATGGCCCCTGTTCAAAGGAAGTCCTCTCCCCCAGCCGGTATACCTGCCTCTCATTCACGGCGCAGTATTCCGCGAATCCGCCGTTTACAGTGGTTCCGTATCCAATCATATGCTCGCAGTAATGGGCCACGCCGCTCCTGCAGGGCGTACAGGCTCCGCAGTAACAGTTGGGATCCACGCACACCCTGTCGCCCGGCCGATAATCCATCACCGCTTCGCCGACTTCCTCCACGATGCCGGAGAACTCATGCCCCAGTATGGTGGGCGGGGTGACCTCCGCCGCGCCCTTGTCCCCCTCATAGATATGCACGTCCGTGCCGCAGACGCCGCAGGCCTTCACCCGGATCAGCACATCCTTCGGCCCCACGGCCGGCATCTCATGCTCCTCAATCCTTAAGTCGTGTTTTCCGTAAAATACCGCGCTCCTCATCTTCTGCCTGCCCTTTTCTCTTCTCCGGTCCGCTCTTCCGCCCACGTTTATCCCTGACGCGGCCCTGCCTGCCGGGCGCATTACAAGAGGCTTCCGCTTCCCCCAACATGTCCCGCAATATCCCGCAGTCTTAGAAACCAGGCCGGAATCCGCACCGGAATCCTCTTAAATTTGGATTCTATTGTAAACCCATATGCCGCTTTTTTCAATAGCCATCTCACCAGGCGGATATCCACTATGCTGTAGGGAAGCATAATTTGACGTGCCTGGCGTATTTCAGATTCCGCTTGCAAACATAAGTATAAACAAGTATAATAAAATATAAACAGGCAAAAACAAGAATCCACCCAAAGGAGCTCATCAGAAATGTTCATGGAAGAACGCCAAAAAGATATCGTCAGAAGAGTAAATGAATCGGGCCGGATCCTGGTATCGGAAATCCGGGAGCTCTACCAGGTCTCCGCCGACTGCGCCAGGCGCGACCTCCGGGTTTTGGAGAGCAGGGGACTGCTTCAGAGGACCCATGGGGGCGCCATTGCCATAGCGCCGGGGGGAGCCTTTCCCTCCGCCACCTACAACCCCGTTGATGTGCAGGAGCCCCGGCCCGATTATCTGGCTGTGGCCAGGCGGGCTCTGGAGCATATCGAGGCCAATGAGGTCATTTACATCACCACCTCTCTGGTGGGGTATTATATGGCCCGGGACCTGCCGGAGGACATGCCCGTGACGGTTCTGGTGAACTCCGTCACGATTGCGGAGGCCCTGCGGAAAAAGATGAACGTATCCGTCATCCTCCTGGGCGGCGAAATGTCCCACCGGGGCCACTGCCATGACTTCTACACCGTCCAGATGGTGAAGGGCATCCGGATCGACAAAGCGTTCCTGTCCCACACCGCATTGTCCCTGGATTTCGGGGCATCCATCCACGACAGCGCCGGGGTGGCGTTCGGGCGGGCCGTCATGGAGAGCAGCTCCGTGAACATCGGCCTGTACCCTTCGTCAAAGACAGGGAGGCATTCCGTCCATTCCGTGTGCCGGATGATTGACTACGATTTTGTCATCACAGACAGCAATGTCTCTGAGGATTTCCTGGTGCAGGGCAGGGAACTGGGGGCGGTCATTGAAGTGGCGGATGTAAAAGGAGGGGAGTGAACCTATGTACTGCATATTAGTGACAGGAATCCCGGCCTCCGGGAAGAGCACCCTGGCCAGAGCCCTTGGGGAGGAGCTGCGCCTCCCTGTCATATCAAAGGATTCCCTGAAAGAGCTCCTGTTCGACCATGTGGGCTTCCGGTCCAGGGAGGAGAAGGTAAGGCTGGGAAATGCCAGCATGGAAATCATGTATGCCGTCGCAGGACAGCTCATGGGGGCAGGACAGCCCTTTCTCCTGGAGAACAATTTTGAGCGCGCCTCCGAGGACGGCATTAAGGCCCTTCTGGCCAGATACCGGTATCCGGTGCTGACGCTGCGCCTGACAGGCGATTACAGCGTCCTCTACCGGCGTTTCCTGGAGCGGGAATCCAGCCCTGACAGGCACAGAGGGCATGTGGTGAACGATTGCTATCCGGAAAAGGCCGGAGGCCTCCCGGAGAGACAGAGGGCGAAGACTATTTCCTATGAAGACTTTGTCCGCGGCATCGAATCCAGGGGCTTCGACACCTTTGAGGTTCCCGGCGAACAGATCAGGGTAGACACGACGGATTTTTCCACAATCGATATGAGAGGGCTGTTTTCACGGATTGCGGCATGGAGGGAGCGGGCGCTGCATGGCTGACGCACATGTCCGCCCGCCCCGATATGAATTGCCATATCTCTACATCTCAAACCACTTGACCTTCATCACGAAGTTTTTTGCATTTCGGTAGCCGGCCTTTCCGTAATATCCCTCGTGCATATCATCATTTACCGCCTGAAGCTCTACACAGGATGCCCCCTTTTCTTTTACCCGCTGTTCAAGCTCCCTCAAAAGCATGCTCCCGATTCCTTTGTTTTGGTGCTCATAGGCAATGACTATTTCATCCAGCGTGTATCCGATAATGTCATCGTACTGTTTGAAATACCCCATGGCAAAACCCATTACGCCATTTCCGTTTTCCACTATCAGCCCGTAAGAGTCCTCCATGCTCAATACCTGGTGAATCCGCTTTGACGCTGTCTTTTCGTTCCAACAGCCATCCTCCTGCTCATTGTAATAGGAAATGTAAAGGGGCAGGACAGCCGCTATATCCTTCAATTCCATCTCTCTAACAAGCATAGCTCTCAACCTCCCTTGCAATCCGTCCCTTTTACAGATACCCCCGTTTCTTTGCCTCTTCTATCAAATGGGGCTGAATGTCAGGGTATGTCCATCTCTCCGGGAACCGGTCTGTTATCACGATTTTTTCAATTTCACTATGCAGCTCTGCTTCAAAGCGCCTGATATCGGCAAAGAAAAACATTCCAAAAGATTCTTCTCCATGATTCAGATTATCAGGGGCCGTAACGGAATAGATACAGATGGGCTCTATATCAAATTCCAAAGCCCCCGTTTCCTCATACAGTTCCCGTTTCGCCGTATCCATGATATTTTCCCCGTCCTCCCGATGGCCTCCGGGCACTTCCCATGTATCTCTGTCCCTGTGTCTGCAGAAGACATATTTATTCTGCGTTTTAGCAAAGATTACCGCGAACTTAAGCAGTTCATCCGCTGCATCTTCATAGAACCTGACCTCTGTCATTTCAGTCCCCCTCCACACTTCACCCTTTTTTCCGGTATTCACTCGCTTCACAAATCGCGTTCCGATGCCCTAAGTATAGCATATCCTCCTGCAGTTTGCCATGAGATAACTCCCCAAAACGGGATAAGCTTCCCGAAAATTGCAATAAGACACACATCACCAATGTGGCCGAAGAGGTATGGCACTATCGCTATGTGGGGAAAGAAGCAGCGGCAGAAATCCATGAGCGCGGGACTTGTCTGGAAGAATATCTGGAAAGCCCTGAAAGGTAATTTATGTAAATCCCATTCCCTATGTAATACATACGCTTGCTTTCAGCACACAATAGTGCTATAATAATCACAACCTGAATATGAAAGGAGCGATAACTATGGCACTGGCAACCTTAACCGCAAGGGTAGACGAAAAAGACAAGGCCAGCTTTGACACCTTCTGCTCCAATGTTGGCCTGAATACGTCTACCGCAATCAATCTCTTTGTAAAAGCAGTTTTACGCGAAAACCGCATCCCATTCGAGATTGCCCAGGCTACCGACCCCTTCTTCTCCGAAGCAAACATGGCCTATGTGAAGAAATCCGTCCAAGAACTGAGAGCCGGGAAAGGCACCGCCCATGAACTGATTGAGGTGGATGATGAGTGAAAAAATATGGTCTGACGATGCCTGGGAGGATTACCTCTACTGGCAGACGCAGGATAAAAAAACACTAAAACGAATCAACCAGCTCATCCAGGATATCCAGCGGAACGGCTGTATGAACGGAATCGGGAAGCCTGAACCCCTCTCCGGCGATCTGCAGGGCGAATACAGCCGCCGCATCAACGAAAAAGACCGGCTCGTCTACCATATGGAGAATGGGCGGCTCTACATCGCCCACTGCAGAGGCCACTACGGAGATAAATAGCCTCAACCAATCCCCGCCCGCATTTGGGACGGGGATTTATCCCTTAATCCAGAAACATCAAACATCATCGAAATCCCCCTGCGTTGCCAATTTCACATAGGCATCCTACTGTTTCATATATTGTTCGAGCATAGGAATTATACTGTGTATGTTGGAGGTGCAGCATGGAATATATGACTTTGAAAGAAGCTGGCGAGAAATAGGGCGTGTCCCCGCGCCGGATGAATTATTATTGTGCCGCCGGCCGTATACCCGGTGCTGTGAAGATGGCGACAATCTGGCTTGTGCCAAAGGACGCGAAAAAGCCGGCTGACAGACACTATAAAAGCACTGACGATGGAAAGGAGTGATTTTCTATGGCAAATATTTTGATTGTTGAAGATGAAAAGAATATGCAGGACATCATTGCCGCATATA
>CAJUFI010000119.1 GCA_910585665.1 uncultured Acetatifactor sp. | reverse complement strand
CCAGATAAAATTATGGACGCATGCACTTAGCGGCCAGAAATTTATCTCAGGGTATTGGGTACAGGACAGGGGGTGCGGAACTGGAATAGGAGGAAAAGAAATGGCACAGGAAGCATTAGGAATGGTGGAGACAAGAGGTCTGGTAGCGGCAATCGAAGCGGCTGACGCAATGTGCAAGGCTGCAAACGTAAGCCTGGTAGGCACCGAGAAGATTGGTTCCGGACTGGTGACCGTAATGGTGCGCGGCGATGTGGGAGCGGTGAAGTCTTCCGTAGAAGCAGGCGCATCCAGCGCAGCCAAACTGGGCGAGCTGGTAGCGACCCACGTAATCCCCAGGCCTCATAACGATGTTGAAATGATTCTTCCCAAAATGAAATAGAGATGTAAACCGGGAGCATAGCTGCTCTGCCCCGCAGATTTGGAGGAGAACATGGAACAACAGACAGTTGAGATGATTACACAGATGGTGCTTCAGACCATCAGCCGGATGGAGGAGAAGAGCAACGGCTATCAGGTGCCGGTGGGCGTGTCCGCCAGACATATCCATCTGACTCAGGAGCATGTGGAGACCCTGTTCGGCGAGGGCTACCATCTGACGAAAAAGAAAGACCTCATGGGCGGCCAGTATGCATGCAACGAGACAGTCACGGTGGTGGGCCTGAAGCTGCGGGCCATCGAGAACGTGAGGGTCTTGGGTCCTGTCAGGAAAGCGTCCCAGCTGGAGATATCCGCTACGGATGCCATGAAACTGGGCGTAGCCGCGCCCATCCGGGAGTCCGGAAACGTGGCCGGAAGCGCTCCGGTGGCAGTGGTAGGGCCTAAGGGCGTCATCTATCTGAAAGAGGGCTGCATCATCGCCATGCGGCATATCCATATGTCACCGGCGGATGCTATGGCAGCCGGGGTGAAAGACGGGGACATCGTCTCTGTGAAAGCGGACAATGAGAGAGGTACCGTATTCAACCAGGTGAAGATTCGTGTGAACGACAGCTTCACCCTGGAGATGCACATCGACACGGACGAAGCCAACGCCAGCAGGATTAAGACAGGCGACATGGTGACAATCATCAAGCAGTATTAGGAAAACAAAAAGCAGAGTCTGCTGCTGTCACAAGGTGCCGGGCGTTCCCGTCTCCATAGGATACGGTACGCCGTGAACGGCTTGACGGAATATTTGTCTTCCAAAGCGGTCTCTAGGCCGAGGGAGACTTGACAGCGTGGCAGCAGCATTTATATTCAGGGGCGGAAACATTTGCCGGAAGGATGCATGACGGGCGCATTTCCGCAACGTGGTACAGAAAACGGCAAATGGATACGCCCATGAGTATAGACGGATGAAGTCGGCGAGGCGGTACAGCCGTCTTGCCCCTCTCATCTGTTCCATAGGAGATACATACCATGATAGTAGGTAAAGTGATAGGGAGCATCGTCTCCACCCGAAAGAGCGAGAAGCTGATAGGGAATAAATTCATGATCATAGAACCTCTGGAGGAGATGGCAGCCGGCAGCGCCCGTTTTGTGGCAATCGACAATATCGGCGCAGGGATAGGCGAGACTGTGCTGGTGGCCACCGGAAGCGCGGCGCGGGTGGGCATGGAGAATGCGCCGGTGGACGCCGCCATTGTGGGAATCGTGGATGAAAATTGACATATGCCGGAGAAAGGGACGATTCAGATTCATATGAACGGACTGTCCCAAAATGATGGAAGGTTATAGTTTCTCAGGGATATTTTATCCTGATGAAAAGCAGGCGGGACAGGGAGGGGATTGTTCTATGGAAATACAGGCTTTAAAGCAGATTTTGCAGGAAAACGGCATTGTTGGCGCCGGGGGCGCTGGCTTTCCCACCTATGCAAAACTGGATGAACGGGCAGAGATTATCCTGATGAACTGCGCCGAATGCGAGCCATTGCTGAAGCTCCACAGACAGCTTCTGGAGCAGCATTGTGAAGAGATTTTGAAGACCTTTGACGGCATAGCCCGCACAGTGGGGGCGAAGGAAGCCGTCATCGGCATTAAGAGAGAATACAAGGCCGCCGTAAAGGCGATTGACAGATATATAGACGCATATCCGAACATGCGCATACAACTTTTAGACAGTGCCTACCCCATGGGTGACGAAGTGGTGCTGATTTACGAGGCCACAGGGAGAGTGATTCGGCCCGGCGGGCTGCCCATTGAAGAAGGCGTGGCTGTCTTTAATGTGGAGACCCTATACAATGCATTCCGCGCCCTGGAACAGCAGACCCCGGTCATGGACAAGCTGGTGACCGTGGTGGGCGAGGTGGAGCATCCGCTGACGGTGCGGGTGCCCATAGGGGCTTTCATCGGTGACGTGGTAGCTTACGCCGGTGGAATCAGAGTGAAAAACCCGGCCTATCTGGTGGGCGGGCCTATGATGGGGAATCTGGCGGAGGAGAGTGACGTGGTGACCAAGACCACCAATGCGATCATCGTCCTTGACAGAACCCATGTTCTCATACAGCGCAAGAACCGCAACGCCGCCATAGATCTGAACCGGGCAGCGGCATCCTGCTGCCAGTGTGAGACCTGCACCAGTCTGTGCCCCCGCCATATGCTGGGACATCCCATTGAGCCCCATAAGTTCATGCGCAGCGCTGCCAACAAGGACTTTCAGGATACCAATGTCTTTTTGAATACATTGTTCTGCAGTTCCTGTGGCCTGTGCGAGAATTTCTCCTGCCCTCAGGGACTGTCGCCCAGAAGCCTGATTGCGGATTACAAGCTGGGTCTGCGGAAGGCGGGCGTAAAGCCCCCGGCTGTGGCATCGGCTCCCGTCAGCAAAGCCAGAGAGTACCGCAAAGCGCCGGAGGAGAGGCTGGAGGCCAGGCTGGGTCTGTCCAAATACGATGTGGACGCGCCGCTGCAGCCGGATGGGTACTGGAAGGGGGAACGGCAGATTCACAAAGTGAAGATTCCGCTGAGCCAGCACATCGGCGCTCCGGCGGTGCCTGTGGTGGAAAAGGGAGCGGAAGTGTCCTGTGGCCAGTGCATCGCGAAGCCGGCAGAGGGACTGAGCGTAGCCATCCACTCTTCCGTGGACGGCAAGGTGCGGGAGGTCACGGATAAATATATTGTGATTGTGTGCAATTAGGCGGGCATCCGAATTGCACCAAAACCATTTATGTGCCATAACTGTGGAATGGATAAGAACGAAATATAGTATGAGAGCATCTGTGATGCATATGGGAACGGAAGCAGGAGGTAACAGCCATGGGCAAGGCTTTGGGAATGATAGAGTTCAAGACGGTTTCCGCCGGTGTGACGGCGGCGGACGCCATGGTGAAGACGGCGGCGGTGGAGCTGATGGAGGCGCAGACCGTCTGCCCCGGTAAATATATCGCCCTGATTACAGGGGATTTGAGCGCAGTGGACGCGGCGGTGGCCAATGCGAAGACCCAGTACGGCGAACAGCTGATTGACAGCTTTGTGCTGGGCAATCCCCACGAGGGCATCTTTCCCGCCATCTACGGCACCACCCATGTGGAGCATATCAGTTCCCTGGGAATTCTGGAGACCTTTGATGCCGCGGCCATCATCGTGGCGGCGGACGTGGCGGCCAAGACCGCCGATGTGGAGCTGATTGAACTGCGCATCGCCAAAGGCATGTGCGGCAAGTCCTATGTATTCCTGTGCGGGGAGGTATCCGCGGTGGACGCCGCCATCTCCCGGGCCAGGGAAAGCGTGTCCGAGGGCGGCATGTATCTGGATTCCACCGTCATCGCCCACCCGGATCCGCAGATCTGCAAATCAATTTTGTAGGAAATCATGAACTTGTGCAGTGAGCATTTGACATTGCAATTTCATTTTGGCGGGTTGCATCAAGGTATCGGCATAGTTTCGGAAATTGTGCGAAAAGAGGTTTGCTGACAAGGAGTGAAAGCGGATGCTGGCAGTAGAGCGCAGAAATCTGATTTTGGATAAACTTCAGAAAGAACGGAAAGTGGTGGTCAGCGAGCTGAGCGCCCTGTTTGACGTTTCTGAGGAGACCATCAGACGGGATTTAGATAAGCTGGACAGGGAGGGCCTGGCCATCAAAAGCTACGGCGGCGCTGTCCTGAACGAGAACACCGGCGTGGACATGCCCTTCAATGTCCGCAAGAAGCGGAACATGAAAGCGAAACAGGAAATCGCCGCCCTGGTGGCAAGCCTGGTTCAAGAGGGGGAGCATATCATCGTGGATCCCAGCACCACCGCGGTGGCTGTGGTGAAAGCCTTGAAGAACCGGAAGAAACTGACGGTAATCACCAGCTCCATCGAAGTGCTCATCGAGCTTTCGGATGTCACAGGGTGGGAAGTCATCTGCACCGGCGGGACGCTGCGGGAGAACTACCTGACTTTGGTGGGCTCCCGGGCGGCGGACGTAATCAGCTCTTTCCATGCGGACAAGGTGATTCTGTCCTGTAAGGGCCTGGATCTAAAGCGGGGGGTCACCGATGCCCATGAGACCCTTTCCCAGATCAAGCATACCATGTTAAAATCTGCCAGACAGCGCATCCTGGCGGCAGACCACACCAAGTTCGGCAATGTGGCTTTCTCGCGAATCTGCCAGTTATCGGACATCGATATGGTGGTGACGGATATCCGCCCGGAGCAGAAGTGGATGGATTATTTCGCAGAGAAAGGAATCGAATGTCTCTATGGCAGAGAAGAGAGCGGTGAAGAGGCCGGAGACGGAAGCGATGATGAAAGCTGAAAAGGCGGAAAGCGGAAAGAACGGCGATGAAAGCTGAAAAGGC
>CAJUFI010000118.1 GCA_910585665.1 uncultured Acetatifactor sp. | reverse complement strand
TTGTTTAGGAGAAAGCCCAGAAATACAACGAAAACGGCTATAAACTCGCATCAGGTATTTGTAGACAATTCCTTACGATACCTCTATAGTATATCACTCTGGTCCCCTGGGGCACAACTTATTTTTTGAAAAAGGCCAGACGCGGGGGACTTGAATTCCGCGGCTGTTTTCTGTATAATATTCCGCAGAAATGATTACAGTCGAAAGGAACGTTGGAGAGATGGAAAAAGCACGGAATATCGTAGTTGCGGTGTGCACGCTGGCTATTGCCGCCTTTCTGTGGATGCAGGCGGGACCGCAGTTCATGAAGATGCAGGCGGGGGCCGTCACCCTGCAGCCGGGGGAGGAGCTTGGGCAGGCCCAGGGGCAGTATGTGGTGTATGATGCGGCCTACCCTGTGGCATCCTGCCCGGAGGAGTATTACACCGGGGATCAGAGCCGGGTGAGGACGAACGGGTATGTGGTGTATGATGCGGAGAGGAAGGTGTTCCTCTATATTGTGGAGACGGACCAGAGCGACGGGCGGTACGCGAATCTGATGTATTATCTGAATCTGACGGCGGATCTGAGGGCGGAGAAGGACATGTCCCCGGCGCAGGTCCGCGGGACCTTGGAGCCCATGGATCGGGCTGCCATAGACCGCGCCGTCCGGACGCTGGAGGACAGCGATGTCCTGGATACTTATGTGGCCTATCAAGACTCGGAGGCGTACTACGAAGTATATTTCGGCGACAGCTACGGACAGGTCATGGCTGACATGTGCCAGGAGATTTCCGGGGGAATCGGCCAGGCGGAATGGTACCGTATCGATTCCGGCGTGATAAACGGGGTGATGACTTCCGATATCCTGATTTGCGTCATGGCTGCCGGGCTGAGCCTTCTGATTGCGGTGGGCAGCCTGATTTCCCTTTTCACAGGCGGCAAAGGGAGCGCGCAGATGCCGGATTCCGTTGGGGTGATGGAGCGCTTCCGGGCCGAGCAGAGAGTATGGGTGGAGGACTGGTGCCGGTACTGCAGAAAACGGGCGGACCGCTCCGCGTATCTGGCGGTGGCGATCTGGCTGGCGGTGTTCCTTGGCATCGGCATCCTGGCTAAGACACCTGCGGAGAGGATTTTTACGTTCAGCCTGCCGCTGGGCGTGCTTCTGGGGGAGGGTACGGCGGTGCTCCTTGTGTGGCTCCAGAAGTCGCAGTCGAAGCCGGGGAAGATGCTGAAGCGGATCGAGAAGCGGCTCCGGAAGGCATTTCCCGCCCCCGGGGCGCTGGAGGCGTACGCGGAGGATTACCTGAAAGCTGGGAAGGAGTGGGAGTTCCAGGAGCGGAAGAAGAGCTCCATGATCATCGGAAGGCTGGGGGACCATTGCTGGAGCGCCTTTTATGGCAATGGGTTCGTGACGCTGGTGGATGCGGAGAAGCTGGCCAGGGTGGAGCCTGCGGACACGGTGGGTTCTGTGCGCAGCGGAAAGGTCAGGGTCGGATACGAGTCCCACTCCGCGAAATTCTATTATGAGGGCACCCCCGCCTGGGAAGACGGCGATAAAGTCTTCGGGTTCGAGACCAGAGCCGGCCGGGACGCCTTTCTGGCCCTTGCGGCGAAAAAGGGCGCGGAGGGCGTGAAAGTCAGGGAGAATTAGGACGGGAGGCCTGCGGCAGGAGCCGCGGAGGCTCCCGCAAGGCGGCTGCGGAGAGGACATGAGAGATGAGGATATATCTTTTCAGGCATGGGGAGACGGACTGGAATAAGGAGCGCAGGCTTCAGGGGCGGCGGGACATTCCTCTGAATGAGCACGGCAGGGAACTGGCGGTGAAGACGGCCCGAGCCCTGGGGGACATCCCTTTTGACAGGGCTTTCTGCTCTCCCCTGGAAAGAGCCCGGGAGACGGCCCGGATTCTGCTGGGGGATGCACAGGTGCCTTTGGAGGCGGATGACAGGCTGATGGAGGTGGCTTTCGGCGAGTATGAAGGCGCAGGCTTCGACGAGGCTAAGCGGAATCCTGCCCATCCGCTGTATGATTTTTACTGCCATCCGGAGAGGTATGTGCCGCCGGAGGGAGGGGAATCCCTGCAGGAGGTGCAGCGGCGGGGCTGGCAGTTTCTGCAGGAGCGGATTTTCCCGCTGGAGGGAATCTGCGGGAACGTGCTGATCGTGGCCCACGGCGCTTTCAACAGGGGGATCCTGAATGGCGTCCTGGGCATTCCGCTGGAGCGGTTCTGGGAGATCGCGCTGCCCAACTGCGCGGCTTCCATCCTTTCGCTGGAGGATGGAAAGCTGGGGGTGACGGAGGCCGGTAAGGTTTATTACGGCACGCCGGTAAACGGGAGTCCTTGACGGCAGCTGGCTGTGGATGGAGCGGGATGCGTCCGTGGCAGATGCGGAACGAATAAGTAGGAGGGAACATGACGGATATCTTTGACACGCATGCCCATTATGACGACAAGGCTTTCGATGAGGACAGGGAGGCCCTTCTGGAAAGCCTGCCGTCCCAGGGCGTCGCCAGAGTGGTGAACATAGGGGCCAGCCTGGCGTCCTGCAGACGGACGGTGGAGCTGACAGAGGCTTATGACTATATCTACGGTGCCATAGGGGTGCATCCCAGCGAGACGGGAGAGCTCGACGAGGAGGGCTTCGGGCAGCTACGGGAGATGTGCGGGGCGGAAAAATGTGTGGCCATAGGGGAAATCGGGCTGGACTATTACTGGAAGGAGCCGGAGCGGGAAATCCAGAAGAAATGGTTTCTGCGCCAGCTCCACCTGGCCAAAAAGACAGGGCTTCCCGTGGTGATCCACTCTAGGGACGCTGCCAGGGATACGGTGGACATCCTGGAGGCGGAGAAAGGGGGAGAGACCGGTGGGGTGATACATTGCTACTCCTATACTAAGGAGACGGCCAGGCGCTTCCTGGACATGGGGTTCTTTTTCGGCATCGGGGGCGTGCTGACGTTCCAGAACGCCAGGAAGCTGCGGGAGGCGGTGGAATATATCCCCCTGGACAGGATCGTGCTGGAGACGGATTCCCCCTATCTGGCTCCTGTTCCCTATCGGGGGAAGCGCAACAGCTCCCTGCATCTTCCCTATGTGATCCAGGCGCTGGCCCAGGTGAAGGGCATCAGCGAGGAGGAGGCGCGCAGGGCGGCCTGGGAGAATTCGCTGAAGCTGTACCGGATGGAGGAGTGACGGATTTTCGATAAAAAACAAACGCTAAACCAAATGAAGGCTGATTGGCCGGGCGGTTCCGCAGAGGGGCTGCCCGGTCGGCTGTTTAATGGCGCTGCTGGCGGTTCTGTTCGCAGGCGTGACAGTCAGCATATTTAAAAAGGAGTTCCCCCTGTTCCGCTACAGCATGGCGGCGGTGGCGGTGCTGTATTTGGGGCTGTCGTTTGCCCGCCCGGATCTGATCATCGCCAAAGTGAACCTGGCCCAGGAGACCGGTCAGGACTATGCCTATCTGTGCAGCCTGAGCGCGGACGCGGCACCGGTGCTGGTGCCCTATCTGGAAAGCCAGGGCTACCACATGGAAGCTTTCCGGGAGGATATGCCTGTGAGATATGGCCTGGACAGAGAGGGCGCGGACGGCAGTGAGCGCTATGGACAGCAGACCTTCGGCTACTATTGGATGGCGGCGCAGAAGGACAAGACACAGGGGATGCATCTGCGGAACTTTAACTTGTCCAGGTACCTGGCCCTGCGGCGTCTGGGGGGATGAGGGCGGCCTTTTTTCAGAAAAAATTCATTTGACGCTGTCCCGGGTACGGAGTAGAATGGATATCTATGACGGTAGACAGATAAGCGGGAGGGGACGGAGATGTTGAGAGACGCCACAGAAGAAAAACAGTTGGAGGACATCAGGAGGCTGTATGAGTCTTCCTTTCCGAAATCGGAGAAGAAGCCCTTTGAATTCATGAGGAAAAGGCAAGAAGAGGGGGCCTTCCATATGCTGGCCATTGAGGATGAGGCGGGGGAGTTCCGCGGGCTGGCGATTATGATGCTCTCCGGGGGATGGGCCTTGCTGGACTATCTGGCCATTGAACCGGACTGTCAGGGGACGGGCCTGGGGAGCCGCACGCTGGAGGAGCTCCAGAGGCGCTACGGGAAAGAGCGGCTTGTGGTGGAGATTGAGAGCACCGCAGAGGACGGGGCGGCAGCAATCCAGGCGGCGTCGGGGCATTCCGCGGGGAATTGGGGGGAGCGCCTGCGCAGAAAGGCATTTTACCTCAGGAACGGTATGGTTCCCATGGATTTCATGGTGAATCTGTTCGGCGTGGAAATGGAGGTGCTCACTTTTGGCAGCCGGATTACGTTTGAACAGTACCACGGCATCTATGCGGGAGTCCTGCCAAGGGAGATGGCAGAGAAAGTGAAAAAGGTGCCTGCCCCCGGGCGGACGGGCGCGGGAAAGTAAAACTGCACATACAATATATTGCGCCGGAAGCCTTTGCTGCTTTTCGGCGCGGCAGCCCCTTCAAAAAATTTCGCATTGAATTCTGACATATTTCTGCTTATAATATAACTTATCAGAAGCAAGCACTTCGCTTCTGATAAAAGGTGCGCCCTTTGCGCCGTATTCGATTATAGAAAGCTGCATTTGCTTTCTATAATATAACTTATCAGAAGCAAGCACTTCGCTTCTGATAAAAGGCGCGCCCTTTGCGCCGTATTCGATTATAGAAAGCTGCATTTGTGAAGCATGCATTTCGCGTCTGGTAAAAGGCGCGCCCTTCGCGCCGTATTCGATATATAGGAAGCTTTTGCCTTCTATGATATACTTAGGAATTGTCGGAAAATAACTGATGCGACTTGTTTAGGAGAAAGCCCAGAAATACAACGAAAACGGCTATAAACTCGCATC
>CAJUFI010000117.1:1913-5040 GCA_910585665.1 uncultured Acetatifactor sp. | reverse complement strand
GGAAGAAAACATCAAGGAAATCCATGGGCTGACCGTGTCCGTGGAGCGCATGGCTATGAACATGGAGAACATGCTTCTCGCAATCGAGCGTCAGGGGAACCTGATTGAAAAGCAGAACAGCCGGATTGATGAAATCGAGAAGGAACCGGCAAAAGACAGTAAACAGCTTAAGATGGCAGTCATCACGTCAGTGATCACAACAGTTGTAGGTGCAGTCATTGGCGCTGTGCTGGTGCTTATAATGAAATAAGAAAGGAGACTTGTATGAAAAGAGACTGGATTGAATGGTGGAAGAGAGCTGGGGTCAGGGCAGTGAAGACAATGGCGCAGACTATGGTGGCGATGCTCCCGGTGGCGGCTACGATTATGGAAGTTAATTGGGGTACGGTCATCGGGACAGCAGCGCTCGCTGGCGTGGCATCTTTTGCCACATCGCTGGCTGGACTGCCGGAGCTGGAAGACAGATGAGGGCGGGGGCAAAGGCCCCCTGTCTTGTTGCCCGATGACGGGCGGAAAGGGAAAAATATGATTGGGATCAATGCAGGGCACACAAAGAGCGGTGCCGGATACGGAGCGGTAGGAAGGATCAAGGAATCAGAACATACCAGGAAAGTGGCGGATGCGCTGAAGAGGCATCTGGAAGCATCTGGAGTGAAGGTCAAGGACTGCACGATTGATGCTGCCAGTACGCAGAATGCCTATCTGGCCAAAGTAGTCGAGCTGGCCAATGGGAAGGAGCTGGAATGGTTCATCAGCATACATTTTAATGCCGGTGGTGGACGTGGCGTCGAGGTGTATACCTATGAGGGCAGGCAGTACCAGGATGCTGTCGAGGTCTGCGAAAACATTGCGGCACTTGGATTCCGGAATCGGGGCGTCAAGGCAGGGACCGGCCTGTATGTTGTCAGGAGGACAAAAGCAAAGAGCATGTTGATTGAGGTATGTTTTGTGGATACTGATGATGCAGACTATTATCTGGCCATTGGGGCGGATAAGATTGGGCAGGCAATATCAGCTGCACTGGTGCCGCACATTGCATCTGCTGTCCCGACAGATCCGATTGTCACAGCGCCCGCGCAGTCGCAGAAACAGAAATATGTAAAAGTGATTGTGCCAACGCTCAATGTCCGGAAGGCTCCGTCATGGGAGCAGAAAGATGTTGCCGGGGTGGTACATGCCAGAGAGGTGTTTACCGTTGTGGATACAGTCCAGGTCGGTAGCACGCCAATGCACAAACTTAAAAGTGGGCTGTATATCACAGGAAGTACAAAATATGTAGAAACATATGAGAGATAATCGGATGCGGTTGTGGTAAGGAATGACAAACAAAGGGCGGTAGGGTTATCTGCCGCCTGTTCTGCAAATATTTTACTATAATATTTCAGGATTTTTGGAATAAAAAAGTGAGACAAAAGTGAGACATTTATGGCTCAGACAGTGCTATTTTCTTGTTGAGACTTAAAAGAGACATTTACAACTATAAACTAAAAACTACTTTCTGTCACATGGGATGAAGGCCTGAAAAGATAGAATTTATGCGGGCTGCGGCTACTTCGAAAAGAAAATCCCCAGAGATTCAAACTCTCCGGGGACTACCTTTTTCGTGAGACATTGGGGATTCGAACCCCAGACAACTTGATTAAAAGTCAAGTGCTCTACCACCTGAGCTAATGTCCCATAGGATTAAAACAGGGCTAGCTGGATTCGAACCAGCGACTGCAGCAGTCAAAGTGCTGTGCCTTACCGCTTGGCGATAGCCCTAAATTTGACACCAAGCGCGCCGCCGCGTACATCTGTAAGAGCCGGAGCCCGCTTGCGGTGAACAATCTGATTCCTGAAAAGGAAGGTGGATAAAGGGATTCGAACCCTTGGCCTCCAGAGCCACAATCTGGCGCGCTAACCAACTGCGCTATACCCACCATATCCTTCATGGAACCCTCGCCCGTACTGACAGACGGCAAACGTCCCCAACGTGCCCGAAGGGATTCGAACCCCCGACCCACGGCTTAGAAGGCCGTTGCTCTATCCAGCTGAGCTACGGACACACGTTTCGCTGCGATAACCAAGCCAACAAACAGTATTTTAACGTATTATCTTCCGTTTGTCAACACTTTTCATCCTAAGTTCGTCAAATTTTTTTCCCGAGTGTTTTTAGGCGTATTTTTGGCAGAGGAAATGCCTGTGGCACAGCACCACAGGCATTCTTTCGGCTGATTTTATTTCGCGGATTTCGCGGCTTTCTTCTGAACCAGGTAGGCGAGGGCGCCCATTGCTGCCATGCCCGCGGCCCCGATCACAAGCAGCCATATGATATCCATGCCGCTTCCTTCAGACTGCAGTCCGACCTCGCCGGTCTCGCCGATTACAGGATTGAACTCACCGGTCTTGGGGGATTTTACTCCCGCAGCCCCGGCGCTTTTGCCCATGGCCTCGCCAACTACAATGACGTAATTGGAAGCGTGGGTGAACAGCAGCTCCGCAATCCCGTTTTCATTTATCTGGTCAACCGTGACAAATTCCAGGCCGCCGGTACTCTCATTATAATAGAAGAGATTTGCGTAGGATTTTGCGTTTGCGGTGCCCATATTGATCACCAGCACAGCGCCATAGCCGAAATCGCCGCTGTGGGCAAGGCTCAGCTGTACCGTTGAACGGTCTCCGGCCACATTCGACACGATATCCCGGGGGATGGCCGTCGTCCCAATCTGTACGGAGAGATTCACATCGTTTGCATGGTCTGCGGTGACATTCCTGCCGTTTACCAGCCAGACGATTCCGTTGCCCATATCAAAGGAAAGGGTGACATCCCGTCCTTTCACGCTGTCGAGCACAGAGCCCGGCACCACGGAGGTACCGTTCATGTTTATGTGGATCCGGTTTCCATCGGAAGCCTTCCCGGTCTCTTCCTGAATGGCTGCCCAACCTTCCTGGCCGGAGCCGCTGCCGCCGGACTGAATCGTAGCGCTGGGCGGGGCAGTGGGCGCAGGAGTAGGTGCCGTGGTGGGCTTCGCAGTCGGCGTTGGCGCAGTTGTGGGCTTCGGTGCCGATGTCGGCGCAGCTGTAGGCACCGGCGAAGCCGTCTGCCCAGGAGCCGCCGTGGGTTCCGGTGAAGCCGTCTGCCCAGGAG
>CAJUFI010000117.1:0-1813 GCA_910585665.1 uncultured Acetatifactor sp. | reverse complement strand
TCCGGTGAAGCCGTCTGCCCAGGAGCCGCCGTGGGTTCCGGTGAAGCCGTCTGCCCGGGATTGGCCGTGGGTTCCGGTGAGGCTGTCTGTCCTGGATCCGCTGTGGGAGCAACGGTGGGTTCCGGTGCCTCTGTGGGAGCCGTCGTGGGTTCCGGACTGTATTCATAATGGATTGTCGCCTTTGCCACTGCCGCCGCCGTATCGCCTATTTTGCTGATGCCGTTCCACTGGGCTTCGGTGCCGGTAAAATATATATCGGTCAGAGGACAGTTTGCGAATGCGGCAATCCCTATTGTCGTCACGCTGTCCGGAATCACCACAGTAGTAAAGCCGGAACAGGAAGCGAATGCTGACCCGCCGATGCTTTCCGCACCCTGTGGAATGATTGCTCCGGCAAGCATCCCGCAATTCTGGAACATGCCCTCACTGACGCGGTCTATGCTTTCTGGCAACTGTACACTCATTAGCCAGTAGCACTGCGAAAACAGATTGTCCCCCATCTTCACCTGCTTGCTGCCGGGAGCGAAGGCGGCGCTTTTCATTGCCGTGCACTGGAAAAACGCTCCGGCTCCCACCTCCCCGATGCTGGCAGGCAACGCTATAGATTCGAGGCTTGTGCAGGCGCGAAAGGCGTTCTGGTCGATGGTTTCCACTCCCTCAGAGACAGTGACTGAAGTGAGCCCCCGACATTCGCGGAAAGCGCTGTCGCCGATGGTCTTCACGCTGGAGGGTATGGTCACGGAAATGATGGAAGATCCGCGGAAAGCGCTGTTGCCAATAGCCGTCACGCTGGAGGCAATCTCCGCGCTGAGGACCCCGCAGTTCCAGAAAGCGCAGGAACCGATGCTGGTAACGCCCTCCCCGATAACGACTTTCCGGATTTGGCTGCTGTTAGCGCTCCACGGCTGTTCTTCGATACTGCTGAAATCCGGTATGGCCCCGCTGCCGGAGACGGTCAGCGTCCCAGCCTTTGTCAGAGTCCAGGGGAGCCCTGTGGAAAGCGTTCCGTTGGCGATGATGTCGTTGGCGGTGGAATCGTCCGGTGCCACATAGCCTTCCGGATACCGGGTGATGTAATGGTCGGTGTTGCTCATCACCTCGTCCTTGGATATTGTCCGTCCCCAATGGACTGAGCTGTTATAGTTTCCCTCGGCAACAACTACTCCCGCCTCGCTCACTTCCAGTACGATTACGGTATGGGTGTCGTTGCTTACCCGCAGGATATCCCCTACCTTGACATCCTCGAATGTAAACCCGCCCGCGGCATACATCCTGGCCGGCAGACTGCCAAATGCCGCATCGCTGAGTATGAAAGCGAAGGCTACGCAACCTACGGCGGAGATATTTGCCCCGTCCAGGGTTCCGCCTTGCCAATGGTAATATCCCTTAGAATCTGAATAAGGTTCATCGTTGGTCCAGGGCGTTCCTTCCTTATATGTGTCCTGTTCTTTCAACGCGATCATGGCCTCATAGACCTGCGTTGGGGTAGGGACTACAGTGTCGTCACAGAGGACGAGCGCAGATGTGGATTCCTCTGTAAGAACATCCCTTTGCGGCGAGGGGATTTCCTGGGATGTGCGTGCTGTCGGCAGGGAAGAGGCGCACAGGCACAGCGCTAAGGCGACCGCAAGAATTTGCTGTTTCAATTTAATGACCTCCTTGATTTTTGTCTTGGGGGAACTTCCGGCTTGAAATTTCCCTCTCATAAATATATCGTTTTATTTCTGTCTTGTCAAAAGTTTCCAGAAAATTTATTTTGGTTACTGTTCACTCCCCCCATTAAGCCATTGTGAAAAGTGCTGAAATTTATTTT
>CAJUFI010000116.1 GCA_910585665.1 uncultured Acetatifactor sp. | reverse complement strand
GCCTAAATGGGCATATCTATTTACTGCAAATCCAATCGGTGCTTAGTATAATAAGGAGGACGCAGAATGAACGATATCATGGAATTTACAGACAGGGAATCTTTCCGGAAATGGCTCAGCGAACATTGTCTGACAAGCGCCGGTGTCTGGCTGCTGTTCGGCAAGCCCGGCGGGCCGAAGACCGTAAAGGCAGCCGAAGCCCTTGAGGAGGCCCTCTGCTTCGGATGGATTGACGGACAGATGCAGCGCATCGATGATAAGACCTACAGGAAATATTTCTCCCTGCGCAGGGAAGACAGCAAGTGGTCGGAGAAAAACAAGGCGCTGGCAGAAGAACTTGAAAAACGCGGGCTTATGACGGATTTCGGCCGGAAGAAAATAGAGGAAGCCCGGCAAAACGGCCAGTGGGACGCGCCAAAACCCGCCGCGGTCACAGAGGAGGATATCGCACGGCTTTCCGCAGTGCTGGAAGAATACGAGCCCGCCTACACCAATTTCCAGGCCATGTCCCCCTCCGTAAAGAAAACCTACACGCGGGCCTACCTTGACGCTAAGACGGAAGACGGGCGGGCAAAGCGCATCGCCTGGATGGTGGACAGGCTCAACCAAAACCTCAAGCCTATGTGACGGAATCCCTTTGGGGATTCCGTCACAGTTCAAACATTGTCCCCCAGTTTCAAATCGTCCAGGGAGAACCGGATAAAATTATTCTATCTGTACCGGAGCCTCCTGTGCCACGGCGTCCTCCAGACGTTCCGTCAGCTTCCGGAACTCTTCCAGTTCTTCCGAACCGGCAAAATATCCCTCCAGCTCCTTCAAGCGATAATACAGCATCCCCCGCTCGCTCCCCTCCCAGCATTTGGCATAATCCTCCGGACGGAACTCCAGCCTGTTCAGCATGGGGGACGTATAGCGGAACTCTTCCAGACCGTCAAAAGCGCAAGCCTCCTCCTCAGCCAACTGCAGATAGCGCACCGCCTCTCTCCTGTCCTCTTTCAGAAGCGAAAGCTCCGCCAGCCTGCGGTAATTCCAGCCTACAATCCTGTGATAAAACTGATGGTTGCCGTCCGGCATCACCATTTCATAAAGCCGGTTCGCGGCAAGGATGTACTGGATTTTTTCCTCATCGCTGAATCTGTCTGCCAGTCCCTCATCCTTGCGGAATACCATGTTCACCAGGGTCGTCGCCGCATAATCCACTGCTTTCAGTACATTTTCCTGCAGTTGATGCAGCTTTTCCTCTCCGGAAAGAATCTGCCCCAAAAGCACCTCCCGGCAATGCTCCATATCCCAGGCCTCCTGTGCCAGCCCCAGCGCTTCCGGCAGATTCCCGGCGGATACATAGGAGCTGCACAGAAACTTTACCCCGCGGCACCTCTCCCGGCTGTCCCTGCTCTCCTCCAGAACCCTCTGGCACAGCCTCCGTATCCTGCAGGAAAACTCGCCTTCCGCATATTCCTGCCGCTGGGCCCTGGTTCCGTCCGCATAGGCTTCCAAATCCTCCGCCAGGTTCATCCTATAATGATGTTTATGGGGAAATTCCCTGACGGCCTGTTCCATCAGCTCCCTACGGAGCACAAGCTTTCCGTCCCTGCGATATTGTTCATACGTTGTATCGTAGTATTCCTCACGCTCTGCCATTCCCCAGTTTTCCATGTCAAGGAGAGTATCGGCAGATACCTTGAAATATCTCGCCAGGAAAGGAATCAGGGTCACGTCCGGCCAGGCAAGGCCGTTTTCCCACCGGCTGACGCTCTGAAAGGATACCCCCAGGCTTTCCGCAAGCTTCTCCTACGTGATGCCGTCCCTCTTGCGCAGTTCCCGGATGATTTCACCAATATTCTTCATGTTATACCTCTTCTTTCTGCCGTCCTCAGAACGGCTATTCCTGTTACCGCGGCAACCTTCCTCAGCTGTAATAAAAGTATACACCAGGCCTGAGGAAGAGAACATCATGAATCAGAGGAAATATTTTTCTCATTTGAGTTCCGCAAAAGCTTGAACAGCAATCATCAATCCCCGGGTCAATGAAAACGCTTACCTGGTGGATATCGTCCTAAAGCGGACGGCTGCATCTCGGTAGAGATGGAACGCGGCGACCTCCTTGACGCGCCCAAATGGGATACCAGACAAAAAGAGGGGCTTACTTGGCAAAACCTTTATAACTCTTCCCATCATTTCCCCGAATACGCTATGGCATCCACCTGGAACAGCAGGCCACCGTGGTCAGCAAACTCGGTCTGAATGGACTTGCGCGCGGGATACTTGCCATGGAACCTCTCTTTGACCACCTGTTCCATCACCGGGATGTCCCAGATATTCTTGAACAGGCAGTTCATCTGTACCACATGTTCCAGGGTCAGCCCCACCAGCGCCAGCCGCTCTTCCATCACGTCAAAAGCTTCCCTGACCTGCCGCTCAATCGGGCCATCGATATTCCGCACACAATAATTCAGGAAACAATAGTCCCCTGCCTGGACAATTCCGGAATGCGCCCACTCCTCGTTTACCTCATACCTTTTGATCTCTTTCATGCTCCTACACTCCTTTTTTATCATATTTTCAAGAGCTTCCATATTCCGCCTGAATCTCTTCCTGTAATGCCCCATCACCCAGGGAATCTTCCCCACCTCGTCCAGGCCAGTGCAGGCATGCACCACCAGCAACGGCCGGTCCAGCAGGAACGTCCCGGCGGCGGCCAGCGGGACGGCAATCCCCCACATGCACACCGCCAGGCTGTACAAGTCGAACATCGTGTCCCCGCCTGCCCTAGCGAGGCCTACCGGAAGACATCCTGGTATATGTTCTGTGTGTTATTGGTCAGGACGTACAGCTTTTCATTGTGATTCCACATATCCTTTATCCGCTCCATATTTTCATCCGGCTCCTTCAACAGCTCCGCCAGCCCGTCCAGCTCACGCAGTTCCGGCTCGCCCAGGGACTGGATTCCGTCCCGCAGGTACAGGGGCTGATAGGAGTAGAATATCTCATTGTTCATCAGGGCATGGAAATCCATGAACAGATATTCGCACACGCCCTCCAGCAAGTCCGGCGCGAACACGTCCAGCTTCTTGTCCAAAGCATGCTTCCTCAGTCCAAGCCACGCTTCCGACGCGGTCACGAATTTGCGCCAGGGCAGATCGAACTGGCTGTAGCCAAAACGCTCCTCATATTCATAATAACCGTCCACATCCGCCAGCACCCATCTGCGCTCCCCGAAATCCCAGTACTCATTTACCCAATGCTCCAGATAGCTCTCCCCCGCGTCGCCGAAATCCATGAACCCTGCCCTGGAGCGGCAGGGGATTCCCTTGGCTTTCAGAATCGCGCTGAACAGGACGGAGGCCTGTCTGCATGACACCGTAATCCTCCTGGCCACATCCTTCCCCTCCCCGGGCCCGGTCTCCTCCAGGTACCGAACCCCGGCAATCATGGATACCACCGTGATGTACAGCTCATCCTCGTTCTTGAAGCGGTGCTTCGGGTAGGAGGAGAATTTCCCGAAATAAGCATCCTTTAGATAGGGGGAGGGCTCCGTGAAATACATGGAGGGATGGGTAATCTGGTCGCAGACGCACCGGCCTATGGACGGTATCTCGTCCGGCAGGGACAGTAGGAAGTCCTTGTATGCCCCCGCATAGGTATAAATGCTGGTCTCCAAATAGTGGCGCAGAATTTCCTCGTTCATTGCCTTTCCCTCTCTTCCTGACAGACTTTCTGCCGCTTTTGCGCTTCCTCAATCACGCATTCGTGCACCTTTGTCTTCTTATTATAATTCACCCCTACCAACAGGAGATTGCCCTGATATTCTTCCAGGCTTCTGCAGTATTCTTTCCGTTTTATCTGTTCCAGGGCGCCTTTCGCATTTTTGTCCCACTTCAGTTCCACTACCAGCGCCGGCTTCTCCGGGAAGCGCTTTCTCGGAAGGAATACCAGATCCGCAAATCCCTTTCCCCCGGCCAGCTCACGATGTATGGTGTAGAAATTCCTTGCCGCATATAAGGCCAGGGAAATGGTGTAGCTCAGCGCGTTTTCATCGTTATACTGGATATGGGATGTCTCAAAATGCGCCTCTCTCATGCGCTCCGCCACCTCACCGGGACGGTTCTGCCAGATGGCGTTCAGGGTATCCGCTGAGCTCTTTAATGCTTTTGACACTTCTCCCCAATCAGATACGGACACGGCATTCACATACTCGGAACGCACTTCGCTGTTGGGGATGAAGACGCATCCGTTCACCTGGTCATACCCCAGGTATCCCAGGTGGATCAGCAGGGTGAGGACATCGTCCCCCGTCCTGAAGGTCGCCATGTCATTGGTGAAGCTCCCTGTATTTACCGGCACCCGCTCTCCGGCCACCATGCTCAGCACGTCCTCCTTCAGGCCTTCGAAGTTCAGCTCGATATACATCTGTAAGGCTTCGAAGGTTTCCGTCTGGTTCCAGTAATTTCCGATTTTGCCGAAGCGCATGCAGCTGATCACGGAGCGGGGGCTGTATACGGAGGGCTCCTCCTCAAAAGAATACCCGCCATACCAGTTCTTCACTTCTTCCATATCCATCCCGTACTTCCCGCAGAGCCCCTTTACCTCGCCCTCCGTGAACCCCACATAGGAAGCCAGGGGCCCCGGCGCAATCATGGTGAATTCATCGAACATATTCAGGGCGGAATGGGTGCCGTACTTCCTGACCGGCAGTATCCCCGTCATGTAGGCCAGGTGTATATAGCTCTTGTCCTTTATCAGGTCGCGCAGGAAATCAAGGTACTGCTCCTGTGCCTTCTTTTCTGTCTTATACTCCCGAAAGACGCAATCCCACTCGTCAATGATAAGGACAAAGGGGCATCTCGTATTCCCATAGATGTCCTGCATGGTTCTTATCAAATTTTCGTTATCAAAATATCGAAAATCAGGATTTTTTCCCAGCAGCTCCCATAGGACACTTCTGCGAATCAAATCCAGCATCCTGTCCATGTCCCCGCTCTGGCTCAGGAACTCCTGCATATTCAGGAAGATGGTATCGTACTGATTCAGATATTTCCGAAAGTCCCTGTCCGCCGCAATCTCAAAGGAGGAGAACAGCTCTTCCGAATCACAGCCGCGGCTGTAATAGGCCGCCAGCATGGCAGCCGCCGTGGACTTTCCGAAATGGCGCGGGCGGCTTACGCACAGGCAGTTCTGCATAGTGTTCATGACTTGATTGGTATATTTCAGCATCCCTGTCTTATCTACATAAATCTCGGAATTCACTATCCTCCGGAACCACTCGTTGTCCGGATTCAGATAATTTCCCATCTGCCCCTCCTTCTGCGGGTAACTCAGGCTCTTTTCAAAGAACCCCTCCGTGAACCTTGTTTCTCTATTATACGATACCGAAAATGAGAAGACAACCCTTTTCGTTTTGCCTGTCGCTGTCAGCATTAGTATGGGAACCCGGCTCCTCTTCCGGATGGAATTCAGGGCAGGCATCCTTGTCGTCCTTCGGGACAATGGCTACCATAGAAAATAATTGAAATTTTAACGTAAAAAATGTATACTATATTTAGAACATAACATAGAGATCGAACATATGGTGGCACCGAGGACAGATAAGCAAAAGGATAGTCAGAATGCTTATATGGAAAAATTGCAGAATATAAAGGTCAGAGTACCTAAGGAAGTGTCTACAAATAACTGCTGCAAGTTTATCGCAATTTTTATTGTATTTCCGGGCTTTTGCCTGAAGCAATTGCAGCAGTTATTT
>CAJUFI010000115.1 GCA_910585665.1 uncultured Acetatifactor sp. | reverse complement strand
CAGCCCATTGTCGCGCACCAGATTGTCCAGGCAGCGGGTCACGGGCACCTGGGTCTGTCCGTCCGTATACACCGCCTCCAAAATGAAAAGCTCCCTGGGGCACAGCAGGCTGTCGATGCTACAGTCCAGCGCCTCCGCCAAAGCGGGAAGGATGGCCGTCTCCGGCAGGCATTTCGCGTTCTCCCATTTCGACACGGCCTGGGGGCTGACCTGCAGCCGCTCCGCCAGCGCCTCTCCCGTGTATCCTCGCTCCTTGCGCAGGGACGCGATTCTCTTTGCGATTTTTCCCATTTCCATCATAATGCTTACCTCCAATATGTTTTCATAGCTGCTAAATCACACAGGAAGCGACAGCTGCTTCCCATAGTTGAATGTGGTACAGAAGACGCGCCTTCTATGAGACCTATTGTAGGTAAAATAATCGGGATTTACCAGATATGCCGGATTAAGAAAAAAGAAATCTTATCAACCTGTAGTTGAGACGGTTCGCACCGAATGCAAAATCGCGCCACCATCCCATGCCCCATGACCTGTGCAATGACATCTGCCCTCTCATTTCCCAGACGCTCATCCACGTCCGTCGCATCGCCCTCCAGCGCATAGCACCTCTCCTTGACCATTACCTGCTTCGCCGGTTCACCCACCTGTTTGGGCAGCTCAATCATGGTTCCTTTGGCCCGCCACTCCAGCCTGCCCTCATTTCCTGGCCATCCTCAGCTTGTAGGCATATTGGGGCGCGTCCGGGCAGGCCTGCGCCAGGCGCTCCCATATCCGGCAGGCCTCTTTGCGCATCCTGCGGCCTGTCCTGGTGGGAAGCAGGAGGCTGATTTCATAATAGATGGAGGCCAGGTCGTCGTGGCTTTCCGCAGTCCCCGCTTCCTGTGCCAGCTGTTGGAACAGTTCCAGGCTCTCTTCGTAACATTCCAGCGCCTCGTCCGCTCTGGCAGTCCGGCCATAGACCTGTGCCATCTTCTCGCAGCTGACCGCCAGGAACCGCTTCGCCTCCAGGCTCCGGGCCTCTTCCCACAGCTGCCGGCGCAATTCCAGGCCTTCCCTGTGATACCTTTCCGCTTCCTGCAGCCTCTCCCCTGCCAGGCAGATATCCCCCATCCTCTCACAGCTACAGGCCAGCGCAGTCCCTGTGAAGGCATTTTCTGTCTCCCGGTTCAATTGCCTGCACAGCGCCAGGCTCTCCAGGTAATAGGCTTCCGCTTCCTGCAGCCGCCCTTCCAGCTGGCAGTTCAGCCCTATCCTGGCCAGCAGATGGTTGTGGTTGATCCTGGAATACAGATTGCCGGTGCCTGTCAGCTGGCGGTAAAGCTACAGCGCTTCCAGGAAATGCCGCTCCGCCTCCGCGGAATCCCCTTTCATCTGGTACAGCGTCCCCAGCTTTCCGTAGAGGTCTGCGGCGGATTCCTTCACGTCCATGCTGTTGGTCGCGCCCATAAGGGCAAGCTCCGCTTTCAACCCACCTTTATAGTAGGTTTCCGCTTCCTGCAACTGGCCTTTCGCCTGCGCCACATCCCCCAGCCGCTCATGGGCCACCGCCAGCAGGTGTCTTGTCTCCAGGGCAGAGCTCTCTTCCGCCAGGCTTTCATACAGCTTCCTGCTGTCCTCATAGAATCGCTCCGCCTCCTCCAGGCGGCCCGCGGCCTGGAGCATCTCGCCGATCTCCCGGAACCCCTGTCCCAAATCGCCCGCGGCCCGTGCCGTCCCTGTCTCCTGGTACAGCTCCCAGCGCACTCCCAGGCTTTCCTCATAGCAGCTCTGGGCCTCCTGCGTCCGGCCTTCCATGCGGCGCAGGTATCCCAGCTTCGCCAGGCTCTCCGCCAGATCCCGCCTTGCGCCCACTGTCCGGATTTCCTGGCTCAGCTGCCGAAACAGGCAGATTCCCCCGGCAAAATATTCGTCCGCCTCCTGTGTCCGGCCTTCTACCAGAAGGATTTCCCCTAGGGTCAGATGGCTCACGCCGCACTCCCGCCTGGCATCGACCATCTGCGTCTCATCACTTAACTGACTGTAGATTTCCAGGGACTTTATCCCATAGCCCTCCGCTACCTTCAGCCTGCCGCCCTGAAGATGAAGATTGGCCATTCTTCCGCAGATACAGGCCACATCCCCCCTGGTCTCCGGGGTGGGGAATTCCTCGCACAGCGAAAGGAACTGCTCCAGGGCTTTTTCATAGGATTTCCCGGCCTCCTCCAGGCTGCCCTTCTCTCTGTGCACATCCCCTATGTCCTGATGGCTCCTGGCTATGTCGCGCCGGAGGGCCTGCTTCTCCTCCCCTTCCCACGATGTCTCTTCGGCTAACAGCAGGCAGATTTCCTGCACCTGGCGGTAGCATTCCTCCGCTTCCTCCAGCCTGCCCTCCTGCAGGTAGATATCCGCCATCTTCCTACAGTTGAACATATACTCCATGGCGGATTCCACTGACTCTTCGTCCTGGTTCAGCTCCCAGCTCAGGGACAGGCCCTTCTCGCAATGAGCCATGGCCTCTTCCAGGCGTCCCCTGCACCTGTCCACTTCCCCCAGCCTCTCATAAATGCGGGAAAGGGTGTACTTCAGTTCCGAGAGCCCTTCCGTCTGTACCAGCCGCTCCATATGCTTTTGGGTCTGTTCCAGCTGCGCGGCTGCAGCGTCCAGATCGTGTATCTCAAAGTAGAAATCGCCCAGCTTCACCACCTCGCTGACCCACGCAAACCCGCTTTCCGAATCCCTGCGCTCCTCCAGCCGCGCCCGGTACAGCTCCGCCAGCCTGGTCTGCCACCGGATTGCCTCGGGAAGGTTCCGCTCTACCCCTTCGCCGGTATGGTACATGTCCACCAGCTTCTCCATGGCCTCCTCCACGCCCTTTTCAGCCGCATCCGTGATCATGGAAAGGGCCCGCCCTCTGTCCACCTCCATGTCCACACCTTTCAGATAGGCCAGACCGATCAGATATTCCTGTTCCGGTGAGGCCGCCCGCTTTTTCCGGGCAATCTGCTCCACCCTTTGCCGCAGCGCGTCACAGAAAGCTTCTTCGTCATGGGCAGCCCCCGCGTCCACGCAGGACATGAGCCCCGGGAACTTCTCCGCCAGCAGCCTCTTGTCCGTGGTCCGGAACTCTGCCGGGAAAATGATTTTCCCGCTGTCTTTTGCAAGGGGATACTCGGTTTTTACTACAAAATTGTCTTCTTTATGGTTGTTGGCCTTCAACACATTGGGGGTGACCACCAAAGCGAACAGGCTGCTCTTCTCCAGCGCCTGGCGGATGTTATCATTAAAGTCCTCCCCCGGAGAGAGGAACTCATCATACCAGATGGCGATGTCCCGGCAGAAATCATTCTCATGAATCAGCCACATGAGCTCCTGGGCATATCGGCGGTCTACTTTTCGGTAGCTTAGAAAGATATAGGCCGTGAAGGCATCCCGGATCCTGCGGGAAAGCTCATCCCCTGTGAGGACAGCGGCCAGGTACTTCTCCAGCTTTTCCTCATAGCGGATGGCGGTCTTGTCGGCGCTGTTTTTGTCCAGCATCTGCAGGCTGCCGCATTTCGCATTGAACAGCTCCTCTAAACCGCTCTCCTGCATCAGCGGCAGCACCGGGATCCGATGCTCCAGGGCGAAGGGAAGCTCCACGGCGGACGCCCGGCTCTCCTGGCAGAGGAAGCGGGTGGTGACGGGAATCACGAACAGCTGCATCTGGCTCAGGGAAAGCCGGAAGGCCTCCCTGTCATAGTCCGCCTCCGGCTCTGTGTCGTACCAGATGGCGCAGTTCTGCTTTTCCAGTATCTCCCGGGATATGGGCTGGAAGTACAGCCCGAAATCGGCTGGATGGTAGGAGAAATACACCCGGGGCTTTCCCTGGGGGCTGGAATCTCCTCTGGTTTTATGCTGTAACTTCATGTGCCTGTGCCCTCCGTTTCCTTTACCGCACGCTTCCCCAGCCGGACTTCGCAGTCCTTGCGGTAAAAAGAGATTCCATAGCAGCCGATTTTTCGGTACCCTTCTGTCCGCAGTTCTTCCATATACTTTTTATCGTACACCTGTTGCAGGGCCTCCTCCGCGTCGGTTTCCAGGTCATCGATGGAGTCCGAGACCTTCAGTTCCAGCACGAAAGCCCTGCCCCGCAAAGACGGGCTCCGCAACATGATATCCGAGCGCCCATTGCCCGACTCCCGGTTGGACTTCACCAGATAGTCCTGGCTCTGGCTTAGTATCCCCGCCAGGAATCCGTGATAGAAATTCTCAGCGCTGTCGTAGAAGCTGATGGTGGAGAACAGCTGGCCGCTTAAGATTTCTCCCATCTTTTCCGCATCCCCCTCCTCCATGGCCCGGTACAAATCCCGGAAATCCTGCTTCTCTATCCGCTTGCGGAACCATCCCAGAATCGTGTTCTGGTAGATTGTTTTCACTTCTACATTAGGGATCCTTACCTGTAAATGGATGGCGGATTCCTTGAAATACTCGCTTTTCTTTGTGAGATAACCGGTGAAATACAGGAAGTTCCACAGATTCTCCCCTCTGTCATGCATGTCCTCGTAGGTGATTTCCTCATGCACTTGCATGTCCAGCGCCCCGCCCCTTAAGAGCGTCTCTATCTGCCCTTTCGTCTCCCTGTCGGCTTCGGCGATTAAATCCTTTATGATGTCATTGGAACTGGTATTAATCCAGTAGGGACGTGGGAACGCATGGATATTCGCCACCAAATCATACATGAAATTGATCACGCTCCAGGGATTGTAGACTTCCGTATTGCCAAATGTATATCCGTCATACCATTCTTTCATAGTCGGAAAACGGTTCTCCACACCGTAATATGCCATCATCTGCAGCACTTCTGTCTCTGTGAATCCGAAATGCTCACCATACTGCTGATCCAATACTGAAATGATTTTCAGATGATTCAGCCCTGTGAAAATGCTCTCTTTCGAGATACGAAGACAACCTGTAATCACAGCAAATTGCAGATTGTCATTGGTCTTCAGCGCAGACTCGAACAGCGAGCGGATGAAATCCACCATCTCTCCGTAAAAACCCCTGAAATAAGCGTTTTCCAACGGCACATCATACTCGTCAATCAAAATGACCGTATTCTTTCCCGTAGCCTGATACAGACATTTGCTCAAAAACTTAATCGAACCAGAATAATCGTCATATCCCGCTTCTTTGCCTGCAATCTCCCGGAACTTCCGCTTATCTTCCTCCGCAATTTTGCTGCTTTCCAGCACATACTGGTGCCGCCTGAACTCCTCTGCGATTTCCCCTTTCATCTTTCCATAGGCGGAATCAAACACCGGCTGTTTTGCCGATTTCAGCGTCAGATTGATGACCGGATAGATTCCCATCTGCTCCGTATATTTTTCCCCCGCCCCCATGATTTTCAGGCCCTGGAAAAGGGCCTTGTTCTGTGCGTTCTCCTCCGCGTCCCCAGTGTCCTCAAAGAAGTAACGGAGCATGCTGAGGTTCAGCGTCTTGCCGAAACGTCTGGGGCGGGTGAACAGATTCACTCCTCCTTTTAAGTCCAGTAATTCTTTTATCAATATAGTTTTATCTATATAGCAATAACCGTCTTTTATTACCCTTTCAAAATTGTCTATCCCTATTGGCAGCGCTTTTTTCATTGTCATACCTCCCCATTCACCCGTATTTCGTCCTCTTCTTCAAACATCCATCACATTTTTTGCCAGACATCCCCCGATTTCGCCTGTCACGAGCCGCTCTCTAATAGCATTATACCCTATCCCGCTCTATTCCACAATCAATTATACGTTCAACTTCAATAAGTCTTTTGGCAAAGCCTAGAAATATCTGCTATAATAAATGGGG
>CAJUFI010000114.1 GCA_910585665.1 uncultured Acetatifactor sp. | reverse complement strand
CAGCGGTTTATTATTACGGTCTCACCACTCCCTGCAGTCCGGATACTTCAGCCGCGTATCCGAAGACGCCGTGGCCCTGGTAAGCTGAAGCACCACCTCGCTGAAATACCGGGGATCCACCTCCGCCAGCTTCTTCCGCACAGGCCTATACTGCCATCCCGCTTTTTCCGTCTCGCCGGGCCGATAGAAATAGGCGTCATATACCACAACCGTTTCATTCTCACCGCCCACATAGCTTCCGGAAAACGCAAGCTCCACTCCCTTGTCCCGGTCATCGCGAAAAAAGGTGCAATAGACGCCGCCATCGCCTACCTCCCCCTTGTACCATCCCATGTCCTGGAGCTTCCCGGACAGGGAAAGCCCGTTCAGGGACATGCCGCCGAACCGGACAAGCTCCGTGTTTTCCTTCTCCTCCTCCGTCACGCGGTAGCCAGGGCGCTCCAGCTGTTCTATGGGCTGGACGATCTCGTAGTCTGCCATCTGCTCTTTCCACGCGCCAAGCTCCTCCTCCGTAAGCTCGATAGGATGCACCAGGCCGATGCTGCCTGTCTGGGGCAGCTCATACTCCTCTTCCTGCGCTGTGTTGAAAGTGCCGTCCTCCATGTACCGGAAAGTCTCCCGCAAAGCCCCCTCCTCATACATACCCCACACCAGTCCTATGGCAAACTGGTGCATAATGGGATTCTCCACGAACAGCGCACGCCACTTCCCGGCCTCCCACTGCCGCTCCACGCGCAGGGCCTGTTCCAGGCGTATCTTCTGATTCGCCACCACTGTCTTAAGCTGCTTTTTCAAAAGCTTCCAGTTTTCGTGTGCCTCCCTGGCCTTCTCTGGGTCGTCGGTTTTGCCGGGGGAGGGCATACTTTTGCACAGCTTCCCGTTTCCATCGTAAACCTCCAGGGACAGGTCAGGTGCCAGGAGCACTTTGAACTGACGTTTCCCATAGTCAAAGATGCGCTCCATCCTGGCGTCAAAGCCCAGGCTGGGCACAATCCGGTCTTCCAGCTCCTCCCTGGAAATGCCAAGCTGCTCCGCAGCATAGTCCAGAGCTTCCGCCGCCGCGGCTTTCACCTGGCGGAACTTGAATTTCCTCGCCGTCTGATCCACCAAAAGAAGCGCCGTGGAGGTGCCGTTCAAGGCCAGCGCCTTCACCGCCTCCGCAGCCATGGCTCCCCTGGCATGCTGGGGCCATTCCTGGATCTGATGGTACAGCACGGGCACGATGGCCTCCCCGCCGTGAATGGACGCGGCATAGAGAACCCATTTTCTCTTGGCCTGCGCCCCGTCCTCCATCCAGCGGCCAAACACCAGACCCATATACGCCGCCAGCTCCTCCGGCTTCAGCCCGTCCGTGAGTCTCCTCACCTCCTGATTCACGCCCGGAACCGGCATATCTGCGTAGCACAGAAGAACCGCCGCCATATAGTCTTCGGAAGCCTCCTGGCCGTCCGTCTTGTGAACCGTCCCGATTCCCTCCGGCTCCAGCCATGCCAGCTTCCGGCCGCCCCCGAGGATTTCCTTTATCTTGTCTTCCAGGGTCAGCGCGGAGCCGTCTGCCTGATTCCCTCCCGCCTCTGCTCCGAGGTTCAGGATTCCCTGTATCAGTGTCTTGATCTTCTTGCTCTTCTCCAACCCCAGGGCTGCCTCCAACTGCTCTTTGTATTTTTCCACACCCCAGTTTTTCAGCACCTCCACCGCCATCTCGCGCATGCCGCCCTTGGGGGATTTGAGCATTTCCAGGATATCTCCCTCCAGCTCCTGATGGGACGTATAAATCCCACGCAGAAACTCCCGCCCCTGCTTGGCACTCTCGGACGCGGCGGACAATAAGCTCTCCTTATATTCCTCCCACCGCTCTCCCATGACACGGTATGCCAGGACGCGCTCCGGCAGGGACTTGCTCTTTGCCGTCTCCTCCCACTCCGAATGCCAGCCGCCGCGAAGCTCCTTCAAGGCGTTGACGCAGATCTGGCTGGCGCTGTCAGCATCGAAGACTTTGGCGCTGTATCCGGCCTCATACATTGCCGCAAAATACGAAATCTGATACTGCGCCGGGACGCCCTCCCCCTCCAGCAGGCGGAGCATCCCCTCGATCTGGCGCCTGTCTTCGTTCTTATGGCTGTTCTGCCAGGAATTTGCCAGCTCCGGCAGCCCCTCTTCCACCCAATACTTTTTGAAATAGGCATCCTCCTGCCGCAGGCACTCCAGGACAAGCGCCCGCCGGTATAGCTGCATCTCGCCGTATTCCGGATAGTCGTGGATCCGGGCAGCCCGCCCGCTGTCATAGGAGCGCTTTTCCCTCCACTGCTCCGCATAGGGCAGGATGTCCTCCAGCTTAATGATTCCCAGCAGATAGTCACGGGCCCTGTCCCCTGCGGGTTCAAGCCCTTTTACATCCTGTTCTGCCGATATCCTGCGGTAATCCGCCTCAAGCTCCCGGCCTACCTTTTCATAGAGCGCCGGATTGCCTGTCTTCATCTGATACAACAAATATCCATAGTCCTCCGCCGGAACTTTCCCGATCACCTGGCAGACCGCATCGGGCGCCTGGGCCGTCATCCGCATCAGAATCTCTTTCTCCCTGTGCGCAATGGCCCAGCGGATATATGTCTCCTCCGGAATCCAGAGGTACTTTTCCAACGCCTCAATATGTCTCAGAAACCACGCTTTCCCGGTCTTCTCGCAGGCATCCAGAGGGAGGTTGGGAATGGCGTCCCCGTCCACTGCCACCGCGAAACGGATAAGCGATATAAACCTGTTGGAATGTTCTATTCCCAGAAAGGCCAGACAGGGGAGAAAGCCCATCCGATAGTCATGCCTCTTCCTCCCGGAGATCATCGCCCTCATCTCATAGGGGAATTCCTCCCTTGGGTCAAAGTCCTGCACAAAGGCCCGCAGCTTTTCATCATCCTCCCCCTGGGGCTCATCGGCTTTCGCGAAAAGCCCCGAGGCGTTGGCTTTCAGGCGCTTCTCTAAAAGCTCCCGCATCTCCCGGATACGCTCCGGACTATCCTCCGCCCTGTCGTCATTCTCCGCAAATGTCCAGAGCAGGCTCCTGGACTCCTCCGGGGGCTTCACACAGTGAAGATATAGCCCCGCCAGAAACATTTCCGTATTGCGGGCATCCTCATAATAGCACAGATCCATGATCTGAAAGAAAATCCCCGGATTCTTCTTCCCCTCTTCAATCAGAGGTGCCATGGTACTCTCTTTCTGGGCAGACGTATTCCACGCCACCCAGTCGGCGTACAATCCCACATTCTGCACATGGGACAGAATGTCCTTCAGATATTGAAAATCATTATCCCACCCATAATATGCCAAGAGCCTGCGGGCCGTCAGCCCCCCGGCCTCCACCACGAAACGGGTGAAACGGACCGCCAGCTCCGGCCTGGTCCTCCTGAACATCCCCTGGGCGTTGTACACGGACTTAAGCGTCCCCAGCTCTAAGCGGTAGAAGTCCTGATGCTCCACCTCTTTCAGAAGCTCCGGCTTCTCCGGAGCGGACATATCCATATACGCCTCCGCCAGCTCCCAGTTCTTCGGGGTAAGCTCCAGGAGCTTCAGCATCTCCTCAAATTTCTCCCCCTCTTTGTTATTTGCCCTCTTTTCTTCTCTCCACAGCATCACTGATACCCCCATCCTCCTCTTCCTGTCTTGTCCGGGAATGCCCACAATTCCACACGCAATTCCCTAGCGTTCAATGCTCTCAAGCGCATTCACGGTCAAAAGGCTTGTTTCCACATTCAGCTTCCGCAGCTTGTGCACCATTTCTTTGGACTCATCCGACCTATTGCGAACCTCTTCAGCCACCTTAGACGTATGGGATGCCGTTTCTGCAAAGAAATGACTGGTCGTCCGGATCTGTTCATTGACTTGCTGCAATTCGCCGATCACCTTGCCGCTGTGCTTAAGAACCGTATGACACTGTACCTGAATATTCTGAATATTCTGTACAATTTCATCAAACAGCCGTTTGGCGCCAATCACCTGCTGCCGCCCGGTTTCTACCTGTTTCAAACTGACTTCAGACCGCTCAATCATATCAGAGGTATCCGCTTTCATCCCCTGTAACACCCCTTCTATATCGGAAACGGTCTTCGCTGCTGCTTCCGACAAATCTTTTATATTGACGGCCTCCACGGAAAACACTTTGCCCTGAACACCGGCGTGCCCCGCCTCAATGCTTTTTAACATTCCCTCAATCTGCTCGCAGCGCAGATTAAGCTGGCTGGCCAGTTCATTGACCTTTTGTGCGGAGAAGAAAGTTTCTTCCATCTCCTGCATCGTTTGCTGCATGTTCTGTGCGCCTTCCATGGACAGACCGCTTGTTTTTTCCATATTCTGCAGGACAATTTTTATACTGTTATCTGTGTTGCCCACCGAGGCATCAATGGTCTGCATATATTCGTCGCAGGTATGCATCAATTGCATCTGCTGCTGCATCTGAACAGAGAGCACATTCAAATCTCTGATGACGCTTTCCAGGACGATTGAAAAATCCGTAATCTCCCCATTCACCTCACCCGTGGAGTTATGGATTTTCTCAATCACTGTATTCAGTGTATTTTTTAACAGAGCGGTATTGTCGTCCTTCAGGGCTTCCTTCTGCACTTCCCGCCTGTCCATCAAGCGAATAAACGGCAGATAAATCAGAATGCCTGCAGCAATATTGACGACCTGGAGGATGCTGCCGGACAGGTGCCCGCCGGTTGCCAGATATCCGCTGATCAAAGGCGGCATCGCCCAATGCACCTCCGTTACAACCCGGGCAACCAGACCGAGAGACATCGCACTCCATGAAACCAGCGTTATCGTGAGCGGCGTGAGCAAAAAAGGAATCAGCAAAATGGGGTTCAGGATTACAGGAAAGCCGAACAACATAATTTCATTCATGTTGAAGAGCGCGAATACACCGCCCATTTTGGCGATGCTGCGCATATACCGGCTCCTGGCAATAATCAACACTGCGATGATGATGCACAGCGATGTGCCCGCTCCCCCCATAAATACAAAAGTATCCAGAAAGCCCTTGCTGATAATGTCAAGCTGTTCGTTAAAAGCATCGTGATTCAAGGCATATTGGCTGGCATTATGGATGAGATTCTCGCCGAAGGCGCTGACCATGATGCTGTCCATCACATTTCCGCCATGAATACCGAAGAACCAGAAAATATGAATGCCAAATACCAGTAACAAGGTACCGCCCAGTCCGCCTCCATCGGCCGCTGAAAAAAGAAGCGACAGGGCAGTATAAATCCACTCGTCAACCCCTTTGCCGGAGGTCGTCAATATGATGCCGTTTGTGAGGGCAATACAGAAAATGGACAGCATGACAGGGAAAAGAGCCTCAAACAATTGCCGCACCTCCTCCGCCGTATCCTCCGAAATATTGATTTTAAGCCTGGAAAATGCATGGTACAGCTCGGTGGCCAGAATCGCGATTAAAATAGCTCCGAAAAGCCCGCTGGAACCCAATTGGCTCAGCGAGATGCCGCCATCCGAGGTTGTAACGCAAATGGTCAGATAGGCGGATACACTTGTGAGGGCTGAGAGCGTACCGTTAAGTTTATAGGTATTACCGAGATAATAACCCAAAGTCCATGCAATCAAAATCGCCATGATGGCTGTGCTGCCCAGCCGGATTGCATCATTTACCGCCCGGATCATCTGTCCAACCGGGGTGGACAGACCTGCCTGCACTATGTCAATGGGCATATTATTGATCAGCGATGCTATAGAACCCAGAATGATTACCGGCAGCGTGATGGTAAACGCTTTTTTAATAGAGATAATATAACGGTTTTGGAATAGTCTGTCAGCTGCCTGCAAGATGTTTTCCATGGTCATTCCTCCTAAT
>CAJUFI010000113.1 GCA_910585665.1 uncultured Acetatifactor sp. | reverse complement strand
GGCCGCCTTTAGCGGCAAATAAAAATGTCCCCCCAATTTCAGCGATTCCTCTCCGAACCTGACCACTATCCCTACCACTTATTTCCTGCCGCTGATTAAAAACCACCACTATTTCGTGCTCCAATCCATATCTACAAGCCCCCAGATTTTAAAAACATCCTAAGACATATTCCGCAGAATCCCTGTAGCTGTTCGCTGTCCAGGCGGAACCATCATTGACCTAGAGAATAAAGCAAAACCAATGCCGAGGAACCCAAAAGATGAGCATTCCAGAGAAACGAAGACAGACATCAGAGCCGATTGTCCTAAATACAAAGACAGGCCTCCTTTACCCAACCATATTTTTATAGCCAATATCCATCTATTGGGGGCATGACGGCTCAAAACGGCATTTCATCTGTATTGATTCCGGCGCGTAGCGCTGATAGACACGAATCGTGCCTGTCAGAATCCGCTTTGGATTTGGCAGCGTGTAGGCTCCGAAGCTTCCGCCAATGAGAAGAGAGTGATGTTGGAGTGATTGGTGAAACCTAATGTCAAAATGCAGACTGTGTAGTGCGATGCCTGTTGGATTTCGATATTGTAAAGTGATATAAGACGATGTTGCAGAACTGGAGCTGGTAATACAAAACAACCCCCAAAAAGATTCCCGTTGTACATCCGTTCCAAATAGCTTATAATAATGACAATAATAATTCATTCTGAAGAAAGAGGAGCACGCGCATGGAATTCAGCAGAGAAAAAATCAGGCAGATTCGTCACTTGATGATTCTGGCCGCAGTTCTGGTACTGGCAATCATATACAGCGAGAAGGTCTTCCAGGGGCTGGCCTTTTTGCTGGGCATAGCCTCGCCTTTCCTGGTGGGTGGAATCATGGCATTCGTCCTGAACATCCCCATGAAGGCTTTTGAGGAGAAGATGCTCAGACGCTGGAGCGGAAAATCCGCGGAAAAGATGAAGCGCCCCCTGTGCCTGGTGTTTTCCATCATAGCAGTGATGCTGGTGATTACTGTGGTCATAGGCACGGTGGTGCCCCAGGTGGTATCCACGGCCACGGAAGTGGGCAAGAAGATACCGGCGTTCACGGACAATGTGTTGGAGAAGCTGGACCGCCTGGTGAAGGATTATCCGGAACTGGCGGAGCAGATTGAGCAGCTGGAGAAGATGGAAATAAACTGGGATTCCGTTTTGGGCAATATCATCGGTTTCCTGAAAAACGGCGCGGGCGACATGCTGAACTCCACGGTCAGCGTGGCCAGCGGCATCATATCCGGTATTGTGAATGTGGTGATTTCCTTTATATTCGCCTTGTATATCCTGGCCCAGAAAGAGCGGCTGGGGGACCAGGGCCGGCGGATTCTCACGGCCTATCTGCCGGAAGCCGTGGGAAGGAAGGCTTTGGAAATCTGCAGTCTTCTGTACAGGAATTTCAGCAGCTTCATCACCGGCCAGTGCCTGGAGGCGGTGATTCTGGGCACCATGTTCGTGGTGTCCATGACGGTTTTTCGGATGCCTTATGCACTGATGGTGGGCGTGCTGATAGCGTTCACGGCGCTGATTCCCATCGTGGGGGCCTTCATTGGCTGCGGGGTAGGGGCGTTTCTGATTCTGATTGACAATCCGCTGCAGGCGCTGTGGTTCGTTATCCTGTTCCTGGTGCTGCAGCAGGTGGAGGGGAATCTGATTTATCCCAAAGTGGTGGGCAATTCCGTGGGTCTGCCGGCGATTTGGGTGCTGATGGCGGTGAGCCTGGGCGGCAGCCTGTTCGGTGTTTCGGGCATGCTTTTCTTTATCCCACTGACATCTTCCTGTTATGCGCTGCTGAAAGAGAGCGTGAACCGCAGGAACGCGGGGAAGCGGCTGCTGGCCATGCCGAAAGCCGAGCCCCAGGGGCAGGCGAAGGCCCGAAAGGAAAAGGCGTCCAGGGAGAAGAGTGCGGGAAAGAAAGGGAGAAGTTGAACTGGAACTTGCAGAAAGCGGAAAACGGAGTCCCGAAAGCTGTTCGGGGTCTCCGTTTTCATATGTGGTTCACGGAAAAACATCTAGATAAAAACGTAATCAGGAGAACAGGCTGTTGCCGAGCATGCCCGCCATGTTTTGGTATGCGGACCAAGTGTTCAGGCCCGTCAGCGGATATCCCAGGCTACTCTGTGTGTACAGGTTTTTGGCCATCATCTGGAGCATTAGCTGGTTGGTCTGGTGGCATTGTTCGCAGCAGACATTTCCGTTGGCCTGGGCCGTCGTAGGGGCGGCCGCTGTGGAGTCTGAGGCTTTTTTCCCGCTGTTTGAATGCACATGCGCTGTCGTTGCGCCCTGGACTCTTGAGGATGTGCCTGTGGCGACAGCGCTGCCCGTCTGCGCCACGGCCGCGCCCTCTGGCGTTGCCCCCGCGCTCCTCTGTGCCGCCGCCCGCCGTATGAGACTGGCGAAACTGCCCGCATTGGCGTAATTGCTGACATTGGACGTGCGCATGCCGCCTTTGCGGCCATAGTACGCATTTACCTCCTGGATGCTGAAATCATGGTTGTACATTGTTTCTCCTTTCTGAGCCGTCTCATGGTAATGACGGTCATATTGCTTATTTTTGGCGGCCGCGTTCTGCCAGAAGCAGAATTCCCGCGGCCGCTGCCTGTCTGGTTTGTTGGAAGCCCGCGGCATGCGTTTGGCCCTTGGTCGGGCCTGTTCGCACCGTCAAGTCCCGGGAAAACCCTCATGGGCGCACTGGCCGGAGTCGCCTTCCCTGCCCTTTCCCTGTAAAAGCACAGTGACGCGGAATTCCTTCCCGTCTATCTGAATGTCCATGTTCCCACAGTATTTTTCTGCCTCTTTCCGCACGTTGGAGAGGCCGATGCCATGGACGGAAAGGGCCGGGTCAGGCATCTTTTTTCTGGAAATAGCGCAATCGTCCTCTTTCGTGGATATCGGCAGCCGTGTGTGCCGGTCGAAATAGACCTCCCCGTTGAAAGAGTTCCTGATGTCAATCAGGAAGAAACGCTTCTTCTGTCTGCCGGAAAGGAAGATGTACTTTTTCCCGTCCGTTTGCTTCATGCAGGCCTCCAGGGCATTCTGCAGCAGATTGCTTAAGATGATGCCGATGTCATAAGCGTCATACCCGCATGACACAGGATATCGGAATTCCGACCGGAATTCTACGCCGTGGAAAACAGCGGATTTCTGTTTGTCGCTGATGATGACGTCCGTGATGGCGTTTCCGGTGTGGACGACCGGCTCGAACAGGCTCAGGCCGTCCTCCATCCTGGCGATATAATGGTCTATGTCCTGATAACTGCCGCTTTCCGCCAGCCCCTTGATATTGGCCAGATGCCCCCGCATCTCATGTTTCATCCGACGGACGGCATCATAGGTCTGCTCCAGCTGCGCCATGCGCTCCCGGATGGCGGAAAGCTGCTGTTGCTCCACCAGATATCGGTCCCGCTCCTTCTGTAGGGCGAGGATTTTCCGGAAAGAAGCGAGGGTGGCCAGGGTTCCCCCATAGAGCAGCGCCGCCACCGTCGGCAGAAGCCCAAGGGCCATCGGAACCTGTTCGTAAAGCTGAAAGATATGCCCGTCATCATTTACGATCAGGAAGCGGATGCAGATGTTGACGAACAGGATGCCCGCCGCAGGCAGCAGGAGCAGGCGGCCCAGCTCCCGGATATGCAGCGCCAGCCCTTTTCCGCCCAGCTGCCTGCGGATTGCGCAGAGCATGAGAGAGAAGAGCAGAAGCTGCAGTGTGTCGATCAGGACACAGTCCAGTGCCGCCAGGAGGAAAACTTTCTCCAGCGTGTCCGCGCCTGCCAGGAGGAAGCTGCTGGAAAAGTAGTCCGCGCTCCGCATGACGATTACGCTCAGGTTCCGGATGCAGAAGAACAGGGCGCATAACAGCAGCAGAAATTTCCTGTCTATTCCGAGAAAGCTCGTGCATGCCGTCAAGATGCCCATCGTCACTAACATATATGATCCGCCGTTGAAGAACAGCAGCGAACCAGTCAGGAATACAGCTGAATAGACCAGGAAGACAAAAAAGAGCTTTCGCCGCAGGCTGCAACCTTTTCTGCAACGGGAGTCCGGCTCCAGGAATGGGCGCAGGAACGCCGCCAGCCAGGCCCCGTACATGAGGGTTTCCGCGCCGGATATTATCTGATGGAATAAAGTAAAAGCGTTTTCGCTCAATTGTTCCCTCCCTTTGCGATAGGACGGCATAACGCGCTGCTTGCCGTGCTTTCCGAAACTTTGGGCTGATTCTGCCGCTTTTCCAGGTACCCTTCCGCCCCAATGCCGGATTCTGCTTCCTGAAATTTCTGCTTTCTGAAATTTCAGAAGATTAGGAATTGTCGGAAAATAACTGATGCAACTTGTTTAGGAGAAAGCCCAGAAATACAACGAAAACGGCTATAAACTCGCATCAGTTATTTGTAGACAATTCCTTATTATACTGCATAACCCTGAATGCTGCCTAATGCAATCATGGGATTGAACCAGTCAGCGTTATGCAGTCTGGCTTCACGGCAAGCGAAATCGTTAAGCGGCATAAGAGGTTCTGGAATCAGAGGTGCAGCGCACGGTTCCCGTTGTTTTGTGCCGGGGCTGAGCACAGCCCGGCAGGTTCCCGGACGGGGCTCGTCTACAGGGGGCTTTGCTGTAGGAATCGCAGATGCGCCTTTGCAAAATCATCGTATTTGTATTTAGAAATCACCAGTCTGTCGCCGTTTTCCAACGTGACGGAGACATGGTCATATTCCTCCACGTAGGACAGATTGACCAGATAGCCTTTGTGGATTCGGCTGAACTGCCCGGCCAGGGATTGCTCCAGCTCGCTGATTCTTCCATAGTATTCCAGGATGCCGTCCTTTCGATGCAGTAGGATTTTATGCCCCTGGCTTTCCGCGTAATAAATGCTGTCCCAGGGAACCACTTTCCTCACGCCCGCCAGCTGAATCACCAGGGATTTCCGTTGCTGCTCCGGTTCCGCCGCAATCCGCTCCCTGGCCCGCCGGAAGAGTTCCGCAAAACGTTTTTCGTCGATGGGCTTCATCAGATACTGGAAAGCCTCCACATCGAAAGCCTCATAAATATAATCGTCATGCCCTGTGACGAAGACGATGAGGGGCTGTCGGCTCAAATCCATGCCTCGAAGCTTCCTTGCCAGAGCGATGCCGTCCATAGGAGATGAAGTGCCGCAGCCGTCTGCAGCCGCGTTCCCTGCCGCCCCGCCGGCCGGCCCCACCAGTTCTATATCCAGAAACAGCAAATCATATTCCTTTCCGGCTGCCAGATAAGCGTCCGCAGAGTCGTAAGCCGCAATCTCGCACGCCGCCTCCTGCCTCCGCACAAGCGCCGTCAGATAGCTCCTGATATTCGGTTCATCTTCGCAAATGGCCACCCTGATCATGTCCCAATCCTTTCCCGTTCTCTTGGTGTATCGGAGAAAAAACGCCAATCTTAATGCCCATTGCGCAACTGGACGATTTGACAGCGCAACTGGCAGTGAATGTCTCCCTGTTCCACAAACTTTTTTTGAATAAACAGCATATAACACTTGACAACAGTTCCAAACTGTTATACACTGTTTGTGGGAGGAAAGAAAAATGCGCATAATAATAAACAGTTCTTCCATGGTTCCCATATACGAACAGGTCGCAGACCAGATCAAGACGCTGATCCGAGACGGAGAGTTAAAGGCAAAGGACATTCTGCCCTCCGTGCGCGTGCTGTCAAAGGAGCTGAAAATCAGCGCGCTGACTGTGAAGAAGGCTTATGACAGCCTGGAGGAGAAAGGGTTTGCCGTGACGGTCCACGGAAAAGGTACCTACGTGGCGGCGGTGAATCCCGGGCTTTTGCTGGAAGAACAGAAGAAAGAACTGGAAGCGGACCTGGAGATGGCTGTCCAAAAGGGCAGAAGATACGGAATAAGCGACGAGGACATCCGAAGCTTGTTTGAATCGTGTTAGTCAATAACTGTGTTGGTTTCGGATTGAGTCCGTTTTATGGGAT
>CAJUFI010000112.1 GCA_910585665.1 uncultured Acetatifactor sp. | reverse complement strand
TTATACTGCTTAACAATTTCACTTGCCGTGAAACCAGACTGCATAACGCTGACTGGTTCATTCGCATGATTACATTAGGCAGCATTCAGCGTTATGCAGTATAGCTTTATACAGCTGTTTTGCCCTAAATGACAGGAGAAACCGGTTGATTTTATGGAATTCTCCAAATTGGAGAGCCATTCTCCGGCCTGGGGGTTGCATTTAGTGTTCACAAGGATATACACTTTTGATGTGGTGTTTCAAGGCAAGAATGATATTGCCTGCTGTATGTAAAGGGAGGTCAAGATAATGGATCAAGCCAAAATCGGGAAATTCATTTCGGACATGAGGAAAAAGCAGGGCCTGACGCAGAAGCAGCTGGCGGACCAGCTCAATGTGACAGATAAGACGGTATCCAAGTGGGAAAACGGGTATAGATTGCCTGACGCGTCGCTTCTTCTGGAACTTGGCTCCGCTCTGGAGGTCGATATAAACGAGCTCCTTGCGGGGGAGGAATTTTTACCAAAGGAGCTCCCTCCTGAAGAATATGCGAAAAAAACCGAGAGCAATATTGTCGGACTGGTCAGTGAATTGAACGAAATGGACAAAAGAAGCAGGAGCAGAAGCATCGGTACGATTACAGGTATCTCGCTGAGTGGTCTGGCCCTTTTGATTCTGTTTGCTGCTTCACTGCGGGAGGGGAGCATGGTTGATATGATTGACTTGCCGACATTGTTTTATCTGCTGGGTTTGAAACTGGCAATCATATCCGTTTCCGGCTGGTTTCATGACTATAGGAACGCCTGGAAAATGTGTCTGCCTGGAAAGCGTCTGTCAAAGGAAGAAATGGAGCTGGCCGTTCAGGCTGTCAGATATGCCGGCGCCTTGACCTTGACATTGGGATGCCTGATCGCGCTGTTAGGAGCGTTCTCTCTGCTCAACTATATGGATGATTTCAGCTTGGTTTGGCGTTCTTTTGCGCAAATCATCCTCGCGTTGCTCTACACCGCAATCATAAAGACCGTCTATGTGATCCTGGCGTTCCGGATAAATCGAATGCTCCGAAATGCCTGAAAAAAACAGCGAAAGGAGTAAAAACATGGAAAAGCTGTTGGAGGTCAAAGCCCTGACCAAAAAATATCAGGAAGAATCGATAGAAAACAAAGTTGTTGACAATGTGAATCTGCAAGTCGGCAAAGGCGAATTTGTCATGATCATGGGAGCGTCCGGATCCGGAAAAACCAGTCTGCTGCACTTGCTCGCCGGTATCGATCATTTCGACAGCGGGTCGATACAGTATACCCAATCCGGTCAAACGGCGGATTTCAGCCAGATGAGCGAAACGGAAAAGGCAGTGTTCAGACGGACGAACATAGGAATCGTTTTTCAGCAGCAATGCCTGATTCCTGACCTTACGGTTTATGAAAATATCATGATGCCGGTGCTGCTGGGAGGGAATCAAAAAGCAAAGGATTCCATGAAGGATACCATCTTAAACCTATGCGGGCAGTTTGGCCTGAAGGAGCATATCCAAAAGTATCCTTCGCAGCTGTCGGGCGGACAGCAGCAAAGAGCCGCGATTTTGCGCGCGGTTATCAACAGGCCGCCGCTTTTGCTGTGTGATGAACCGACGGGAAGTTTGAATTCGGCGCAGTCAGTCATCGTCATGGACTTGCTGGATGAATTGAACAGAAACGGGCAGACGATTCTTTTGGTCACACATGATGTCAAGGTTGCTGTCAGAGGGGGACGGGTGGTCTATATCAAGGATGGCCGGGCTGCGGGCGAACTGAAATTTACGGATGACGGCTCCTGTCCTGTGGGACATCGGGAAGAGGAACTCATGCGCTTTCTGCAGAAGAGGGGGTGGTAACGTTGAAAGCAAGTTTTACGTGCGCCCTGGCGAAGCTGAGAAGGAAAAAGGTCCCGAATTCGTTTCTGGGAATCTGTATCTTACTGACTGCGGCGCTGCTGGTCAATGCCCTGATTTTGCTGAAAGAACTGGATAAGGTGTTCGACAGGGCCTATGAGGAAATGGACGGACCGCAGATCTGCTGCCTGTGGAGCGGCGAGGTAATCTTGCCGGACGCTGTCAGGCAATATCTGGACGGCCAGAAAGGGCTTTTGTATCAGATAACAGAAAACACAAAAACCATTGATTACATAGAAAAGGACGGAACAAGGCTGAGCAATGGCATTCTGCTGGAACTTCCCGAAAGGATTAACAGCGATATGCTTTCGCCCAAAATGCTGAACGGCGAAGAACCGGATATGCCCGGCAAGAATGAAATCTGGATCACAACAAAGATTGCCAATATCCTTGGTCTGGCCGTGGGGGACAGCGTTTCTCTGCAATTAGCGGATAAAGCTGTGACAGTAAGTGTTGCAAAAATCGTTGCGGATCCTGTTTTTGGCAGCAGCAGTACCAACGTGTACCGGATGTGGTGCGGCTCCGGCAGGCTTTCCGAATTCCCTTTGGCTGAGAACAACACAGTAAGTTACCTGGAGATCAGATTTGAGGAATACAGCCGCCAGATGGAGCAGAATTTTATCCGTGACGCAGAAGAGTATTTCAAACTGCCCTTGGGCGATACGCTGTATACTTATGAGCGCATCAGAAGCGGATATACGGCGGCTTATCAGATGGTGGGGGCGGCGCTGTCCTTTGTAAGCGTGGTCCTCGCGGGTATGATTGCCGTATTGACTTTATTTCTGGTCAAGAGCGACATGGATGAGGATGTCAGGAATATTGGCATCTGTAAGTCATTGGGCATGACGGGAATGCAGATCGTTGGTATTTATCTATTTTGCTATGGGGCGATCGGTTTTGCGGGGGCGGTGTCAGGCAGTGTTCTTGGCGGCTGGCTGAGCAGGGGCATTATCACAAAAGTCCTCGGAGATATCGGAATCTATACGGTCACATTTACCAGAACAGGCGGTTATCAGCTCCTTGCGGGGTGTATCGTACTGGCCGCTGTTATGGCAATCTGCTGCTGCGCCGTCTTCAAAGTCCGGAGACTGAATGCTTCTTACGCAGTCAGAACGAGCACATGGCCGTCAAAGAATCAGGGGCCGAGGAAGCCCCCAGGCACATATTATCATGGAAGGGTCTCCTTTGAGCTGTATTATGCCATCAGGGGAATGCAAAATAAAAAGCTGCAATATGCGTATATAGCCGGTGTGTCTCTCATACTTGGCAGCCTTACTGTAATCGGCCTGGGCTGCCTGAACGCAGTCCAGAATATCGATCAGGAACCGGAGATATGGGGGTTTATCAAAACGGATATTTATATCACGTCATTGGAAGATACGCCGGTGAGCGTCATATTACCCGAACTGCAGAACGATTCAAGGGTAGCGTTCACCTACGGGGTCAATAAGGTAACCGCACAGTATAAGCCCGCTCCCGGAGCTGCCTGGCAAAGTGCTCCGGCGGAAGTCTACGAGCTGCCTTGGAATGATGAAGTAGAAGACCGGACCCTGTATGGCAGACGGCCTCAGCAGGAAAATGAGGTCGGTATCGGGCTGACGCTGGCCAGGGAATATGGACTGGAGGTTGGAGAGAAGATAGAACTGGCAGTGAACGGAAAAAAGGCAGAGTACGAGATCACAGGAATTTTCCAGACACTTTCCAATTACGGAAATATCATACGGATGGTTACGGATGATTTAGACCAATTCGCAAGGGCCGACGGCTCATACGGAGACTATATGCTCGTCCTCTCAGACGGAACCGATAAATGGGAATACGAGAAGGAATTATCTGAGAAATATGGCGGAAAGTTTTCCTTCATAGCGTCAAAGTCAAATGGAGAAAATATGACAGGCGTTCTGAGGCCCGCTGTCGGAACAGTTTTAACGTTTCTGCTTCTTGTTACAATCCTGACTGCTGTCAATCTGACCTTTATTCTGGTCCGGCGGGAACAGCGTCTCATAGGTTTGCTGAAAGCCATTGGGATGACATCCTGGCAGATATTGAAGATCCATTCGTGGAGGAATTGCCTTTTGGCTCTTGCGGGAAATAGCCTGGGACTTATGCTGGGGGTATTTGTGATTCCTGATTTGCTGACCCCATATGCCCGCTTGCTTGGGATTGCGGAATTTCCGTTTGCGAATTCGCTGGCAGGAATGACTGTGAGTTTTGTGCTGCTTCCAATCTGTATGTTCTTGGGTACATTTGCAATTGTAAAAACGATCAACGCAGTATCTGTAAAGCAGATGGTGAGCGAATAGGAGACGGATAGACTGATTGAGAGACTGGCCTGCGCCTATGGAGCAGACGAAAACCCGACTGTCCAAGCGCTTTCCCGGGAACGGATTTGAAGACCCTGGCTGAACAAGGACAAGCCTTGGTCAAAGGACTTTCGGGCAAAGGTAAATCCTATAACCGGGCCATTGACCGTATGACATAGGCTCTCGGAATTTCAGACAGGCAAAATCAGGCTGCTGAGAAACCAGGCGGCAGAAAAAGCGGGGAAATCGGCAAAACGGTTTCCGGGAAGCCGCGTGATAAGCGGTCTGAAGATTCCGAGAGGCTATTGACGGAGAAGGGAGGATGACAGACTCTCTTGCTGACGCTTCGACAATCAGCCGGGTGGGAACAGCTATTGACGCAGCTGCTCCCTCCGCCTGGCATATCCCGCCGCGCTGATCAGCAGGGATACCCCGAAAGCCGCAACCGTCACAGCCCCCGCCAGGAAGAGATAGGAGGAGAGGGAAGCCGCCATCGCGGAGAACCCGGAGCCGTCCTCGAAGTATTTGATGAAATAAAATACCGGAACCACGATGAGCATCCCCATGACCTGTGCGGACTGCACCCCGAACCAATAGGTCAGCGGCAGACACACCCCCGTCCACATCAGCGGGAGGAACACCGCCGCGAAGGCTCCCAGGCCCCAGACGACAGGGTCAAAGTTCCGGTACAGCACCGAGGAGGCCAGGTTCAGCGCCCCGGCGCCCAAAAGGCTGATGCCCAGGGTGCAGAGCACGGAGATATACTTGCTGGCCACCACCGACATGTCGCTCACGGGCAGGGCCATCTGATATTTCTGCCAGCGGGCCTTGTCGTCGCTGACGAAGCTCATGACATTCTGCATGCCCACGGTCATGGCCAGCAGGACGGAGGCCATCAGCCCCCCGTAATAACCGGCTTTGCACAGCAGCAGAAGAGAAAAGGCTGCCGCTATAAGTATCAGCTTTTTATCAATACATTTACAGAAAACAGTGAATTCCTTATAAATCAGTCCTCGCATGGTACCCCTCCTTTGATATAGAAAAGCATGATGTCCTCCAAACTGGCGTTGTCCACGATCACGTCCGGATAGCTGCGCCTTGCCGCCTCCTTGTCCCGGACCAGGCATTCCATGGACAGCTTCGTGTCCCGGTAAGTGATATAGTCGTCGGGAGAGAGGGAGGCGAACCGTTCTTTCCCGCATTTCAGGATGCCGTAATGGTACACCAGGTCGTCCTTCTGCTCCTCGAAGACGATCCGGCCCTGATGGATCAGGATGACGAAATCCGCGATTTTCTGGATGTCCGAGGTGATGTGGGAGGAAAAGAAGATGGAGTGCTCCTCGTCCTGGATGAATTCCAGGAACAGATCCAGGATCTCGTCCCGCACCACAGGATCCAGCCCCGTGGTGGCCTCGTCCAGAATCAGCAGCTTCGGCCTGTGGGCCAGGGCGCAGAGGATGGAGAGCTTCATCTTCATCCCCTTAGAGAAGGAGCCCACGGGCTGGTTCTCCGGGAGCCGGAACCTTTGCAGGTATTGGCGATAGAGGGCGCTGTCCCAGCTGCGGTAGATGCCGGAGAGCATCTTCTCCAGGTTGGCCGCCGTGAACACGTCGTGGAAGGTGCACTCATCGAATACGATGCCGATGTCTTCCCTGGCGGAGCAGGCAGTGTGCTCCATGCCCAGGAGCTGGATCTCGCCGCTGTCCTTGGCCAGCTCATTCAATATCAGGTTGATGGTGGTGCTCTTCCCGGCGCCGTTCTCGCCGATGAAGCCTACGATTCTTCCTTTCGGTACGCGAAAGGAGACATGGTCTAAGGTGAAGCCGGGGAACGTCTTGCACAGATCCCTGACTAAAATGCTGTTTTCTTCCATGGTGATGTCCTCCTGTCTGT
>CAJUFI010000111.1 GCA_910585665.1 uncultured Acetatifactor sp. | reverse complement strand
TTCTGGGCTTTCTCCTAAACAAGTTGCATCAGTTATTTTCCGACAATTCCTAATATTGTCGGCCTGCCCCGCCGCGGTCAAAAGACAGCGGCGCCTTCGGCAGGCAGAAGAAGGAACAGCGGGGAACAGACGATGGAAAAAAAGAAATATGTCCTGTGGGCAGCTCTCTTCCTGCTGGCAGCCTCCGTCACGGGAGCATGCCTTTACTGCCGTCCCGCATGGAAAGCGGCGAAGGCACTCCAGGAACAGATGGACGCCCCCGGATTTTCATATGAACTGACTGCAGGGCTGGATCAGGGGACGCTGTCCGCCAAACAGCGGAAGGTGTTCGGAACCCTGTCCAAGCTGACGGGGATTTCAGAGGAGTCACTGTATCGGCTCACCATAAAAGGCCGCGCGCAGCTCGACAGAATCCGCATGACCATTTACCCGGCAGGCGCGGAGGAGCCTCTGACGGAATTCTTCTTCGAAAATGACACTGGTGTCATAAACGAAGCGATGCTGTACAACGCCGTGCGCAGCCATCTGGCGGAGCAGTATACAGTCCTGGGCTATCTGATGCCCCGGCAGGACGGGAACCTGTACATGACGCTGGAGCAGGTAGAGCAGGTATTGGGGGTGGACTTAAGCCCGGCCCGCAGCTTCCGCCTGGCCATGGAAGACAACAGACTGACGGCTGGGCAGTATTTCGTCATGCTCATGGCCATGAAACGGGAGCGGCTGGAAGACGGCTATCGCTTCACCCTGGAGACAGAGTCCGCGAACCTGTGCTTCGATGTGCCGGAGGGAAAATCCGACGCACCCATGGCCCTGCGCTTCCGGGTACAGAATCCCGCGGAGGCGCTTTCCAGGGGAGAATGGCTGCTCTCCCGAATCGGAATCCAGATGCCGGAAGCCGATCTGGGCATACTGGAAGATATTTCCGTAGACCTGATATCCCACGAGGAGGAGCCTCTGGTGATGCCGACCGACTTCGTCAATCAGGATATCATCAATATTATATCAAAAATTCGTGCATGGCTGAGCGAGGCTTTTGCCCGGGAGGACACGGCTGACATGCTGTAGCACGTGGAGGGGAAAATGGCGACGAACTGGAGAGAAGACTGGAAAAAAGATTTGCTGAAACTGGCAGCCGGAATCCTGATCGGCGGACTGCTGGTCATCGGATTCATGCTGCTGATGATCAATGGGCGGAATTTCGTGACTGCGATCAAGCCGGGACATGACATCGGCTATCTGGCAGATCAGGGCGGCGCGCAGGAAGGGATGCACGTGACCGGCCGGGTGCCCTATGTCTACGACTGCTTCGCGAACCTGGAGGACTTAGGCGGCGGAGGCGTCAGCGAATATTACTACGCGCTGCCCACAGCGGACAGGCTGCTGATCATAAGCGTGCCCGCAGGCCGGTATGAGGCCATGGAGCGCCTGAAAGAGGAGACCTGGCAATATCTGGAGACAGGGCTTCTGCCTCAGGCCGCCGTAGCCTTTGAGGGACATATCGAAAAAGCCAAGGGACGGCTCCCCTACCTGCTGGGGGAATACATGTCAGAGATAGGGTACAGCCAGGAGGAGATCGATGCCCTGGAAGAACCCCTGCTCGTGAAATATGCGGCGGATACTTACGATAAAGCCAGGATATACGCGCCGGTGGGCATGGTATTATTGGCATCGGGGATCCTGCTGTCCGTGCTGTACCTTTTCCTGAAAAGGCGAAAGGCCGCCGGGGCCCCTCTGCCCTAAAAGAGCCGCCGCCTGGACTTTTTCTCCCGCCGCTCCAGCTTGCCGCGCATGACCAGGATTCCGCTGTCAGGGATCAGCCGGGCCAACTCATCGCAGGCGGCCAGCCCTCTGGCGGCCGCAGCCCCCATCTTAGGCTTCTCCTTCAGGGCCTCCGCCACCTCGGAGACCAGGGAGGCGCTGACGACCACTATCTGCCACGCCGCCGGGTTCCCGCTTTTCCTGGCGGCTTCCTCGCCCAGATCCATCGCCTGGGTTCCGTAGAAATCAATCTTGTGCCTGTCCCCGTCCTCCACCGCCAGCATAGCCAGATATTCACAGCATTCCGCCCGGATCAGGAGGGACGCGCTCTCCGCTATGGTATACCCGTGCGAATCCGTCAGCATGGAGAGCGCCTCCTCGAAGACCCCTCGGGCCTCCGGAAACCTGTCGGACGCAAAATACTGTACGCCCAGCACGTCCATGGCCGCCACGGAGCTGCTGTACAGCCGGGCCGCGATATTGCTGAGCTCGCCCCTGGCCATGCTGTTTTCCAGGCTCTCCATATCCTTTTCCAGGGCCTCCTGGGCATTGCCGAACAGGTCCACGCTCTGCTCCGTCCACGGAACGGCGGCCTTCAGGTCGCCGGATTGCTGAAGCGCGACGCCGTGCTGCATGTAACTCATGCCCAGGGCCCCCTGGGCGATGGCTCGGTCACTGCCTGCGGCGCCGCCCTCCAGGAAAGCCTTCACTTCCCGTTCACAGGCCAGCATCACCTCCGCCTTTCCGGCCCGGGTGAACGCGTCTATGCCGTGCAGGCTGTAGATCCACAGCCCCTTCGCCCGGCAGAAATCCGAATCCAGCTCTTCCGCCAGCCTGTCATACATCCTCTCCGCGTTGCCGTAATGCAGATCCCCTTTCCCGAATTCATTGTTCTGATAGCAAGCCGCCCCAATCTGGGAATAGAGCCCCGCCGCCTTCTCCCAGATGCCGTAGGCGTCCCCGAGGCAGGATTCTATGTATTGCAGAATGGGGGCAGTCCCCGTGAGCACCTGGTACATCCCGGCTATGTCCAGCATGCGTTCACAGGCCAGGGCCATCTCGCCGCGGCATTCCGCGCAGGCCCAGGCCAGATACAGCCTCTGTTCGTCGCCAAGCTGCGGCGCTTCCGACTGCAGGCAGGCATAGCAGCGGTCCCCGCTGGCGATGGCCTGCTCAAAGTATCCGACAGCCTGCCGGTTGCTTTTCTGATCCAGGTACAGCACGGCATTGATGCGGTTGTACTCCATCTCCAGATACCAGTACCCCGCCCTGTCTGGCTGCCTGGACCGCAGCAGCTTCAGCATGGACTCATAGCTGCGCATCACGGGCTCCAGATTCCTGAAATCTTTCACGGCAGTGTAATGGCGCATGAGCTCTTCCGCCAGCTCCAGATGGTCCAGCAGCGCCTCCGTGTCCATGCCGTCGGCCTGCTGGAGCGAGACGCTTTTCCAGGCGGCCGTCAGGCGATCCTTGCGGGCCTGCCAGGCCGGGTCATCATAATCTTCATAGCCTTTATGCCAAACCAGTTCCATAACCGGATTCCCTCCTTCTCATCATAGATGTATCTTTTCCGCCAGGCAGGTGTAGACCTCCGCCTGGCGCATAGCTTCCTCAAAACAGGCCGCCCCCTGCTCCATGTCCCGCCCGAACAGGGCCAGCGGCACCTCCCGCACCATATCGCTGTCCGCAAGGTAGCCGGCGCACACCACCGCCGCGTCCCGGCCCTCATACTTGCCCCGCAGGGAATCGGGCGCATCCCCCCGGGCGGTGATGAACTCGAAATCCCGCAGGCCCATATGGTCCAGGGTGCCGTCCTCCCGGACGTGGAAATCCGCCACCTGGAAAAAGCACTCATAATGCCGGCTGCGGCTCACTGCCATGATGCCGTTGGTCTCCACCTGGGTGTACAGGCTCCGGGAATAGGAGTCCGACAGGTATTCCCTCGTCATGAAATATTCACTGGACAGATAATAATCGGCCTTGGAGGCATAGTCCGCGCCGGACAGCACCGAATGGACAGGACCGTCCCCGCCTGTGGCCAGATCCATCAGGTCGTAGTCCGATATCCGGCGGTTGTAGCTGCGCACCATGTCCTGGCGCTCGCTGTAGCTGTACTTCGACTCCTCATGGACCGAATAGTGATAGGATGTGGAGAAGTCGGACAGATGCCCCTCCTCCTTCAGGCACAACAGATAGACGCCGTCCTCTCCTATGGCGTCCAGTTCGTTGGCATACCGCCAGCCGCCCTCCTCCCTGGGCTGCTCCAGGTCGCAGATCAGCCAGCATTCCACCTGTTCCCAGGGGATGTTCCACCAGAACACGCCGTTTGGGCAGCCCTGTTCCTGCCGGTGTCTTTTCAGCTGTCCTTTCAGAGATTCCAGCTCTGCCAGAAGCCGTTCGCAGACCGGGTCAGCCTTCTGCTTCCTGCCGAAAAGGCCCCCGCGCCGGGGGGCAGCCTTCTGCTTCCGTTCCTTCCAGTCGAAGACGCGCTCCAGCAGTTCCCGCTGCTTTTTCGCTATGGCGATCAGTAGTTCCTGATAGGCCTCGTCAGGCCCTTGTGTGTCAAAAAACATGGTCATCTCCATTCATGTTCCGCGCATATTGTTTTACGGGCTTCCGTATATTTTTCAGCGGAAGCCCGCACCACCCTCTCATGATTCAAATTTCTACGATGCTATGATTTCTTTTCCTTGATCTGCTTCACCTTCACGCCGCCTTTTCTTGTGGGTTTCGCGGAAATCTTGAAGACGTCCCCTTCCTGCAGAAGAAAGGAAGCATAGCCGACGCCCACGGAATTGCCCGCACCGATATCCGCGCCGGCCGAAGCTCCCGCCAGCATGGAACCGCCTGCGCCGCCGGCGAAGCTGGCTCCCACCAGCGCGCCGGTGACTGCGCGGATGGCAGCCTTGCCGCCGGCCCTGGGATCCGAAAAGTATACGATGTGCTCCCCGGGCGCCAAGTCGAACTCATAGGGATCCTGGTTCGCCTTCAGCACATGGGTGGGCGTCTTCACCCTGTCGGGATCCTGGTCGATCCATACATTCACCGACATCTTCTTGAAGATGTTGATGAACCATAGAAAAGAATAAGCACGGGAAAGCAGGGACTCGTTCTTCACTAAAATAGATAGCTGTGTCTTCATTGGTAAATCTCCTCCTCAAATTTATTTGTAATCACTTTAACATAAAAAACCTGTCACCGCAACAAAGTAGATTTTAACATTTTTCTTATTTTTGTCCCCTTTTCCTCCGCCGACGCGAACAGAAAGACAAGAGACAATGCATAAGGAGGACGGACATTGAGCGGAACAGACACAAGAGAGGAAACGATTAGGCTGGCCATGGAATGCATGGCGCTGCAGCACGGGGAACGGCCGGAGGTGCAGTGGCTGAAGGAGAAGTACCAGGAGTTCATGCGCAGGGAGGGCATCGGCGGCAAGGAAGAGGCGGACAAATGCATCTATAGAAGGATGTACGGCAAAGAGCCCGTAAAGCAGCAGGACATCCTGAAGATCAGATACTGGAGGACCGGCCGCCATCTCCCCGTGAACCACGGGCAATGCATCTCTTTCGGCAGGGCGCTGGGGCTGGACGGGGCGGATCTGCGGTACCTGCTGCAGGGATATTACGACGGCTGCGATGAAATCTATCAGGAGGAGTCCCCGGACATGCAGTCTGTCTACTGGAAGCGCCGAAATGCCATGCAGCGGCTGGCGGACGGATATCTGCGGAAGATGCCCCAGGCCCGCCTGGAGCAGATGAACATCACCCGCAGCACTCTGGAGCACAGCATACGGCATCTGTACTACACGGACGCCCTGAGTTATATCTACAGGGGGATGTCGGAATGGTACCTGACAAGCCACATCACCAGCATGAACTATGATTCGGAACTGGGAAGGAACATGAAGCTTCTGGGCGTCATCCCCAGGAAGACCATGATCCGGCACCTGGTCATCCTGGGGATGCCCGGCCTTAACCTGGAGCGGCTGAACAGGCTGCTTCGGAATTTCGGTTATCTGGAGCTCCAGGAACAGCATACCATGAGGAGCGGCGAGCGGCTGGACTGGCTGCTGATCAGGCTGTTCGCCAAATATGAGGCCTTCCGGAAGGAACATACCGCCCAGGAGTGCAGCCTGTGGATGCAGAAGAAATGCAGCCTGCTGGACGCCTGTTTCGCCGCGGAAGGCAGAAACCACCTGCGTTTCATGTATTTCAAATCCCTGAAAGAATAGGCCGGAAAAAAATCTTGAAAAAAATAAAATTTTTTTAAAAAAAGACTTGCATTTCCGAAAATATTGTAATACCTGTCTTTGGTAGTAAAGACTGAAAAATGGTGCAAACTGGAAGTAAAAT
>CAJUFI010000110.1 GCA_910585665.1 uncultured Acetatifactor sp. | reverse complement strand
AAAAATAAATTTCAGCACTTTTCACAATGGCTTAATGGGGGGAGTGAACAGTAACAGACAGAAAATAGAAAATAGAAGATGTATGACAGAAGATATTGACATAGTCGTTCAATCGTATTATCATGGGTGTAAGAACTACAGAGAAACAAAGGAGGGCAGAATGATGCAGCAATTTGACGAAGACGTATTGGAGTGTTTCCTGGAAAATCAGCGGCAACTGTTTCCCGAGAATGTGGCGGAGACGCTGGAAGAGGCGGAAGGTTTTCTGGAGGACTGCATGGCGGTGGTAGTCAATTCTGTAGAAGAGGTACTGGAATTCTTCGAGGAAGAGGGCGTGGATACTGAGGGCGTCATGGGGGAAGAGATTCTGGAGGCGGACGAGGTATTCGACATCGGCGATGGCAGATATTTAATCGTAGAGAGCTGAACGGAAAAACGGACAAAGACAAAAATAGGAAAGGCTGTCTCGGAAAACGGCTGCGGGATATCGGAAGAGAGGTATCCGGCGCGGCTGCGTTTCGTGTGACGGCCTTTTGAATATTTCAGAGATATGGGCTACGGAGCCGATGCGGCCTCCTGTGCGGCTTTCCGCAGGCCTTCCAGCACGGAATAGGGGACGAACAGCTTGCCGTACCCCACGGCCAGGTCCAGACCCGGCTTGTTGGTGCCGTGGAAATCGCTGCCGCCGCTGACTGCAAGGCCGTATTTTGCGGCCAGAGCGCGCATCCTGCGCTCGTCGGCGTCGGTGTAGGTACTGTAGATTGCCTCCAGCCCCACCAGCCCGGCCTCCTTCAGGCTGGCGGTCAGGGCGTCCAGCTGCGCGTCGCTCATGTGGTAGAGGACCGGGTGCGCCAGTATGGGGATGCCGCCCGCCGCCAGGATCAGCTCCACGGCCTGGACGGGAGTCACCTTTTCCCGGGGGATATAACAGGGGCAGTCGTCTCCGATATAACGGTCAAAGGCTTCGCTCATGGTCTTCACATACCCGCGGCTGAACAGGAATTTTGCGTAATGGGCCCTGGTGATGACAGCGTCAGGGTACTCTGCCGTCAGCTCCTCATAGGAGACGGGAATGCCGTTTTTCTGCAGCAGGGCGCACATCTTCCGGTTCCTTGCGGTGCGGGAATCTACAAAGGCTTTCAGCTGCCCTGTGAAATCCTGGTTCCGGTAATCAATATACAGCCCCACGACATGCACGTCCTGTCCCATGTATTCCGTGGAAAACTCGATGCCGGGGATGACTTCCGGTGCCCTGCGCTTTGCGGCCTGTAATCCCCTGTCCTGTGACGCTTCTGCCGGAGCGCAGGCGGCCTGGTTTTGCTCCTCCCGAAGCTCCTGGGCGTATCGGATGGCTTCCTCCAATCCGTCTATGGTATCGTGGTCTGTGAGGGCGAAAGCCGCCAGCCCCTTTTCACAGGCATAATCCACCAGCTGGGTGGGCGAAAAGCTTCCGTCGGAACGATTGGAATGCACATGCAAATCTACTGTTAACATATCATACCTCTTTCCTGAAAAATTCCAAATTCTGCCCGATTCCGGGTTTTCGGCGGCTCCCATGTGTCTCAGTTCTCGTCCTCTTCTTTGTGGGCGGTAAAGACAGTGCGCTTCCTGGCCATCTCATCGTTAGCCAGATATTCGTCGTAGGTGGTGATCTTGTCGATCAGCTTTCCGTCCGGCAGGATCTCCATGATGCGGTTGGCGGTGGTCTGCACGAACTGATGGTCGTGACAGGAGAACAGCGCCACGCCCGGGAACTTGATCAGTCCGTTGTTCAGCGAGGTGATGGACTCCATGTCCAGATGGTTGGTGGGCTCGTCCAGCACAAGGCAGTTGGCCCCGCTGATCATCATCTTGGACAGCAGGCAGCGGACCTTCTCGCCGCCGGAGAGCACTCTCACTTTCTTGACCCCGTCTTCGCCGGCAAAGAGCATCCGGCCCAGGAATCCTCTCACATAGGTCACGTCCTTGACGGGGGAATATCCCGTGAGCCATTCCGCGATGGTCAGGTCGTTGTCGAATTCCGAGGTGCTGTCCTTGGGGAAGTAGGCCTGGGAGGTGGTGACGCCCCATTTGTAATGTCCTTCGTCCGGCTCCATCTCGCCCATGAGAATCTGGAAGAGGGTAGTCTTGGCTAACTCCTGGCTCCCTACGAAGGCTATCTTATCGTCGTGCCCTGCCACGAAAGAGATGTCATCCAGCACCTTCTCGCCGTTGATGGTCTTGGACAGATGTTCCACGGTCAGGACTTCGTTGCCGATCTCCCGGTCAGGGCGGAAATCGATATAGGGGTACTTTCTGCTGGAGGGCTTGATGTCGTCCAGCTCAATCTTCTCCAGGGCGCGCTTTCGGGAAGTGGCCTGTTTGGACTTGGAGGCGTTGGCGGAGAAGCGGGAGATGAATTCCTGCAGCTCCTTGATCTTCTCCTCTTTCTTCTTGTTGGCTTCCTTCATCTGCTTCACCAGCAGCTGGCTGGACTCGTACCAGAAATCGTAATTGCCCGCGTAGAGCTGTATCTTGCTGTAATCGATGTCCGCGGTATGGGTGCACACCTTGTTCAGGAAATAGCGGTCATGGGAGACCACGATGACCGTATTCTCAAAGTCGATCAGGAAGTCCTCCAGCCATGCGATGGCGTCCAGATCCAGATGGTTGGTGGGCTCGTCCAGAAGCAATATGTCCGGATTGCCGAACAGCGCCTTGGCCAGCAGCACCTTCACCTTGATGTTGCCGTCCAGGTCCTTCATGGTGGAATAGTGCAGGTCCGTGTCGATGCCAAGGCCGTTCAGGACCATGGCGGCATTGGACTCCGCCTCCCAGCCGTCCATCTCGGCGAATTCCGCTTCCAGGTCGCTGACCCGGATGCCGTCCTCGTCGGAGAAGTCCTCTTTGGCATAGATGGCTTCCTTTTCCTTCATGATCTGGTACAGCCGCGCGTTGCCCATGATGACCGTGTCCATGACAGGATACTCATCGTATTTGAAATGGTCCTGCTCCAACACGGAGAGGCGCTGGCCGGGGGTGATGAAGACCTCCCCGCTGGTGGTCTCCAGGTCGCCTGATAGAATCTTCAAAAAGGTGGACTTACCGGCCCCGTTGGCGCCGATCACGCCGTAGCAGTTGCCCTCCGTGAACTTGATGTTCACGTCCTCGAACAATGCCTTTTTGCCGATCCGTAAGGTTACGTTGTTTACACTTATCATCTCAAATCCTCATTTCCTATGGCAGTTTCCATAAAAACCACCTGTTTTTCTTATCATTATCATTATACACAAACCGTCCGATTTATCAAGGAAAATCGGCAAAGCGGCAGTAGCGGTATCAGGAAGCCCGAGGATATGCTTTTGATTGTGCAATTTGCCGCCATCGGGAAAAGCGTGCTGGACAGATTGCACGAAATTACCAGAAATGGCCAAAAAAGGCAGAATTTGGCTTGCTATTCTTTTGGCAAATTGTTACAATAATAGAAGACTGACTGATATTATGATTTTTTGTCAGAGGGCAGCCGGATTGCCGGACTGCCTGAAAATAATGCGAAAGGGAGAGATTGTGATGAAGAAATGGGTGTACTTGTTCACAGAAGGCAATGCGGACATGCGCGAGCTCCTTGGAGGCAAGGGTGCGAACTTGGCAGAGATGACAGGACTGGGGCTTCCCGTGCCGCAGGGCTTCACGATTACCACGGAGGCCTGTACACAGTATTATGAGGATGGAAGAGAGATCAACGATGAAATCCAGGCGCAGATCAATGAGTACATCGTTAAGATGGAGGAGATTACCGGCAAGAAATTCGGCGACAAAGAGAACCCTCTGCTTGTCTCCGTCCGTTCCGGTGCCAGGGCGTCCATGCCGGGCATGATGGACACGATTCTGAACCTCGGACTGAACGAGACCGTCGTCAATGTCATCGCCGAGAAATCCGGCAACCCCCGCTGGGCATGGGACTGCTACAGAAGGTTCATCCAGATGTATTCCGACGTGGTCATGGAAGTGGGCAAGAAGTATTTTGAGCAGCTCATCGATGCCATGAAGGAGAAGAAGGGCGTGAAGCAGGACGTGGAGCTGACCGCGGATGACCTGAAGGAGCTGGCAGGCCAGTTCAAGGCCGAGTACAAGGCTAAAATCGGCAACGATTTCCCGGACGACCCCAAGGAGCAGCTGATGGGCGCTATCAAGGCTGTGTTCCGCTCCTGGGACAACCCCCGTGCGAATGTATACCGCCGGGACAACGATATCCCCTATTCCTGGGGTACAGCCGTAAACGTGCAGTCCATGGCTTTCGGCAACATGGGCGATGACTGCGGCACGGGCGTTGCCTTCACCCGCGACCCGGCTACCGGCGCGAAGGGCCTGTTCGGCGAGTTCCTCACCAACGCACAGGGCGAGGACGTGGTGGCAGGCGTCCGCACTCCTATGAAGATTACCGAGATGGCGGACAAGTTCCCGGAGGCTTTCCAGCAGTTCCAGGAAGTATGCGCGACGCTGGAAAACCATTACAGAGATATGCAGGACATGGAGTTCACGGTTGAGCACGGCAAGCTGTACATGCTGCAGACCAGAAACGGCAAGAGGACGGCCCAGGCTGCCCTGAAGATTGCATGTGACCTGGTGGACGAGGGAATGCGCACAGAGCAGGAAGCGGTTGCGATGATCGATCCCCGCAACCTGGACACCCTGCTGCATCCCCAGTTCGACGCCGCTGCCCTGAAAGCGGCCACACCGGCCGGAAAAGGCCTTGGCGCTTCCCCCGGAGCCGCCTGCGGCAAGATTGTATTCAGCGCGGAAGACGCGGAAAGCTGGGCTGCGAGAGGTGAGAAGGTGGTTCTGGTCCGTCTGGAGACTTCCCCCGAGGATATCACCGGCATGAAGGTTTCCCAGGGTATCCTGACTGTCCGCGGCGGCATGACCTCCCACGCTGCAGTGGTTGCCCGCGGTATGGGAACCTGCTGCGTATCCGGCTGCGGCGACATCGCCATGGACGAAGAGAACAAGAGATTCACACTGGCCGGAAAAGAGTACCATGAGGGAGACTATATCTCCATTGACGGCACCACCGGCAATATCTATGATGGCAAGATTCCCACTGTGGACGCTACCATCGCAGGCGAGTTCGGCCGCGTCATGGGCTGGGCTGACAAATACAGGACATTGAAAGTAAGGACCAACGCGGACACCCCTGCGGATGCCAGAAAGGCAAGAGAGCTGGGTGCCGAGGGCATCGGCCTGTGCCGTACAGAGCATATGTTCTTCGAGGAGAGCAGGATTGCCGCTTTCCGTGAGATGATTTGTGCGGATACCGTTGAGGAGAGAGAGGCGGCGCTGGAGAAGATCCTTCCTTACCAGCAGAGCGACTTCGAGAAGCTCTACGAGGCTCTGGAGGGATATCCGGTCACCATCCGTTTCCTTGATCCCCCTCTGCATGAGTTCGTGCCTACCGAGGAAGCGGACATCGAGAAGCTGGCACAGGCTCAGGGCAAGACCGTTGAGGAGATCAAGAATATCATTGCCAACCTTCACGAGTTCAACCCGATGATGGGCCACAGAGGATGCCGTCTGGCAGTGACCTATCCTGAAATCGCCAGGATGCAGACCAAGGCCGTCATCCGCGCTGCAATCAATGTGCAGAAGGAACATCCCGGCTGGAAGGTGAAGCCTGAAATCATGATTCCTTTGATCTGCGATGTGAAGGAACTGAAATATGTGAAGAAGATTGTAGTGGAGACCGCTGACGCGGAGATCAAGGCTTCCGGTGCCGATCTGTACTACGAAGTGGGCACCATGATTGAGATTCCGAGGGCTGCGCTCACGGCTGACGAAATCGCTGCGGAGGCTGATTTCTTCTGCTTCGGCACCAACGACCTGACCCAGATGACCTTCGGCTTCTCCCGTGACGATGCCGGCAAATTCCTGAGCGCTTACTATGACAGCAAGATTCTGGAGAACGATCCGTTCGCGAAGCTGGATCAGAACGGCGTGGGCAAGCTGATGGATATGTCCATCAAGCTGGGCAAGCCGGTGAATCCGAAGATGCATGTGGGTATCTGCGGCGAGCATGGCGGAGATCCTTCTTCCGTGGAGTTCTGCCATAAGATTGGGCTGGATTATGTTTCCTGCTCACCGTTCAGGGTGCCTATTGCGAGGCTGGCGGCGGCACAGGCGGCGATAAACAATGTAGGAAAGTAGATTGTAACTGTAACAGGGCAAA
>CAJUFI010000109.1 GCA_910585665.1 uncultured Acetatifactor sp. | reverse complement strand
ACTACAACTTAGTAGTGCTGTGAAGCAATGCCAACATATTTATTGACTAACACCAATATTTTTTATTTAATTTTTACATTTGACTATCACTTTTTTATAATTATGCCCATATCGCCGATTTTTGTTTTTTATTTAGGGAATTCCTCGTAGGAATTGGCAAATGCTTTATGAAAAATATTATTCATTTTACACTTTTACATTTGACACTTTTTGATTTGTACACTATAATAGAAGCAATGAGACACTGCAGCAAACTGTAACAACAAAGACGGAGAAATACGTATGGCAGAAAGAGTTACGATTCAAGACATCGCAGACGCCCTTGGGCTGTCCCGGAACACAGTCTCCAAGGCCATCAACAACACAGGGCTCCTGGCCGAGTCCACCAGGGAGAAAGTCCTGCAGAAAGCCATGGACATGGGATACAAGCAGTTTTCCTATGTGACCATCGCAGGACTGAACGACAGGAAGACAGAAGTCCCGTCGCCGGCAAAGGAAATCGCCATGTTTTCCACCAGCCCCATCGGCAATTCCCACTTTGCGTCCACTATGCTGGACAAACTGCAGCGGGAGCTTTCCCAGCTGGGCTACAGCTTTACCATGCACAGGATTCATGACGAGGAGCTGGAAGCCATGCAGCTGCCCTCCTCTTATAATAAGGAAAGAACAGCGGGCATCATCTGCGTGGAGACCTTCGACAGGGCATACAGCGCCATGCTCTGCGGCATGGAAAAGCCCATCCTGTTCGTGGACTCTCCGGTGGCAGGCCTGGGCGAGCCGCTGCGGGCGGACTGTCTCTACATGGAGAATGAGTCCAATATCTACAACATCGTCAAGGAAATGCACAGACGGGGCAAGGACCGGATCGGCTTCATCGGCGAGTATCTGCACTGCCAGTCTTTCTTCGAGCGCTATATGGGCTACCGCAACGCCATGCACCTGCTGAAGCTGCCCTGCCCGGAGGAATACTGCATCATCGGCTGCAAAGAGGGGACTAAGATATCCAGCACGGACGACTACAGAGAGTATCTGGAAGAAGCTTTCCGGGGCCTGCGCTCCATGCCTGACGTGTTCCTCTGCGCCAATGACTTCGTGGCCCTGGACGCCCTGGCGGTGCTGAAGAAGCTGGGGCTGTCCGTGCCGGAGGACATCTGGCTGTGCGGCTTCGACGATTCGCCGGAGTCGAAAGTGGTGACGCCCTCCCTCACCACGATCCATATCCACAGCCAAATCATGGGATTCTCGGCGGCGCACCTGCTGCTGTCCCGCATCAAGGAGCCGTCCCTGAACTTCCGCACCCTGCACACGGAGACCAGCCTGATCTACAGGGAGTCTACAGGGGACTAAAACCGAATATCAAAAGCGAGGAGAATGCGTATGAACAGTTTATTGAATCCGGAAGGAAAAGTGATGCTCTTTTTTACCAAAATCGCTTACAGCGCGTACCTGAACATTCTGTGGTTCTTCTGCTGCCTGCCCGTTGTGACGGCAGGGGCGTCCACTACCGCGCTGTTTTATGTGACCCTGAAGATGGCTAAGGATGAGGAGGGGAATGTCACAAAATCTTTTTTCCAGGCTTTCCGGCAGAATTTCAAAAAAGCCACTGTAATCTGGCTGATTCTTCTGGGGCTGGGCGTGGTGCTGGCGCTGGACGGATATGTGTTCTACCATATGCGGTATGAGAACGCGTTCTGGACCGTGGGCACCGCTGTCTTTCTGGTGGCGCTGGCGGCCTACGCCGTCGTGCTGATGTATATCTTCCCGCTGCTTGCCCGGTTCGAGAACACGGTCCGGGCCATGCTCTTCAATTCCCTTATGCTGGGGATGCGGTTCCTGCTGTGCACTGCGGCGATGGCTGTCATCTATTTTGTCATGGCCTTCGTAGTCATCAATGTGTTCACGCCGGCTGTCGTGTTCGGGGAGGGGCTCTGCGCCCTGCTGTGCTCCTATTTGCTGTCCAATATCCTGCTGATGTGCGAGGAGAAAGCGGAGAGGCCGGGGGACGAGACTATGGCTGACACAGCGGATATGACCGATATGGCGGAGGGCGAAGAGAGAAAGGGAAACGAAAGTGTACCTGAGGGCCAGGACTATACGGTATGACGTTACATAGATAATGGCAGCGTGAAATTCCATCAATGTGCCCCATTTCGCAGAACGCAGACATCCTATGGCAAAATTCTGTAAAAATACTTGGCTCTGGCAGATGACAGACCCTCAAAACCGTATAGAAAGCGGCTTCGGCAGACGGCAGTCTCTCAAAACCGCAGAGAAACCCGTCTCCGCATCCCGGCGTCTGGCAGGTAAGAAAACTTTCAGCGACACCGGGATGCCGCGAAGCCAGCATGACAGGAGGATAAACGCAATGAAATCCGCAGGAAATGATTCCACAGATACCGCCCCTAAGTCCATCCAGGAGCGCCTGGCCCTGTTGCTGAAGGACGATAATCTGAACACCCTTCATGGCCGGAAGAAAATCGGGCATATCCTGGCTTACTATAAATTTCCCCTGGTCATCCTGTGCATTTTCCTGTATATCATCGGCTACAATGTCCACAGGCATCTCACCCACAAGGACATAGTCCTCTATGCCGCTTTGGTGAACGTGGTGGCCGGGGAGGATCTGACCAGGCAGCTTGGGGAAGATTTCCTGGAGCATTCAGGGGCAGACCCGTCCAAATATGAGCTGAAGCTCTACGCTGAGCTGTACCTGACGGACGATGAGCTGAACGCCTATCATGAATATACCTATGCCTCCCGCATGAAAATCCTGGCCTGCATCGAAGGGAAGCAGATGGATGTGGTACTCATGAACCAGGAGGCCTTCGACGCTTTTTCCCAGAACGGGTATCTGCATGACCTGGACAGCGTCCTTTCCGAGCACGCCCCGGACCTGTATGGATATCTGAGGCCGGACCTGGTCAGCAACATGGTCATCCTGGAGGATAATGCCGATGATTTGGCCCTGGACGATTCTGTGGAATACACCGCAGTGACCCGGGAGGCTCTTTATGGGCTGGATCTGTCGGACACACCTCTCATCCGTCAGGCCGGGTTCGAAGATCCGGTCTATCTGGGCATCATCGCCAATTCCCCCCGGCTGGATGCCGTCATGGAGTACCTGCGGTATCTGACCGCGGGTGAAGAATCCTGAAAAAATTCCACCTGTGCGGTTGGATGCTCATTCGAGCATCCAACCGCACAGGTGGAAAAAATTTATTTGACAACCCTGTCTTTCTGTATTATGATAATCTTATCAATATTTTATCTGTGAAAGGTGCTCATCGCACGTTCAGGCAGTTTCTGCCGGATATTTTTCACACATTGGCAGGGACGGCCCTCTGGTCATGTATGTCCTCTGCCCACCATTTCAGAAAGAGAGGATATCACATGAACCCTAGGATGGAATTCGTTCCGCGAAAGAACCGGCGTTTCCGGCTGCCTCTGCGGCGCTTCACCGGCAACCGCAATGTAAAGGACAGGCTTTTCTGCTATATATTCGAGCACGACCGAGAAGCTCTGCTGCAACTCTACAATGCGCTGAACCATACGGACTACCAGGATTCCCAGGCGCTGCAGATTGTCACCCTGGACAATGTAGTCTATATGTCCATGAAGAACGATGTGGCTTTCCTCCTGGCCGGGGCTTTGAACCTATATGAGCATCAGAGCACATTCTGCCCCAATCTTCCCTTGCGGTTCCTGCTCTATATCGCCGCGGAGTATGAAGGATTGGTGGCAAGAATGAAAGCGAACATTTACGGGCAGACGCTCATCCCCCTTCCCGCGCCCCAGTGTGTGGTATTCTACAACGGGGATGACGAAATGCCGGATGAACAGTACCTGCACCTGGCAGATGCCTTTCCGAACGCAAAGGGCGCACCCTGCCTGGAGCTGACAGTCCGGATGCTGAACATCAATTATGGCCATAACAGTCAGCTGACTGCAGGCTGCAGGCGCCTGGAGGAATATTCCCTCTTTGTCGACTGCATCAAGGCATACCGCAAGAACGGCAACTCTGCCGTTCGGGCCATCGAAAATGCGGTAGTATATTGTATTGACCACGGTATCATGGAAGATATTTTATTGCCCTTTCGGGCGGAGGTGACGAAAATGCTGTTGACCGAATACAACGAAAAGAAGTACTTGCGGATGTTCCGCAAAGAAGCCCGGGAAGAAGGACGGACATTAGGATTGCAGGAAGGATTGCAGCAGGGATTGCAACAGGGATTACAACAGGGATTGCAACAAGGACAAAACCGTCTGCTAAGCACCATGCTCCAAAACGGAGCCTCCCCTGAGTATCTCTCAAAAATGACAGGACTGTCGCTTTCAGAAATCGAAACTTTGCCACAGACAAAAAATAAGAAGCATGTTTCCAGTCAAAAGCCAAGCCGCAAAAGGAAAAAGCGCCCTGCCCGGCGCTGAATCGCATCTCTTGCTGATGCACGGGAAGCCCTTATGGCGGCTCCCGTGTCTTCAGATAGTGTCGCAAAACGGGGACTTCATCCATCTTGGCCCCCTTAAAGATGGCGTACCACTCCGTTACACCAGGTCATACTTGACTACATCTATGTTCACAGTCCCGTCCGCAAGGAACGAAATCCCGTCTGCCTCCTGATCCGTGTACAGCACAGCCGACAGGACCTGCTCCCCATCGTTCACAAAAGCTTCCACGCTGAACCGGTCCAGGATAATCCGCAGCTTCAGCTCCCCGCCCCGATGGTTCACCTTGCTGCGCCTCTGATGGATGATCGCCCTCCTGGAGCCGGAGAACTTCCGGTCCACCTTCAGCACGGACTCGCCGGGCCGGAAACTGAGGGAAGTATGATACAGGTCATTCTGGGCAAGGCGAATCGCGAACTTCCGATAAAGGTCACAGCCCTCCTCCGGACGAACCGTCACTTCCATATCCACTCTCCGCCCCCTGACGCCCTCCAGCCTGATCGTACCCGAGACAGTGACTCCCTGGTAAGAGACCCTGTCGCGCCGCATCTCCTCCAGCTCTCTGACAGGCGTCTGATAAAGCCGTCCGTTCTTTATGGACAGCTCCCTGGGCAGACTCATCTGGCCGAACCAGGCCTCGTCATGAGTCCTTCTGTGGTTGCAGGTATCCCAGTTCTGCATCCATCCAATCATCACCCGTCGTCCGTCCGGTGTCAGAACAGTCTGGGGCGCATAGAAGTCGATTCCATAGTCAATCGACTGATCTGTCTCTTCCGTGAATTCCTCCGCTTCCCTGTCATACGCCCCGATCAGGCACAGCGTCCCGTTCCCGTTATGGTACTCGAAGCCGGAGGGAAGCATGTCCTGGGGGCTGGTGAGCAGCACCCACTTCCCGTCCAGCGGGAAAAAGTCAGGGCATTCCCACATCTTCCCGAAACGGTTGTGATTCGCCGCCAGCACCTTTTTATAATGCCACGCATAACCGTCCGGACTTTCAAAAAGCAGAATCTGTCCGCTGCCGTCCGCAGGCCTGTTGCCGATGATGCAGCGGTAGGTTCCGTCCTCCTCCCGCCACATCTTGGGATCGCGGAAATCAAACCGGCTGCCGCCTTCCGGGATATCTTTCTCGTCCAGAACCGGATTCTTATCATACTTTACATAGTCCACTCCGTCCCCCACGGCAAGGCACTGTGCCTGGACTTCATTATAACCGCCGTTTGCCTGGCGCTCCTTGACCACGCCTGTGTACATCAGAAGCTGCCTGCCGTCCGGAAGCGTAATCGCGCTGCCGGAAAAGCATCCGTCCCTGTCATAGATTTCATCCGGAGCCAGCGCCGCCGGAAGATATTCCCAATGCAGGAGATCCGTGCTCACCGCATGCCCCCAGTGCATGGGGCCCCAGTGGGAATCATAGGGATGGTACTGGTAGAACATGTGGTACTTCCCGTCATGCCAGGAGAATCCGTTGGGATCGTTCATCCACCCGGTCCGGGGGGACAGATGGAAGCCCGGCCGCTCCTGGAGCGAAATCGCTTTCCCGAAAGCTTCCTCGTATTTACGCGCTTCCCATAATGTCTGACTTCTCATACAATAACCTGCTCCTTTTCCAAAACTTTATTCCCAGTCTATCATTTTTGTTTTGTTTTCACAATACATTTTCCGAAATTTTCATTTTTACGGCATACATCGGATTCCGTTCCCGCATATCGCCGCGAGACGCCTTTTTATATGTTATTCCGATTATTCCTGTCTGCTGAAACAAAATATCGGAGCGGAAGCCTCTCTGCTCTCTGTTCTCTGTTCTCCGCTCCGATGGTAAGGAATTGTCTACAAATAACTGATGCGAGTTTATAGCCGTTTTCGTTG
>CAJUFI010000108.1 GCA_910585665.1 uncultured Acetatifactor sp. | reverse complement strand
ACAAATCCATGTGAAAGGGTTATTCTTTTTATTAAAAACTTTCAACTCTCAAGAATTGAATAAACAAGGAGAATCCCCATGGAATTCATAAAATTTGAAAAGGTCAGAGACGGAAAATATCTGAAGAATTATGAGCTTACTTATCGGAACAAGGCAGGCCGGGAGAAAAAGTATGAAATGGTCAGCCGCAGAAACCTGAACGGCGTGGAGGATATCGGCGGCAAGCCCAGCGGGGTGTCCATCATCGCCACCTATCAGGACAAGATGCTTTTGCTCCATGAATTCCGCATGGGCGTCAACCGCACCGTGTACAATCTGTGCGCCGGAATGCTGGAGCCGGACGAGTCCATAGAGGAATGCATCCTAAGGGAGCTTTATGAGGAAACCGGCCTGAAAGTAAAGCATATCACCAAAATCCTTCCTCCGTCCTTTGCTGCGGTGGCGATTTCCGACACAACTACATATATCGCTTTTGTGGAGGTGGAAGGCGATTTTGAAGACCACACATCCGAAAACGAACAGATTGACGCCCGGTTCTATACCAAGGCCGAAATCAAGTCCCTGCTGGAGACCGAATCTTTCAGTTCCAGGGCCCAGCTGGCTGCCTATTTCTTTGCTGAGCGATAATAAGGAATTGTCTGCAAATAACCGATGCGAGTTTATCGCCGTTTTCTTTGTATTTCCGGGCTTTCTTCTAAAGAAGTTGCATCAGTTATTTTCCGACAATTCCTAAAGTGCAATCCATCGGAGGAGAGCAGATGGTCCCCTATATCCAACTATTCGCAAAAGGCTTCTTTAACGAATAGTTGGAAGGGATTCGAAATACAGGGCAGCCATTATCGGTTTTCGGTACTAGAACTGCTGGAAATGCAGATTTCTGCGGAATCCAGTATGACTGTGAAAGGTCCGTCGTTAATCAGGCTTACTTCCATAGCTGCCCCGAAGCTTCCTTCTTCCACAATCTCTATTTCTTCTCTGCATTTTTCGATGATATAGCGATAAAGTTCATTTGCGGCTTCCGGATTCGCGGCATTTATGAAAGATGGCCGGTTTCCCTTCCGACAATCAGCATATAAGGTGAATTGCGATATGATCAGCAATTCACCGCCCACAGACTTTAAGTCCAGATTGGTCTTCCCGTTCTCGTCCTGGAAAATTCGAAGCCCAATCAGTTTCTTTACCATTTTGTCGGCTATTTTATGGGAAATCCCGCTTTCTATATCCGCGTCGCTGATGCCCACGAATACCAGGAACCCTTTTCCAATCTTCCCAATGGTTCGTCCGTCTACTGCCACCTCTGCCTGGGCGGCCCTTTGTACCAGAAATCTCATCTTTTGCCCTCTCCTGTTCCCCCGCTTGGAGGCTTTATTTTTCGTCTTCTCTTTTTCTGCCCTTCTTCCCGTTGCTCTTCTCTGCCGGAACGATGTCATGCATCCCCTGGTCATCTATGTATTCCACGGTTTCGTAACGTTTCGTTTCCCTGGGCAGATTCTTCTTTTCTAACTTCATATTGACTACAGCCTTGACTGCAGCATATATAATCGCGAAAATCGGTACGCCCACTATCATCCCGAATACGCCTAAAAGGCCTCCGAAGAAAGTGATGGAGGAAATGACCCAGAAGCCGGTAAGCCCCGTGGAATTCCCTAAAATCTTCGGCCCAAGGATGTTCCCATCGAACTGCTGCAGCGCCAGAGCGAAAATCGCGAAATACACGCAATTCAAAGGGTGCATGGGATCCACCACGAATATCAATATGGCGCTGGGGATGGCTCCCAGAAAAGGCCCGAAAAACGGAATGATATTCGTACATCCGATAATGACGCTGATCAGCATGGCATAGGGCGTCCCCATGATTGAGGTGCCGACAAAACACAGGATGCCTATGATGATAGAATCTACCACTTTGCCGCTCAAAAAACCGATGAATGTCCTGTGGGTGAACCTGAAATTGCGAATCAAAATATTGGCAGTATTTCTTTCGAACAGGGCATACGCGATTTTCTTGGCCTGTGCAGAAAACTGCTCCTTATTGGCAAGCACATAAATAGAGATGATAAATCCGATGACAAAGTCCCAAAGGACATCCAAAACGCTGATGACGCTGAGGGACACGGTCTTTATCAGTGACGCGGTGCCCGGTATAATATCGTTCAGCCAATGCTCCAGCTGCTCGGAAAGCTTATCCAAGGTCTTTGCCACATATTCGCCGAAATCAGGATTGTCCTCCAGCACCTGATTGATCCAGTTCATGACATTGGTGCTGTAGGAATCGAAATTATTCGCAATGCCCTGAACACTGGGGATGATCTGGGATATAAACATGGAAATCAGCATATAGATCAATGCCACGAACAAAAAGGCCGTAATCAATATGCCGATTCCCCTGACAATCATCTTTCTTCTTCTGCTTTCCTTTATCTTGCACTTCTCGCAGAGAGGAATCAGCATTCTGTTTTCACAGAAATTCAGGATGGGCGTCAAAAGGTACGCGGTCGCCAGGCCGAATAAGACCGGTTTCAATATATTAAGCACCTTGCCGACTTCCAGCTTGATGTTCGAGCTATGGAATATGAAATAGTAAAAAGCGATTGCCCCCGCCAAAACAGCGAAAGCCGTCAGACCCCATTGAATATATTTGTTGTCCTTATTGAATTTCATGCAATTACCTTCTTCCCTAGCTCTTTTATATGATTTCCCGATGCCTCTCTTCTATCATACTCTTAAATGCTTTACATAACAAGTAGACTTTTCGAAGATTTTGTAAAAAAAAGCCAAAGATTCGCTAAATGTCTTAAATTCCACGAATTCTGCCCTCGTAAGGCGATAGCTCAAATCGGATGAAATAGCCTTGGTCATGTTGGCACACAGGACAGACCTGCGGCGCTTTCGTGCCCTTGAATACATAGCCGCAATTCAGGCACATCCACTCCTCCTCCACATCCGAGACGAACAGTTTTCCTTCCTGAATCAGTTTGGCATATCTTCCAAAGCGGTCCCCATGCACCTTCTCGATCTCCGCAATCTGCAGAAAAGAGGACGCGATTCGGTCGAATCCCTCTTTTTTAGCCATGTCCCCGAAAGACTTGTAGACAGAGTCATGCTCCTCGTATTCGTTGTGCTGCGCCATGGCCAGCAGGTCTGCCATATTCTCCGAAATATCCACCGGATAGCCTCCGTCCACGGCAATGGTGCTGCCGGACAGATCCTTCAGATGATTGTAGAATATCTCAGCGTGTTCCTTCTCCTGAGAAGCTGTAAATGCAAAAACAGCGCTGATGACATACAGTCCGTTCTTTTTGGCCTGGGAAGCGGCAAAGGTGTATCTGTTCCTGGCCTGGCTTTCGCCGGCAAAAGCCCGCATCAGATTGTCTTTTGTGACGCTTTCTGAAAAATTTACCATATTTTTTACTCCTTATCAATATATTGGCGTTTACGACCTGATAGAAGTATGTCCATCTGGAAACAAAATATAATTGGCTATTGTCTTTCTCCCATAAAAATACTAAAATAGAAACTACAGGAAAGACAATACAGGAAAGACAAACCACAGACGCCGGAGGGCGAACAGAAAACAGGGGGTACGGGCCATGAGGCTTCAACAGGTATTAAGCTATGTGCGCAGGGCGATAGACGACTATGACATGATAGCGGACGGCGACAAGATAGCTGTCGGCATCTCCGGCGGCAAAGACAGCCTCACGCTTCTCTATGCGCTCCAGGGCCTGAGGCGCTTCTATCCGAAACGGTTCGACATCCATGCGGTCACAGTAGATTTGGGCTTCCGGAACCTCAACCTGGATCAGATTGAGGATTTGTGCCGGGAACTGGAAGTGGCGTACACCATCATCAAGACCGATATCGCAGAGGTCATCTTCCAGGAGCGCAAGGAGGAAAATCCCTGTTCCCTCTGCGCAAAGATGCGGAAAGGCGCCCTGAACCAGACCATCAAAGAACTGGGCTGCCAAAAGGTGGCATATGCCCATCATAAGGACGATGTGGTGGAGACCATGCTCATGTCCCTTATCTTTGAAGGGCGCATCCACACCTTCGCCCCTGTGACGTATCTGGACAGAACCGAGCTTACCGTAATCCGCCCGCTTATGTACATGAACGAAGCCGATGTGATAGGTTTCGTCAACAAACACAATGTGCCTGTGGTCAAAAGCCCCTGCCCGGCAGACGGATATACGAAACGCGAATATGTCAAAAATCTGCTTCGGCAGCTGAACCTAGAGAACCCTGGCGTAAAAGAACGGATGTTCACGGCAATCCAAAATGGCAATCTGAAAGGTTGGACACGATAATGGCTGTTTTAAATGAAAATAATTACCACGATGAGCAGACAAAACAAAATATCCTAAAAATGAGGGCTGTGCTGGAGACCCTGCCTCCTTTCTGCAAGACTTTCTTCCGCGGAATCGAGGACTACACTTCCGCGCGGACCAGGCTGGCTTATGCCTATGACCTGAGGCTTTTCTTTGAATATCTTCATGAGCATAATGCCATCTATGCGAAAATGGACTTCCGGGATTTTCCGTTCTCCATGCTGGACGAACTGAGCCACCTGGACATAGAGGAATATCTGGAATATATGTCCCTCTACCAAAAAGACGGCAGGGACATCACCAACGCGGAACGGGGCAAATCCCGGAAACTGGCTGCGCTGCGCAGCTTTTACAACTATTATTACAAGGCGGAGATGCTGAAGAACAACCCGGCTGCTCTGGTGTCCCTTCCCAAGCTCCATGAAAAGGAGATCATCCGCCTGGAGCCCAATGAAGTGGCCATTCTGCTGGATCAGGTGGAGGACGGCACCAAGCTTACCAAGAAGGAGCTGGAATACCATAAGAAAACAAAAATACGGGATGTGGCCTTATTGACCCTGCTCCTTGGGACAGGCATCCGGGTCTCGGAATGCGTAGGCCTGGACATCAATGACATCGACTTTAACGTATGCGGCGTCAAGATACGCCGAAAAGGAGGATATGAGGCAGTGGTCTATTTCGGCGAGGAAGTGGAGACCGCTCTTCTGGACTATCTGGAGGAACGGGAACGTATCATCCCCATGGAAGGACATGAGAACGCCGTGTTCCTCTCCCTGCAGAACCGCCGGATGACCGTGCGGGCCGTGGAGAATCTCGTAAAGAAATATGCTTCCAGAGTCACAACGCTGAAAAAAATAACGCCCCACAAACTCAGAAGCACCTATGGAACCACACTGTATCAGGAGACCGGCGACATCTACCTGGTGGCGGATGTCCTGGGGCACAAGGACGTCAACACTACCAGAAAACATTATGCGGCCCAGCAGGACGCCAACCGGCGCAGGGCCGCCCAATACGTAAAGCTTCGCGAGAAACCCTCTGACAGGAAGTAGGCCGCCCGCCAGAACCAGGATACAGCAGGCGCCTATTTCACATATTCTTCTGAATAATAAGGCATAATCAAAACCTGTCCGGCCATGAGGGAACCGTCTTCATCCAGGTGGTTGATGCTGCGGACTTCCGAAATATAGCTGTTCTTGTCCCTATAATTCTCATAATCGATATATGCATCGGCGAGGCTCCAGAGGGTCTCGCCGTATTCGATGGTAACGCTGGTATAGTATTTGAATCCGCTGCCTGCGCTGCTCCTGATAGAAGACGCATAGAATCCGCCGCCGATGATCATGCAGGCGGCCTCCAGCATGGCCAGTGCAGAAATCAATATTCTGCGCCTGTGCCTGTGCTGTCTGTGTCTGCGGAGCGCTCTCCTCCGCTCCCTTACCTCTCTGTCGTCCACCCCGTACATGCTCTTCTGCTCTCCCATCGTCTTCCCCGCCCCCATTTGCAATCATATGTTCTGGAACATCTGTTCTATAGGCGATTATAATACAAGAACATTTGTTTGTCAACAATGAAGTTACTTTTCACGGGGCAGGGAAATAAGACACGATAACAGGGGGCTCTTATGAGCCCCTCCTCCTACCTTTCACGCAGGCAGTGCTGTATTAGAAGGTTCTATATTTTCTGGTTTTGGCTTGGCCGGCCTTGGCCTTTTGAAGATTTCCTTTATGGATTGGTAAAGGTTGTGTGGATAACTTTCTGATTTGGTAAAGGTTACCAGTCCGGATTTTGGGGAAAGGGCCTGTCAAATGGGCCTGGAACAGAAGACGCCAGGCGATTCCAGCCGAATCTGGAAAAAAGAAAAGCGGCTGTTCTGGAGAAGCGGATAGATATCCTCATTTCCTCAAAATCAGCCGCTTTGGAGTGGATAACTATTTTTTTAATTTCAGCGTTTTGCACAATTATCAATTATGCTTTCCCCACCCCGTGAAAAATAACCGCCTTTTCGCTCCCCGCGCACTCTTCCTCCCCCACGTACACGATTTCCAGATT
>CAJUFI010000107.1 GCA_910585665.1 uncultured Acetatifactor sp. | reverse complement strand
TGGATCGCCTTTCTTCTTGGATCGCCTTTCTTCTTGGATCGCCTTTCTTCTTGGATTGCCTTTCTTCCAGGATTGCCTTTCTTCTTGGATCGCCTTTCTTCTTGGATCGCCTTTCTTCTTGGATCGCCTTTCTTCTTGGAATTCCTCTCTTCCAGGTCCAGCTTATCCTACTTGTCCAGCTTATCCTACCTGTCCAGCTTATCCCACTTGTCCAGCTTATCCTACCTGTCCAGCTTATCCAGCATGTCCAGCTTATCCAGCATGTCCCAAATGCCCCACATATACATAATGCCCAAAGCCCGGTCATACAGGCCGTATCCGGGGCGCACGTTTCCGGGGCCTTCATCCCACAGATGCCGCCCGTGGTCAGGGCGGATATAGCCCTCGAACCCGCAGTCATGGTATGCCTTGAGGATATCCAGGATGCCTGTGTCCCCGTCGCAGTCCCTGTGGCTGGCCTCGGAGAAATCCCCGTTCTCGAAGTGCTTCACATTGCGGATATGGGCAAACGCGATCCTGTCGCAGTGCTTGCGGACGATACTTGCCACATTGTTCTCCGGATTCGCGTTCAGGCTGCCGGAACAAAGGGTAAGGCAATTATAGGGATCGTCCACCATCCCCAGGAACTTGTCAATGGACGCCGCGTCCACCAGCAGCCTGGGCAGGCCGAAGATATCCCATGGGGGATCGTCCATGTGGATGGCCATCTTGATATCGCACTCATGGCACACCGGCATCAGCTGCTCCAGGAAATACTTCAGGTTCTCCCAAAGCTTCTCCTTGGTCACAGGCTTGTAAGCCTCGAACAGCTCATCCAGTTTCGCCATCCGCTCCGGCTCCCACCCGGGGAACGTCAGGCCATGCAGATTGTTCAAAATATAATCCGCCATCTCCTTGGGGTCGTCATGAATCTTGCCGGCCTCGTAATACAGCGCCGTGGAGCCGTCCCCCACCGGATGGAACAGATCCGTCCGCGTCCAGTCGAACACCGGCATGAAGTTATAGCAGATCACCTTCACCCCGAACCCGGACAGATTCCGTATGGTCTGGATATAATTGGCGATATACCCGTCCCGGCTGGGCAGGCCGATCTTGATGTCGTCATGGACATTCACCGACTCCACCACGTCCATGTTGAACCCATAGGGCTCCAGCGCTTTCTGTACCCGCGCAATCTCCTCCACTTCCCAGACCTCGCCGGGCATTTTGTCATGCAACGCCCACACGATGCTGGTCACGCCCGGAATCTGCTTGATGTCGCTCAGCTTGATGTCGTCATTGCCTTCGCCGTACCAGCGAAAACCCATTTGCATTCCCATAAAATGATACCCCTCCTGTCTTTTTTATTTTGCGCCACATATTGTAAGCGCTTACATTTCCTTATTTTAATACCTTCTTCCAATTTATGCAACCATTATATTCCAAATTTCCAATATACTAAATTCAAACTCACTTGCACCCCAGGCCCGGAAGAATGCCCCATCACTTTGGGCATTCTTCCGGGCAAATGAACTTCTCATGCAGCCTGGCTAATTTTTTACAGCCTGGCTAGTTTTTTACAGCCTGGTATCCCAAACTCCGCAGTATGAATCCACCGGATCCTGCCCCACGAAAGCCTCCGCGCCCGCCATCAGCTTCTCCACCAGCGCGTCAAAAGTGCTGTCCAGCACGTCATAGGTATTGATATAAGTCCGCGCCTGAGGAATGTCCGCCAGCACGAAAGGCTGCTTGGTGCCTATGACGATGACCGGGAGCTCATGCACATACCAGGGAATCTCCCCGCCGCCCTTGGTCATGCCGAAAGACGGCCTGGCCACCGGCTGGAATCCCCCCGCGATGTCCACCACGGTGATAATCAGATCCTGCTTTGCCACGAAATCCTTTATGGTATCCTTCCCGGCAAAATACAGGTTGAGATTGGGCTTTCCGCCGGCTTCCGCTTCCTTCAGCATCTTCTGGATCGGGCTCTCATAAATGAACACCTGGAAGCCCCGCGCCTCCAGCTTTTCCTTCAGCTTATCCGCGGGGGACACCTTATTCTTGTTCAACAGCGAGCCAAGCCCCGGCGCTTCCAGCCCCTTCACGTAGACGATCATGATTTTCCTATATTTCTCAGGGGTCAGGGGCAGCACGTCCTTGTCCTTGTATTTCACAAGGGTGACGGCCCTGTCGGAAATCTCCTTCTGCATGGCCTTGTGCTCCGCGCATCCCACGATTTCCTCCAGCCGGGACTTAGGCGGGACTAACTCCGTCTTCGCCTTCCTGTGCAGCCCCATGTGGGCCTTCAGCGCCAGGATGCGGTGCAGGGCATCGCTTAAGCGCTCCTCGGTAATCCTGCCGTCCAGATACCCCTGCTTCATGGCCGCAAAATCCTCGTCCATGTCATTGAAGAACAGGAACATGTCGATACCGGCAGCGATGGCCGCGGGCATCAGGTCTTTGCGCTTCATGCGGCAGGTCAGGCCCACCATGTGGGAAGCGTCCGTGAGCACCATGCCGTTGAAGCCCAGCTTCCCGCGGAGCAGGCCGCCTATCAGCTCCGGGGACAGCGTGGCTGGCATGATATCGTCGTCGGCTATCCCCGGGTTGAAATGCCTTGTGTAAGCGGGCTGCATGATGTGCCCCGCCATGATGGCCTCCAGGCCGTTGTCGATCAGGTTCCGGTACACTTTGCCGAAAGTGACGTCCCACTGCTCACAGCTGAAATCATTCACGCTGTTGGCCACATGCTGGTCGCGGAAATCCAGCCCGTCTCCGGGGAAATGCTTGGCGGCACAGCAAAAGCCGGGATTGGCATGGGCCCCGTCCATGTAGGCCTTCGTCATCTCCATGACCCTGTCCGCATCGTTCCCGTATGTCCTCAGGCCGATGACCGGGTTCTCCCAGTTGTACAGGATGTCGCCGACCGGGGCAAAAGAGAGGTTGCAGCCGATCGCCGCGGCTTCTTTGTTGGCCATATGGCCCAGGTGGTAGGCGTACTGCACATTCCGGGTGGCGCCTATCTTGGTCTGGCTGCCGATGGCGGTGCCGTCCACACAGGCGCCGTCCCCGCCGTTCTCCGTGTTGCAGGCGATGATCAGGGGAATCTTGCTGTTCTCCTGGAGGATGCGGTTCTGTTCCTGCACCTCGGCAGCCGTGGCGGGATTGTAGCGGATGCCGCCGATGTGGTATTTCTCCACCGTCATCTTCAGATATTCCTCGTCCCTGCTGGAGCCCATGTTGAAGAAAAGCTGCCCGATCTTCTCGTCCAGGGTCATGCCCGCGATTGTTTCCTCCACCCATTTACAGTCCTCGTCGGACAGATAAAAGGGCTTCGCTTTCATGTTGACCATAATTTCGTCCTCTCCTTTCTGTTATTTCGGCTAAAAGTCATTTCGATTCAATGTCATTTCCGCGTTTCTATTTTTTCATCCTATCCCCTCGTCCCGCAATCCTGTTCCGAAAAAGCCAGGCTCCATATCCCAACTCCGCCCAAAGCCTTTCGCCCCTGATTCCCGAAGCTGCCTTACACATCCTGGCCCCTCCAGATTTTCACTTCTTCTCAATCCGGGTCAATTTCGCGTTCAGGCTCTCCACGAAGCCCTCCGGCATCATGGAACCGGCCATTTGGCACATTTTCTCGGGGCTCATGGATTTCATCATGTCCCACATCCCCTCGCCGGGCGCGACCTTCATATTCGTGGCCAGCTTCACCGCTGTGGCTACCACCTCCATGGCCTCCGGGCTCCTGGAGATCTCCTCCATAGTGTCCCTGACGCTGTACCTTCCCTCCGGGAACTCCATGGGCGCTTTCAGGTCAAGGTCTCCCGCCAGCCTGAACCAGTTGGCAACGCCCTCCGCCCGTTCATTGACTTCAGGCAGTACATAAATGGACGGTTCTTTGTCCACTTTCTCCAGGGTCATGCTGTCCTTCAAATCCCCCGCCACGGCGGTAATCCTATTGAACCCCTCCTCCAGGGCGGCCTCAAAGGTGAAGACCTTGCTGCCGTTTTGCACCCCTGCCGCCTTTCCGTTCACGTACAGGGTTACGGAAGGCTGATTGGAATACACCTTGATCCGGGTGGTCTCCCCGGCCCTCTGGGCATAGCGCCTGCCGCAGAGATGAATCATGGGCTCCCGGCTCCAGTAAGCCTGGTAAACATAATAGCTGTCCTTCTTCGTCCTGCGGTCCATGGTCACCAGCCCCTTGTTGTTCCGGCCTGCCACGCCGCCCTCGTTCCTTGCGGCGCAGCCGAAGTCGAACATGTTCCACACATGGCTTGACCATATCCAGGGCCGCTCGTCCAGCACCTTTGCCATATGCTCATGGTACAGGGCCTGGTATTCCTCGCTGTAGTCCTTACAGGCCGGATTGGGGCCATGGTAAGTGACGATGCCTTCGCAGCCGTACTCGGACAGGCCCAGGCAGATTTCCGGGTGCGCCTGATGGAAATGGTCCAGCCAGGGGCCGTTGTCCTCCATCTTCCCGCCGTACCAGCCGAAATAATGGTTGTAGCTCTCCACGTCCGTGAGCCCGTGCATGGGGCCGTCGATGGGCGTCATGGACACATGGGCGATGGTGGTCAGCCTGGTGGGGTCCAGCTCCTTGCACAGGGCGTTCAGCTCCCTATGGTTCTCCACCAGCCGGTCTGAGATGCCGCCGATGAGGATTTCATTGGACACGCCCCAGAAGCAGATGGAGGGATGGTTGTAATTCTGGATAATCAGCTCCTTCATCTGGCTGATGCAGTTCTCATGGGCCGCGGGATCCGCGTTCATCACGCTGATGAAAGGAATCTCCGCCCAGACCACAAAGCCCAGGTCGTCGCAGGCATCGTAGAAATCCTGGGAATGCTGGTAATGGGCCAGGCGGATGGTGTTTGCCCCCAGCTCCTTGATGATCCAGGCATCCTCGTAATGCTCCTCCCTGGTGAGGGCATTCCCCCGGTACAGCCGGTCCTGATGGCGGCTCACCCCCCGCAGAGGCGTCCAGACGCCGTTGATGCAGAATCCCTTCTCCGGGTCACAGGAGAAGCTCCGCACGCCTGCCCTTACGGAGATTTCATCGCAGGCTTCGTTGCGCCGCTGCAATGTGGCGGTGACGGTGTACAGGCAGGGATCGTCGATATTCCACCTCTCCGCATCCGGCACATAGACAGAGACCTTGGTCTGATCCGCAGGCCGCACCGCGGAGGCCACCTCCTCCCCGTCCTCATTCTGAACGGAATACAGCACGGTGAAGTTCTCGTCCGCCCCCTTCACCCAAGAGACCAGCTCGAACACGGCCCCGCCGTCCTCACAGGGCCTGGGCGTCACCTGGAGCCCCGGGCCTCCGTAATATTCCAGGTCAAAATGGGCCTCCGGCACGCTGATCAGGTTCACGCCCCGGTACAGTCCGCCATAGAAGGTGAAATCCGCCGCCTGGGGATACACGCTGCTCTTGTTCTCGTTGCTGCAGGCCACTGCCAGGAGATTCTCTCCGTCTTCTTTGCACAAATCGGTAATATCTGCACGGAAAATCGAATACCCGCCCTCATGGCAAGCCGCTTCCCTGCCGTTGACATACACAAAAGCCTGCTGCCCCGCCGCCAGAACCTCCACGAACACCCTGCCCCCTGCCAGGGGCTGCCTGGGCGTCTCGAAGCTTTTGGCATACCAGCACTTCCCCCGGTAATACCCGCCGTTCCCGTCATGTCCGTCCACCGCGTTCCAGGTGTGGGGCAGATCCACCCTCTCCCAGTCCCGGGGCAGCTGGGCGGGCAGCCCCGCGTCCTCCCGGACAAAACGCCAGTCCTGGTTCAAATTGATTACATTCCGCATACTGTACCTCCTGCATTTATACTCGTAGTCACCGAAACCCGGTGTTTTTCCAGACTCACGGGCGGGAACCGCCATGGAAACCGTCCACGATCTTCATGTCCCCGGTGCCCTTCACGGCGGCGGCGATTCCCAGGGTGCCCGGCCAGGTGGCGAACACTCCCGAGGCGTTGTTCATGCCGTAGACCACTTCCCCGTTCTCGTTCCGGGAATTGGACATGACCTGCACCGGCACGAAATGCCCGCACTCCTCCGCCACGGCGTGCATCTGGTTCAGTCAGTCCGCCAGATCCTCCGGCCTGGGGTTCGCCCGCAGGATCAGATGCCGGTTGAACCATTCTTTGATCAGCGCCGTGGTCCCGGGCAGATACTGTTCCCCGAAAATGGTCTTGTTGCGAATCTCCCCATTATCCAGTATGCCCGACTCGTCAAATATTATATGCTCATTCTTGGGGCTCATGGGACTGGCCGCGGGATACTTTCCCATCCGCCAGTCCGAAATGAAGAGCTGGGCGATTTTTTTCTTCCGCTTGAACCTGTGGGGAACCCTTCTGCTCCTGCGCTCCCCAGGCAGCCGCCGTCAGCACAAAAGGGGCTGCCGGGAAATT
>CAJUFI010000106.1 GCA_910585665.1 uncultured Acetatifactor sp. | reverse complement strand
CCAAGCCACCATCTGCTCATTACCATCTCCTTCCTACATCTTTGATGGCCCCATGCTCTCTGTACTTTTTCTGTACTTTTTTGTACTTTTTGCAGGTACAATGATGTGAAATGACAAAATTCTTAAAATGGAACCAATATCGGAAAGGCCAGCTTTTATGCCGTCTGCGAAACTTGGTGCTCCCAGACGGAACAATCCTTAAGAAATTCTAAATATTGCTTAAGAACAGGGAAAAGCCATTGATTTTTCTTTATTCCCAGCTATACTAGAGATTGTTGCAAGACATCACACCGTCTTGAGTGGGAGCATGGAATTGTCTACAAATAACTGCTACGAGTTTAAAACCCTTTTCCTTCTGTTTCAAAGCTTTTTCCGACAGAAGCCGTGGCAGCTAATTTCCGACAGTTCCTAATTAAGGAAAGGTTTGGTTTAGTAAAATGGAAAAAGTGAAGAGCCTGTATCGAAAATACAGACACGGCATCCCTCTGGTAAGCTATATGGTCATATACTTGGTATGGTTCGCATGGCTGGAGGAGCGCAACCAGAAAGGCTACCAGGTAATCCATGTGAGCGTGGATGACTACATCCCCTTCTGTGAGCTGTTCGTCATCCCTTATTTTCTGTGGTTTCTCTATGTGGCAGCCGTCGTATTGTTCCTTTTCTTCCGGAACAAACAGGAGTGCTATCGTTCCTGCATCTTCCTGTTCACCGGCATGACGATTTTCCTGGTCATCTCTACCCTGTGGCCCAACGGCCATCATCTGCGGCTTACGGAGATGCCCAGAGACAATATCCTCACGCAGGCGGTGGCTTTCCTGTGGAAGACGGATACACCCACGAACCTGTGGCCCAGCATCCATGTGTACAACTCCCTGGGCGCGCATTTCGCCATCGTCCACAGCGCTGAGCTGAAGGGAAAGAAGGGCCTCAAGATTGCCTCTTGTATCCTGGCCGTCTCCATCATCCTGTCCACCATGTTCATCAAGCAGCATTCCGTCTTCGATGTCGTGACAGGACTCGCCCTGGGCGCTGTGATGTATGTACTGGTGTACAGAAAGGAAATCATCCTGGCAGGGAAAACCCAGCGCAATATGAAGAAACGGATTTCTATGTGACATAGTTTTCCCAATCTGCGGGGAATTTCACTTGGTTTACTTGTTTTACCTGGAGCCATTACCTCTCCGGCCTCTGCACCAGAAAATCCTGGACCTTTTTCCCGGCACGGACTCCTGAAGATGCTTCTGCGGAATCCCTGACTGTCTCCTACAGCTTCATCCCCCGGAATCGCTGCCTGGGGCACTATCTGTAGAAGACATAGTCTCAAAACAATCGGTACAAATTCCCATTCTCTGCATCAGGGTATCCCCGGCTGCCTTCTGCCAGCAGTAAACTCTCTTTCGTCAATCTGTTCCATTTTCACCATAAAAATGGCAATGCTTCTCAAGGCAGAAATCGAACAATTGGTAATGTCTGGCGGTTTGGAGAACGGAGCGAGTCCATTATCTATCAGTTGAACTTGAAAATCTTCTGGCAAATCTTATATCCCCCCACGGAAATCTTCCGGCCGCTTCTGCCGGGAAGGTTCATGGCATTGCCCATGAGGCCGTTGCGCATCCAGAAGAACAGCTTCCTGTCTTTCGTTTTCAGATAATTCCACAGTTCCTTCTTCCTCTCCAGGCTCTCCTCCGTGCCGGAACGAATCAGCAGAACAGAAGACACAGTTGTAATAATTTCCAGGTAATTGCGCATATATTGATACAGGCGCTTATTCTTTAGGATTTCCGGTTTCTTCTCCACCAGATAATCTATCATGATCTTATTGACTCTGATCTGCTGGTCGATTCGGGAAATCATGACCTCCTCGTTCACGGACTGATCCTCTCTCCCGATATAATAGCGGTACAGGTTCACGTCCAGGTAATACATGTTCTTCACATAGGGCAGCGGGTCGAAGACATAGATATTGTCCACATAGAAAGTGTGCTCCGGCAGATGCAGCCCGCACTCCCGCAGCAGTTTGGTGCGGAAGATGACCGAATGCATCAGGATATAATGCCCCTTCGTAAAATGATGGCAGTCCTTCCAGCTCACCATTTTCCCCTGGGGAAGGATGTGGCGGTAGTGCATTACCTTTTTGCGCTTCTCCCCCTCCTTCTCATAGACGAAATTGCAGACCAGCATATCCAGGGTAGAAGCCCCCCCAGCCATCTCCCGCAAAGTTTCCAACACCTTGACATAGGCCTCGGCCTTCACCCAGTCATCGCTGTCCACCACTTTGAAGTAAAGGCCTGTGGCATTCCTGATCCCGGTATTGACCGCGGCCCCATGGCCTCCGTTCTCCTGGTGCACTGCCTTTACGATGGTAGGATATTTACCGGCATATTCATCCGCGATTTCCGCCGTCCTGTCCTTGGTGGAACCGTCATCTACAATGATGATCTCCACGTCCTCCCCACCCACCAGCAGAGAGTCTATGCATTTCCTCATATAATTTTCAGAATTGTAGCAGGGAACCACTACGGATAATAGTTTCACTAGTCCTTAACCTCCTGATTCATGTTCTGTATATCTATTCTTGCCCAGTTTTATGCTTAAATACTTGGTATAAGCGCTAAAAGCTGAGGGAATCGGATATTTGTCTTTTGTCTCGTCCGGCTCGATGTAGAGCCAGTCAGCGGCCGCCCCCTGAGGCTGTCTGGGCTCCAGTTCGTCCACCCTGACCATATAGCCCTTCATATGCCACTCCCGGTGGGTGAAGATATGTTTCGCGTCTTCCAGGGGCTGAATCCGCAGAGGCTTCAGGCCGCTGCCCGCCAGGTACTCCGCCACCTCCTGGGCCGTGCGGAACCCCTCCAGGGAAGGGAATTCGTACATGCCGGCCAACAGCCCTCTGCCTGCCCGCTTCCTGATGGCAGCCTTATTCTCATCCCGGACTATCAGAATCGTCCTCTCTTCAATCTGCCGCGCCTTCTTTGCCTGCTTCTTCGGATAGTCCTGCTGCGTGCCCGCCAGACGGCTCATGCAGAGCCCGGCAAGAGGGCAGTCGGCACACAAGGGCGTCCCGTTCGGGATGCAGACGCAGGCCCCGATTTCCATCATGGCCTGGTTGAAATCCCCCGGGCGGTCAGGCGGCATGATTTCCTTTAAGTCGCGCTCCACCGCCGCCTTCACCTTTGCGTCGTCAATGAGCCGTCCGTCCTGCCTCAGCCTGGACATCACCCGCAGCACATTTCCGTCCACCGCAGGCACCGGACGTCCGAAAGCGATGGAGGCGATGGCCCCTGCGGTATAGCTTCCGATACCGGTGAGTTTCAGCAGCTCCTCGTAAGTATCCGGCATCTCGCCGCCGTAGTCCCGCTGTACCTGGATTGCCGCTTTCTGCAGATTGCGGGCGCGGTTGTAGTAGCCCAGGCCCTCCCAAAGCTTCAGGAGCATCTCCTCCTTCACCTCGGCCAGCGCCCTGATGTCCGGCAATGCCTCCATGAAACGCTGGAAATATGGCTTCACGGCCTCTACCCGGGTCTGCTGCAGCATGATTTCGGACACCCATACACGGTAGGGCGTAGGCATCTCCCGCCATGGCAAAATCCGCCTGTTCTTATCATACCATGTCAGGAGCGGTTTGCATATATTCCCAAGCTTATACTTTCCTGAGGTTTTCCTTAATGTTTCATTAATTTTCGGCTCGTCGCCCTGGGACAGCGCCACGGGCACAGGCCGGTTCACAATCATGAATCCCGGCCTGACCAGGCAGTCATAAGCCAGTATCTCCACCCCTTCCCGGGCTGCCCTGCACAGGGCAGCCGCGAATTCCGGATGAGTATCACGGTTAGGCGTAAAATATCTGACATTCTCCATCTGTACTACGAACATCACAAGGACACGATACCCCTCTCGCCCGGCGGCAATCAGCTCCTCCACATGCTTCACCGCCCTCTCGGACGGCGCGTCCGGGAACCGCACCACGCCGTCCTCCTCCAGCGTGACGCCTTTGACTTCCATGAAAATCTTCTCTTCCGCCGTCTCTATATAAAAATCAAATCGGGAATTGCCGTACCTGGCCTCCGGGCGCACCAAAGCCGCGTCGGCGAAAAGCCCTCCGCCGCGCAGCCATTCTTCCACCGCTTTATTAGGCGCCTGGGAGTCCATGTTCACCAGCCGCTCCCCCTTTTCCACCGCCACCAAGTCGTAGGCTGTGGAGCGGGCTGGATTGTGGCTTTTCTCCAGATAGACTGTCGCGCCCCTCTGGAGCAGTTCCCGGCATCTGCCTGTATTCTTCACATGGACGGTCTCCACTCGCCTCGTCCCGTCCTGGGCTTCAATCTCCACTCTGGCAATGAATCTGTTGGGGCGCTCCAGGAAACGCCCTGTTGTAATATCCCTGTATTCCATCTTGAGAAAATCTGTTCTCCTTATCATAGTTCTGATTCCGCCGGCTCCCGTCAGGACAGCTCCCGGTTTCCTTTACAGTAGGGCACCCTGGCGGCGGGGACGGCCTGGGCCGCGCTGGCGGTATGTATCGATTGGTCGTCAAAAAATATCTGCGCGCCGAAAGCCTTCAGCACCTCCCGCTTCTCCAGACCGCCCAGAAAGAAGGCCTCATCCACCCGCACGTTCCATGCCCTCATGGTGCGGATGACGCGCTCGTGGGCAGGCGCGCTCCGTGACGTCACCAGCGCCGTCCGGATAGGACAGTCCTGGGTGCCAAGCTCCTTCTGCAGATTCGACAGCTTTTTCAGGAACTGCGCGAAGGGTCCTTCCGCGAGGGGTTCTCTGGCCCGGGCCCGCTCATTCTCCTCAAAGGCCCTCAGCCCCTTTTCCTTGAATATCATCTCCGATTCGTCCGCAAAAAGCACCGCGTCCCCGTCAAACGCAATCCGAATCTGGCATTTCCCGCCCTTTCGATTTCTCCCGCCAGGGGCAGCGTTCACCTGCATGGGAATCACCTGGGCCGCCGACTTCTCTTCCGTCTGTGCCGATACGTTCTGCGCCCGCTGTCCGTGGGCCCTGGCCGAAATGTCGTGAACCTTTTGCTCCGTACAGATGATGCCCGCCGCTATGCCGCTGTCGATGGCGCTCTGCACATCGTCCTCATAGGCCGACAGGAAGAGATCCGTGTGGAACGCCGCCAGATAAGGGGCCAGCGCCGCGCCGCTCACCAGCACCGACCTTGTGATGTCCAGGCCGTAATGGGCGATGGCATTGAATACCCGAAGGGAGGAGTCCGGGCTGTTGCGGGACATGATGATGACCTCCACCAGATTTCCCTCAGGACTGTACCGGTTCAGTTCCAGCAGAGACTCGATCAGTCCAAAACCCGGTCCCGGCCTTAAGATTTCCTGCTCATGCTCCACCTGATAGCTGCAGTACGCCTCCAGGCCCTCCTTTTCAAAAATCTCGTTCTCCACGGTCAAATCGAACAGGGCCCTGGAAGAGACCCCTATCACCATTTTCCTGTCAAGCTGATATGCCATAATGCCGCTCCTTTCCATGCTGTGTCCACCGCTCCGGCCTTGCCTTTTGCAGCGCTTCCGCCGCTCTGCCTCCGGCCTGCAGTCGCCGCCCGGCCTCCGGGCCGCGGCGCGCAAAGCCCCTTGATGCAGCGGCCCCGCATCTCAAAGGGAGCCGTCCTGTCATCTCAGGCGATTGCACTCATATCTCTCCAGCGTCAGCAGGCAGGTCTTCAGCGCCTCGTACCTCTCCTCGATATCGCCGTCATCGATCTCTATGTCACAGGCGATGGCCATGGTAGTGATCATCTCGTCCGTAATTCTATGGTGGAGTCCTGCCAGGATGTTCAATCTCTGTTCATAGCTGTCGGAGTCCAGGAATTCCAGCACGAACGGGTCAAGGTCAGGCACTTCTTCCTCCTGCGCGGACAGTCCGTCTCCCGTAAGCCCGGAACCGTCAGCCTGCCCCGCCTTCTGCACCGGTCCTTCCTTTCCCTCCGCTCCTGTCATATAGGCCGCGCTCCCCGGCGCGTCCGTCCTTTTCCCTTCCGCAGCCTCCTGGAACTGGGCCTTCTGCCGCCCGGCTTCCGGGCCCTGCAGCTGGAAGCGGAACTCCTGCTCCGCGTCAGGATACTTATCCCGGTCTACTTTGCTTATGAACATGAGCAGCGGCCTGGCATATATCCTGGACTGGTCGTATAGGTCCTGGTAGATGACCAGCTGCTCTCCTGTCTCTGTGTGCTCTGCGATGGCAGTCACCTGGTACAGGTTCCCTTTAAAATGCTGATATATCTCATGTGGTCTTGGAATAAATGACATGTTGGAAGCTCCTTTCTGATTTGTATCCATAAAGAGAGTATACCCCTATTTGCTCCAAATGTCATGCGATTCCTTTCATTCATCCAGCAAAAGTTGGTTCTTCATCTCTGATGCCGCCGCCCTGATCCACATCCACAGGCGCTTTCGGAAAGCCAGAGGCCTGTCCTCCCTGCCCTCTTCGCCGACTCCGGAAACAAAATAAGCCCCAGCGGACGATGAACAGTCTCCCTCTACGGCTTTCACTGCTTCTCTGCCCATCCCTCTCTTCATGTCAATCTCCTTCCTGGAACAGAACAGATGTTCTTATACCATATAGTTTAGAACATCCGTTCTCTTTTGTCAATACCATTGAACAGGCAAATTATATGAAATTATAAGTACGATAAAACTCCCTTGAAATCTTCCCTGCTCCGGGCCGGAAGCCGCTAATAGTAATACATCCCATGCCCTCCGCAGCAGCCACCCCCGAAGCAGCACATATTGCACATCATGAAGGTGCACAGCCACCTGGCGCAGAGATTGCCCACGCCCACCGTTGGATACCCGTACTGGGCCCGCCTCTGCTCATACCAGCTGCCGCCGTTCTCGAACTGTTGCACCAGGCTGCGGTAATCCATATTGTCCGGCTCCATGGCAGAGGCCCGCTTGGCGTGCTCCAGCGCCGCCACATTGTTCCCCAGGCCTGAGTGGGCCCGTGTTTAGAAGTTAGCACCATAATCTTTAGGAGCAGACCGACCCCCAAAA
>CAJUFI010000105.1 GCA_910585665.1 uncultured Acetatifactor sp. | reverse complement strand
TTTTAATTATACTTCATTAGCCACTCCCGTTACAACTCTATTATAGCACTTCAAAGGGATGTTACGCTTACCGATCCGACGGCGGCCGTATCGTAAATATCTGTTCCTGAGTTCGTCGCCGTCGGTGACTGGCTGACGACATCCCTTTGGGGGACTGTCAAGGGTGGCGGAAGCTGTCGGTTCCCTGGCACCATATGCCATAAACAAACTACAAACAATAGAGCGCCAAAACTGCAAAAAAGCGATATGTCCAGTTACGTGGTACGAAAAGCGGTATGTGTCTAAAATGACGGATACTAAAAATCAAAAATGTCCTTGACAAGGGGTACAATTCAATATGCGCACATCTCAGCGTTAAGGAACTGGCAATCAAACAGTAGGAGCACAGTGCGTATGAGTATACCGACAACGAGAAAAGATGATTTTGATTATTATGAGGCAAACCACGACTGGGCCGGAAACCGTGAACTGACTGACACACATGAAATCATCCAGTTCCATAAGAATGCCACTGTCCGCATCTGGTACAACGAACAGAATGATTGCTATGGCCCCCATTGGCATACCGCCATGGAAATCATCCTGCCGCTGGAGAATTATTATGACGCAGATGTGAACAATGCTTTTTACCACATCCAGCCCGATGAAATCCTCGTGATCCCCATGAGCGAGATTCATTCGCTCACAGCCCCGGAGAATGGGAAACGCTTTATTTTCCTCTTTGATATGACCATGATCACAAAGCTGAAGAGCTTTTCCGGTCTTCAGCCTTTGCTGCTGCAGCCTCTTTACATAACCCGGGATGCCTATCCCCAGGCATACGATGCCACTCATGATACACTGATGCAGATAAAAGATGAATATTTCCGCCAGAATGAATTTGCGGAGCTGAAGATATATTCGCTGCTGCTGAATCTCTTTGTGAAACTTGGGCAGAATTACCTTCAGAAACACGATCTGTTTTCCAATATCGGCATACCCAAGCAAAGGGAGTACGCGAAAAAGTTCAGCAATATACTGAATTACATCGACACCCATTATACGGAAGACCTGAATCTGGAGAACGTGGCCGCTCTGGCAGGATTCAGCAAATTCCATTTCTCCCGATTGTTCAAGCAATATACTTCCCTGACCTTCAATGAGTACCTGAACCACAGGCGCTTAAAAGCTGCCGAGGAACTGTTGGCTGCCCCCGACCTTTCCATAACGGAGATAGCCCTGCGTTCCGGCTACGCCAGCCTCTCCACCTTTAACCGCCTGTTCAAACAGATAAAGCATTGCACGCCCACCGAATACAGGGCGAAAAGCGGAATGGGGCTGTGACTCCTTCAAGCCCAGCCCCATTGCCGCTCAATCTGCTTTTGAACTTACAACTAACCTGGTATTCACATACCTGTATCCTTCTTTTACATCCATCTCTTCTGTCATATCCAGGACAGGCTCTCCTTCCGCGTTAAAATGCACTCTTCTGATGCCGCTGCTGCGCGCGCCGTCCACACCGGGCCTGGCATGATAAGTATTCCATACCGTCCCCTCCTCGTCTGTCACATAAGCGTTGTGCCCCGTTCCATATTCTCCCTCCACGCTTCGGGATGTCAGAATCGGGTAATTCTTTTTCCGCCAGTTCCGCGCATCCAGCAGGTCCTTTCCCTTTTCTATGGCAAGCAGCCCTACCACATAGGACGTGTCTACGGCAGCGCTGGAAAACGTCAGATACAGTCTGTCCTCCCGTGGCAGAGCAAACGGTCCTTCGTCTACAAAAGTATGGTTGTTCGCCCATCCGTATTCAGGTTTTGACAAAACCACCGGATCCGTACTTAATTTCCAGGGTTCCTTCGGATTCAGCTTCGCGATATACAGCCAGGCGCCCAAATCCTTCGGAAGGAACTGCCGCTGAGACCACACTGCAAAATATTCCTTCTGCCACGCAAAACAGGTCATATCCAGAGTAATCTCTTTCCCGGCTTCACAGATATCCGTGCCGTCCCTTCGAACCACCCGCCTCGGTGCCGACCAGTCCTCCCGGCATATGGGGTTCCCCCCTTCTTTCAGTTCCATGACATGGCTTTCCTCACAGAAAAACTCTCCCGGTGTAGCCGCATGGAAAATATAGAGCCTGCCCTCTATCTCATGGAACTCCGGCGCCCACAGCAATCCGCCTATTCCCGGATAGGTCTCTGAGTCCAAAAGCAGATGCTCCCTGGCATCCACAAGTTCCGGAATCGTATCCGCTTCCCGGATGTACAGCGTATGATTCCCGTCTGCGTCATTGGTCGCAATAAAATAGTATTTCCCATTCCATCTACCGACACATGGGTCTGCACAATTGTAAGCAACAGGAAACGCGTAATGGTCCTGATGCACCTTCCCGGTAATGGCGTAGGTCCCTTTTTTCTTAAAATCCACTTTCGATAAATCCCAGTCGACCCGTTTTTCCACGCTGCTTCCATCGCTGTAACAGGCCTTTGCCCGATACCGTTCCAGTTCATGCAGGCCGGATACTTCCACCTGTTCCGGAAACGTAATTCCGATATTCACAGGTGTCAGCAGCCTTTTGCACAGCCTGTCTGCCGTTTCTCCCGGGATCTCAACGACATTCTGCGGCAGAGCCCCCTCTATCCGGAGCTCTGTGGGCAGATTTCCGATACAAGAGCCAAAGGCGTCCTCACAGCACACCGGATTCGAAAGCAGCCTGCGCTCTTCCATGTCCCTTATCTCCGACAGGTAACACCCGCCGGACAGTTCCTGCCAGATAACCCGTATCGTGCCCTTCTCCGGCAGATAGGTACAGGCAACCCGCTCTATATGCTCCGCTCCGAGCTCCAACAGCCCAAGTTCACGATATTCCGTCAGATTATCCGTTTGAAAAAGCAGAACGCTCCCCCTGCTTTCTTCGTCCGCTTCTCCATCCCCCTCTACGCGGATGGCAGCTATCCCGTATCTTCCGTCAGGAAGCGGGAATATCCATGGATTTTTCAGACTCTTCGCGTTCAAGGAACCGTCTTGGTTCTCCGTAGCTTTCGCGAACAGCACGCCGCTGTTATGATTCAGCGGACAATACTGCGCACCATCTTCGCTGACTGCAAGATGCACGCTATATGCCAACTTAGGGTCGTATATCTGCTCATTGACTGGCTGCCTCGTATAACATAACAAATACGCCATTCCCGTCTTACCTCCCTGCATAAGGAATCGGCCGCAAATAACTGATGCGAGTTTATAGCCGTTTTCCCTGTAACCGGGCTTTCTTGCAAACAAGTCGCATCCTTTATTTTCCGGCAGTTCCTAACCATAATTCCCTGTCGCACTGTTTCTCACTATCTGACATATCCAAATCCCAAAATCGTAAATTCCTTCTCTTCCTCCCCCGGAACCATGTGTATCTCTACATGGTGTCTTCCGCGCTCCCTGCCCCGGAAACAGATTGCCGCATTGCAGTGGATCCATCCGTTTATATGGGGGTCTGCCGTAAGCACCTTTTCCCCGTCCACCAGAACCTCTGCACGTCCCACATCACTGCTGCCGGAATCTTTATAGATCAGGAACAGCGCGCTGCAGGTGATATCCATGGAAAACGCTTTTTCCCCCGCCCTGTGCATCCAGTTATAGGGAAATTCTTTCGTGGGAATCAGATCCCTGTCCATCTCCACCGCCTGCAGTTCCTCATCCCTGTGGAAAAAGCTTCCGCAGTCCACCTGAATATCCCCTTCCCCGGAGTTTCTGTCAAACAACTTTACAGCTTCAAACTCTCCTCCCAAAGGCGGCTTTCTCTCCTCCAACCGCAGGCAATCCTCTGCCGTCGGCATTGCATCCACAGTTCGAAGCAGATGCGCAACGCAGTCCGCCATCACCCGGTGCCCCAGATTGGAGGGGTGATAACAGTCATAAAAAAATGCGGCTTTGCTGAACACCTTTCCTGTCCCGGCCTTTTTGCCGAATTGCTCTACAACGGCATCCCGTATGCTTACCATCGGCAGGTCGTACGCTTCGCCCACCGGCCTCAATCTCTCCTGCAGATTCCAGTCATCGGCAAACACGGCGAACAGGAGAATCACAGCCGGAGCGTTCGGGGCCGACAGAATCTTCCTGACCAATGAATCATAGCATTCCCCGCCGGTCTCGTCCCCTCCGTCGTTGACCGCGAATTCCACCACTGCCACATCCGGTTCCACGGTGCCGTCCCGGAGCACATCCCTCTCATAGCGCAGCATCCCCAGTTCGGACGGGGTTCCGCCCACTCCGGCTTTCACATAATGAATGTTCTCTTCTGTCCCTCTCCCCGCAAGGCTGCAGAAGTTTTCAAATGTTTTATAGGCATAACATTCCGTGTGGATGGGAACCGCCCCCGCCCCCTGGGTGATGGAGCCGCCGATAAAGGCTACCGTCACGTCTTCGCCCTGCCTGGCCCTGCCAATGGCTTTCTGGAGCCTTGCGGGATTTCCCGTCTGCATCAGGGATCTCTCCAGCATTTCACGGTAAGCTGCCGTTCCCAGATCGACGGTCTCCTCCTCGGCTTCCTCCGGTACACTATAGCCGTCCCGAAGATAAAGCTTCACAGACGCAAGCGCCAGGCTTCCGGCCTGGGGAAGCACAAAACGCATCTGTCCGGGCACATCGTCCGCCTCAGACCATTCATACTTGTCCAGCTCCAGGATTCTTTCCATACCGTCCGCAGGTATGTCCTCTTTTATTTCGGTTCCGGAGGCGCCGTCCTCTTTCCTTCCGTACATCTGAAAGACAAACTCTGCCGTCCCGCTCTCCCCTTCCGTCATCTCTATCGTCACGCCGATGCTGTGCACCAGCCTGCGGAATCCCTCCGCCCTGCGCAGAAGCCCCAGAATTCCTTCCTCCGTGATGTTTCCCGCAATCCGGGCAAAGCTTACAAGCCTTTCTCCATCCAGGTAAATATACTGAATGCCCCTTCCGTCCGGCTGCGGGGAACCGGCTATCTGCTTCCCGCGCATTATATAGAAGCCCCTCCGCTTTGCCGCAGGGTCTCTGGGCGCTCTCGGTCCCTCTGAATTACCCATCTTTTCCTCCGTCTTTATCGCTGCGAATCCGCCTTACCCAAAAGGATTTTCCGTAGGGTACATCATCCCCCTGGGCTGGTTGAAATTCAAGTCCTCCACTGGGACGCCGATGTACTTGAACACTTCGAAAAGGGCCTTCCCGAAATGTCCGAACGCCACCGCGCCGTGGTGGGGATAGTTCTTCTCGATCAGCACATGGCGATAAAACCTTCCCATCTCCGGAATGGCAAATACGCCGATGCCGCCAAAAGATTTGGTCGCAACGGGAAGAATCTCTCCCTGGGCGATATAGGCCCGCAGCCTGCAGTCCGCGGTAGACTGAAGGCGATAGAAAGTGATCTCTCCAGGGACGATGTCCCCTTCCAGGGTGCCCTGGGTCACCTCCTCCGGCAGCGTCCGCGCCATGATCATCTGGTACTTCATGCTGCAGGAAGCGAGTTTCCTGGAACTGGTGTTGCCGCAGTGGAAGCCCATGAAGGTGTCGTCATGGGTATAGCTGTATTTCCCCTGAATGGCCTCTTCATACATATCATCAGGCACCGTATTGTTGATGTCCAGCAAGGTCACCGCGTCTTCGCTGACGCAGGCGCCGATGAACTCGCTCAAGCATCCGTAAATATCGACCTCACAGGACACAGGGATGCCCATGCCGGTGAGACGGCTGTTCACATAGCAGGGCACGAAGCCGAACTGGGTCTGGAACGCGGGCCAGCATTTTCCGGCAATGGCCACATATTTCCGATACCCTTTATGCGCTTCCACCCAGTCAAGGAGGGTCAGCTCATACTGGGCCAGTTTGGGCAGAATTTCAGGCTTCTGATTGCCTGCCCCAAGCTCCTCTTCCATTTCCCTGACCTTCCCGGGAATCCGTTCATCCCCTTCATGCTTCTTGAAAGCTTCGAACAGGTCAAGCTCCGAGTTCTCCTCAATCTCCACGCCCAGATTGTAAAGCTGCTTGATGGGCGCGTTACAGGCAAGGAAGTTCAGCGGTCTGGGGCCGAAGGAAATGATCTTCAATCCCCTTAACCCGATGATCGCCCTTGCGATGGGAAGGAACTCGTGGATCCTGTCCGCGCACTCCGCCGCGGTCCCCACAGGATTCTCTGGAATATAGGCTTTCACATTGCGCAGCTTCAGATTATAGCTGGCATTCAGCATCCCGCAGTAGGCATCCCCCCGGCCGCCCACCAGATTGTCCTGGCTCTCTTCCGCCGCCGCGATGAACATGGCCGGACCGTCAAAATGCCTGGCCAGAAGGGTCTCTGATATCTCCGGGCCGAAATTCCCCAGATACACGCAGAGGGCATTGCAGCCCTTTGCCCTGATGTCCTCCAGAGCCTGTACCATATGGATTTCGCTCTCCACAATGCACACAGGGCACTCATAGACGGCGTCTGCGCCATACTTCGCGGTGTAGGCCTCCATCAGTGCTTTCCTCCTGTTCACGGACAGGCTCTCGGGAAAGCAGTCCCGGCTCACCGCTACGATGCCGATTTTTACCTGCGGCAGCAAATCTTTGTCCACACAACTACTCATTGTCCAATCCTCCTCTTCCAGTTCCGCGTCTGCTCCGCACAGCTCCAAGGCATGGGCAGACGCTGTTTTAAATTAGTTATCGCCATTTCTTAGAGACAGACTTTTTTACGTCATGTCAAAAAACTGTCCGCATGCCGGATAGACCTGCTGAAACTTCCGTGCTAATTTCCGGCCGGCGTCTATTGCGCCTTGTGAAATTATCTCTCTTATATAATAACATTTCTATTCGCGGAAAACTTCCCATGACTTGCTGATTTATTATCATTTATTGCTTTTTCACATTCTGCTTCAGCGCCCTGTGTCTCTTTCCGTCTTCTTCGTCAGCTTATGGCAATACCGCCTGAACCGGCATACTTCCTACGTGAAGCGAATTTTTTACCTACTGCCGAAACCTCAAAGGACAATCCCTGCAACAGCTTGACAGGCATTTGTCAAGCTTCATGCAACTATTCTGCCTGATAATGCCAGCAAACTTTCCTCCGCAGAAACCGCCGCATTCAGCCTTCCTTACAGTTTTTTCACAAACAGACAACGGATTGCATTCAGCACAGCAAGAATCATAACGCCTACATCTGCGAAAATCGCCAGATACATATTCGCAATGCCCACAGCCCCTAACGCAAGGCAGGCAAATTTCACTACAAGCGCCATCGTAAGGAATTGTCTACAAATAACTGCTGCAAGTTTATGGCAATTTTTATTGT
>CAJUFI010000104.1 GCA_910585665.1 uncultured Acetatifactor sp. | reverse complement strand
CTGGCGCACCGGAGGTATCCTGTATTCTCCGAATTCGTCCTTTTTCAGGTAAAGCCTGACTGTGTTCTCGATATATTCCTTTGCCTGTTTTATGTTCATGTCGATCTCCGTGTTTTTGCTTTCTGGCTTATGCGTTTTACGGCTTATCCATACGGCGTTCTCCGCGATGGTAAGGAAGTGTCTACAAATAACTGCTGCAAGTTTATGGCAATTTTTATTGTATTTCCGGGCTTTTGCCTGAAGCAATTGCAGCAGTTATTTTCCGACAATTCCTAAGCTTTGTGGCTCTTGCCCTGTGTCACATGTCCTCCAGCAGGATCTCCTCCCCGCTGTGGACATAGGCGATCTGCTCTCCCATGATCTCCCTCAGAATCTGATAGGGCAGCTCTCCTGTGCAGTGCCCGGTGAAAAAGCGGGTGCGGAGCTTCTGCAGTTCCCTGGCGGTGTCCCTGATCAGGGCGTAATCCGCCTGGCTGTAATCGGACTTCCTGCTCATGTGGAAGCCGCTGATGACTACATCCGGTTCTTCTCCATAGATTTCCCGGTATCTGTCCAGAATGTTCAGGATGCCGTTGTGGGCGCAGCCGGAAATCAGCACCCGTTTTCCCCTCTCCTCCAGGACAAGGTACTGCTCATGGAGGAAATCATCCTGCAGGAATCCCTCTCCTGTCTTCCGCATCAGCTCCCGGTTGCCGCCGGGCCACAGCCGCCGCCCAAGGGCCTTGCCGAAGAGAAAGATTCCCTGGTCAATCGTCCGGTCTCCCTCCACCCATTCCACCTGGGGCAAAGCCTTGATCCGCGGATCCATGCCGATGTATCTCTCCATAGTATTGTTTTTATGGTAATAGGGTTCCGCGGCCAGGCGGTTGATCCATATCCGGGCCTCTCTGTTGCGCTCCGCAAAGGCCAGGAGCCCTCCGGCATGGTCATAATGCCCGTGGCTGACAATCACGGTATCCACCTGGCTCAGGTCGATGCCCAGCTTCTCCGCGTTGGTGAGAAAGGCTCCTGAGGCCCCTGTGTCCGCCAGAATCTTGTGCCCTCCTGCCTCGATGTAGAAGCTCAGGCCGTGTTCGCACAGGCAGCCTGTGGTGCCCTCTGTGTTTTCGATTAAGTTCAGTATTCTCATTTTATCCTCCTAAACGATAGCGCCATCTTCAGATTTGGATTTTCCGGGAAAAGAAATCTACTCCTGACATCTGGCCTTATACCCCTCAAGCCAGTCTGCGGCCGTTCCCATAGCAATCAAGCACTGTGCCTCGTTATATGCTAACAGAAAACTGGCCTCCGAATCCGTTATATAAAACTCTATTCCCCCGCACTCCTCATCATAAAACGGAACGAACATTCGTCCATTTTCTATCTCGTAAAATTCGCCTCCCCAATCTTTATTGAAAAACAAAATCACCGTATTCTCTTTCATAAAATCTCCGATACATCGCCAGGAATCTGCCCCTCCCATGCTGGAAGCCAAAGAGCAATTTAAGGCATCGCATATCGAATAGCCTATGTGGACACCAGGTCTTAAATATTTTTTCCTGATTGCGTCCCACATTTTTTCCTTCTCATCCTCCGGCAATATACTGATTTCTTTTCCGGCTGATCTCCAATACTCTATCAACTGCTCTTCCATGATTATTATCTTCCTAACATCCTTTCTTCTATAGTCAAGTCCGCGAAACGGATTTTTTTCCTATAGGCTTACGATTTGCAATTTGCCCCTTTCGCCAGATGCCAGCTTATGAAGCATGGCTTCAAAGTCGTCCCCGAAATCTATAAGGCAATCATCATATGCCCCGAAATAATATCCCTTTTCCGATAAAAAAAGGGTCATATGCTCTCTTTCGATATCTCCGATTATCAGTAAATCATCCTGCAGAAATTTCATATACTCTTCCACTACATCCATCGTAATCATGCTTTGAGCCTTTATGGGGTCTAATCTGAGAAGTATATCCTGATTCCACATAGGATGATTATAATGAATTTCTAACCCTGCGTAATGCGCCATGAACGCTTCCTGGGCATCGTTGCAGTGATAACCATATTTTTCATACATTTCTAATATATCGGAAATATCCACCCTTCTCTCCTCATAATACCCTGCCTGTCTTAAAAGATTATTCGCTTTTTCCATTGTCTTCTCCTGGTATCTTATATTTACTCCTTTTCGTGAAAGCGCTCCCGATGTATAAATCATAATTCTATTGGCTTATATCTCAATGCTTTGTCTGCGATTTCTTCCGGAGACATTTCACTCCAAAATATGTAATCGGAAATTTGAGGGTCAAGTACACCCTGTTCTAGTTTTTCAATCAATCCGTCAATCTCTTCCTCGCTTTTATTTCCGCATTTTGTTATCTCATCTATCAAATTGATAATCTCATCCTTTGACAGTAATACCATAACCATATACTCCTTCTTTCACTTCCACGACAAATTGTATCTTGATTCCCTCTCTCAATTACCAAAATCGAGCCAATTTCTATTCCATGCGGTTGTAATCTCAGCATCCTATTTCCTCACCGAATCCATTCGTTCTTGTTTTTTCAGTTTACCATGGGCAGGAGCCCTCTGTCAAAAAAATGATTGAAAAAATTCCCGTTATGTGCTATGGTAAAAGCAGAGCAGATTTTCATCCAGGATTGTTCTATGATTCCATCTATCTTTCCTACCAATCAGAAAATTCCTGCTTCTATTTCAAAACAACCAGCGGGGGTTTTCAGGAACTCCCGGACAAGACCAAACGGGAGGAAACTATGGCAGAAAAAGACGTCACCGAAAAAATCCTGATGTCCTACGCCGATGTCTTTGCGGATTGCATCAACGCATTGGCATACGGCGGAAGGCAACGGCTGCGGCCGGAGAATACGAAGCCCGCCCCCACGGAGAGCTTCTATCGGACGCCGAAGCCCCATAACCAGTTCTGCGACGCCAGCCGCTACCTGGTGGGGCCATGCGGCATCATCGCCCAGTACATCATCGAGAACGAGACCCAGCCCAGGGAGCGGCAGATCCTACGGAACATCTCCTACCAGGGCGGTGCCTACAGGCAACAGTTGGAAAGCAGCGCCCCCGTATACGCGGTGATCGGCATCGTCCTTGCCTGGACCGGGAAGGCCAGCCGCATCCCTCAGAGCCTCCCTGCGCTTCTGGCACAGAACGGCGTGCCGCCAGAAGAGCTGCGGCTGGTGGACGACATCCATATGACGATCTACCGCATGAACAGCCTGTCCCCAGAGATCCGGAAAAGGTTCGTCAGCGACATGGGGTTCGTGGTGGACTATCTCAACGAGGGCAGCTTCGATGGCCGCAGGGGACAGAGGATCGTCCACCTGGAGGCGCTCTGCGACATGATGGAGGCCATCACTGGGGACGGAAGGTTCCGGGAACAGGCGGAAAAGCTTTTGGAAAAACAGCCACAGGAGGATATTATCATGTGTGAATATATCGATTTATTGGAAGCGCGCGGAGAGGCAAGGGGCAAGGCGCTTGGCGAGGCATCAGGCGAAGCAAAGCTGACCCTGCTGCTGGAAACCCTGTACGACCAGGGGCGGGACGATGAAGCGAAGCTGGCCGTGCGGGACATGGATGTCAGGGCGGAGCTCTACCGGGAACTGCGCATCCCGAACTATACCTATGAGGCGCAAACCTGAAACCTTACAGGCAAGAAGCCCTCTCCTTGAGAAAGCCTGTAGAACGCTCCCGGGCGGCCGTTCTGTCGCCTCCGTCATAGCCATGCCCCGCGCTGAGGATAGCGGCCAGCCCAGCATCCTCATAATGAATTCCCCTGCGGCTTCCAATCCATTCTAGCAAACGCCAATCCTTATAGGACTTAAGCAGACTGTAGAAATGCCGAAAGCCTTTCCACACTTTCAAAAATGCCGACACAGTCAGCACAATCAGCACAAACAATCTACCGATTTGCATTTCAAAGCACCGCCGCAGGGCGGACTACCTAAAGAGCGTGCTGCAGGGGCGGGAAAATGTAGAGGAAAGGGCCCTTTTCGGCTATACGGAAAAGGTGAACCGGCAGTCCTCCACCCTGAACCTGATCCAGATGATGTCCTGGGAGCTGTCCGACACCATGAACAAAATCGCCCAGAACCTGGAATACTGCAAGGACCTGACCGCCTTCTGCGCCCTGTCCGAAACCCCCGGAGCCCTGGACCTGCCCGGCGCCGGAATCCCTTTCGAAAGCCTGGAGTTTCGCCAGGTATCCTTCCGGTATCCGGGCACGGAGAGGGATATCTTGAAGGATTTCAGCCTTCGCCTGGAACGCGGCAGGCATTATGCCTTCGTGGGCATCAACGGAGCCGGAAAGACCACGCTGACCAAGCTTCTGACCGGCCTGTATGACAATTACGAAGGGGAAATCCTGCTTAACGACAGGGAGCTGAGAACCTACAGCCAGGCGGATTTGAAGGCGTTCTTCTCCGTGGTCTATCAGGATTTCGCCAGATATCAGATATCCCTGGAGGACAATATCGCCCTGGGGAACGTGCTCCAAAAGGATCAGACGAAGATCCGTGAAGCCGCGGAGGCAATGGGCCTTGGCCAGACGATTGCCGGACTGCCCCGGGGCATGGAGACCCCTCTGGGCAAAATAAAGGAACAGGGCGTGGACCTCTCCGGGGGGCAGTGGCAGCGCCTGGTCATCGCCAGGGCCCTGTACAATCCGGCGGCGGTACAGATCCTGGACGAGCCCACGGCGGCTTTGGATCCGGTGGCGGAGAGCGGCATCTATGAAATATTCGGCAAAATCAGCGCCGGGAAATCCACGATTTTCATCACCCACAGGCTGGGCGCCGCCCGCCTGGCGGATGAGATCATTGTGGTGGACGGCGGGAAGGTGGCGGAACAGGGGAATCATGAATGTCTGCTCTCCCAGAAGGGCATTTATGCCTCTATGTATGAGGCGCAGAGGAGCTGGTATCAATGAAAAGACAAAACGGGACGAAAAAAGAGAGGACTATGGCAGGCGCTTTCGGAAAGCTTCTGCCGGTGATGATAAAAGCAGCGCCCTTTCTGTTCATAGCAAGCATGGTGGTGGCCGTTCTCCACGGCGTCTCCTTCGGCGTAGTGACCATGATGCAGCAGCGCTTTTTCGACAGGGCGGTGGACGCGGCGGGGGGGAAGGGTCGGAATCGGGCAGGCCTTTCTCGCGCTGACGCTGCTGGGCATCACCAATGTGGCCTGTCAGGTGCTTAACGGCGTGGGCAATTTTCTGCCGGACGTGGTGGACGGCAAGGTAGGCGCCCATCTGTCCATGGCCATCCAGAGGAAAATCGCCCGGCTGGACCCTGCTGTCTTTGAGGACACGGAAAAGCTGGATGACATCAATAAGGCGGAGCAGGGGAAGGACGCCGCTTTCTGGTACGTCTCTGATATAATCGCGATACTGACCTTTTATGTTCCCTATTTCGTTTTTATGGGTTGGTATCTCTTTTCCCTGAAACCGATTTTGGCCAGCGCCATTGTCATCATCTTTCTGCCCACCGCTCTGGCGCAGCTTATCCGGGTGAAGGCCTTCTCCCGTCTGGAGGACGCCTCGGCCCCGGTCCGCAGGGAATACGAATACTATGAGACCTGCATGGCAGGCCGGGAGTATTTCAAGGAAACCCGCATCCTGGGAGGCTTCTCCTACTTTAAGAAGCTGTATCAGGAGACCCTTGCCTGCCTGCAGAAGCTGAAGTTCAAGGCCACCATGAAATCAAATCTGTTCGAGCTCTCCACCCGCATCGTTACTGTAGCGGGATACTGCGTCATCCTCTGGATGCTGTATGACGCCCTGATGAAACGGGAGGTGACGGTGGGGGCTTTCGCGGCGGTCTTCAATTCCATCGGCATGCTGTACGACATCATGGAGGAGGTGGTCTGCAGCCATATAGGAGAGATGGCCGCGAACACAGGCTCCATCCGCAACTACCTGAATTTCCTGGCCATGGAGGAACGGGCCGGGCAGCGCCATGACGCGCCGGGCTGGGGGGATATGGTGCTGGAGAATGTAAGCTTTGCCTATCCAGCCGGAAAAAAGGAGGGCGGAACCCCAGAACAGATAAAGTATGCTGTAAAGAACGTGAGCCTGACGCTGCACAGGGGAGAGACCCTGGCGGTGGTGGGTGAGAACGGCTCCGGGAAATCCACCCTGATCCGCCTGATTGCCGGGCTCTACCTGCCCACGGAGGGCACGGTAAAGAAAAACGGCGTTGACACCAAAAAGCTTGCCATGGATGCCCTCACATGCCGAACCTCCGCGGTATTTCAGAAATTCCAGCGCTACCAGATGACCCTGGCCGAGAATATCGTCATCAGCAATCCCGGCGCGGAATCCGGAAAAGCCCGGCTGGACAGCGTATGCGCCATGGCGGGGACGGAACCCGGCGCGTTTCCACAGGGCTATGATACCATGCTCTCCCGGGAATTCGACGGCATCGACCTGTCCGGAGGCCAGTGGCAGCGCGTTGCCATCGCCAGGGGCTTCTTTCGCGGCTATGACCTGATCATCCTGGACGAGCCCACGGCAGCCATTGACCCATACGAGGAAACGAGGATTTATAATCGTTTTGCCGAAATCGCCAGGGATAAGTCCGCTGTCATCGTGACCCACCGCCTGGGCTCCGTGAAGCTGGCGGACCGGATTCTGGTCATGAAGGACGGTGAGGCGGTGCAGATGGGCACCCATGAGGAGCTGATTGCCAGGGAGGGAGGGTACAAACGGCTCTATGAAGCACAGGAGCAGTGGTATAAATCTTAAAAGACAGTCGGGCATCCTTCCAGACATGCCGCCTACGGCATCAGTGCCGTTCTGAACGGCACATACAATAAACAAAAAAGTGTAAGCCAAAGCGCAAAAACGCGCTGAAAGAATGCCCATGCACAAAGTGAACCCTGTTCGCTTGGGCATTCTTTCGTGTGAGACTATTAAGCGAACTTGTTCGCTCACGAGTTTAGAGTTTAGAAGTTCTTGGCGGGAGTCCTACAGAGGTGGGCCATGCCCCCTCTTGGCCGCTTAGAAGTTCTTTACACACTTCACACTACCACCTTCATGCTCCAGGGCGGCACCGGGATTCGGTTCTCGTCCTCCTCCAGGAACGCGAAGATGACCTGGTACTCCGGCGGCCGCTCCGGGTAGACGCCGTAGCCGTCGGTGAAATAGATCAGGCCTTTCAGGTTCTCGAATTCCCCCTGCTCCCGCAGCTGTTCCACATAGGCGAAGACAGGGCGGAAATCCGTGGCCCCGCCTCCCGCCAGTCTGCCCTTCCCCAGAAAATCCTCCAAATCCTCCTGACAGGCGATTCTGGTATCCTGCTGCACCTGGCTGTCGCACTGGATGATGTGCACGTTTATCTTTGTAAAGAAGCTTTCGGCATCCTTCAGGATATCGTAT
>CAJUFI010000103.1 GCA_910585665.1 uncultured Acetatifactor sp. | reverse complement strand
TTCCGGGCTTTCTCCTAAACAAGTTGCATCAGTTATTTTCCGACAATTCCTAAGGCTATTATACTCAACTTCGTACTACAGTGCAAGCGAAAAGGGGCAATATTTGCACAATATTTGGACAATTTCATTTTTTGCTTTTTATTGTCATCATAATGTGGTAGAATGTTGACACAGAAAAACATTGCGAGATACGTCGAATCGGTGCGGAATATGGAGGGGGAAGCGATGACAGAGAAAAGTAGGCAGAAGAAACCGTATCCTTTAGGAGCCCACATAGAGGGCGGTGGAGTTCGTTTTTCCTTTGTGTCCAGGGCGGCGTCCTGCGGCGTCCTGCTGTACGATGGGGCCGCGGACCGGCCGGCGCGGAAGATTCCTTTTACAGAGGAGGACAGGGTGGGCCATGTCTATTGCAGAACAGTGGAAGATATCGACACGGAGACATGCACCTATCTTTTTTATGAGGGGGAGCGCCCGGTGGCGGACGAGAGGGGCCGGGCCTTCCCGAAGCGGATCCCCTATGGGAAGGAGCGGAAGGCGGAGGACATGAAAGCGGGGTTCCTGAGGCCGGGCTTCGACTGGAAAGGGGACGCTTGCCCGCGGATTCCCTACCATGAGGCGCTTGTCTACTGCATGCATGTCAGGGGCTTCACCAGGCACGCCTCCTCCCAGGTGGCCCACCGGGGCACTTTCGCGGGAATCGGAGAGAAGATACCCTATCTGAAGGAGATTGGAGTCACCACGATTGAACTACAGCCTGCCTATGAATTCGCTGAAGCCTCTGCGGCGGAGGAGCCGCCCCAGGCCGTGCCCTATGGCGGGAATCTGCCGGGAGAGAATCCGTGCGGAAGGGACAGGCTGAACTACTGGGGCTACAAGAAAGGGTTTTACTATGCGCCAAAGGCCGCTTACGCCTCCGCAGGGGACGGGGGCAGCGAGTTCAAAGAGCTGGTGAGGGCTCTTCATGAGAACGGGATGGAGCTGGTGATGCAGTTCTATTTCCCGGAGGAGGCAAGGCGGAGCGAGATTCTCGACATCCTGTGCTTCTGGGTGCTGGAATACCATGTGGACGGCTTCCATCTGCTGGGGGAGAATCTGCCGGTGGACATGCTGGCCGCGGACGAGGCCCTGGCGGATACGAAGCTTTGGTACGGCCGGTTCGATACGGACAGGATATACGCCGGAGGGGAGCAGCCCCTGTACCCCCACGCGGCGGAGTACAATGATGCCTGGTATTACGACATGCGCAGGTTCCTGAAGGGGGACGGGAACATGCTGGGCAGCGTGCTCTACCATATGCGCTATATCCCCCGGAAGGCCGGCGCGATTCATTACCTGACCAACTACTCCGGCTTTACGCTGGCGGACCTGGTGTCCTATGACTACAAGCACAACGAGGCCAACGGGGAGGACAATAAGGACGGGAGCGACTACAACTGCAGCTGGAACTGCGGTGAGGAGGGAGCCACCCGGAAGAGGAACATAAAAGCCCTGCGGCTGAAGCAAATGAAGAACGCCATGTGCCTGCTGCTGCTGGCCCAGTCCACGCCCCTGATCTTCATGGGGGATGAATTCGGGAATTCCCAGAAGGGGAACAACAATCCCTACTGCCAGGACAACGCGGTGGCGTGGCTGGACTGGAACGGAATCCGGAAGAACGCCGAACTCCATAGGTTCTGGAAGATGCTGGTGGCGTTCCGGAAGCGGAATCCTATTCTGCACCCGGCGAAGGAGCTCCGGCTGATGGACTACATCGCCTGCGGCTATCCGGACCTGTCCTATCACGGGCAGTATGCCTGGCAGGCGCAGACGGAGGGGAACGTCAGGCATATCGGCATCATGCTGTGCGGGAAATATGCCAGATCCGGCGCGCCGGGGGAGGACGCCTTTCTGTACCTCGCCATGAACATGCATTGGGAAGACCGCGCCCTTGCCCTCCCGAAACTGCCCAAGGACATGAGATGGGAGCCCGTCTTTTCCACGGAGCTCTCCGGGGAACCGGACAGCGGGCAGAAGGCGGAACCGGCGGAGAAGGGCAAGGAGCTCCTGCGGGAGATTCCCCCCAGGAGCATCGCCGTGTACAGAAGCGTCCCGTGCAGGTGAAAGTTTAGCCTTGCACCTTTCCTCGCAATCTGCATATGATAACATAAACACATCATATGGAGAACGATATGAACTGCATTATTTTATTGTTCCTGCTCAGCTGCTGCGGCGGATGGGGCAATGGCTGCGGAATGTCATACAGCGATGGAAACAGCTGCGGAACATGCAGCTGCGGAAACAGAGACAACTGCGGAAACAGAGACAACTGTGGCCACGGAAACGGCTGCGGACGGACTGGCGGAGAACATCATCACGGCAGAGGGGGTTCCGACAGAAGGGGGCCCGAGGGCAGAGAGTGCGGCAGACAGAAAGAATGCTGCTGCCAGGAAGAGCGGCCCTGCTGTGAGGAAGAGAGGCCCTGCCGTGAGGCAGATGAGTGCGGCTGCGGGCGGGAAGACAGAGACGGCCGCGAGGCCCCGGGCATGATCCCGCCTCCCTGGCAGGAGTACCCCAGGTTCCCGCGCCGGGACGGCGGGGAGGACTGCGAGGCGTAACGGCCCGCACCCAGGACACAGATGAATAAGAGAGCGGCGGTCCCTATGAAGGTTGACCGCCGTTTTGCCGTCTTGCAACAAAGTTTGGAAAAACTATTTAAAACTTGCGGGAAATATGGTACAATATTCCTCAAAGACAGAACCGGCCCTGTCCAGGACATGGAAGGAGGGGCGCGGATTCTGCTGGGAAACCATAACAGAAAGGCGGAAACTCTCATGGAGCAAGAAAAATATGTCGCATATGTCTCCACATATACCCGCGGAGATAAAAACGGAATCAAAATATATGACGTGGATATGGAGAAGGGCCGGTTCATTGAGAAGGACAAGGTGGAGATTACCAATTCCTCCTATGTGACCATTTCCCACAATGGGAAGTACCTCTATTCCATCACGGATTTCGGCGTGGAATCTTATCTCATCTTACAGGACGGAAGCCTGGAGTTCATCAATTTCGCTTCCAACAACGGCATGAGAGGATGCTACGTGTCCACGGACTATACGGACAGGTTCCTGTTCGTGGCCGGATACCACGACGGGAAGCTGACTGTCCTGAAGCTGGCGGAGGACGGATCCATCGGCGACATCACGGACGAAGTCTATCACAAGGGGCTTGGCATCATCGCGGAGCGCAATTCCAGGCCCCATATCAACTGTGCCAGGATGACCCATGACAATAAATACCTTCTGGTGGCGGATCAGGGCATGGATCATGTGAATGTGTACCGCCTGGACACGACTTTGGGCAAGGTGCAGCTGGCGGACATCGTCCACAGCGAGCTGGACGCGAACCCCAGACATATCAAGATTTCCAGGGACGGACATTATGTTTATATCGTCAATGAGTTCAAATGTACCATAGACGTGTTTTCCTATGAGGAAAAGAAGGGACAGCCTATCTTTGAAAAGCTTCAGATTGTGTCCACCTGTGAGCAGGAGATGGGATGTTTTAATGCCGCCAGTGCACTGACATTTTCAGATGACCACAAATATCTGCTCAGCAGCAACGCTGGGGCCAATTCGGTGGTGATGTTCGAAGTGGACGAGACGACGGGGCATCTCAGGGAGATTTTCGAGCTGCCCGTGGGCGGAGAATATCCGAAGGACGCCAGCCTGTTCCCCAATAATAAATTCCTCGTGTCCCTGAACCATGAGTCCAATACCATGACTTTCTTCCATGTGGACGTGGAGAAAGGCACCATGATCATGAACGGACCGCCTATCCATGTGGACGTGCCCAACTGCATCACGTTCCATAAGCTGTAAAGCCAATATTGTGCGCATTGTAACTTGAACATTCTGCTTTCATTTATGGCAGAGTGCCGGAATGCAGGGAGCTGAAAATACGGCAAATTTGCTCGGAGAGGAGCAGAACTCCTTTCCGAGTTTTTATGCACGGGGTCAGGGGTGTCCGCAGGTATACTGCATAACGCTGAATACTGCCTAATGTAATCATGCGATTGAACCAGTCAGCGTTATGCAGTCTGGTTTCACGGCAAGTGAAATCGTTATGCAGTATAATTTGGCGCCGGAGCTGACAGGTGCTGTACTCGCTGCCAGAGGGAGGGCTCCCTGTCGAAGCGTCTAGTCCAGCCAGTGCCCCATAGGATTTACGGGCGCATTCCTTTTGCGTCCGAAAATACACTGTTATGCCAGGGTACTGGGCTGGGCAGAGGCGGAACTGGAATAGGAGGGATAACATGGCTGGTTCCACATATGGCACCGTTTTTAGAATGACTACATGGGGAGAGTCCCATGGGAAAGCCCTGGGCGTGGTGGTGGACGGCTGCCCGGCGGGGCTTCCTTTGGAGGAGGCGGATATCCAACGGTATCTGGACAGGAGGAAGCCAGGCGCCAGCAGCATCGCCACCCAGCGGAAGGAGGCGGACGCGGTGGAAATCCTTTCCGGCGTGTTCGAAGGGCGCACCACCGGCGCCCCTATTTCCCTGATGGTGCGCAATACCTCCCAGATTTCCAAAGATTACAGCGAGATAGCATCCTATTACCGCCCCGGCCATGCGGACTATACTTTTGACGAAAAATACGGTTTTCGGGACTACCGCGGAGGCGGCCGCTCTTCCGGCAGGGAGACGGTAGGCCGGGTGGCGGCTGGGGCGATCGCCTGTAAGGCATTGGAGCAGCTTGGGGTCACGGTGTGCGCCTATACCCGCTCCATCGGACCCATAGAGGCCGCGCTGGAGCGGTTCGACAGGCAGGCCATCCTGGAGACGCCCACAGCCATGCCGGACAGGGAAGCCGCGGCGGCCGCCATGGAGTACCTGGAGAAGTCCAGGCAAGAGCTGGATTCCGTGGGCGGCTGCATGGAATGTATCGTGGAGGGCCTTCCGGCGGGAATCGGGGATCCCGTCTTCGAGAAGCTGGACGGGAACCTGGCCAGGGCGGTCATGTCCATCGGGGCGGTGAAGGCTGTGGAAATCGGTGACGGGCAGAAGGTAGCCATGCGCCGGGGAAGCGAGAACAATGATGCGTTCCATATGGAAGACGGGAAAGTAGTCAAAACAACGAACCATGCCGGCGGCATCCTGGGGGGCATCAGCGACGGGGATACGGTGGTGGTGCGGGCCTATGTGAAACCCACACCGTCCATTTACCTGGAACAGCAGACCGTGAACCAGTCCGGCGAGGATATCTATGTGCGAATCAAGGGGCGGCATGACCCCATCATCGTGCCCAGGGCGGTGGTGGTCATGGAGTGCATGACTGCGGTCACGGTGCTGGACGCCATGCTGCTGAACATGTCGGCCAGGATGGAGTCGGTGGCGGATTTTTACCGCTGATACACGGGCCTGTAGGATTATGACATCTATCAGCCAGGGGCTTATGGAGAGAATGCTTATGAGTCATGCTGTATAATAGGACTTTTTCAGGAGGGATATATGTACCAGATATTGAAACAGGAAGGAAGAGCGAAACGGGCGCAGCTGGAGACGGTCCACGGCACCGTCCAGACCCCGGTGTTCATGAACGTGGGGACTGCGGCGGCTATCAAGGGGGCTGTGGCCACTTCCGATTTGGAACAGATTGGGACGCAGGTGGAGCTGTCCAATACCTATCATCTGCATGTGCGCCCCGGAGACAAGGTGGTGAAGCAGCTGGGGGGACTGCATCGGTTCATGTCCTGGGACAAGCCGATACTCACGGATTCCGGCGGGTTCCAGGTGTTCTCCCTGGCGGGGCTGCGCAAGATCAAGGAGGAAGGGGTCTATTTCAACTCCCATGTGGACGGAAGGAAGATTTTCATGGGGCCGGAGGAGAGCATGCAGATTCAGTCCAACCTGGCTTCCACAATCGCCATGGCCTTCGACGAGTGCGCCCCCAGCAAGGCGGACAGAAACTATGTTCAACTCTCTGTGGACCGCACGGCTAGATGGCTGGAGCGCTGCAAGAAGGAGATGGCAAGGCTGAACGGACTGGAGGACACCATCAACAGGCGCCAGCTCCTCTTCGGCATCAACCAGGGGGCCGTGTATCCGGATATTCGGATTGAGCATGCCAAACGGATTGCCCAGATGGAACTGGACGGCTATGCGGTGGGGGGACTTGCTGTAGGGGAGACCCACGAGGAGATGTACCACATTCTGGACGAAGTGGTGCCGTTTCTGCCCAAGGACAGGCCTACCTATCTGATGGGGGTGGGGACGCCGGCCAATATTTTAGAGGGCGTGGAGCGGGGCATTGATTTCTTTGACTGCGTGTATCCCACCAGGAACGGACGACATGGGCATCTGTACACCAACCATGGGAAAATCAACCTGTTCAATGCCAAATACGAGCTGGACGACAGGCCCATAGAGGAGGGCTGCGGCTGTCCTGCATGCAAAAGGTATTCCAGAGCCTATATCCGTCACCTGCTGAAGGCGAAGGAGATGCTGGGCATGCGTCTCTGCGTGCTCCACAATCTTTATTTCTACAATACGATGATGGAAGAGATCAGGAACGCCCTGGACGAGGGAAGGTTCGCGGCTTATAAGAAAGGGAAGCTGGAGGGCATGGCCAGGGGCGCGGAACAGGAATAGGAGACAGGAGAAAAATGGCGATAATGTTGAGAATAACTTGACAATATGCCGCCAGACCCTTGACCAATCGGCTTTTTTTGTGTATTATGTTTAATTAGACAAGTTAGGAACGTTGGAGTTGGACGGAACGTTAGATTGGAGGAAAGATGGGTATATTATTGACAGAGGCGGACGCAGCGGCAGGTGCGGGAGGAGCAGGGCTGATAAGCATGCTTATCATGTATGCCGTGGTAATCGGTGCAATGTGGTTCTTTTTGATGCGTCCCCAGAGCAAGGAGAAGAAGAGAGTGGCAGCCATGCTTGCGTCATTGGCAGTGGGCGACGTGGTTCTGACTACATCGGGCTTTTATGGAGTCGTGATAGACATGAAGGATGACATGGTCATTGTGGAGTTCGGCAGCAACAAGAACTGCCGCATCCCCATGGAGAAGTCTGCAATCAGCCGCGTGGAGAAGGCGGGGGAGAATTAAGCCTGCCATCTGTCCCCGGACGCCTTTTCGGGATTCGGACGGCGCAGAGATTAAATCCATGTAGTCTACGAACTCAAGACATGCGCATACAAAGGGAAGCCTCTAAAGAGAGTCTATATCGAAAAATATGGCAAAAAGGAGAAACATCCCAGCTGATAAAAGGAGAATGAAACAATTCCTGAAGTGCGGATATGTAGACGGCAGGAATCTTTTTCCTACGACAAAGGGAAGCACACAAGGAGGGCTGATTAGTTCGACTTAAACAAATCTGACACTGGATGGTCTGGGATCCCTGTTAATTGAAAGATATAGCCTCCGATAAACTGGAATTGCCGATTTTTTTAATCAGTAATTCCAGTTTGCCATATCTACAATTAATATAGATGGGGAGGTTTCTATGGAAAGAATCAAATGTCTGAATTACTATCAAAAGGGTCTGCTGCTTCTCATGGCTGCAATGATTCTTGCTGGAAACTTTCTGGCTTCCGCGAGTGCTTCCTGATAACGCTTTTCTGAGGAATATAGGAACACCAAAGCCTGCTGTGCAGTAAAAATATCCGATATAGACTGGCTGTGCATGCGGCTGGCAAGAACAAAATGCCGTTTATATATATGCATAGAAGGGAGAGGAGGATAAGCAATATGAATCGTTTTCGATGGATGTTGACGGCAGTTATAATTGTCTGTGCGCTCGGCATGACCGGCTGTGGTATGGCTGAGGAGAGGGACATTAGAGAAATCCGCGATTATCTGGAGTCACGGTATGGTTCCCGGGATTTTGAAATCACGAAAGGAGAGACGGATGGCAATATTTCCTACAAGGTAACGCCTGCAGAGTTCCCGGAGGTTGTATTTACAGTGGAAGAGGGAAAAATAGAGGAGAGCATGGATTGGGCATATCATGACGATTATGCGGCCCAGATGCTTTATGGGGGAGCGGAACGAATGGGG
>CAJUFI010000102.1 GCA_910585665.1 uncultured Acetatifactor sp. | reverse complement strand
GCAATTGATTTTTATAATTCTTTAGCATATATCAGTATGCGAAGTATGAGTTATTTGTAGACAATTCCTTACGAAGCCGCCATGGAACAGATGGAGCCGAACATCGATTCCGGGGAGCTGATTCTGGGGAAAAGCTGCCGTCCGCTGACGGAGGAACAGCGCAAGGAGTGGGAATCCTTACGGGAGTATGCATCGAAACAGTTCGCCCATGATGGACAGGATTCCCATATGGCGATAGATTATGATTTGCTGTTGCAACAGGGCATCAAGGGCATCAGCCGGAGCATCGATGAAAAGCTTAATGAGACCGATGGAGAGCGGAGGGAGGAGCTTCTGGAGCTGGCCCGCATCTGCAGCCGCGTGCCGGAGCACCCGGCGGAGAGCTTCTGGGAGGCGGTGCAGTCCGTGCATTTTGTCACCTATTGCCTGTCCATGGATCCGGAGCGGTACTTTGCGTCCCAGCAGTTCCAGCTGGGGCATCCGGATAAGTATCTGCTGTCCTATTACCAGAAGGATCTGGACGCGGGGAAAATCACATCCGACCAGGCCCAGGTGCTCCTGGACTGCCTGGGAATCCAGATCAACAACCGTGTGCCCAGCGGCCTGTCCAGCGGCTACATGGTGGGCGGGCGCGACAGGAACGGTAAGCTTGTGGCCAATGAGCTGACATTGCTGTGCATGAACGTGATTGCCGATATCCGCCTGGTCTATCCGTCCGTGGGGCTGTGCTATACGAAGGAAATGCCGGATCTGTACCTGAAACGGGCCTGTGAGATTCTGGCAAAGGGCTGTTCCCACCCGGCCATCTTCAACGAGGACATCATTTCCCAGGGACTGCAGATATACGGCCTGCCGGAAAATGAAAGCCATGATTACATACATTCCACCTGTGTGGAGATTACGCCGGCGGCTTCTTCCGGCGTCTGGGTGGCGAGCCCCTACATCAACCTCATGGAGCCGCTGCTGGATTCCATGGACAGGGAATACGATTGCATGGAGGATATGTGGGAGGAGAGCAAGCGCAGGCTGGACCGACGGATTGGACGGGAACTGGCGGCCCAGGTGGAATACCGAAAAGCCAGAGAGGAAAGATCCATGGTGCCTTTGCTGTCCTGTTTTGTGAATGACTGCCTGGAGCGGGGAAAAGACATCGAGCAGGGGGGCGCCAGGTATGGCTGGATTATGCCCAGTTTCGTGGGACTGGCGAACCTTGTGGACTCCCTTACGGTGGTGGAGACGCTGGTGTTCGGGGAGAAGCGCTACAGCATTGCCGAAATCAGGAAGATGCTGGAGTGCGATTTCCAGGGCTACGAAAAGGAGCGGCTGGAGATGCTCCACAAGGTGCCCAAGTACGGCAATGACGATGACAGGGCGGATAAGTGGAGCATCGCCATCACGGATTACATTGTGGCCGAATGCAGGAAATATACAGATGCCTATGAGGACATGAACTTTGTGCCCAGCGCGTTCTGCTGGATTATGCACACTGTCCTGGGAGAGGGGACAGGAGCCACGCCGGACGGCAGGCTGGCCGGATGCCCTCTGGGGGACGGCTCCGGCGCTGCCCAGGGACGGGAGACGAAAGGGCCTACGGCTTCCATCCTTTCCAGCACGAAATGGTCCCACAAGGAGTTCATCGGCGGGGTGGCGGTGAACATGAAGTTTTCCAGGAACTCTTTTGAAAAGGATTCCTATGCCACCGTAATGGCAATGATCAAGGCGTACATGATGCGGGGCGGCTTTGAGATTCAGGTCAATGTGGTGGATGCGGATATGCTTCTGGAAGCCAGGAAAAATCCGGAGCAGTATGAGGATCTCCTGGTCCGCATCGGCGGGTACAGCGACTACTTCGTCAGGCTTTCGGACAAGATGCAGCAGGAAGTGATTCTGCGGACGGAGCATGCTTTATGAGGGGAAAGATATTGTGCTGCGCTGCCCGATTATCCCGACACTGAACGATTGTGAGGAGCATTTTCAGGGGATTGCGGATACGGCAAACAGGTTCGGTAAGATTCTGAGGGTAGAGATTGAACCCTATCATCCGCTGGGACGGGACAAGGCGGCTATGCTGGGGAAGGAGTATAGGCTGGCGGGGCTGGACTTTCCAGAGAAGGAGACGGTGGCGGACTGGATTCGCTGTGTGGAGTCCATGTCCCGGGTGGAAGTGAGAAGGGGCTGACGGATTGTTCTGAAGGACAGGGAAGCGGCAGGCTTTAGATGATTGTTCCAGGCCGGTTTTAGGTCTGAAAACATAGTTGTGCAATGGGGCGAATGAATGTATAATAAGGAGAGAATGGCTGTATTCTCAAACTCGAAAAATGCCTGAACAGGGCATTTTTTCGATTGCCGGTCTGGCGGCGCTGTTGAAATGCTAAGCGGCCATGCTGCTTCCGGCCAAGGCAAGCGATAGAAACGAAGGAGTTCCATAACAGAGCGGATAAAGAGCGCGTCATATCCATATCAATGCAGGCAGAGGAAACATCATGTTGGCGCAGGAGGCAGAATCTTGAGGAAAGCTATATCAGAGCAGATAGCGGAAAAGAGAAAAAACCATATTAATGCAGGCAATAGGAACCAATGGAGCGTCGTATCGGAGCGAAAACAGGAGATTCAGATTTTCAGTAGGAGCGGGAAAGGATTTATGAAAAAGGGAAGGACTAAATGTGGAAAGAATAGAGAGGGCTGGTGCCGCCTTCGGCGGCGGGTCTGCGGGCTGGCCATGGCCGTGCTTTTGGCGGGCTGCGCAGACGGGCAGGAGACAGGAGACGGTGCCCGTGGAACAGATGATATTCTGATATCTATCGGAGAATCTGACGGACAAGCCATAGGAGAGCCTGATAGAGGACTGGCCGGGGAAGCGGCAGAAAAACCCCCAGGGGAATCCGATGGGAACCTGGCCGGAGGAGTTGGTTGGGCGGAAGGGAATCCCGGCGCAGAAGCAAACGGTGAAGCGCCGGGGAGTTCAGGTGAAGCGTCAACAGGGAATGCCTCTGGAGAAAACGGCGAAGGATTGCCCGGAACTGCTGCCGATGAGCCTGTCGGAGGGCGGCCCGGGGATACTGGCCAGGAGCGGGCAGAGTCGGCCGGTGAACCGGAAATCACGCTGGTGATGGTAGGCGACATTCTGCTGCACACGCCGGTGGCGGAAAGCGGTCTGCGGGAGGACGGAAACTATGACTTCAGTGCAGTCTTCGCCCAGATGAAGGAAGAAATCCAGGCGGCAGATCTGGCGCTGGTGAACCAGGAAGTCATCCTGGGCGGGGCGCAGCTTGGAGTCTCCGGCTATCCGGCATTCAACGCGCCCTACGAGCTGGGGGACGCCCTGGCGGACACTGGCTTCGATGTCATCCTCCATGCCACCAACCATGCTCTGGACAAAGGAAAGAAAGGCATCCTGAACTGTCTTTCCTTCTGGCAGGAGAATTACCCCGACATAGCGGTGCTGGGCATCCATGACAGCCAGGAAGCGCAGCAGGAAATCTATGTGTATGAGCAGCAGGGGATTCGGATAGCCATCCTGAACTACACTTACGGCACCAACGGCATCCCCCTTCCCGGGGACATGCCCTATGCCGTAGATCTGCTGGACAGGGAAAGGGTGGCGGAGGATTTGCGCAGAGCCGGAGAACTGGCGGACTTTGTGGTAGTCTGCCCTCACTGGGGGACGGAGTATACCTTGAGCGCAACCAGGGAACAGGAGGAGTGGGCCGCACTGTTTGCGGAAAACGGTGCAGACCTGATTCTGGGCACCCATCCTCATGTGATTGAGCCCGTGGGATGGGTGGGAGCCTCCCTGGTCTATTATTCCCTGGGCAATTTCGTGAACTGGACTTCCGGCACCGGCGCCGGGGTGGCCAACCGGATGGTGGGCGGCATGGCCAGGGTGACCATCGGGCTGGACGATGCCGGAGAAGCTGTCATAAAGGCCTACGATGCGGAGCCTTTGGTCTGCCATGTAGAACAGGGCTTCGGGGGCGTCACGGTCTATCCTCTGGACAGATACACAGAAGGACTGGCAGAACGGAACGAAATCGTGAAACAGGACAGCACCTTTTCGCTGGAATACTGCAGACAGCTGGTGCAGAATGTCTTTGGACAGAATCAGTAGAAGTATCTCCATATCGGCATTTTGCAGCCGTTGACAAACAGGAACCTGAATGCTAATCTGGTAGAGAAAGGATTGATAAGGGAATCGGAGCGGAAGGGTTGAAGGATGGTGACCGAATTGGAAAGTAATGATGTGAAAAACAGATGGAAGAGTGTGGTTGTCTGTATCCTGTGCATGGTTCTGATAGGGACAGGAGCGTTTCTGTTCTATTTTCTGATATATAAAGTCGAACCGGTTTTTCAGACAATGACTTACGAGTACGGCAATGAAGTCAGCCGGGACATTGAAGACTATCTGACAGGTACTGACTGGTCAGTCCATCTGGGAGAGCTGGATTTGTCTCAGGTGAATGAGAAGGAGACGGGTACTTATCAGGCCGTTGTCCGCCACGGAAAGAAAGCGTTCGTCTATGAGATTACGATTCAGGATACGGTGTCCCCGGAGATTCTGTGGAGGGAGAGTCAGGTCTATCTGGCCACAGGCAGGAACTGTGCAGTGGAGGACGTGATTGCGGGCGTGGAGGATGTGGATCGTAGGACACAGGCGTTTTTCCTGGAAGAGGGAGAGCCGCTTTCGGAGATTCGCTTTGACCAGGCGGGGGAATATACGCTGGAAATACTCGCCAGAGACCGTGCGGGCAATGAGACACGGGGAGAGGTTTCGGCCATTGTGGACACGCCGCCGTCTATTGACGGAGTCCGCAGTTTTTATGTAATTCCGGGAAGCGCCCCGGATTTTCTGGAACTGGTGACTGCCCGGGACGATTTGGACGGGGATTTGACGGAGTCCATACAGTTAGACGATTCCGGGGTGCGGCTGGATCAGGAAGGCGTATACAAACTTCGTTACCTGTCCCGGGACGGGTACGGGCTGGAGACGGTGGAGGAGACACAGGTGGTGGTGGCAGCCCCGGAGGACATACAGGAGCTGATCGGACAGCGGCAGATTGACTACCGTGTAGACTGCATTCTGGGAGCGCCCAACATTTACGATGGAGGCGTCTCAGAGCATGAGGACATGGGGGAGACGCTGGAATATATGCGTCCGGCAATCGTGCAGCTTTATCACAGCACAGGTCAGGGGGGTTATAGCGCCGGTTCCGGTTATATCATGGAGATAACGGAAGATACCGTATATATCTGTACGAATAACCATGTGCTGGAAAAATTTGCGGACTGGGACGTCTTCTTCTTTGACGGGACGAAGATTCCGGGGAAGCGCCTGGGAACCAGCGAGGTCTATGACGTGGGCGTGGTGGAAGTGGCGCGTTCCGATGTGCCGGAGGAGCTTTTGGAGCGGCTCATGACAGTACATATTGACAGGACATACTGGGAGAGCCTGAATCAACAGGACATTGTCCTGGCTCTGGAGCGGGTGGACAAAAGCGGCGGCCTGGTGCATACCAGTACAGGAAATCTGATTAAGATAAAACAGGATTTTGACTGGTTCGACCAAAGACCCCACACAGAAGTGACACTGGAACTGGTGCATGGTGACTCCGGCTCGGCGGTGCTGGACGGTTACGGAAATCTGATCTGCATGGCGTTCGCCTATTCCACGGAGCCTACCAGATACTGGTGTGTCCCGCTGGACGGGATACTGAGCTGTTATGAGGAGATTACAGGGAGAGTGCCGTATGTCTACTGACAGGCAGTATGGGATTGGCTACAAATAACTGCTACAAGTTTATGGCGGTTTTTATTGTATTCCCGCGCTTTTGCCTAACCCGGACAAGCCGAAACAGGCGATATGGGCGGGTATTTGAGACTGCCGGAAGCTGGGACGGAATCAGTGATCAGCGAGAGAATGTTTTGAAGGAAAGTTGAGAGGGCTGGAAAGAGTTCCTTTCGCGGCCGGAAATTCTCTGCCCATGTCCGGGTACTGGCGGGACAGATGCGGAACGAAAATAAGGAGGAGGAAGGATGCTTTGTATTAAGAACGGAACGGTGCATGACGGTGTGCACAGAGAAGGGTTTCTGGCGGACATTTTGGTGGAGGACGGCAAAATCAAGGCAATCAGGGAACATATGGAAGGGGGGCCTTCCATGGAAGGAAGGCATTCCATGGAAGGAAAGCATTCCATGGAAGGAAGGCATTCCATGGAAATCCCGGCGGGAACGGAAATCGTGGACGCGGAAGGGTTACAGGTATACCCCGGCTTTGTGGAGGCTCACGGGCACATCGGCCTGGACGGCTACGGCATCGGCTATGAGGGGATGGATTACAATGAGCTCAACGATATCATCAGTCCCCAGATGCGGGGCATCGACGGCGTGAAATCCATGGATCCGGCGCTTCCCAAGGCGGCTGCGGCAGGGGTGACCTGTGTCTGCGTGGGGCCTGGCAGCGCAAACGTGCTGGGAGGTACTTTTACCACAATTAAGACTGTGGGCAAACGGGTGGACGACATGGTAGTCCGGGACGGTGTGGCCATGAAATGCGCTTTCGGCGAGAATCCCAAGCGTGTGTACCGGGACAAGAAGGACTCCAGCCGCATGACCACGGCGGCGCTTCTGCGGGAGACCCTGTTCAAGGCCAGGGAGTACATGGAGAAGAAGGAGGCGGCAGGGGACGACGTCTCCAAACGGCCTGCCTTTGACATGAAGCTGGAGGCCATGATTCCTGTGATGAAAAAGGAGATTCCTTTAAAGGCCCATGCCCATGCTGCGGAGGATCTGTTCACTGCCCTGCGGATCGCACGGGAATTCGACCTGAAGATTACGCTGGAGCATGTGACGGAGGGGCATCTGATTGTGGAGGAGCTGGCGAAGGAGAACGTGCCGCTGGCGGTGGGGCCTACCCTTACCAGCGCGTCCAAGTTCGAGCTGCGCAACAAGAGCTGGATTACGCCTGGCGTTCTGGCGGCTGCGGGCTGCCAGGTGTCCATCATCACGGACTCCCCGGTGATTCCCCAGGAGTATCTGCCCCTGTGCGCGGGACTGGCGGTACAGGCCGGTATGGATCCCTTTGCCGCCCTCCAGGCCATCACCATCAATCCCGCGAAGCACGCGGGGATTGCGGACAGGGTAGGCTCTCTGGAAGTGGGGAAGGATGCGGATATGGTCATTACGGACGGGTGTCCTTTTGAAGTGTCCACGAAGGTGAAGCATGTGTTCATTGACGGGAAGAGAGTCTGCACAGAGTGATTGTGAGCCGGACAGGCTGTGCGAATGCAGGAAATGTGAAAACAGGAGGCAGGCGCCGATGGAAAGATACGGTATGAACTGGTGGACGATGTATTAAGCGCAGAAGATTTTGTCCAGTTGAAAATGGCTGCCGGATTTATAGAGAGGCCTTTACCCCAAGTCGAAAAAGCGCTGAAAAACGGACTGTTCAACGTCTCCGCCATATGCGGCGGGCAAGTCGTGGGAATGGGGAGGCTTGTGGGTGACGGAGCCATGTACTGGTACCTGCAGGAAATCGTTGTCCTGCCGGAATACCAGGGAAAGGGAATCGGGAAAAGCATCGTGAACAGGCTCCTGGAGCATATCAAAAGCGCTGCCGTGCCCGGCACGATCATAGATATAGGCCTGACGGCAGTGAAGGGGAAAGAGCCTTTTTACGAAAAGTTCGGGTTCTTGGTCCGTTCCACCGGAATGGGGCAATTGATGGAAATACAGGAATAGATGGCAGGGAAATGCGCATCCTGTCATGCGCTTGCGCCTGCGGAGGACGAAGACAGGACATTGGCAAAGGGCTTTGGCCAGGGCAGCGCAGAATGCAGCAGAACGAAAGTCTTATATGTTCCCTTCCGGGCAGACAAGTGAAGCGGGAGCCGCTTGTCGCCTGGAAGAGGGCATTTTTATTTTGTCAAAACGTTAGGAATTGTCGGAAAATAACTGATGCAACTTGTTTAGGAGAAAGCCCAGAAATACAACGAAAACGGCTATAAACTCGCATCAGTTATTTGTAGACAATTCCTTATGAAAATGGAAAAATATATCTTCATCCTGAGCATATTCCATGATATAATTATCCCAAC
>CAJUFI010000101.1 GCA_910585665.1 uncultured Acetatifactor sp. | reverse complement strand
TTTTGGGGGTCGGTCTGCTCCTAAAGATTATGGTGCTAACTTCTAAACACGGGCTTGACAGGGGCTGGAACCCTACTTATAATAGAGAAAGATAATGGAGAAAAAATGAAAGAGGTACTTGTCATGTTGATATGTGGATGCGGAAGGATGCGTAAATAAGCCAGCTGTGAAAGAAAGCAGTCAATGCTTTTTTGTTGTGCCTGTTTATGGAAACGGTGTCTTCGTCCGGCGGAGACGCTGTTGGAGGATTCTTCCCTGTCTGCAAAGAATGGCAAGCCTTGAGAATGCATGTGGATTCCGATTCCGATGCGTTTTTGGGATGCTTATTAATTGCAGGGGAAACCCTGCTTTTTTGATGCAAAAAAACGGGATGAAAATGACGGAGAGAAGATTGGAAAGGAATTCATATGGAGAAAGAATATAATCGGCGCAGAAAGCGCAAAGAGCGAAAGAACGGAAGCAAGAATGGAATCGGATTGAAAAGAGACACAATCAATCAGACAGAAAAGATGGGGCTCAAATTTCTGCATCGGCAGCTGTATCAATATCGGCGCTATAGCCCTGTGCTGCCCTTGCTGGCCTGTCTGGCACAGGTGGGGCAGTCGCTTCTGGCGATATTGCTGTCAAAATTTGTGCTGGACGCGGTCACGGGGGGAATGGAATTCCGGAAGTTTGCAGCCTGCACGATGTCTGCGGGTCTCGGGCTGTGCGCCGCGGCTGTCCTGAACCTGGTCAGCCACAACGAGATAGAAAGATGCTCCCAGACCTTCCTGTTCCGCAGGCTGAACGCTCTGTGGGAGCGAAAGGCGCTCCGCCTGGAGTATGCCGTCTTCCTCATGGATTCAGGCAAGACGACCATGGAGAAGGCCAGGCAGGCGATCGCAAGCCCGAATGTGGGACTGGTGGAGCTTCTGGGCAAAGAAGCAGCGCTGTTGGAGGCCGGGGTGGGACTGGCGGTCTATTGTGCCATCGTGGGCACGCTGCACCCGGGCATCCTGGCATTTCTGGCGCTGTTCTTTCTGATAGAGCTTGTGTGCGGCATTGGGATTGAGGTGCGGAAACAGGGCTTCAAGGAGGAAAAAGCCAGAGCCAATCGGAGACAGAACTATATGGCCTACGGCACTAAGGGGATGCAGGAGGCAAAGGACATCCGCATATTCTCCATGGGAGCCATGCTGCGGAAGATTACCCGGGAGGTGATTGCGGAGGTGGATTTGGTGGAACGAAAGGTGCAGAGGTGGCAGTTTCTTCGCACGGGAATCACGGCGATTCTGATTCTGGTCAGGGATGGGCTTGCCTATCTGTATCTGATCCATCGCTATCTGGAGGTTGGTATGTCCATTGGGGACTTTGCGCTGTATTTTGCTGCCATTACGGGCATCGGAAGCTGGCTGACGAGGCTGTCGGAGGGGATTTCCGGCTTCTGGGAGGTGAAGCATTATGTGCGGGATTTTTATGAGTTCCTGGAGCTTCCGGAGGGGGACAGGCAGGAGAAAGGCTCCTGCGAGGGGCATCCTGTCATCAGCGGGCCAGTGTCCTTTGAGTGGCGGAATGTCTCTTTTTCCTATCGGATGGTGGAGGACGGGGAGGAGCGGGAAGTGCCCGTCTTCCGGAATCTGGATTTTCAGATGGGAGCCGGGGAGCGCCTGGCGGTGGTGGGCGTGAACGGCGCGGGGAAATCCACGCTGGTGAAGCTGCTGTGCGGGCTGCTGGAGCCGGAATCGGGCGGAATCTATGTGAACGGCGTGGACAGCAGAGCGTTCCCAAGGGAATATTTTTACGGCCTGTTCGCGGCGGTGTTCCAGCATTCCCGGGTGCTGCCGGTGAGCATTGCGGAGAATGTGATGCTGAATGTGCGGAAGGATGCGGATGAGGGCGCGATGTGGGATTGTCTGCGGCAGGCCGGGCTGGAGGAGAAAGTAAAGAGCCTTGCCCAAAGAGAGCGGACTCGCCTGGTCAGCCGGATTTCGGGGGAGGGGACAGCGCTGTCCGGAGGCCAGGAGCAAAGGCTGCTTTTGGCCAGGGCTTTGTACAAAGATGCGCCTGTGCTGATACTGGACGAGCCCACGGCTGCCCTAGACCCGTTGGCGGAAGATGCCATTTACCGGAAGTATGGGATGCTGACGGAGGGGAAGACTGCCCTGTTCGTGTCCCATAGGCTGGCTTCCACCAGGTTCTGCGACAGGATTCTGTTCCTGGAGGAGGGAAGGATCGCGGAAAGCGGCAGCCATGAGGAGCTGATGGCGCTGGGCGGGAAGTATGCGGACATGTTCCGGGTGCAGAGCCGGTACTATGCGGAAGATGGCAAGGGATGAGGGGTTCGGTGTATGAAAGTGAGGAATTGGCCCTTGGTTTCATAAGAAGAAGTTTCATAAGAAGAAATAAGTGAAAGGAATGGACATATATTTTATGGAAAAAAACGGAAGGACATTGAGAAAGGATATGGCCATCATCTGCCGGGGCATCCGGGAATTCGGGTGCATTCTGCCGGGACAGATGGGGCATGTATGCAGGAGGAGCTTGTTGGCGGCGGGGATTCCGTTCGTCGCTACGGCGGTGTCGGCCCATATCATGGACGGGCTGGCGGCGAGCCGGGACAGAAGGGACTTGCTCATGCTGTGTCTGGCCGGCATCGGGCTGCTGTTCCTGGTCTCCATGTGGAGGAATTATGAGGACTGCCGGATCGCCGTGGGGTATCAGAGGCTATTCAGCTCCCATGAGATCCGGCTGACGAATCGGGCCTATTCGCTGCCCTATGAGCTGCTGGAGCGGGACAGCACCAGGCGGCTGCGGGACGAGGTGTCTGGGAGCCTGCAGCTGTCAGGCGCGGGGATGGCCAGCCTGTACTGGGATATGGAGGTGCTTTGGACGAATCTGGCTGCCGGAGTCATTGCGGGCGGTATTCTGGTGTATTCTTTGTGGGAGATTGTGTCTGGGGGATTGGCGGCTGGAACGGCACAGAGCGGCATGGCGGCCATGATTTTGGGATTTGGGCTGCTGGTGGCATGCTCCTGTGTCCTGGCCTGCCGGATGACGGGAAAGCGCTTCGATGTGACCTTTGAGACATTCCTGAAAGGGGCAAGGCATTCCAGGTACGGCGATTTCTACCATATGGAATATCTGCAGGATGAGGACGCGGCTATGGATGCCAGGATTTACCGCCAGGAGGAATTGATTCTGAACCAGTGCCAGTCCAACTGCTATGAATATCTGGCGGACGGCAAGGAGCGGGAACTTTCAGCCGTGAACCGGTATGACGGCATTAAGCTTGCGGCTTCCGGCATCTGCGGCTGCATCGTGTATCTGCTGGTGGGGAGGATGGCCATGGACGGCGCAATCGGCTGCGGAAGCATCGTGCTGCTGTACAGTGCGGTGACCTGGCTGATGGAAGCCTTCGCCAGGACGGCAGAGATCGTGACGGATCTGCGGAACAATAATGAGCATCTATTAAGGTATTTCCAATATATGGATCTGCCGGGGAAGAATGGGGGAGAAAAGCCCTTGGATGGTCAAGAAAAGCCTTTGGGTAGTCAAGAGGAGCGCGGCGGCAGTGCCTGTCTCCGGATGGAGAACATAAGCTTCCGATACCCAGAGAGCGCCGATTTTGCCCTGAAGGATGTGACGTTGAATATAAACGCCGGAGAGAAGATTGCCATCGTAGGGGAAAACGGTTCCGGGAAGACGACTTTGATCAAACTGCTCTGCAGGCTGTATGTGCCCCAGGCAGGGCGCATCCTGTTGGATGGCAGGGATGTCCTGGCATACCCTTATGAAGAGTATATCGAACATATCTCAACGGTTTTCCAGGACTTCTCCCTGTTCGCCTTCTCCATTGCCGAAAATGTGGCCGGGACACAGGATTATGACCAGCGAAAGGTCCAGACTGCGCTGGAGAAAGCGGGGATGAAGGAGTGGGTGGAAAGATACGCGAAGGGCATCCAGCAGTCTCTGTTCCAGGATTTCGACCCGGAGGGGACGAATCTGTCCGGAGGGGAGGGGCAGAAGCTTGCAATCGCCAGGGCGGCTTACAAAGATGCCGAAATCATGATCCTGGACGAGCCTACCTCTGCCCTGGATCCCTATGCGGAATATGAAATCTACGAGAACTTCGGAAAACTGGCAGAGGGCAGGACGGTGCTGTTCGTCAGCCACAGGCTTTCCTCTTGCCGGATGTGCGACCGAATCGTTGTCATGGATCAAGGGAAGGTGGTCCAGTGGGGAACCCATGAGGAGCTTATGGAGGAGGAAGGCGGGAAATACCGTGAACTGTGGGATGCCCAGGCGCAGTATTATGCTTGAAAGGCTGGTAAGGAATTCTTAGCAGCCGTCGGTATAAATAGTTGAATAAGAATCGAATGGATTGAGTTTTATAAATATTTCCCCGCCACAGGGGATAAGCCTTATTCCCCTGTGCGCGGTTAAAAAACAGGGAGACAACTCTGAAGCCTCACTGGATGAAGCACAAAAATGGGCAAAATCTGTTGGATATAATGAAAATGATGTTAATGATATAGTCTAATCAGTCAGAACGAAGAAACGAGTATGAGAATTGTGATAGATACAAATGTCTTGATTTCCGAGAAAAATTCTTAACGCTGTTGTCGGCCAGAAGATAAAGTAGTTGCTTCTGTTTCGATCAATGCTCCTCTCATCATATCAGCTACGCCTTTCTGCACATTCTCATATTTCTGTGCGATTTCCTTAATAACGTCACCCGATAAATCAATAATCGTTTGTTTGTCAAACGCTCCGATTACTCCCTGCTGTTCCAGTCCGTCAAGTCGTTCCAAGATAACCTGATATTCCGCTTTCCGCTTTTCCAGCTTCTGCTCGTTAGGAATTGTCGGAAAATAACTGCTGCAATTGCTTCAGGCAAAAGCCCGGAAATACAATAAAAATTGCCATAAACTTGCAGCAGTTATTTGTAGACAATTCCTTACTATTATACTCCGGAAAGCTGTTCTCATGTGAAAAAATGTAAAGCGGAATTAGCACTGTTTGTTTCTTTATCATATCGGTTTTTCACCTCAAATTCAACAGGCTCTGCGATGCCATGGGGATATCAAGCAATGCTTGATATTTTAACAACGAATTGATAATTGTTTTTCAGAAAAGCTTTCGATACAATATCCTTACACCGGTGGAAACATAAATCTATAATCAAAGCCCACATAAAAGGGGCAGGAGGTGTAGGCATGAAAGTTGAAATAGGAGAAAAAATCAAAGAACTGCGCCGCAGGGACGGGAGGACCCAGGAGGACCTGGCGATGGCTTTGGGGGTTACCTGCCAGGCAGTGTCCCGCTGGGAGGCAAGCGGCGGCTATCCCGATATGGAGATCCTTCCGTCTATCGCGAATTACTTCGGGGTATCCATCGACGCCTTGTTTGGGTTCCGGTCGGACAGGGACAGACGGATTCAGGAGATAACGGACAAGGTGGATGCCTTTCATATCAAGGGCCGCTCGGACGAGGACTGGATAGAGGAGTGCCTGGGGATTCTGCGTGAAGGACTGGTTGAATTTCCACAGGAGGAGCGGCTGCAGATCAAGCTGGCCGATACCTTGTGCGAAGCCGGCTGGAGGCGGTATAAGGAGTGGACAAGCTACGATGAGGAAGGATATCTGCAGCATGATTATGACCGGCAGAAGAAAAACACTTATTGGACAGAGGCCATTAAAATCTGTGAAGGCCTTGCAGGCTCTGCCAAAGATACCGAAATCGTCACAGAGGCCATATCCATCCTTGTGCTGCTTTACCGGAATTTCGGCGAGACAGAGAAAGCGGTGGCTTGTGCCAGGCGCATGCCCAGCCTGAACCATTCCCGGGAACTTCTGCTGGCAGCTGCTGCGGACGGCAGGGAGCAGGCAGGCTATATCAGGGCTGCCCTGCTGGAAATGGCTTATGAGTTTGCGAAACAACTGGTCTATGGACTGATGAACTGTGTCCACAATTACGAGGACGATACGCCGATGTCCAAAATAAAAGGAGCGATCTCCATGTTCTACCTGATATGTGACGAGGATGATTTCGGCGGATATCACGACATTATCATTTCACTGTACCAGTATCTGTCCAGAGTACAGTGGGAGCGTGGATACCATGACGACGCGTTCGTCTCCCTGGACGAAGCGTTCCGGCACGGAAGAGCCCTGGAGATGTTCCTGGGAGACGAAGGGAAAGGATCCATCGTGAAGGAGCTTCCTCAGACCTGGCCCTGGTGGCACCAGCCTGACTGCTCTCAGGTAGAGAAAGAGATCAAGGCCGACCCGAGATGGAGCGCCTGGGTTGAGAAAACGAATAGTTAAGGACTTTGCACAAAGGACTCTGTGCCCCATCGGGCATGGAGTCCTTTGCGAATGGCGGAAGGTCCGGAAGCCATTCAGGTCGGTGTTCATGGCGCATAGGGAGCAGCTCTTTGCGGCAGACAGCGTCTCTCTATATAGACAGCCACGGCCGATTATGTTATTCTATTGATAGTAAGGAAGTGTCTACAAATAACTGCTGCAAGTTGAAAGCCGTTTTCTTTGTATTTCCAGGCTTTACTCTAAAGAAATCGTCGCAGTTATTTTCCGACAGTTCCTACAGTTCCTGATACACTTGGGATAAGGCTTCCAGACAATCATCACAGGAGACGGAGGGACGGAATGGAGAGCAGAATATACTTCCATGATTTTCTTGCAGGGATGCGGAAGGGGAAAGGAGTGAACCTGGAAAGGCTAAGCAGCGGCCTGTGCTCAGCGGAAATGCTCAGCCGCATCGAGGCAGGCGAGAGGATGCCGGACAAACTGATGCGGGACAGGCTGATGGAGCGGCTGGGCTTCGAAAACGACGGCTTCGAGGACTATCTGCAGCCTGAGGAATATGAAGTATGGCAGACCCAGGAAAAGCTGCTGCGCGCCGTGGAGGCAAAGGAGACTGCGGAGGCGGAAAGGCTGCTGGGGCTCCTGGAACAGGCGGACAGGAAGGAGAACGCCGTCCTCAGCCAGTTCTGCCTGGCCATGAGGGCGCAGCTCATGCAATATCAAAACGCTTCGGAAAAGGAATTGCGGGAGGCCTTTGGGGAGGCCCTTTCGCTGACCGTGCCGGATGTAGCCGCAGGGTGCTGGGATAAGGGGCTGCTTGCTGTACAGGAATGGAACCTGCTGCTGGAATACATCCGCTATGGCGGGGATGTGGGGTGTATAGCCGGAAACGAATCCCCTGGCACCTGCATTCCCCAGGCTATCGAAGCCTTGCTTGCAGCAATGCGCAGCTCGGGCATGGATGACTACAGCTATGCCAAGATATGTCCTAAGGCGGCATACTATCTGTGCCGGGAGCAGATGAAGCGGCCTTTGGATGCGGCTGCCTGCCGCAGGCTGCTGCGGATATGTGCGGAAGCCGTAGAGAATCTGCGCAGATGCATGCGCATGTATTGGCTGTGGGAGCTGCTGGAAACGATGGAGCAGATTCTGGAAATCTACGCAGGCTTGCTGCAGGCGGATTCCCGGAAGTGTACCCCAGCATCTTTCGACCTGGCATGGGACAGGCTTAGGGAAGAAGCAGCGAAAGCGCAAGCGCCAGTGGACATGGCAGAGGACGGCTCGAAAAACCTGATTGCTCTCCAACAGTCGGACGCCCCGGTCGATTTCGCCAATCTGGAGGATCTGGCAGTGCTGGCCGCCCAGGTCAGGAAATGGCGCATCGTACTGACTGGACTATACCAGGAGCATGGCTTGCCAGCGAAAATGGAGAACTTCTGTTACCTGTACAGCCAGACCCAGAACCATCGAATCGGTGACGTGGTGCGGAAACGCCGTAGGATGCTTGGCATGTCGCCACAGGAACTCTGCGAGGGCATCTGCAGCGAGAAGACCCTCAGGCGGCTGGAGAACAATAAGATGAAGACCCAGCGAGCCATCTGGGGGGATCTGTTTTCCAAGTTGGGGCTGTCGCCGGAGTATATTCGTGAAGGTATTGTTGTTAAACGTTATGATGTAATTAACATTTACCGTCGAGTGAAAGATGCCATGAACAATTATGATATGGAGAAGTGCCATCAATTGCTGCAACAGCTGGAAGAAATGGTCAGCATGGACATTTCGATTAACAGACAGGAGTTAATGCTCATGTACGGTAAAGAAGCAAGCAACCGAAAACAAGAGATAAACCGCCAG
>CAJUFI010000100.1 GCA_910585665.1 uncultured Acetatifactor sp. | reverse complement strand
AAACAAAGCTGCCTCTTGCAAAATAAATAAACTTATCCATATTGTTTCCCATGTGGGAGAAAGAGGGGATTTTCTATGGACTGCACAGAAGCATACAGGGATTATAACTGTGCCAGCTTGTCCTATGTCAGTGAACCCAGGTTAAAAATCTTCCCAGTCAGCGAGTATGAACCGCTGTGCGGTGTTTTCCTATCGGCTATTTCTGTCAAGGATTTCTTGCGTTGTCTTTGGGGTGGCTTTTGCTTGTTGCGTTCCTGTATTTCGTGCAGATGTTTTAGTACGCTCTGCTTTTCGGGCGGTCTGCGTTGTTCCTTGTTGGCTGCGGATTTTCTTCGGCTTTGGTATTCCCACTCGGCAAGGTCACTCCTCCCGTTTCCCCAACCGCACCTCGCAGTCCTTCCGGTAAAAGGAAATTCCATAGCAACCGTTTTCCGATACTTTCTGTCTGTCGTTCTTGATGTGCTTTTTATCGTATATCTGCCACAGATCCTTTTCCACAAGGAGCATCGAGCATCCCTTGCACGGAAATGCTCCTTCTATCTAACAGCCTTTTCTACAGCCCCATTATAAATACTGGATTGCCTCTTCCGGGGTAAGCTCATAATTTTTCACCAATATCTCCTGGATTCGCTTATCGTCCGCACCCAAGTCACGGAAGCTTCTCACAGCGTTTAAAATGGATTTTTGAACTTTAGATTCAACAATCTTATTAATCTCAGGCTCCATAATCTCCAACAATGCTTTGCACATACTGTCATCTCCTCTCAGTTCTTCCACTATTTCCCAGTTCGCCTCAATACTTACTTCCAGTACAGAATCTGCCAGCTCCCTGTCAAACTTCTGCTTAAGGCTGTGCACGCGTTCCAATAATTCCCGCATCTCCTGCTTCTGTACCCGGTCAGACAAGGCCTTAATCCATGTATGCTCTTTCTGTCTCAATTCCCTGCCCACTATAATCTGCGTCTGGAACAGAACCGCATCCAGCACATAATAGATTCCCTCATATGGATTTGTTACCCGGATATCACGCTCCTTAAAATACCGGAACAGACCCTCAGGCTTGATATCCCGGATAATAGATATCGTAATATCATCCGCCGGACGCTCATTTACCGACTCACCATAAGACTTAGGAATTGTCGGAAAATAACTGATGCAACTTGTTTAGGAGAAAGCCCAGAAATACAACGAAAACGGCTATAAACTCGCATCAGTTATTTGTAGACAATTCCTTATACAGGCAGCCATATGCGGTCGCCTTATAAAAAGCATCAATATCCATGTGGTCTTCCGGAGACTTGTATTCCATGATATTGTGTCCGCGGAACAGCTTTCCTATGTCATTGACCATCCGGACACCCGGTTCCTTTTTGATTACCAGAAGGTCAATCTCCAGCGGCCCTGTATTCAGGTTGTACTCTTTTTCAAAAATGAGATCGTCCCTGTTATCTTCAAATTCCAGACTCATTGCCGCCACAAAACCAGGATGCCATTGTATTTTCGTATCGCCCATTTGCCATTCCTTTCCCTGTTCCTCTTCATTATAACACATTTTCTTCTTTACTCAACTATATGGCATTATTTTTCCAGCTGTGAGATTAACTCCGCCTGTTTCCCCAACCGCACCTCGCAGTCTTTCCGGCAAAAGGAAATTCCATAGCAACATTCAACAATCATCTATTTATGCTATCGCGACACATACTGAAGCAGGGGATTCAATGCATTTTTGAAAATAGCTAATCCTATGTACTTGCTCTGTACATCCATTTCGTCTATAAGTTCCAGCACGGAATCGCTGTTCTCCTTGAAATTCAGTTTCTCTCCCCTTGTATTCTCAATATAATACCATAAAGTATAGGGGCTCTGCTTCAGCTTCGGCAATTCCAATGCCCTTATCCTTTCCCACCAGCTATGATAAAATGTAGGGAACAGCTTTTCTGCGTCAGCCAATGGAATGAACCTATTCTCTGATCGCTCCACAAAACCAAAGCAGCCATATAGACAATAATCTATTGCCAGCTCAAATACAAAACTATATGTCTTTTTCCTGTATTCAATCCGGTCAAGAAAAACATCCACACAATTCGAATAAGTAACTGTTTCCATATGGCTTTTCTTTTTTAAAACATCGCCCACATTCTGGAACAACTCCTCGGTGACTTCTTCCATCTTTTTCTCAAAACTGTCCCTGATAAGCAATGCCGCTTTTGCCATTTCCGTACTCGCCAGTAAATCCTTCACGTCCATCCCCTCGTCACCCCAGCCAGTCATATGCCTGACCGCCGCATCATATTGTTTTAAAAAAGTGTATCTGTAGCTGCCTTCCCTGGCCGTGTCCATGCACCTTTGAAGCCAGTCCAGGATTTCCTTCCGAAAGCTGATCAGGAAAAGTCTTTGCCTGTCCATACTGCCTACGCTCTGTCTGTCCGGCGCGCTCCCATTTAATGTCAGATAATATATGCGGTACGCCTTTCCTTTTTTCCTACAGAACATATCATATCGTTCCAGCTGTCTCTCCCCGTCCCCGGCATCAATCTTCATCTCAATCGCCGCACAGAACTTCTCGGATTCCATTACAAAGTCTATCCTTCCCCCCTCAAAGGCCTGCTCCCGGCACACCCGCCATGGGCCACCGATATATTGCTCAGGTATCTGAATCTCCCGCAAGAAAAATTTCAGGAAATCATTTTCCCCATCTTCGTCATAAGTCCTGTCCAACAGGAAATATATGATTTTAGAATGAATATGTGCCTCATCGCGTTCTTCACCAATCGCAGCCAGAATGTTGTAGGCCGGGGTCTCCTGGGCCATATGTTTTTTTCTTCTTTCACATACTGTTTTTAATAAGTTCTCTATTTCATGGTTATCCATGATTTCTCCGCTGTCTCACCCTTTCCCCTCAAATCTCTCTATCCTGCAATGATGCTGCCTCCTCCCGGCGGGAGCCTCTTTCGAATAGCTGATGCCCACCAGCAGAATCTCTCCGCCATAACCTTCAATGGCCTTTGGGTATCGTTTTTCATGAATCTGCCTGATTGCCCCTTCCGCCGACTTGTTCCATTTCAGCTCAATCACCAAAGCAGGCAGCATAGAACCTTTTTTCGGCAGATACACGATGTCCGCATAGCCTGCCCCTGATGGCAGTTCCTCAAACATCATATATTCGTCTCCATAGCTGAAATAGGCCCGCTTAATCACACTGCGCAATGCCTGCTCATTGTTGTAATACAGCGGCGCTTCCTCCGCATGGATTCTTTCAATCTGCCTGGCCACAGCCTCTTCCTCCCCATGGACAGTATCCGCAATCAGCTGCTCGCTCTCCCTGACCCGTCTGAGGGTATCATCCCGTTTCACCTGCCGGATGGCCTTGGCGAATTCCAGCCGAATCTCCTCATTGGGAATGCGCACCTTGCGCGTCTCCTCGTCATAAGCCAGATATCCCAGATGAATCAGCAGCGTCAGCACATCATCCCTGTTCCGGAACGTCACCAGGTCATTGGAAAAGCCGTAGGTGTCCACATTTGCCTCCACCCCGCCGATCAATTCCGCAACCGTCCTGCCAAGCCCGTCAAAGTCAAGATTGATGTATCCCATCAGGCTCTCGGCTGCGGATGTCTGTGTCCAGTAGGAGTCAAAGTCCTCATTTTGAATCGCTTTCATCACCGAATAGGGATTATAGACCGATTCCGCCTTCCGGAAACGGTAACCGTCATACCATTGCTTCATCTGCGCAAAATCGACTCCGGCATCCTGGCAGAGTCTCTTCACTTCTCCTTCCGTGAATCCCACATACTGCCCGAACTGCCTGGGTTTGATCATGGAATACTCTTCAAAATCCGATATGGCGGACTGGGAACCGTCCTTTTTGATGGGCAGGATTCCCGTCATATATGCCCCAGCGAATATCTTGTCTGTGGTTCCGCTGTTCTTGAACAGGGAACGCAGGAATTCCAGATACTCCCTCTGCAGATCAGGACGGTTTCCCGCCTCCCTGATTGGGGCATCCCACTCGTCGATGATCATGATGAATTTATTCCCTGTTATCTCTACCGCATTGGCCAGCGTTGGCACGAATCCTTCCACCACCTCCATCTGCGGATACTGTTCTTTCAATTCGCGGACTACAGTTCTCTTCACATAGGCCACCCTGTCGCCTGCCGCCGCTTCTCCGATGATTCCTGTCATATCCAGGTAAATCACGTCATACTGATTCAGATGCTCCCGGTACCCCGCATCACAGGCAATGGACAAATCCCCGAACAGCTGCGCCGAATCGCAGGTCTTGTCATAATAGGCACATAACATTTTGGCCGCGAACGATTTCCCGAAACGGCGCGGTCTGCTGATACAGGTCAGACACCTGGGTGTATTCAATGTCTGATTGACCAGCCTTATCAACCCTGATTTATCCACATAGACACTGTTCCGGATTCTGGAGAATCCACTGTTGCCCGGATTTAAATAAGTTCCCATCATCTGCCTTTCCTCCTAAACACCTTTGTCTTTCCGAAGCAGAATCCTTTCCTACGCTCCCTACCCTGCACTTAAGCCTAACGTTGCTGCTTCAGTTCCAGATTGCATTCCGATGCTGACAACATTTCCCTAATCCTAAATTCATTATACCCCCATCGGCACTATTTCACAAACGGATCTTTCAATAGCCCCCGGATTCCTTTCCAGAAATGCCCTCTGTCCTCCCCGACTCTCATCCCAGGAGAAATGATTCTCCTTCTCATCTGAATACAACCGCCGGAATTCCTGTTATAATATCGTCAGACAACAGTCGAGCAGGGGAATCCCTTCTCCCCGGCTCGCCGCGCGGCCCGCATGCTGCATTAACAGCAAAATTCCATATGCGGGCCTGCGCAGAAAAAACATGCAAACGAGGAGGTTCTCTATGAAGAAAATACAGCTACGCATTGCCGACCTGAGAAAACAAAAAAAGCTGACACAGCAGGAACTGGCAGACGCCATAGGCGTATCCTTCCAGACAATCAGCAAATGGGAGACCGCGGCCAGCATGCCCGACATCACCCTTCTGCCGCCGCTGGCGGAATATTTTCATGTGTCCACAGACCAGCTGCTGGGCCTGAAACCTCTTGACGGCGAATCGTATATTCCCGAACAGACAGGGACGAAGGATTTCTGGAACCATCGGCTGGACTATCTGCTGCGGACGCGGAAGCGTTTCTGGAACGACGACTATGTCCGTTTCCTCGTTTCACAGGTATGGAATATCCAAAAGCCCGTTTCCATACTGGACTGCGGATGCGGATACGGTTTTCTGGGACTGCTGCTCCTCCCTGCCATGCCCGGGGGAAGCACCTACACGGGAATTGATTTTGCGGAAAATCTGATCCAGGAGGGAAAGCAGCTTTTTGCAAATCAGAATATAGCCGCGGAATTTATCTGCAAAAACGTTAATGAATACACGGCAGAAAACAAATACGATTTCGTGATATGCCAGGCAGTCCTCAGGCACCTGGACGACCCTGTCGCCTTTATCCGGAAAATGATTTCCTTTGCAAAGCCTGGCGGCTATGTGGTGTGCATGGACGTGAACAGGGAATTTGAGAGCTGCGGATTGTATGTGGACGGAATGGATTACCGGGAGCTGTGCCTCCATGAGGGTCTGGAAAAGAAATGGCAGACGGAGCTTGCCTTGCAGGGGAGGGATTACTCTATGGCAGTCAAGGCTGCCCATATCCTGGAGAGTCTGGGGCTTGCGGATGTGGATGTGCGGATGAATGACAAGGTGGAATTCATGACCCCCAAGCATGCAGATTATGAGGAAGCCAGGAACGATTTCCTCCGGGCCAACCAGTGGACTTCCTGTATGGGACAGGGGGAAGAGAATGCCCTGATCCTCCAGCTTATGACCCATGGCATGTCCCGCAGCGAAGCCCGGGAATACTGCCTGAGGAACAGGAGAATCGCAGAATATTTTTCCTCCAACCCTGCCGCCGAATATAGTTTTGCCAGGGGGCTGCTGATTGCCTATGGGAGAAAAATGTAGGAATAAAGAGCCTTACTGTACTTACAGTGCAAATTATTGCAAGAACATACTTTATGCAGTTCCCTATTTGTTTTCCGGGGCAGGAACCATAGCTACCATATATCACTTTTCTTTTGAGAGGATGGCAAGAAAAGGAATTCCTGATGTGCTGTCGCCACTAAAAGTCGGCCAAAAAATAACCTCCAAAATATATGGAATGGCAGCCATATGAAAAACAAGTCTCCCCGCAGCAGGGCTGCGGGGAATCCTATCCTGCCAGATTAAATATAAGCCGAAATATCCGTTATGAACGCATAGGGTTCCGCCCACATCTTCAGCAGGGCAGCCGCGAAAAGCGCCCGGGCGTCGATCAGGTACGCGTTGGCCGCCAGGAGCTTCCCCCTGCGGATATCCGGCTCCTCCAGTATCTCTTCGATGCGCTGGAACTCCGAGCCCCAGCCGTAGCCGTCATTCGCCACATACTGCCTGGCCTGGCCGTCTACCGTAAAGACCGGGGAGGGCGTCTGGCGGATGTAGGGCGGCTTCAGGATGGTCTCAATTCCGTGCATAAATGTACATGATTGCATGATATCCCCGATGAAGAGCAGCTTTCCCCCAAAGAGCGGAAGCAGCATGAAAGGAGAGTGGGGCCCTACGGCGGTGTCGTCCATGGAATGGCCCACGGTCAGCCTGTGCGCCATCTTCCCTTTGGCGCACACGGAGTGGGTGGGGTGGACGCTGCGCTCCACGCCGGGCCTGTGCAGGAACGTCCTGGGCAGCAGCCCGATGCAGGGCTCCGTGGCGGCGCTGTCGAACACAGGCTGTTCGGCCGTCACGTTCTCATAGGTCAGGGCGGGCATCAGCAGCGTGCCCTCCTCCCCCAGCACCTCCTCCATGGCATCGATGATTTCTTCGGGGGCGCACTCTGTCCCCAGGGCTTTCATGGAAGAATGCACCAGCACCATATCCCCGGGCTTCACCCCCAGTTCCAGCAAATCTCTTTTGAATCTTTCCTTGTCAGTCATCTCGATTCCCTCCTTCTTGCGCCTGGTCCACAGGCAGCCGTCTTGTATTTTCAGTTCGGCAACGCGAATCCGTCCCCTCCGCTTCAGGCGCGGACAGCCTCCCGGGCCCCCGAATCCCGGCGTGAATCCGTCTCTCCCTTCCCTGCCCGGGCCCAGCTTATGGGAGAAGCATGGGCCTGGAATGGGCAACCGGACCGGCGCGTCACGGCGGAGAATCACTTCATCACTTCGGCTGTATGGGCAGGAGCAGATCCACGCTCCCATCGATTCCCTGCCGGGGCCAGCCCACATGGGCCGAGTACACCCAGTTGTAATGCTCCTCCAGGCAGCCCTCCAGATCACCCGCCCCGTCCTCCCAGGGGCGCGCCCGATACCTGTCATTGTTCTTCGCCCAGGATTTCAGGAAGTCCCATTCCTGGAAATCAGGAAAGCGTATGGCATAGGCGGCGTAAAGCCCTCCCGCAAAGCGCTTCTTTGCAAGCGGCGCAGGCACCTCCAGGTCCTCCGGTATGGTCACCCAGTTCTCATAGCTGTAGCTCCTGTCGTCCCCTTCGCCGTCAGCCGGGTTGAAGCCAAACAGGCGGGAGTCCGGCTTTTTCTCGTAAAGCCCCTCTCCGCGGATGAACCTGTCCATGACGCTTCCCACCTTCTCCTCCGGATTCTCTCCGAAATATCGGAAGGAAGCCACCGTGCAAGGCGGCAGAAGGACAATCCGAATCTGTTTTTCCTTCTCCGATGCCGGGCAAAGGGCGCTTCCGTTCAGCTTGTATCTCTCCAGAGCGAGCAGCCCCGCCATATCCTCAAGCACCCTTTCCCAGGCCCGGTCCGCAGTGGAATCCGCCTCCCCGAGCAGTTCCCGCAGCCTCCCCAGGGCCGTCCGGATCGTCCCCATGGAAGCCAGATTCCGCTCCATATCCGCTATCTGCTCCTGTACCATGCCCGCAGCCTCCCGGGCGCTGCCGTCCATAATGACCCGAATCCTCTTCAAGGGCATCTGGAGCCTGCGCAGCAGCACAATCTGCCGGATCCTCCTGACCGCGTCCTCATCGTATACGCGGTAGGCGTAATTTTCCCTGTGCATGCTCCTCACCAGTCCCTCTTTTTCATAATACCGCAGCATCCTTGCGGAAACGCCCAGCATCTCGCTCACCTGGCCGATCGTCATCAAAGC
>CAJUFI010000099.1 GCA_910585665.1 uncultured Acetatifactor sp. | reverse complement strand
CAACACCCCCAGCTTCCGACAAGCCCGAAGACATAGCACCTACCCTTCCTGGCAAGTCTGATAGCACAGTTTCTCCGCTTTCCGGCAAGCCTGCAGGCACAGTAACTCCGCTTTCCAGCACCCCCGCAGGCACAGCATCACCCTTTCCTGACAGTTCCGCAAGGGCGGCTTCCTGGTTTTTCGTCATATTCAAAGGCGCAGCGCCATGGCCCTTCACTCTCTCCCACACAGGATTTTGGGCGAACTCCTTTCCCTTTGTCTGCGAAGCGTTATATCTGACCTCCTCCATCACCTGATAGGCCTGGCTGCGCTTGTGTTCAAAGGGCTCCGGCGTGGACTTCTTCTCCAGCTCTTTCTTTTCTTCCTTTCGGGCTTCCCGAAGCTCACGCTCCGTGGACAGCAGGGCTTCCGGAATCATCTCCCGGCTCTGCAGCGCACCCCGCACAGACTCTGCCAGGAAATTGCTGAAGCTGATGGCATCAGAGAACCGCACGTCCATTTTCGTGGGATGCACGTTCACGTCCACTTGCCCGGCATCCATCGTGATATGCAGCACACAGAAAGGGAACTTGTGCTGCATCAGGTATTCCTTATACCCCTCCTCGATGGCCCGTGCCACCACATTGCTGCGGATGAACCTGCCATTGATGAAATAAATCTCGAAATTCCGGTTAGAGCGCACCTGCACAGGCTTGCCCAGATACCCCTCTATGCGCGCGCCGTCCCGCTGGGCCTGTATGGGCACTAAAGCCCCCGCAGCGTCCCTTCCATAAATGCGATAGATAACTTCCTTCAAATCTCCGTTTCCGGATGTATGGAATTTCGTCTGTCCTCCCAGCACCAGCTTAAAGGACACATCCGGCCTGGACAAAGCCAGATGCTCCATCAAATCCGCGATATAGCCACCCTCCGTGGCAGGCTGCTTCAGGAATTTCCGCCGGACAGGCGTATTGAAAAAGAGATTGCGCACCAGAAAAGTAGTCCCCTCCGGTGCGCCCACCTCCTCAAACCCTACCTCTTTCGCCCCTTCCAGCAAAATTCGGGTCCCCGTAATGCTCCCCGCAGACGTCGTGATGACCTCCACCTTAGCCACCGCCGCAATGCTGGACAGGGCTTCCCCCCGGAACCCCAGGCTGGAAATCCGCATCAAATCCGACGCGTCCTCAATCTTGCTGGTGGCATGCCGCAGAAAAGCCGTTCGCAGCTGGCTTCCCTCCATGCCGCAGCCGTTGTCCGTCACCCGGATGAACTCGATTCCGCCGTCCTTTGCCTCCACCGTGACAGCGCTGGCCCCCGCGTCGATGGCATTCTCCACCAGCTCCTTCACCACGCTGCTGGGCCGCTCCACCACTTCCCCGGCAGCTATTTTATCGATTGTCTCTGAATCAAGAATGTGTATCTGTGACATATTTTCACCTTATCGCCTTCGGCATCTTATTGTCAGGAACTGGCGGAAAATAACTGATGCAAGTGATAGCAATTGTCAGTATTCTACCAACACCACGCGCCCACGCCCCGGGAAATAAATCTGCAGCCCCATCTTCCAAAGTTCGAAGTAAGGACGGAAAGGATTTTCCTGCTTCGTATCATACATAGACCACTGGAGATAGTGTGACAGCAGATAATCGCAGCTGATATGGTACAGCGCCTCGGACATCAGTGCAATATCCCCGCAGCCCTCTCTGTGCTGCATATAACAGCACCAATCCCGCAAATCTTCCTCCATCTCTGTTGCTTCATTTTCTTCTGTGGCCCAGTTCTGATTGGCTTCTGTTATAAAGTCTTTTCCCGCTTGTCCGGAGAGAATTTCTATTTCGGCATTCTCATCCAGTGGGGCATCTTCCTCAAACTCTTCCACAAAAACACGATTTATATTTTTGATATAGGCTCGTGCGGCATTCTCCGCAGCCTGCCTGTTATCTGTTGAAAATCGGGCAAAGAAATATGCGGCATAAGCCGTCTGTCCATCCGGTAGCTGAACTTCCGCGGTATCTTTGCTTATTTCATCAATTTCCAAAAGCCCCTGCAGCATTTCCAGTCCAGGTTGTCCATATAGGGAAAGAATAGGGCGCAGGCGCTCAAGATTACCGCCACGCAAAGCCTGAAAAAGAAAAGGCGGAACAGCTTCCTTCTCCAAATCATATTCATGTTCTTCAAAAATTTCCATTAGCAAGGGGTCTTGTTGAATGATTTCTGTCCAACCATCGGGAAGATATTTTCTGCATTCCTCTATTGTCATATAAAAATTCTCCTTCACTTATTCCGATTTATGCTCTGTTTCTCCCATTATCCCGCAATTCCGAGCGCCTTTCGCAAGTGCGTCCTGCTCACTTTTGAAGCAATACCCTGCATTTTTATGTATCCCTTCTGGCTTCCTGCTGAAACCATTCCAAAATCTGGTCAACGAAAAGCATCAGTTATTTTCTGACAATTCCTAAAGAGGATGCTCCAGGGATGACCAGATGAGTCAATCAAGACCAGTTCAATCAATCCCTTACCCGCGCCACCGGTTCTTCAGTTTATTCTGCAGCCGGTAAAGCACATTCAGGGCGTCGATGGGTGCCAAAGCGTTCACCTCGATTTCCATCAGCTCCTTCAGCACGTCCTCGTCCTTCACCGTGTCGAACAGGGACATCTGGGACAGCTCCACTTCGTCCAGCTTGGGCTGCTTCTTCGTCTTTGTCTCCTTTACGTCCACGGTGATGTTCTGAATCTTCTCTATGACATCGTTGTCCGTCAGCTGCTCCGCAATCTCCTTGGCCCGGTCAATCACCATGTCCGGCACCCCGGCCAGCTTGGCCACCTGGATGCCGTAGCTGCGGTCCGCGCCGCCCTTGATGATCTTGCGCAGGAACACGATGTCGTCCCCCCGCTCCTTCACGGCGATGCAGTAATTGTTCACATTGTTCATCTTGCCTTCCAGCTCCGTGAGCTCATGGTAATGGGTGGCGAACAGCGTCTTGGCCCCCAGGAGCTTGCGGTTGCTGATGTGCTCGATGACGGCCCAGGCAATGCTCAGCCCGTCAAAGGTGGAGGTGCCCCTGCCGATTTCGTCCAGAATCAGCAGGCTGTCCGATGTAGCGTTCCGCAGAATATTGGCCACCTCGTTCATCTCCACCATGAACGTGGACTGGCCGCTGGCCAAATCATCGGAGGCCCCCACTCTGGTGAAGATACGGTCCACGATGCCAATGTTGGCGCTCCCCGCGGGCACGAAGCACCCCACCTGGGCCATCAGCACGATCAGCGCGGTCTGGCGCATGTAAGTGGACTTTCCCGCCATGTTGGGGCCGGTGATGATGCTGATGCAGTGCTTGTTGTTGTCCAGGAATGTGTCATTGGCGATGAACATGTCGTTGTCGATCATCTGTTCCACCACAGGGTGCCGCCCGTCCTTGATGTCGATGAGGCCCTTTTCATTCAGCTTCGGGCGCACATAGCGGTTCCGCTCCGACACCAGCGACAGGGAGGCGTACACGTCCAGCTTCGCCACCGCTTTCGCAGTGGTCTGTATCCTGTCCAACTCCATGGCGATAGAGTCCCGAATCTTGCAGAACAGTTCGTACTCCAAAGTGGTCAGCTTGTCCTCGGCGTTTAAGATAGTGTCCTCTAACTCCTTCAGCTTCGGCGTGGTGTACCGCTCCGCGTTGGCCAGGGTCTGCTTGCGGATATAGTCCTCCGGCACCAGGTTCTTGTAGGAATTGGTCACCTCGAAATAGTAGCCGAAGACCTTGTTGTATTTGATCCGCAGATTCTTGATGCCGGTCCGCTCCCTGTCCTGCTCCTCCAGCTGGGCCAGCCACTGCTTCCCGTCCCGCTTGGCGCTGCGGAGGGTGTCCACAGTCTCGTCGAAGCCGTCCTTGATCATGCCGCCTTCCCGGATGGTCACCGGCGGGTCATCCTCGATGGAGGCCTGGATCAATTGGAAGATATCCTGCAGGTCGTCCATATGTGTGTCGATGTCCTTCAATTCCTGACCGGAAAACCCTTTCAGCACCATCTTGATCGCCGGAAGCATCTCCAGGGAGTTCCGGAATGCGATGAAGTCCCGGGGATTGGCCGTCTTGTAGGTGACCTTGCTCAGCAGCCGCTCCAGATCGTAGACGGGGTTCAGGTATTCCCGGATTTCATCCCTGGAGACGCTCTCGCCGCTGAGTTCCTCCAGGGCGTCCAGCCGCTTTTCCATCTCAGACTTGTCGATCAGGGGCTGCTCCAGCATGCTGCGCAGTAGCCTTCCCCCCATGGCTGTCTTGGTCTTGTCCAGCACCCAGAGAAGGGAACCGCGCTTCTGCTTCTCCCGCAAAGTCTCTGTCAGCTCCAGATTCCGCCTGGTAGAGCTGTCCAGCAGCATATATTTGTTGGTCAGGTAAGGATAGAGATGGGTGAAATGGGCCAAGTCCGTCTTCTGGGTATCGTAAAGGTACTGCAGAAGCGCTCCCGCAGCCGTCAGGCCTACGGGGAAGTCCTCTATCCCTAAGCCAATCAGGGTGTTCACACGGAAATGCCGCAGCAGCAGCTTTTTGCAGTTATCATCATCGAACAGATGGGGTTCCAGAGTATTGACGGAAATATGGTATTTCCCCCGCAGCCCCTCCACATCGAAGCCGCTGACCAGGAAGGCTTCGTTGCAGATAATCTCCGAGGGCTCATATTTCATCAGCTCATCGTTCAGTTTCCGCAGATCCTCCACCTCGGTCAGATAATAATCCCCAGTGGTGACGTCCGCCACGGAAATGCCGATTTTGGCTGGCATATAGGCGATGCACATGAGGAAATTGTTCTTGGATTCCTCCAGGGACTGGAGGTTCAGATTGGTGCCGGGGGTCACGATGCGGATGACGTCGCGCTTCACCAGCCCCTTGGCCTGCTTGGGGTCTTCCATCTGTTCGCAGATGGCCACCTTGTAGCCTTTGTTGACCAGTTTGGTCAAATATCCTTCCACGGCATGATAAGGGACGCCGCACATGGGAGCCCTCTCCTCCAGCCCGCAGGACTTTCCCGTCAGGGTGATCTCCAACTCTTTAGACACGGTCAGGGCGTCCTGAAAAAACATTTCATAAAAATCCCCCAGACGGTAAAAAAGGATGCAGTCCGCATATTGTTTTTTCGTCTCTATGTACTGCTGCATCATGGGGGTCAGCTCTCCGGCAGGAATCTGTTCGATTTGTTCGGGCATGTCCTTCGCTCCTGTTCTGTCACTTTTGTATCTGTCCTGCCCGCAGGCGGTTCTCTCAGAGGCCTGGACAGTTTTCTTCCTGAAAAAGGCAAATGTACCACAATCTGTACATTTGCCTTTATTCTAGCACAAAATATTGTGTTTGTAAAAGAACTTTTTCAGATTACCTGCAAAGTGACTCCGGGCTGCCCTCCATCCGATATCCTTCCTCAAAGGCCCTCCGGTTCACCTCCACGGTCTTGGGCGGGACAGTCTGCTCTATCACCTTGAGCCAGTCCTCTTTCTCAAATCCCACATATCTGGCGGCAGCGCCCAGCACCACCACATTAAAGGCCTTGGGGGCGCCCATTTCCATGGATTTCTCTGTGGCTTTTACCGCCACGGTCTTCCTGGCGGCCCGGAGGGTATCCAGGATTCCCTCCGGATACTGAGCCGTTCCGGTCACTACCGTGATGGGGTCGATGCGCCAGTCATTGACGATGACCACTCCGTCCTTTTTCAGGAAATGCAGATACCGCAAGGCTTCCAGCCGCTCGAAGGCTATCAGCACGTCCGCGCATCCCTCCTCCACAATGGGCTCCGCCACCTGCTCCCCGTACCGGACAAAAGTCACCACGCTGCCGCCCCGCTGGGCCATGCCGTGGACTTCGGACAGTTTTACGTCGAAACCTGTGTGGATTGCCAGATTCCCCAGAATCCGGCTGGTCAGAAGCGTCCCCTGTCCCCCTACGCCTACTATCATTATATTCTTTACGCTCATATCTATCCTCCTGCCCTATCGCCTGCTGCCAAAAGCGCCCGACAAATGCCCGGCAAAGGAAGCGTCCTCTGGCCGTTCGGCATTTCACGCCCCTGTCATGACTTTTTCTCACGCTTGATGGCGTCAAATTTACACAGTTTCTCACACAGCCCGCAGCCGTTGCACATGGTCTCGTCGATGCTTATGGTTCCGTCCCCATTTCTAGTCAAGGCCGGGCAGCCGGGACGCAGGCAGGCTCCGCATTTCCTGCATTTCTCCGGTACCGGCACGCATTTATCCGGGAAAGCGACTCCCTTGAGCAGCACACAGGGCGCTTTCGTGATGATGACCGACACGGCATCCCGTTTCGTCTCCCGCTGGAAAGCCTCGGTCAGTCCCTCCAAATCGAAGGCGCTGATTTCATACACATGTTCGATTCCCAGAGAGCGGCACAGATTCGTGATGTTGATGGCGGGGACTACTTCCCCTTTCAGGGTCTTGCCCGTAGCCGCATGATCCTGATGGCCTGTCATGCCTGTGGTGGAATTGTCCAATATCACCACGGTACCGCAGGACTGGTTATAGACCATGTTCATCAGGGAGTTGATTCCTGTATGCATAAACGTAGAATCCCCAATCACTGCCACCCAGTTGCGGATATATTCCTTCCCTCTGGCCTTCTCCATTCCGTGGAGGGTGCTGATGCTGGAGCCCATGCAGATTGTGGTGTCCACCACGCCCAAAGGCGCCACCGCCCCCAGGGTGTAACAGCCGATGTCGCCGGCCGCGTGAATCTTCAGGCGGTTCAGCACGGAGTATACGCTGCGGTGAGGGCAGCCGGGGCACAGGATGGGCGGCCTGGCCGGTACCTGTGCCGGCGCAATGTCTCTCTCCTGAGCTGTGTCCGGACACGCTTTCATGGCTCGCTCCGCTTCCAGCTCCTGACTGAAGCCGACAGTCTGCTGCGATTCTGCATCCTGTGCCTGGAAGTCGGCGTTTTTCTGTGATTTCATTTCGGGGACGCGCGTCCGAATCATGTTGGCGCTGTATTCTCCCTGGACGGTGAAGATTTCCTTGCCCACGGCCTTCAGGATGCCCCAGGACTTCACCTGTTCTTCGATGACCGGTTCCAATTCTTCAAATATGTACAGCCGCTCTACTTTGGCGGCAAATTCTTCAATCAGCTTCCTGGGAAGGGGGTGCACCAGGCCCAGTTTCAGCACGCTGGCTTCGGGCATGGCTTCCCGTACATATTGGTACGGAATTCCGCTGGTGATGAAGCCCACGGACAAGTCCCTGTACTCCGCGCGATTTATGGGCAGGGTGCAGGCGTCCTCCGCCAGCTTCTTCATCCGCTTCTCCACCACGAGATGGCGCTTGATGGCATTTCCCGGCATCATGACATATTTCGCTATATTGCGCTCATAGGGGAAAGGCTCCTTCTCCGTCCTCTCTTCCAACTCCACGATTCCCTGGGAATGGGAGAGCCTGGTGGTGGAGCGCACCATCACCGGGGTGTCGTACTCCTCGCTTAAGTCAAAGGCGAATTTCGTGAATTCCCTGGCCTCCGCGCTGTCCGAGGGCTCCAGCACGGGGATCATGGCCGCCCTGGCTATCATGCGGCTGTCCTGTTCGTTCTGGGAGCTGTACATTCCGGGGTCGTCCGCAGCCACTACCACCATGCCGCCGCCCACTCCGGCGTAAGCTGCCGTGAACAGCGGGTCTGCAGCTACGTTCACCCCCACATGCTTCATGCTGCACATGGAGCGCGCTCCGGCGATAGAGGCGCCGATGGCCACTTCCGCCGCTACTTTCTCATTAGGGGACCATTCGGCATAGACTTCCTCATATTTTGCGATTGCTTCGCTGATTTCTGTGCTGGGCGTGCCGGGGTAAGCCGCGGACACACGCACTCCCGCCTCGTAAGCGCCTCTCGCTATGGCTTCATTGCCGAGCAGTATCTTCTTCTCTGACACGATTTTCCTCCTATTCCAGTTCCGCGTCCGCCCCGCCCAATACCCAAACATGGGCAGAGTATTTCCGGCCGCAAAAGATATGCGTCCGTAAGTACTCTGGGCTACCGGACGGGGCAGCCGCTGTTCTCCAGTTCCGCGTCTGTTTATGCCCTGCCAGCACCAACCGCATATGGGCATAAGGAATTGTCTACAAATAACTGATGCGAGTTTATAGCTGTTTTCGTTGTATTTCTGGGCTTTCACCTAAACAAGTTGCATCAGTTATTTTCCGACAGTTCCTAAGCAGATGCAATTATGGTAAATTGTATAATTTATTTCCTGGGATGTTATTTCATCATTTTAAAGTACTTCTCCTGGCATGTCAATATTTTTTGCTTTTCTGCAAAATATTACTTCATTTGAAGTTACTGTTCACTCCCCCCATTAAGCCATTGTGAAAAGTGCTGAAATTTATTTT
>CAJUFI010000098.1 GCA_910585665.1 uncultured Acetatifactor sp. | reverse complement strand
GATTTTACTTCCAGTTTGCACCATTTTTCAGTCTTTACTACCAAAGACAGGTTTCATATTAACATACTATCGGTAGGTTTGTCAAGGCCTAATTCATTCCGCGGCAGAGATTGAACAAAAGGCGAGGTTATGGCTATGCGGATGTTCCTGAATGCTATTTTTGATTTCAAGCGGAAAGATAATGCTTTTGTTGCGATACCGCCTGTTTTGAGGGAGGTGCTGAGTTGGCGGTGGCGGAGCGTTTTGCGCGGCGGATTGGAAAGCCGGTGAAACCGTATGTCCGGGTGGTCTTTCCCTGGGAAATGCGAAAGGAAATCGCCCGCAGGCTGGACGATATGCGCCCGCGTTTTGATGCCTGGCGCAAATCAGGCGCAGGAACGCTGGCGGCAGTCTATCACAAGGCAGAGAAAACGCCGCCCGCCAGACCGGTGAGCGCCAGGACGCTGACGAAACGATTTGCGGAACACAACGGCTTTGCGCGCCATGATTTGTGCCGGTGGGATGACTATGGCTGGAGCAAACGTCTTCCCCACGGATATTGGCTCCATCTTTTATGCATTAACCCTACCGCCCGATATGGGATGCCTGTGAGCATAGGCCTTGACTGCTATGGAATCCCAAAAATGAAAAAATGAGACAAGACAGCGTGCCATAGACGCGAATTCTGTCGAAATCTGGAAAATCCCGAAAAAATCCGATGACAATCCGGCTTCCGTGTGATATGATGGACATAGTCTTTGAAAGGAGGTATACCATTATGGCATTAACGAATGATGATCTGCTGGCAATTTCGCAATTGTTGGACGTAAAATTGAAAGCAGAAATACAGCCGATAAAAAATGAAATACAAACCTTGAAAAGCGAAATACAATACGTCAGAACCGAGCTGCAGGCCGAAATACAGTCTGTCAGAACCGAGCTGCAGGCTGAAATACAGTCTGTCAAAACCGAGCTGCAGGCTGAGATACAGTCTGTCAGGACTGAGCTGCAGGCTGAGATACAGTCTGTCAAAGCCAATCTTGAGACCGAAATACGCCAGATAAAATTGTTCCAGGAAAATCAAATCATGCCAAGACTGAACACTATCGAAGCCTGCTATCTCTCCACCTACGAAAGATACAAGGATTCCGTAGAAGGATACGAAGCGCTCCAGGCCGATAATGAAATCATGAAACAGGTCATCATGGAACATAGCGGAAAACTCCAGAAATTAGCCTAACCGCCAAAAGCCGCACCCTTGCCTTCTGCCAGGGTGCGGTTTTTGACACTCTGTCTGGCCGCTGCCGATTCCCCGGCAAATCGGGGCATACGGCAAATTTCCGCGGCCTCCGGCATAATCCTGCAAAAGCCAAACATCCCCTGAATACGAAGCGCCGGCCAGTCGCCAACGCCATCCCCTACCCTTTCAAAATCTCCCGCAGCGTCTCCATCAGCATGGCGATATCAATCGGTTTGGCGATATGCCCGTCCATGCCTGCTTCCAGCGCCAGCATGCGGTCTTCGTCAAAAGCATTGGCAGTCATGGCCACAATGGGAATGGCAGCCCTGGCCGAATCCTCCAGGGCACGGATGGCGCGGGTGGCCTGGTACCCGTTCATGATGGGCATCTGCACATCCATCAGAATCAAATCATAAGTGCCAGCCGGGTTCTCCTTCATCTTCTCCACAGCCACTGTGCCGTCCTCCGCCGTGTCCACCACGAAGCCTGCCTCTTCCAGTATAGTCCTGGCGATCTCCTGGTTGATCTCATTGTCCTCCACCAGAAGAATCTTCTTCCCCTCAAAGCACGGGGGAAGTGCCTCTTCCTGTTCCTTCTGCTCCCCTGTCCCGTAGGGCGCCGTCAGTACATTGCAAAGCTCCGACAGGAAGACAGGCTTGGAGCAGAACGTAGTGACCCCGGCCTCCCGGGCCTCCTCCTCGATGTCCCCCCAGTCGTAGGCTGTCAAAATAATGATGGGCGCCTCCTCCCCCACGATTCTGCGGATTCTGCGGACAGTCTCCACGCCGTTCATATCCGGCATCATCCAGTCCACCAGATACAGGTCAAAGGGCTCCTCCTGCTCCAGGGCAAACCGGCTGCGGACCACCGCCTCCTTCCCCAGGGTAGTCCAGTCGGGATGCAGGCCCATGGCGGAAAGCATCCTGCTGACGCTGGTACAGGTATTGATATCGTCATCCACCACCAGCGCCCGCTTGCCCGCCAGTTGGGACAGATGTTCCGTCTTCAACGGTTTTCCGGCAACCCGGAAACGGAAAGACACAATAAATTCGCTGCCCTTTCCCGGCTCGCTTTCCACCACAATAGTGCCGTGCATCATGTCCACGATGTTCTTGGTAATGGAAAGCCCCAGGCCGGTGCCCTGAATCCCGCTGATGGTGGCAGTCTGTTCCCGCTCGAAGGGCTCAAAGAGATGCTCCATGAACTCCCTGCTCATGCCCACGCCGGTATCTTTGACCCGGAACTCAAAGGCCGCACAGCCCTCCGGCGCGTCCCCGGTCTGGATGATGCGCACGCTGACGGCGCCGCCGGGCTTAGTGTACTTCATCGCATTGCTCAGCAGGTTCAGCAGCACCTGGTTCAGTCTCAGCCTGTCGCAGATGATGAACTCGTCTGTCACATCCTGGGCATCGATGGAGAAGGACAGCTGCTTTGCCTTCACGTCCGACTGCACGATGGTCTTCAGGTCATGGATGATTTCCGGCAGACTGGCCTCCTTCTCCTCAATCTTCACCTTCCCGCTCTCAATGCGGCTCATGTCCAGCACGTCATTGATCAGGCTCAGCAGATGGTTGCCGGAGGTAATGATCTTCTCCAGATAGTTCTTCACCAGCTCCCGGTTGTCGATGTGGGACAGTGCCAGGGAAGTGAACCCGATGATGGCGTTCATGGGGGTGCGAATGTCGTGGGACATGCTGTTGAGGAAAGTGGTCTTGGCATTGTTGGCATACTGGGCCTCCCCCAAAGCCTCCGCCAGCATCAGTTTCTGCACCTGTTCCTCCCGGATGGTCTCATCGATGTTCCGGAACCCGGCCAGGATGAACCCTTCCTTCCGGAAATCGCTCTTCTTCACATGGACATAGGAAAACTGGTAATTGTGCACCTCGTCCCCGTCCTTCACCCGGTAGTTTCCCTGATAATCCCTGCCCGTCTCCAGCTTCCGCAGCACATTTTCCAGGGCAAGGGCCTCCTTCAGACCGGCCTGATCCTCCTCATACACCCGCTCCCGGATATACCTGTCCATGATCACGTCATAAGTGAACTCCTCCTTCACATCCCCGTGGAGCCCCGTGGTCACATAGCCCATCATCTTGATAATCCTTGCCCGGTTCCGCCCGACATCTACCGCAAAGACGTTGACGAAATCACGGCTCAGCGCATCCACGATGGCAAGCTGCTCCAGCAACTCCCGGTTGGCCTCCTCCGTGGTCTCTAAAATCTTCTTGTTCCAGCGGGTTCTGATCACCAGGGCCAGGATGACCCCAAGAGCCAGCACCACCGTCAGCCCCACCCCCATCATCGCCTCCGGGTGAATCCGCAAAAAATCCGCAAACCTCAAATCCTGTGGCGTATAAACCGTGTATGTCGTCACCAGCTGGTTCATCACCTCATCCGGCATCTGGTCGATACATTTGTTCAGTATGGTCAGAAGCTCTCTGTCGCAGCCCTCCCGGACATACATCCGGAAAGAAAAACTCACGTCGTTCATAATGGCGTAATGCAGGGAATCCGTGAAATCATTATTCACGAAAAGCTGTGCCGTATACGTGTAGACAAAAGCCGCCTCCGCCTCTCCGTCCATGACCGCCTGCAGCGCCGCCTCCCTGGTGGGGTAATAGAGAAGCTCCGCGTCCCCTGTGAGCCCCTGCTCGATGGGGGCATTGTCCTGGGTCTCCGCAATGGCCACCGTAGTGATTTCGCCGTCAAAATCCTTCCTGGTCACCTTTGCCACCCCGGCCGTCAGGTAAGTATCCGTGCCGAACCCCCGGCTGGCCATCCCTTCCGTCACAGGTTCAAAGTCTTTCTTGTCGATAATCACATCCACGCTGCCGCTGTCCGCAAGCTCAAAATAACTTGCCCTGTCCGGGGTCACCACCAGCTCATAGGGCAGTCCCGCCATGTCCATCACTGCGGCGAAATAATCCGGCATGATGCCTTTCAGCTCCCCGTCCTCCACATAGGAGTAAGGCTCCCTGTCCCCGATGGCTATGGCAGTAATGGTCTTCCGGCCCGCTATCACATCCTGGATATAGGCCTTCTCCCGTTCGGTGAAGAGGGTGGAATCCGAATACACCGGCCCGTAGTATCTGTAAGCCAAAACGTTCATCCAGTCCCCTTCATTGATGTCCATCTGCCCTATGGCGTAATTGATCTCATGGAGCAGCTCCGTGTCCTCTTTCCGCACAATGGCATAAAAATAGTCGGTTTCAATGACGTCCAGCGTCCTCTCATTTTCTGTTTTCCGCAGACTTGTAGACAGGATTGCGTCTACCTCTCCCGCCTGCAGAGCCGCGGTCAGCTCGTCCGCGCCTCCGTATTCCACAATCCGGTAGGAAAAACCGTGCTCCTGGGCAAATTCCTCCAGGCTCTGCTTCTGGCTTCTGCCCTCCACTGCCCCGATCACCATGCCCTCATAGGTATCGTAGTCGCCGCTGTGGAGCCTGTCATTGTCCGCCTGGATGGACAGAATGGTGCTGTTGCGCCCGATGGGCAGTGAAAAAGCGTACTTTTCTTCCCATTCCTCCGTCTTCCGCCCCGATGTGACCACGTCGATATCGCCCGCCTCCAGCATGGTGAGCATATCGTTCCAGGATTTGTCATATTCCACATACTGGAAATTCAGGTGGGAATATTCCGCGGCCATGTTCAGGAATTCGATGCCGTAGCCGCTCAGGTTCCCGTCCTCGTCCTTCATGTGGTATCCGTCGAAGTGAAAAATGCCCGCCCTGACTGTCCGGCTGTTTGAGCCTATATCCGCCCCCGCCGACACGGCCACGGCCCCGGTCTCTCCCGCCGACACAGTCCCTCCTGCGACCGGGATCCCCCCCGCTGCCAGAATGACGCATGCCAAAAAAAGAGCCGCAAGCCTCCGTCTGTTTTCCTTTCTATCGCTGCGGGAAGTCCTCCCGGAAGATTTCCTGTGATGAATCCTGTTCTCTGGTGCCATAGTTCCTCCTCATCCGCGCCTTTCCTGTCCTTCCTGTCCTCCTGTCCGAACCAAAAACAGGAAACGACGGTGTCATTTTACCATAGTTTCCTGTTTTTTCCTACCCCTCTGTGCAGAAATCTTTCCAATCTTTCCGATACAGCCATTTTCCGTCTTCCACCATGCCGCACGGCACTGCCGCCTTGGCATCAGGGCATTCTGAGGGCCTGTCATGTCCTGTCTATTCAGGCTCCATGCGACAGCTCCATTCTTCCAAGTGCAGCTTAGATTTTCTCCACATACATATGAACTCTACAGAATGTTCGAAGGCCGTCACTGTCCTCTGCGGAGCCGGAAGGTCTTCACCAGCTGCCTGAGCAGGCCGGCCTGGTCGCTGAGCTCTTCGCTGGTAGCGGAGCTCTCCTGGGCCGTGGCGGAATTGTTCTGGGCCACGCTGGCGATCTGGCCGATCTGGCTCTGTATCTGCTCCATAGCCTCCGCCTGGGTCCTGGCATCGTTGGCGATATTGTTGATGGTCCCTACGATACCCTGGGCCTGCACGACCGCGCCTTCCAGCTGCAGCGCCGTGGCATCCGCAATCAAAGCCCCCTCTTCCACAGCCGCGATGGAGCGCTCAATCAGAGCCGCCGTGGTCTTGGAAGCCTCCGCCGTCTTGCCCGCAAGGCTGCGGACTTCCCCGGAGACCACCGCGAAGCCCTTGCCGGCCTCTCCTGCCCGGGCGGCCTCCACAGAGGCGTTCAGGGCCAGGATATTGGTCTGGAACGCGATATCCTCTATGGCCTTGATGATCTTTCCGATTTCGCCGGAGCTGCTGTTGATTTTCTCCATGGCGACTACCATTTCCTGCATCTTCTGGTTGCTCTCAATCAGCTGCCGGCCCATTTCCCCGGCCTGCTCCTGAACCTGGCCCGCATTGTCCGCGGTCTGCTTGATTCTGCCCGCAACTTCCTCCATGGTGCTCTCCAGCTCCTCCACGGCACCGGTCTGCTCCACGGAGCCCTGGCTCAGTCCCTGGGCCGCGGCGGACATCTGGGCCGCCCCGCCGGAAACGCTCTCGGAGCTGACAACAATCTGGCCTATGGTCTTGTCGAGCTTCTCAAGGATGTCGTTCAGGGAGCTGCGGATCCTGGCGAAGTCCCCCACATACTCCTGGTTGATCTGCACTGTCAGATCCCCCTCCGCGATGGATTCCAGCATATGGGAAATCTCCCCGATGTAATTGCGCAGACGGCCGATGGTCTGGTCAAAGCTCTGGGCCAGGATGCCGATCTCATCGTTGGAATGAATAGAGACCTCCATGTTCTGGCCCATCTCCAGGCCCAGATTCCCCTGTTCCAGCGTCTCCGCCAGCACGGTCAGGCGAAAGAGCGGTTTGGAGACCGTCCGCTTGATGTAAGCGCCCACCACGAAGATTCCCGCGATGATGAGCGCAATTCCGATAATACATGACAAATATACTGTAAATGTGACCTGCCTGTTCACATCCGCCATGGAAATCCCGGCAAAAATCAGCCCGTCAACCTTGCCGTCCCCATCCTTTGTAGGGACATAGGAGCACAGATGGTCCTCCCCCAGAATAGACGCCTTGCCCACATAGGTCTGTCCCTGTTCCAGCACGATTCTGGACAGCTCGTCGGAAAGCCTGGTGCCCACGGCCCGCTGCCCGTCCTGCTGAATCGTGGTATAGGCCCTTTCGTTCCCATGGAATATGGTGAATTCACAGCCCATCTGTTCGCTGAGGGCGTCCAGAAGCGCCGTCCTGTCCTCCGGCCCGTCGTAATCTGCCAGTTCATAGGCCAGCACGTTGGTTCCGCTTACGCACACATCCTCCATCATGGACATGGTAAGCCGGTAGAACATCCATACACAGAGCACCACCACCACGGTTATGCTCACCGCCAGCATCAGGGCCACCAGGTTCCCAACCTTCCGGCCGATCCGTTTGTTTTTCCGTCCTTTTTTTACATCATTTCCTTCCATTTTCGCACACTCCATATCTTTTCCGTTTCTTCCTGTTTCGGAAACCTTTGCCGCTGATTCCGCAGCTTCCGGGCAGCTTTTTGGAGCGTCTTTTCCACGTAAATTCTACAGGCTTCCGGCCTGCCGACAATCCGCGTCGAACTGCAGCGCTTCCTGTCAGGTATGCCCCGGCAGAGCCGAAATTACCTGGAACATTGATTTTATAGTGTCTTTCAGGTCAGGCATACTGAGTCTCAGATCGTTACAGATAAAACTAAGACGCACAAAAAGCCACACAGACCTCTGGCGGCAGCCAGCGGATTGCCTTGTTTCCAAATGTGTGGCAATTATTGTCATTATATCATAAACGGGGGCCTGTTGCAATATCTTTCTCCCGCTTCGGAGTCCTTTCGGAGCCCATCCCCTACAATGCGTTCTTATCCATGGTAAAGCCCCGTCCCCGCACCTCGCTGACCCTTGTGACCACCATGAAGCTGGCCGGGTCTATGCCGTGGACGATTTTCTCCAGCTTGAACAGCTCCCTGTTGGAGATGACGCTGAATATCATCTGGCTCTTGTCATGCAGATACCCGCCCTCCGCGTTCAGCAATGTCACCCCCCTGTCCAACTGCTTCAGGATGGCTTCCCTGATCTCCTCCGACTTGCTGCTGATGATCTTCACCTCCGTCTGGGTGGTGCCGATCATCATGGTCTTGTCCAGGGCGATGGCGGACAGCAGCACGAACACAATGCCGTACAGGATATTCTCCGCCTCCTGGAAGGGCGCCTGGAGCAGCAGGATGCACACGTCAAAGGCGTACAGGCTCACGGACACCGGAATCCGGAAACATTTGTACAAAATCAGCGGCGGGATGTCCATGCCCCCCGTGGAAGCTCCCGTGCGGATTACGATGCCCAGAGACACCCCCACCCCCAGCCCCGCGAACAGGGTGCACAGCAGAATGTCATCCGTCAGCACGAAATCCCCCAGCAGCCTGTCGAACACCTCCAGCGCCGCCGGTATCAGGAAGGTGCTGGCCAGAGTGGTGGCCACGAAAGCCTTCCCCAGCACGATCAGCCCCAATATCAGCATGCTCATGTTCACCAGAAACAGGAAGCCAGAAACTGACACTCCTGTCAGGTGGTTGGCCGCCAGGGCGATGCCCGTAGCCCCTCCGCTGACCAGGTTCGCCGGAAGCAGGAACACCTTCACCGTCAGGGCATATAGAACATTCCCCAGAAAGATGGCCGCTATCGACCGCACCGACCAATTCATCCGCAAATCATCATTCATCCGCAAAACCTCCTATTCCAGTCCCGTAACGTCCCTTCCAACGCCATCCCCTGTGGAGAAAGCCCTGGCCACAGTACGGCCAGCTCTTTCTCCTGGCGTTCTCCGGGACGTTACTGTTTCCAGTCCCGTAACGTCCCTTCCAAC
>CAJUFI010000097.1 GCA_910585665.1 uncultured Acetatifactor sp. | reverse complement strand
GTATTTCCGGGCTTTCTCCTAAACAAGTTGCATCAGTTATTTTCCGACAATTCCTGATTATCTCAATATCCCTATCATAACGAAATTATTATGGAATTGCAACATAACTTCAACCGATTCTTAAGATTCCGCCTAAGCCGGTTCTCTTTACAGAGCCGGAGGAATCATATATAATAAGGTAAAGACGCATTGGCGGCAATCGGTTAAAGGAGAGGGAGATGTTCTGGAAAAAGAAGGTACAGCAAGTGGATTATGACCGGGAAAACTGGAGGCCCGTTCTGAAATGCAGCATCTGCAACGGCGAGCAGGTGGCGGGCTTCAAGAATATCCGCACAGGGGAATTCCGGGAGGATAGCTTCATCCGGAATCCGTCAGAGCTGGAGGAATTCATGGAAAAATACGGGATTACGGAACTACAGAAGGAATATTAGGGAGGTTGGATATGAAAGCATTTTTGTACGCGATTGTGGAGATGATTGCTGAGATACATAGTTATCTGCTGAAAATGAATGACGCATACGAATACAATTTTTCCGATAAGGAGCTCCACTTTCTGATTATCGGGGCCCTGGGGATGGCCATGATATTCGTGGTGCATCCGCTGTTCAAATGGCTGGTCAAGAACGACCACATCATGGTCATCAGCTGGATTTATGTATTCACCCTGATCATCGTCATCACGTTCGCCATTGAAATCGGGCAGCGGGTGACGCACACCGGGGAGATGGAATTTGCCGATATCATGTTCGGGGTGCTGGGATTCATCAGCATGTTCCTGGTATTTTCCGTGTTCCGGGGGATTTATCATCTGATTTTGAGGTTCATCAAGGGAGAGGACGGGAATGACCAGGAGGACGATGAGGAGGACGAGGAAGATGAGGATGACGGGAAAGCACGCATAAGAAGACGGCAAGGCGAATGCGACCGGATAGACGATTGGGACAGAAAAGACCGGCGGGCCGTTCAGGCGCAAGCCGGAATGGGCTACGGGGAAGGGCCGTACAAGGAGGGGCAGAAGAGCAGGCGGATTCAGGGAAGAGACGGCTATAGAGAGGAGCCGGTACCCTATCGTGAGGGCCAGAAGAGCGGGCGCGCCCAGGGAAGAGACGGCTATAGAGAGGAGCCGGTACCCTATCGTGAGGGCCAGAAGAGCAGGCGTGTCCAGGGAAGAAGCGGCTATAGAGAGGAGCCGGTACCCTATCGTGAGGGGCAGAAGAGCAGGCGGACGGAAAGAAGCGGCTATGATGAGGGGCTCTATCAGGGGGGCCCACAGAGCAGACGTGCTCAAAGCGGCAGCGGTTATGGGGAGGAGCCCGTATCCTATCGGGAGGGCCAGAAGAATAGGCAGACGCAAGGAGAGAATCCATGAAATTTCTACATATCTCAGATTTACATATCGGAAAGCGCGTCAATGAGTTTTCCATGATCGAGGACCAGAGACACATCCTGGGGCAGATATTACAGATAGCAAAGACGGAACAGGCGGACGCCGTCCTCATCGCCGGGGACATCTACGATAAGCCCGTCCCCTCCGCGGAGGCCGTGCAGATGTTCGACTGGTTCCTCACGGGGCTGGCGGATCAGGGCAGGGCGGTGTTCGCGGTGAGCGGCAATCATGATTCGCCGGAGCGGATTGCCTTCGGGGCGCAGCTGATGCGCGGAAGGGGCGTATATGTCTCGCCTGTGTACGAGGGAGAGACGGCGCGGATCGGGCTGACGGATGCCTGGGGAGAACTGTGTGTCTGGCTGCTCCCCTTCGTGAAGCCCGCCACCGTGCGCCATGCGCTGGAGGGTAAACTGGAGGGCGAGCCTCCGGAGAGCTACCAGGAGGCGGTAAAAATCGCGGTAGACCGTATGGAGATAGACGAAAATAAACGCAATATTCTCGTGGCCCATCAGTTCGTCACCGGAGCGGGGCGCTGCGACTCTGAGGAAGCGGTGGTGGGCGGCCTGGACAATGTGGACGCGGAAGTCTTCGACAGGTTCGACTATGTGGCCCTGGGGCATATCCACAGCCCACAGTCCGTGGGGCGGGAGACCGTGCGCTACTGCGGGACCCCTCTGAAATACTCCTTTTCCGAAGCGGAGCAGGAAAAGTCCGTCACTTTGGTGGAAATGCGGGAAAAAGGCCAGGTGCTCCTTTCCGCAGTGCCCCTGGCGCCCTTGCACGACATGCGGAAAATCAGAGGGCTTTATCAGGAAGTGATGTCCAAGACTTTCTACCAGGACATGGATCGGGAGGATTATGTGCAGATCACGCTGACGGACGAAGAGGACATCCCGGACGGCCTGCAGAGACTGCGCACGGTGTATCCGAACCTGATGCGCCTGAGCTACGACAACAGCCGCACGAGACAGGACAGGGAAGTGGAGTCGGCGGAGGAGATAGAGCAGAAGTCGGAGATCCAGCTGTTCGCAGAGTTCTATGAGCTGCAGAACAACCAGCCCATGAGCCCGGAGCAGAGAGAGTACATGGAGAAAACCATAGAGGGGTTGAAAGAATTATGAAACCAATGAAACTGGTCATCAGCGCGTTCGGACCTTATGCGGACAGGACAGAGATTGCTTTCGACAGATTTGGGGGACAGGGGCTGTACCTGATCACCGGGGATACCGGTGCGGGAAAGACCACCATTTTTGACGCCATCGCCTTTGCGCTGTACGGAGAGGCCAGCGGAGACGTGCGCAGATCGGACATGTTCCGCAGCAAATACGCCAAAGACGAAGTCCCCACCTACGTGGAACTCACTTTCCTGTATCGCGATAAAACATATACAATAAAACGAAATCCAGAATATTATCGGCCCAAAGGGCGGGGCAGCGGCTATACGCTCCAAAAGGCGGACGCGGTGCTGACCTATCCGGACGGGCGCAAGCCGGTCACCAAGGCAAAGGACGTGACCAAGGCCGTGGCGGAGTTGATTGGCCTGGACCGCAGGCAGTTCACACAGATAGCCATGATCGCCCAGGGGGATTTCCAGAAACTGCTGCTGGCGGGCACGGAGGAGCGGGGCAGTATCTTCCGGCAGATTTTCAATACCGGTCTGTACCAGCGGCTCCAGGAACAGCTGAAAGGGGAGGTGAAGGTTCAGAAGGACGCTTATGAGGAGCTGCGGCGCAGCATCAACCAGTATATGGAGGGGATCGACTGCCATAGTGAAGCGGCATCCCGTCCGGCCAGGGAGCTTGCGAAGCTTCGGGAAGAACGGTTCGACGGCAGGATGGAAGAGGGCATGGAGCTGTTGGAAGAGCTGTGCGGCGAGGACCAGGCGGCTCTGGGCCGAATGGACGCGCGGCTGGAGGAGCTGGAGGGACAGATGCAGAGAGAGGACCAGCTCATCGGGAACATCCGCCATGTGAAGGCGCAGCGGCAGGCCCTGGAGGAGAATTTAAGATGCCAGGAATCCCTGAAAGAGGAGTTGGCAGAGAAAGCGGCGCTTCTGGAGAAGGCGGCACAGGACAGGCTGGAGTGCGCCGGGCTGGAGGAGCAGATCAGGGAAGCCGGAAAGAATCTGGAGCTGCTGGAGGGGCTGGAGACGGAGCGGAGAGCACAGCAGGCGGGAGAACTGGAAATCGCCGGAGAGCAGAAGCGGAAAGAGGAAAGCGCGGGTCAGGTGCGGTCCCTGGAGACAGCCCTTGCGGAAGAACAGGAGAACTGTAGGCTCTTTGCCGGTGCAGGAGAGGTGAGGGAGCGGCTGGAGGGCAGACAGGAGGAAATCCTGCGCCGGAAGCAGGATCTGCTGCGCCGGAGAGAAAGCCTGGAACAGGAGGGCCGGCGGCAGCGGAAGGCCCTGAAGGACTTGGCGAAGACCAGAGAACGGGCGGCAAAGCTTTCGGCTGCCGTGGACGAAGCCAGGGTGCGGACGGAAGCGCTGGCCGACCGGGACAGGATGCTTTCGGACACGGAGGAAATGGAAGAGCGGCTCAGGAGCCAGAGCGCCCTTCTGGAAAGCCAGGGCACAGAGCGGAAGACGGTGCAGAAAGAGGAGGGAGAAATCCGCCGGAGCCTGGATGCCCTGGCCGCGGAGCTGGAGCGCCTGGAAAAGGAAGAGGAGCGTTTCCGGGAAGAGCGGGAGGCCCTGAAAAATATCGGGGAAGAAGCGCTGGCCCTCCGGCATAAGGCGGAAGAAGGAGAGAGCCGACTGCGGCTGTACCGGGAGCGAACGGAAGCCGTGAAGCGTTCCCGAAAGGCTTCGGAAGCCCTGGAAAAAGCCTACGGACAGGCCTGTGCCGCTGCGGACAGGCATCAGGAGCGATGGAATCTTTACAGGGAAGAGTGGGAGGGCATCAGGGAGGCGGAGTCGCGCCTGTTGCTTTTGCGCCAGAGACAGGAACAGCTCCAGGAAGCCCGGAGCGCACAGGAAAGCTTGTCCGCGGACGCGGAACAGGCACAGGGCAGGCTGAAGAAGCTTTTTTCCGCAAGACAGGAGTACAGGACGGCGGCGGAGGAGAAGGCGCGCCTGGGGGAGGTCTACCGGAAGATGGAGCAGCAGTTCCTGGACGCCCAGGCCGGCATGCTGGCCCGGGGGCTGGAGGAGGGGGATCCCTGTCCGGTCTGCGGCTCCGCCCATCATCCCCTGTTGGCCCATGTCCCGCGGACGGTGCCGGAAAAAGCCCAATTGGACGCTCGGAAGAAAGAACTGTCCGCTGCGGAGGCAAAGACGGAGCGTCTCAGCGAAAAAGCGGGTCAGCTTGGGGAGCAGCTGGAAGAGCAGATGCGGAAGATGGACGATATGCTGCGGAACCTCCTGGCCAGGCCTGTGCTTCAGGGAGAAGGAGACGATGGTGTAGTAAAAATATCCGAGCCTGATGCTGCGGAACAGCAAGACACGGAAAGGAACGGCGGACAGCGGGATATCTGCGCTATGGAATCGGATATTCCGGTGATGGCGAGAAGCAAAGGGCAGTCGGATGTCTGGGCTGCGGAGCCGGATGTCCAGGAGACGGCAGCCAGGCAGCTGGACAGAATGAAGGAAGCGCTGGGGGCGGTTCGGGAAAGGATTGACGCACAGCAGCGGAAGCTGGCCGATGAAATGGGGACAGCCGGAGAGGAATGCCGCCGGAAAAAGGAACTGGACACCCTGATGCAAGAGGCAGAACATAAGCAGAAAGCGCTGGAACAGCAACGGCAGAAAGCGCTTTCCGAGCTCAATACAGCCAGAGGGCAGTATGACGAGAGACGGAAGCAGTGGGAGCGCACAGTGCTTGAACTGCCCGCCAGCTGCCTGTCCGAGACGGGAGTGCAGATATCCGGCCTTGTACAGCCAGGCGCGTCAGGCGTGCAGGTATCCGGCCAGGAGCAGCCAGGTGCGCCAGAAACATCTGTATCCACTGTGTCTGAGGCGAAGCAGGGGCTGGATTTGACGGAGACAGAGATGAAGCGGATAGAGAACTGTCTCAGTAAGGCATGGGAACAGGCGCAGGCACAGCTGGAACAGGCAGAGACCAAAAGGCTGCGGCTGGAGAGGGTAGAGCGCCAGGCAGCGGAAGCGGAGGAGAGAAAGCGGCAGACAGACAACAGAATCATGGAGTGCAAAGAGAGCGCCGCCAATTTGCAGGGCCGGAAAGAAGCTCTGGAGCGACAGATGTCCGCCGAACAGAAAAAGGCGGAAGAAATCCTGAAAGAAGCAGAAGGACTGCTGCGCACTTATGCCCAGAGGACCCGGAAGGAGGAGGTTTCGGAAACCGCCAGTGGAGAGGTGTTTATCCTGTCTGGCGAAGCTTTCCCTGCTGCTGCCAGTGAAGCGCCGCTGGCCGTGTCCGTGCGGGTCATGTCAGGAATGGAAGCCGCTCTTGCCGCCTTGGCGGAATGGGAGCAGAGCATCCGAAAGGAACTTGCGTTCCGGGAGCAGCTGAATGGTGAGATGTGCCAAAATGAAGCGCAGCTGTCCGAAATCCAGAACCTCCTCGGGGACATGGAAAAGCAGCTGGCGGGAATTGACAGCCTTATATCGGAAAAGGCCGGACAGCTCATGGACAGCGTCCGGAGCGCTTTCCCCGGACTGGAAGAGAACTGGACTGGCCAGGAGAACCAAGAGAACCAGAAGAACCAGAAGAACCAGGGGGACGGGACCGGGATGCCGAGGCAGCTCATGCCCGAGACAGCTGCCCTGGACGCTGCTGCAGCCGAAGAGGTTGAAAAGCTGGCCGTGGAAGCCCTGGAGGAGCTGGAAGGACAGCTGGCCCTTCTGGAGGGGAAAATTCTGCGCAACCAGGCGGATTTGAAAAAGAAGGAACAGCTGGAGCAGAGCATCCCTCAAAAAGAAACACTAATTCGTAAACTGTTAGACGAAATAAAAAATACGGAACTCTCGTTGACCAGGCGCATGACAGAAAAATACGCCAGGACAAAAAGAATCAACGCCCTGACAGAACAGCTAGGCGGCAAGACGAAAGAAGACATCCAGGAGACCATCCGCAGCAGCCAGAGCCGGAAAGCCGCTCTGGAAGAGGCCTACAAAGCCGCAGAGCAGAGCCATACGGAATGCCGCACCCGGAACGAAAGGACGGCAGCCGCCATCGAGACATTGAAGCAGCAGCTGGCTGCCGCGGGGGAGGCGGCCCTGATTGGCGAGGAGGAAGTGCTGGCCCGAAAGGAGACATGGCAGCAGGAGAAAAAAGACCTGAACGCCAGCCGTGACCAAAGATGCGCGGCCCTGTCCCGGAACCGGGAAATTCTGCGCAAGGTCAGGATACAGCGTGAGGACATCGCTGCCGTGGAGAAAAGATACGTCTGGACGCGGGCCCTGGCGGACACGGCCAACGGCAGTCTCACCGGCAAGCAGAAAATCGAGCTGGAGACCTATGTCCAGATGACTTACTTCGACCGCATCATCAGAAGGGCAAACCTGCGTCTGCTGACCATGAGCAGCGGACAGTACGAGCTGAAGCGGGAGCGGGACAGCGAGAACCTTAAGGGGAAAATGGGGCTGGGACTAAGCGTGATAGACCATTACAATGCCACGGAGCGCAGCGTGAAGACCCTCTCCGGCGGCGAGTCCTTCCAGGCATCCCTTTCCCTGGCGCTGGGGCTGGCGGATGAGATTCAGTCCTACGCCGGGGGCATCCGGATGGACTCCCTGTTCGTGGACGAAGGGTTCGGCTCCCTGGACGAAGAGGCGCTGGGACAGGCCATGAAGGCCTTGCAGCAGCTGACGGAGGGCAACCGCCTGGTGGGAATCATATCCCATGTGTCCGAACTGAAGGAACAAATCGACCGCAAGATCATCGTCACGAAATCCAGGACCAGCAGCGGCGCAGGCAGCAGCGTCAGGATAGAATGAACCAAAGGGGCAGAGACGCCGCCGGGCCGGGACAAGTGATTGGCGGCAGCGGTTTGGCGCAGCTGCCTGGAGGGACAGAATAACTTGGGCTTGACAGATATATCGGATGCTGATATATTAGTTCGTAGATATATCAGCATCCGATATATTGCCCGGGGACTGGACAGGAGAGCCGGGAAGGCAATGGAGACGGAGGGTGCTGATGGAGAAGAACACTCCTTTGACGGAGGCTTTTGTTTACATATTGCTGGCTGTGAGGAAGCCGAACCATGGTTATGGAATCATCCAGGAGATCTCGAGACTTACGGAGGGCCGGGTGGTCCTTGGACCGGGGACGCTCTACGGGGCCATACAGAACATGACGGCCAGGGGCTGGATTCGGATTTTCAGCGAGGAGACCGATTCCCGGAAGAAGAAGGAGTATGTCATCACGGATTTGGGCAGACAGGTCTTCGCGGAGGAGGTACAGCGTCTGCGGGAACTGCTGCGCAATGCCGAGAGAATGGAGGAGGGCGAAGAGGATGATAAAATTTAGGCTATACTATGACAAGGACAAGGAGACTGCTTTCCTGAATGAAATGTCCCGGCAGGGCCATGCCTTCACCGGCTTCTTTGCAGGCTTCTACTCTTTTGACAGATGCCAGCCGGGGGAATATGTTTACCAGATTGACATCACGGAAGGGCTGTGGAAGGTCAGCAAGGATTACCGGGAATTCATGCGGGACATGAATGTGGAAATCATTTGCCTGTGGGGTCCCTGGGTCATTCTGCGGAAAAAGGCTGCGGAAGGGCCCTTCGCGCTGTATACGGACGTGGAGTCCAACCTTGACCATTACAGGAAGATAAGCATGATGTTCAAGATGTGCATGGTATTGGAGATGGTTTTCTGTTTCATTGAATTGATAGCTGCCCTGAATGGCAATGCCGCGGCATGGGGGCCCTTCCTGTTGCTGGGGGCCATCGCCCTGATGTTCGTCAGGGAAGTGGTACGTCTCAACGGGATTCTGTATGAGCTGAAAGGAAGGACAGGAGATCCCGAAAGGAGCGCATGCCGCGGGGGAAAGCGGAAAGTGTCCGGCTTCCTGGCGATAGGTCTGTTCCTGAACGCCATCGCGCTGCTGATACCGGAGGTCACCGGACGCTATGCGGGGCTGATTGGATTCCTGAAAGGGGCGTTTCAGGGCATCGCGCTGGTTCTCATGGGAGCCGGACTGGTCTTCACCGTCTGGAGCGGCAGAGAGTAGATGCTTCCATCAGTAAAAGAGTTTGCTTACGAATTGTCGGAAAATAACTGATGCAACTTGTTTAGGAGAAAGCCCAGAAATACA
>CAJUFI010000096.1 GCA_910585665.1 uncultured Acetatifactor sp. | reverse complement strand
TGATGCGAGTTTATAGCCGTTTTCGTTGTATTTCTGGGCTTTCTCCTAAACAAGCTGCATCAGTTATTTTCCGACAATTCCTAAAGGAACAGAGAAACCCCCGCCCCCAGCGCCCGCTTCCCCGGAGCCCGCAGCCCCAGCCCCATCACTGTGCCGAACACAAGCCCCACCAGCAGAAAAATGGCGGAATCCGACTGGAACAGCTCCTGCAAGATTGGAAAATATCTCATAATCCTCATTTCTTCAGAAAGACCTCATTCTCATGGACCGTCACGGAACTAAGGCTGCGCAGAAAGCTGGAAATTCTGCTGTAGCCGAACTGCTTGTAGTCAATCTGCTTGTACTTCTTGTGCAGCTCATCATTCAGGCTGGCCAGGTTCTCTACCATGCCGCCGTTCTTCTCGATCATGCGGCAGATTTCCTGCTCCAGCTCCGCCTTGGTGAGTGTGGAACGGCGCTCCACATAGTATTGATTGCTGATTTTCTTCACATGGAGGTCCGGAAGTTCCTGGTCGATCATGGTGCTGAGCTTGGAATAGCCGTAATTCCGTACATCAAAATCCGTAAATTTCTCATTCAGGCGATTGCCCAGCCGGGCCAGGTCAACGTGCTTGCCGCCGCTTTCATTGATCAGCGCCAGAATCACCTGCCGCACATCCGCGATGGAGGTAACGTTCTGCTCTTCCGCGGACACCGTATCCATGGCCCCGTACCCGCCGGCCTTTCCGCTCTTCTCTGTCATGGCAGCCCGCATCTCCGCGGCATTCCCCTCCGCGCCGTGCATCCCCACTTCCAGGTTCTGCTCCGCCACCAGGTTCAGGTGGATGAACTTGTTGCAGGCCCGCGTCAATGCCAGGGGCGTCTTAGACTCGCCCATGCCCAGCACGAACATGTTCTCCTCCCTGAGCCGCATGGCAAGCCTGGTGAAATCGCTGTCGCTGGTGACCAGACAGAAGCCCTGCACCTTATTTTTATATAGGATATCCATGGCATCGATTACCATGGCCATGTCCGTGGCGTTCTTCCCGGTGGTGTAGGAGAACTGCTGCACGGGCATGATGGAATGCTCCAGCAGCATCCCCTCCGACCAGCCGTTCCCCTTGGACCAGTTGCCGTAAATCCGCCGGTAACTGGTCAGGCCGTATTTCTCCAGTTCTTCAAAGATGGTGACCGCGTATTTTGAACTGATATTATCGGCATCAATCAGAACCGCAAACTGCATTTTTTCGTTGGACATTGACTCCATGTTTTCTTCCATAAAATCCCCATACCTTTCTGCATCCCTATAATCCGCATTCACATTTTCCCATATCCGCAGGCAGATTCCCTCTCCCATCGCCTGTCCTCTGTCCAGTATAACACATCTGCCGGTTTTTTCCTATCTTTTCTTTTATTGTTCGGGATTGGTTCGGGAATAGGAACAGGGAATATGCCGCAGACTTCATTCTCGGCATATTCCCTGGGAAGCATGCTCTTTAGGAATTGTCGGAAAATAACTGATGCAACTTGTTTAGGAGAAAGCCCAGAAATACAACGAAAACGGCTATAAACTCGCATCAGTTATTTGTAGACAATTCCTTACCGCCCGTCTCCCCTGGACATCTCGGAGAGCGAAATCGACGCTTCGTTTTTCTTCATGAACAGCAGGCCGAAAGAACCCGGACCGCAGTTGCTGGCGATGGCGGAGGAGGCCTTCTGCAGATAGACCCTCTCGAAGGGGCAATACTGGCGCACCAGTTCCTGGATATACTCCAGGCTCTTCTCGTCCATCCCGGCATAGGTTATGAACAGGATTCGTCTGTCGATATTCCTTGCATTCTTCAGGGCCTTCCGGACATAGCCTTTTATCACATGATGGAAGCTTCCCAGTTCCATGCTTCCCACCGTCATCCGGCTCTTGCGCAGCACAATGACAGGATGCAGCAGCAGCGCGTCGCAGAGAATCTGTACATTTCTGGAAATCTGTCCGGCACGGCACATGGCATTGGTATTGTCAATGATGAACGCAGAGGAGATATACCGTCTCAGCCTTTTCACCGTCCCTACCACCTCTTCCCTTGAGGCATGGTTCTCCGCCATGTAGGCGGCATACAGCACCGAAAGCCCCATGCTGCTGGAGAGATGCCCCGAATCCACCACCGTGACGTTCTCGAAAGACTTGGCGGCCTCCACCGCATTGTGATAGCCGTCGCTCACATGCTTTGCCATGGTGATATGGATCACGTTCTGGGCTTCCGTCAGTCTCTGGGCAAAAAATCTTTCGTAATCCTCCACATCAGGAGGCTGAGAGAATCCCTGCCCCCCTTCCGCCATATGGGCCAGCATCTCATCCGCCAGCAGTTCCGAATTATCCAGGAAGCGCCCCTGTTCCGTACAGATGTAATACGGACATACGTATATGCCGAATTCTTTTTTCAGAGAGTCCGGCAGGTCGCACACACTGTCCGTGGTGACCATCAGGGATATCCTTTTGGCCTGTTCAAATATCAGGACGTCCTTGCCAATCTCGGACTGGCTGGCCTCCTCGCTGAGCTGCACCAGTTCCCTGGGCAGAATGCTCATCACGGCCGCTTCCAGCAAAGCGCCGCTGATCGGCTTCGCCAGATAGCCGCTGAAGCCCTCCTTCCGATAAAGCTGCTGGTTGTCGCTTCCCGCGTTGGCCGTCAGGGCGATCACCGGCACAGTCTGGCACAGCCCGCCGGGCTGGGAATGGATCGCATGAAGGCACTCAATCCCGTCCATCTCCGGCATCAGGTGGTCCATCAGGATACAGTCGTAGTGCTGGTACTGGGTCAGCCGCAGGCATTCATTGCCGCTTGACGCGGTATCGATCTGAATCTTCGTATCCGAAAGCAGCTTGCTCACCACCATCAGGTTCATCTCGTTGTCATCCACCACAAGCAAGTGCGCGTCCGGCGCCTCGAAGCTGTGCTTGTACTGCTCTCCCTCCCGGACCTTCGTCCGGGAGGCCAGAGTGAAGGCTCCCAGCTCTTTCTCGCTGATGATGTCCTGTTCCAGCATCACAAGGAAGGTTGAGCCGTTCATATAGACGCTGTTGACGCTGATCTTCCCTCCCATCAGCTCCACCAGCTGGCGGACGATGCTCAATCCCAGGCCCGTGCCCTCTATATGGCGGTTCTTCTTTTCATCCACCCTCTTGAAAGCGTCAAAAATATACGGAATGTTCTCCTTCTTCACCCCCTGACCCGTATCCTCCACGGAATACCAGACCCTCACTCTGTTCAGCCCCAGCCGCTCACAGCGGACGGAAAGGGTGACGGAGCCTTCTTTCGTATATTTCACCGCGTTGTTCAGCAGATTGATCAGCACCTGTTTGATGCGCACCTCATCGCCGCAGAGCATGCTGGGTATGGACGGATCCACATGCAGCCGGAATTCCAGCCCCTTTTCCCTGGCCTTGATCCATATCATGTTCACGATTTCGGAAAAAAGCTCCCCAGTCTCATAGGACACATTCACGATCTCCATCTTGCCGGATTTGATTTTGGACAGATCCAGGATGTCGTTGATCAGCGTCAGCAGCATCTTGCTGGCCCCCTGGATATTCCTGGCATTCTCGGCAATGTCATCGGAAATGTCCCCCCGCAGGATCATTTCGTTCAGCCCGATGATGGTATTGATGGGCGTGCGGATTTCATGGCTCATGCTGGAGAAAAAATGGTTCTCCGTCTCATTGAGCTCCTCGATCTCCTTCTTCTGCTGTATGGTGACCTGGTTCTCTTCTTCGTAAAGATGATTCTGGAACAGCAGAAGCACGCTGGTCAGAGCTCCCGCCAGAATCACGGAACGGGCGGAGTCGAAATAGGCCTGGCCCGTGGTATTGGGCAGCACGAACTCCGGGTAATGGAACGCCACATAATAGCACACCAGCGTCTCGACGGTGCACAGTAGGAAGAACACGGCCATCCGTTTCCCTTTCAACGTAATGCTGATATAAATAAAGCAGAGCACGAACCACTCCGGCACCCCGCCGTAGATTCCTCCTCCGGCAAAAAACACCACCGGAAACAGCAAGAGCAGCAGCACCACAATGGCTGTGGCCCCCGTGTTGATGCATTCCTTTCGGATGCTGATCCTCATGACCAGGTACATATAGGCGATGCTCCCGGCCATGATGAACATATTCGCCGTAAATCTGCCCAGGATCAATATGAAAATCAAAGCGATCATGCTGATGCACGTAACCAGACGGAACATCCGTTCTCTCAAGCTGATTTTATGGTCAAATATGATGTCACGCCATTTCTTAATCACGTCAACCCCCATTCGCCCGCTTCAGCGGGCATTCCAATCAGGATAAATATTTTTCGATGCTCTCACAGACCTGTCCGTACATCTCCAACAGCAGAGGATGGTTTTCCCGGATATATTCCGTGTTCCCTTCCTTGCCGGCCCGCTCCAGCTCCTTTGCCCGGCCGGAGAGCTCCTCCGCGCCGATGGTCAGAGAAGTGCTCTTCAGGGCGTGTACTTTGATGGCATAATCCTTCCAGTTGGCTCCCTCGTAAAGGGAGACAATCTCATCCCGCTTCTCCTGGGCCTGATCATGGAACATCTGCAGCATTTCCCGGTAGAACTCTTCCTCGCCGCTGCAGTAATCCAGGCCCAGGCTCACATTGATGCCGGCCCTCACCAGGGAACCGTAGGCATGGGCAGGCTCCGTTCCCTCCGCCGCGGTCTCCTCTCTGGGCTGCTCCTCCGGCAGCGGCGCGGCGGATTCCGTCCTCTTCTCCTCCGTCTGCCCTTTTCCGCCCGGTGCGGCTCCCTGGGGCGGCTCCTCCGAAGCCCTGGGATTCATATCATACTGAATGCAGTTCTCCGGCAGAACCCTGCGCAGAACCCGCTCCAGCACAAGGCGCTCAATGGGTTTCGGGATAAATTCCGAAAATCCCTCGTTCCGGAACATCTCCCTGGCGCCGCTCAAGGTATTCGCCGTCAGGGCCACCACCGGCAGATCCTTGTAGGCACCGTTGTTGACCTCCCGGATGCGCCGCAGCGTCTCCACGCCGTCGAAGCCCGGCATCATATGGTCCAGAAAGACGATGTCATAAGCGGTCTGAGAACAGCGCTCAACGGCCGCCTTTCCGTTGCTGCAAGTATCCACTTGCATTCCGTAGCTGCCCAGGACGCCTTTGGCCACCAGCAGATTCATCTCTTCGTCGTCCACCGCCAGCGCCCGGACTCCCGGACAGGTAAAAGGCCTGCGGCCCGCGGCCTGGGCGTCCTCGAATTTGTTGTCCCGCTCCCGGCCGCTCAACAGGTTCACGATGGAAAGGGCGAAAAAGGGCTTGCGCAGCACCAGGAGACGGCTGTCCGCATCCAGGACAAAATCCTTATCCGCGATCACCGCCACCTGGACCGACTCCGCCAGCTCCTCGTAGTAAGGCACATTCCTCATATATTCCGCCTGCGCGATGAAAATATGGGTCAACCGGTGCTCGCGCTGCAGCTTCAGCAACCCTTCGAAATTGTGCGCCTGATAGCCCTCCACCCCCAGGCCTTCCACCAGATGGAGAATCATATTGTCATAATATCCCCTCACCTCATCACGGCTGTATTTCTCGGGCCGGAAGTAGCAGGCTATGCACATCTTGGAAGCATTGGGCGCTATGATGCTGGGCGTCTCATCCTCCACGCCCTGGGGGATGGCCATATGTACCTTGAGCCCCTGCTGCTCCTTGCTTTCAAAATGGACGAAGCCTCCCATGGAATGGAGCAGTCCTCTGGCAATGGGAATCCCAAGCCCCAGCCCGCCCACATAGCGCTGGCTCCCGGAATCCGCCTGATAGAAATCGTCCACAATCTGCCCAAGCTGAGCGGAAGTCATGCCTATGCCCGTATCATAGATATCAATGATCAGGTTGATTCCATAGCTTTCCCGCCGGAATCCGACGCAGAGGCAGACGCCGCCTTCCTCCGTAAATTTCTGGGAATTATCCAGAAAAATCCGGAGGATATGGGTAATCTTCTCCGCGTCGCCGATCAGAACCGCGGGAATCCTGGGATTCATATCGAACACCAGTTCCAGCTTGTTGCCCCCGTTCTGCAGGGCAGTCATGGTGATCACATCATTTATCACGGAAGTGATCATGTAAGGTTCCTTTACCGCGGCCAAAGTGCCTTCTACGCTTTCTGTGTAGTCGAGGATGTTGTTGATCTGGCCGGAAAGGCGTTTGCCTGCCAGTTTGATGGAATGTATGTCCTCCCGGATCTCAGGGGTCAGCTCCTTGCCCAATGCCACTTCGCTGATTCCGATGACCATGTTGACAGGCGTCCGCAGCTCATGGGACACATTGGACAGGAACTCCGCATTCTGCCGCACGGCGACGGCAAGCTGTTTCTGCATGCTTTCATATTTTTCCCTTTCCCCAATCCTACGGTTGATCCGGTACCTTGCCACCGTCAGGGAGCCCATCACTGCCGCCACCCCCAGCACCAGGCGGAGCAGATTCACCTCTCCCATTCCCGCATTGACCGTATCCAGGACCAGGAAATGGTACAAAAGCAGCAGCACATACAGAATAGCAGCCAGATACAGCAGCTGCTTTCTGTCCAACAGGGAAAAAAGCAAAAGCGCGGTGCAGGCCACCAGCGGAATGTCATAAAGGCTGGACTCATGCACGCCAAAATAGAAAAAATCAATCAGCAGCAAACCCGTGCATATATTTTCATACAATAGCTCCGATCCGATTCTTCCGATATGGAGCCACCATACCACAAGGCAGCCGATGATGATCAGAGGAATCATCCACAGTTCCCATGGCCGCAGCAATGTGATGACGCTCAACAGCACGCCCAATATACTGAGCGTGCCGGCCATGAGCAGGTGCATACTTATCTGTGCTTCCGTCTTCATTACTTCTCAAACTCCTTTGCGATGCGCTCCAGAAGGTCCTTGGGCAGAAAGGGCTTCTTCAGGTAATTGACGGCTCCCAGGCTGATCGCCGCCACCACGTCGTCCTCATCCCCCGATGCCGTCAGGAAAATCACGGGCACCTCCACTCCGTCTTCCTTCATATGCTTGAAAGTCTCAATGCCGTTCATGCCGGGCATGGCAATGTCCAAAAGGACTAAGTCGATGCTTTCCCCTTTCAATTTATCAAGAGCTTCCTCCCCTGACTTTGCCAGGATCAAATCATAATGCTTTTCCAGAATCAGCTTCGTCCGCTTCAAGTTCATCACGTCATCATCCACTACTAAAATACACTTCTGCATACAGCCTGCCTCCTTGTAACCGTTTTAGGGAATTTTATGTCATTATATCATTTATTTTAAAACAGGCCAGCAATAAAATCAAGTCCCTTTTCCCTTTTCTCTTTTCCCTTCCCGGCGGAGCAGAGTCGTCTGTCCCTGTGTCCATTTATCATAAAATTTTCACATTTTTTTCACCTTTCGTCCACGTTCTTGCTGTAAACTGAGCATAGTTGCTTCCACAGCCCCTTCGGCCTGTACTGCCGCTTCCCCAGGGCAGAACCTCCGGCCGGGAACTGTCCGCAGCAGCTGTCAGAACAGTATCTGCCCGGGGGATGCCCCATGGCCGGAAAGGAATCCAGCGGGCAGTACAGCGCGGAGACTGCTGTCTCCGGCGTAGACGGAACCATCTATTCCCGGGACGACCTGACAATCAACGGGACCGGCTCCCTTGCAGTGAGCGCGGTGTATCAGCACGGAATCGTCTGCAACGACAACCTGGCAATCACCGGCGGCCACCTCACCATAAACGCGGTACAGGACGGCATCCATGCCCATGACAGCGTGCGCATCCGCGATGCCGCCCTCTCCATCACCGCCGGAGATGACGGAATCACCGTTTCCAATGATGACGAGACGGCGTTCCTGTATGTGGAATCCGGTGAGATTTCAATCCCGGCCTGTTACGAAGGGCTGGAGGCCATCGATATCACCATTGCCGGAGGAACCATTGACATCCGGCCCACGGACGACGGAATCAATGCCAACGGCAGCGGCGCGGGCTCTGTCATCCGCATCATGGACGGGGATATCACAATCATAAATCCCACCGGCAGAGATGCGGACGGATTGGATTCCAATGGCAGCATCTATATTGAAGGAGGCACCGTCTTCATCAGCGTCACGGACAGCGGCGGGAACAGCGCCATTGATTACGGAAGCGAGAACGGCGGGGAATGCATCGTCAGCGGCGGATCTGTCATCGCCTGCGGCGGCAGCGCCATGGCGGAAGGGTTCCATGAAGAGTCCCCCCAGGGCTTTCTGATGTACAGCGCCTCTGCAGCGGCAGACACCAGGGTCAGCCTGAAGGATGCCCTTGGGGCGGAGCTCCTCTCCTGGGAGGTTCCCTGCAGCTTTTCTTCCGTGGTCATCAGCGCTCCCGATATGAAGACGGGCGATGTCTGTACGATTGAAATCGGCGATGTGCAGGAACAGGTCACGATCGACAACGTCTCCTCCTCCGGCTTCCGGCCGGCGGGCATGTTCGGCGGCGGCATGAAAGGCGGACGGGGATATGACCCGGGGGGCGGACGGACAGGGAGACAGCGACAGCCAGTCTTTTGGCGGGCGGAATGAGCGTCCGGGCGAGATGCCGGATGGTATGCCTGGCGATTTGCCGGAGGATATGCCCGGAGGCATGACGAGCGATTTGCCGGAGGATATGCCTGGCGGCATGCCGAGCGATTTGCCGGAGGATATGCCCGGCGGCATGACGAGCGATTTGCCAGAGGATATGCCTGGTGATTTGCCTGAGGACATGCCCGGCGGCATGCCGAGCGATTTGTCGGATGGCATACCAAGCGATTTGCCAGATGATATGCCTGGTGACATGCCACAAGCGGGCGGCAATGGTTTTGCCAATGGGCAGGGCAGAAAGCCTTTTTCAGAGGATTCAGACACTTCCGGCGATGCGGAGCGTTCCAACGGCACAGATGCTCCCAGCGGCGCGGAGCCTTCCGACAGTACACATGCTGCCAACGGCGCGGAACCTTCTGACGGTACAGATGCTTCCAACGGCGAAAACCAGTGGAACAGACAGGAAAGAGGCGCAGACGGTGAGCGGGCACCTGGAGCGGGTGCAGAGCAGACCCAGAGGGGCGGGGGACATTTCCCGCAGCAGAACGGAAACCAGACCTATTCCGGGAACGATATGTCATCCGATAGTTCCTCCGACGCCTTCGCCCTGATTGGCATCTCCATGTTGACCATGCTGATAGGATTGGCTATCGTAAGGAATTGTCTACAAATAACTGATGCGAGTTTATAGCCGTTTTCGTTG
>CAJUFI010000095.1 GCA_910585665.1 uncultured Acetatifactor sp. | reverse complement strand
CTGTAAATTTTGCAACAGGCTTGCGTAGGTTATTTGGAGGCATTTCCTTAATACCGGATATGGGGAAGAGTGTGCGGATTTCTATGCGCTGGAGCGGCAGAAAATCAGATGCGGCGAAAGCTTCCGCTTATTAGGATTTCCTGTGGCAGAAGGCAAAGGTCATTTTCGGGCCAGCTTAGTGGATGCCATCGGCATTACGGCTGGCTCCGGAAAACCGGAAAAGATTCCCGCCAGGAAATTCTCTCCAAGAAATTTTCCAAGAAATTCCCGCCAGGAAATGCAAGAAAAGCTTTACACTTTCCAAAAAAATTGTTATAATGAATTCGTCTCATAAACGGATTGACTGCATCGGGTGTGAGACTGACAGGATTGGATATCCTGATGGAATGATAATTTTGCAGTCATATAATTGAATAAGGGGTAGTAAAGGTTTCGACAGGGGTCTTGCAGCTGGAGAAGCTATCCGTTGCGACACGTTAAACGCAAATTAAACTAAACGCTGAAGATAATTATCAGTACGCACTGGCAGCGTAGCTGCTGCTGGTGACGCCGCCTTAGGCGGCTTGTCCGCTCCGGGGCACCCACACTCCGGAATCCGGGCATCGATGATGTGGGAAACGACGCGCGCTAAGCTTTGCCCGCGCGGGCGTATCATGAAGCTACCGAATATGGCAGATTGTTCGTTGTCTGCCACAGGAGGGAACAGGCGGGAGAAAGACCTGCCAGGATAACGGACTATGATAGTAGAAGGACAGGGAATGGGCTTTTGGACAGGGGTTCGACTCCCCTCTACTCCATTAGAACGCGAAGTTCCGAACCCGTTGAAAGAATCGTATTTTTCAGTGTTTCGGAACGTTTTCGCTATCATTGTTCCGTTTCAGGAGCAATAAGGCAACTATTATAACAGGGCTCCCAGATAGATTCTGGGAGTTTTATTTTGTGTAAAAGAATATCTCGATACCATTCTAAATCCAGCGGCCCGCTTGGGCAGGCCCCACTGTTTCCATGGATAATGTTGCCGAATTGTTTTATGGAAAATTATTGCTTTCTAAATATATTTATGTATGATATAATCTGGCATAAGGAAGAGAGGTGTCTTATATGGGAATGGCGGAATTTGAGCGAAAAAAGGATGAAAAGATAGATGGCGTAATCAATGATATGTCCCCATCGCCAGGATATGGTCATTTTATGGTTAATGGAAACCTTTATACAATTATAAAACAAGGATTAAAAGGTAGTATATGCCGTGTGTCAATGGAGAATTTTGACTTTCAATATCATCCCGAAATAAATGATGATTATGTATGTCCGGACATAATGATTGTATGCGACAGGAAGCACTTAAAGGGTGGAGCATACAGTGGAACTCCCAATTTCATTGCAGAGACACTGAGCCATTCTACGGCCAAAAGAGACAAAACAGAAAAGAAAGATATCTATGAAAAGGCGGGAGTAGAAGAGTATTGGATTGTTTCTCCGTTAGGATCTGTGGAAATATATTATTTACAGGAGGGGAAATATGTTCTGGAACAGAACTACATGCTTCAGGACGACAAGGAAGAGAAAGATTATAATGCTGATACAGAAATCTGCCTGAGGGCATTTCCCCATATTAAGATGACATTAGGTGAAATCTTTGAGGGTATTGATTAGAAATATATTTCCAGTACAATTGATTGGACATGAAAAGGGGCTGCCGCACTGAGAATTGCTGATGGTAAGGAAGTGTCTACAAATAACTGTTGCAAGTTTATGACAATTTTTATTGTATTTCCGGGCTATTGCCTGAAGCAATTGCAGCAGTTATTTTCCGACAATTCCTAATGATTTAGAGTCCGTCAGCTTGGCATCCGGAACATGCCGTCTTTGGGCTGCTTCCGGCGGTGCATAGCGGCGGTGCAGCTCATCGACAATGACATAGACTAGGTGGTCATCATGATTGAGATTGTAGAAATATCTAAGAAAGCAACAGATTACAATTCTTTAGAGGAGTTCTACGATAAATACAAAACGGCAATAGCAGAGTCCTGCGAACAATATATCGAACATGGTCATACTTGTTTGAGGAAGGAAGACTGGCGAGACGACCTAAATTACAAGCCATTGTGGAACCTGCTGCGAAGTTCCGGTCCCTCTTGGAATTTCGCCCGGAGGTTTGGCAGCCTCCGTTCGCAAGAATACATGAAAACGCGATGTTTTCGGCATCCTTTTTTATGTTTAGAACAGATGTACAGAATCTTCTGCAAGCTCTCTGAAAAAATCCGTCAAAATATTCAATAAATGATTGTGCCCGACAGAAATATTTGTTATACTGCAAGTATGTCAGTGACCCAAATGACAGAGTGCGAATCGTAAGGAATGGAGGACAGAACAATGATTTTACTGCCAATGCCGAAGAAAGTGGAAGAAAAGAGCGGAAACCTGGTATTAAGGGTAGACACAGCCGTAGTCATGGAGGCCGCATGCCCCAGAGAGGCATATGTCTATGCGAAGCAGCTGAAGGAGGAGATTTCTGCCTGGGCTGGGCTGAACCTGGACATAAGACAGGGAAGCTTCCGCAAAGGGGATGTTTCATTGAGCACCAATGCTTCTTTGGGCGAGCATCGCTATACTTTGAACATAACGGAGGAGGGAGCGTTCCTTGTGGGCGGAAGCCTGAATGCGCTTGGCTGGGCCGTACAGACCCTGCGCCAGATCGTGCGCCAGGATGCGGGACTTCTGCCCTTTGTGGAGATTGATGATGAGCCCGATATGAAAAACAGAGGATTTTACCATGATGTCACCAGAGGCAGGATCCAGAATCTCGACAACCTGAAGAAGCTGGCGGACAAGCTCTGCTTCTATAAGATGAATCAGCTGCAGCTCTATGTGGAGCACAGCTATCTGTACCGTGATCTGACAGAGCTTTGGAGAGATGATACGCCCCTGACCGCGGAGGAGATCATTGAGCTGGACGAATACTGCTATGAGAGAGGAATCGAGCTGGTGCCCTCCATAGCCACGTTCGGACATCTGTACAAGCTGCTCGGCACGAAGGGGTACCAGCATCTGTGCGAGCTGCCCGACAGCGCGGAAAGCGCCTTCTCCTTCCGTGACCGGATGGCGCACCACACGGTGAATGTCTCCGATTCCAATGCCATGGAACTGGTCAAGGAACTGATAGAGGAGTATATGCACCTGTTCCGGACGGATAAGTTCAATATCTGCGCGGACGAAACCTTCGACCTGGGCAAGGGGAGAAGCGCGGAGCTTGCGAAAGAAAAAGGGACAGGGCAGATGTATCTGGATTATATCATGGAATTATTTGACTTCCTGATCCAGAAAGGCAAGGTTCCCATGTTCTGGGGCGACATCATCAGCGGACACCCGGATCTGTATCCCCAGATACCCAAGGAGGTCATCTGCCTGACCTGGGGATATGCCGCCGACCAGTCAGACTGGGCAGCGAAAATCCTGTATGACGTAAACGCGGTGCAGTATCTCTGCCCTGGAGTCTGCGGATGGAACACCTGGGTGAACTATATTCGGGGAAGCTACGAAAACATTGTCAGAATGTGCAACTATGCCAGAAAATACAATGCAATCGGTATTCTGAACACAGATTGGGGTGATTTCGGACATATCAACCATCCGGCGTTTTCCGTTCCCGGCCTGATCTATGGAGCCGTAGGATCCTGGGGAGAGCATATGCCGGAGTTCGACGAGCTGAACCGCCAGATCTCCGTCCTGGAATACGGGGATGCCTCAGGGCAGCTGGTGGGCCTGATGGCGCAGATGAACGGCGCCTGTGTATTCAGCTGGCACAATGCCGTGACCATAAAGGAATGGACCCAGCAGAAAAACGATCCGGAGAAGATCAAGGGTATCTATGGCGAGATGGACATGGCGAAAGTTCCCCAGTGCAACAAGCGCGTGGAGGAGATGGAAGCCAGGCTGCGGGAGGTCAGCAGAAGCATGGACAGCACCTGCCGCGGAATCGTGGAGTGCGCGCATGTGTCTCTGGAGATGATCCGCTGTTGGAATGAAGTGGGCGTGTTCATGGCGGAGCGGCAGAAAGGGGAAGCGCCGGACAATGGCGCGGCTGTCGCAGCCGGTCTGGAAAGATGCCTGCACTATTACCAGAGGCTCTGGAGAGAGAACGGCAAGGAGGGCGACCTTATGAAGGTATCGGATGTGTTCTTCTGGTATGCCGACATTCTGCGGAGCAAGAGCAATCATTGTGAATAATCTGTAATTATGTTCGGATATGCGGGTTCTCTGCCCTGGAGCGGCATTCCGGGTACTTTGTGGATTCGCGCGGACAAGATGGAAATGCATCCTCTGACTACTGTACTGAAAGCGGAACTGGAGGGTGAGATAACATACAACCTTGGCTATGGTGAGGTTGTGACTCAAAATGATTAGACAAGGATTTCAGGGCAAACCTGTGGGGCAGCTGTATTTCAGGATGTGGCTGCCCCTTTTCTATATTGAATTATAAGGATGCTTGAAAATGCGCCGGAATCTGATATAATGGAAAATGAGCGGAAAATAGAAAACTATCAGGGATTTTTCAGGAGGTGTCCGATGGATTCAGAAAAAAACGCATTGTCCGTAGGCGGCTATCTGTTCTTCACAGAGAAGGACGCCCAGCTTGCCAGGACAGAGGAGCAGAGGATCGCATATCTGGAGGAGCGCATAGACTATTCCTCCCCGGAGAGCATACGCTATATATATGAAAAGACGATTCAGGAGCGGCTGTTCAAAACGCCCATTGGCATAAATTACCTGCACAAGCTCCGGGACTTTCTGCTGGCCCAGCCGGAGGCGGATCCGGGAAGCATCATGGAGATTCCGCTGTACATCACCTTTGACGGCGGCCTGAGGGAGCGCACGAATCCCGCCAGGGAGAGGGTGGCGCCCTCCAGGAAGAAGGATCGTGACAGGGAGAAAGAACGTTTCACGATTTCCGTTTTTCTGAATGTCATGCTTGTGATCGCCATCCTTGCCATGTTCGGTATCTGTTTTGCCAGCGACCAGCCGAACATCGTCAATTATGAGAGGGCCATCACAGACAAGTATGCTTCCTGGGAGCAGGAGCTGACAGAGCGGGAGCAGGCCATACGCGACCGGGAACTGGAGCTGAAGCTGAGCGAGTGATGCCAAACAGCGCGGTTTCGGGCAGGCCGGCAGTGCGATGCCCGTTGGAATCGTCGCTTCGGGGGGCGGTGCCGGGGCCGCGGAGAGAGGAGAGGCCTTAAGATATGGATCGATTGAAGATATTGGTAGTGGACGATGAAAGCCGGATGCGCAAGTTGGTGCGCGATTTCCTGGTGAAGAGCGGCTATGATGTCCTGGAAGCCGGGGACGGCGAAGAGGCGCTGGATATTTTTTTCAAAGAAAAAGAGATAGCGCTGGTGGTGCTGGATGTCATGATGCCGAAGATGGACGGCTGGCAGGTGTGCCGGGAAATCAGGGCCTATTCCAAGGTTCCCATCATCATGCTGACGGCCCGGGCGGACGAGCAGGACGAGCTGCAGGGCTTCCAGATGGGGGTGGACGAATATGTCACCAAGCCTTTCAGCCCGAAGATTCTGGTGGCGCGGATTGAGGCGATTCTCCGCCGTACCAAGCAGATGTCCGACGAGGAAGTGTTGAGCTGCGGGGGCATCCAGCTGGACAAGGCGGCCCACCAGGTGCACATTGACGGAAACCCTGTGGAGCTGAGCTACAAGGAATTTGAGCTCCTGGCCTATTTTCTGGAGAACAGGGGGATTGCCCTGTCCCGGGAGCGGATTCTGAACAATGTCTGGAACTACGATTATTTCGGGGACGCCCGCACCATTGACACGCATGTGAAGAAGCTCCGCAGCAAGATGGGAGAGAAGGGGGAACTGATCAAGACGATTTGGGGCATGGGCTACAAGCTTGACGTCTGAAACGTCAGCCGGAGGTTTATATGACACATTCCATCAGGCGTCAGCTGGCGCTGATTTTCATAGGATTGATGGCCGGTACGATTTTTTTATGCTGGATCATGAATAATCTGTTCCTGGAGCAATATTATATCAGGAGCAAGACAAAAGTGATCTTCGAAGCCTACCATACGATCCGGCAGGCGGCGAACAGCGACACATACAGCACGAGGGCATTCCATGAGGAACTGAATGATGTCTGCGGCGTGTACAATATCACGGTCTATGTCATGGACGCGAACTCCATGCTGAAGTACGCCTCCGTGAACGGCGGAGCGGAGCTGGAAAAACGTCTGGCCGCATATGTGTTCGGCTTCTTCGACGATGCGGTGAAAGTGATAGAGGAAGGCGAGGACTATGTGGTGCAGCGGGTGCGCACGGTGGAGGGCGACTTCCTGGAAATGTACGGTCGGCTGAGCTCCGGCATTTCCTTCATCATGCACACTCCGGTGGAGAGCATTCGGGAGAGCGCCAAGATTGCCAACCGTTTCCTGGCCTATATGGGAGTCGTGGTCACTTTGGCAGGCGGCGTCATCATCTGGTTCATTGCCAGGAAAATCACCAAACCCATCCTGGAGCTCAACAGCATATCGGAAAAGATGGTGAACCTGGATTTCGAGGCGAAGTACGAGGGGAGTTCCGGCAATGAGATAGGCCTGCTGGGGGAGAACATCAACAAGCTGTCCGCTTCCCTGGAGCATATGATCTCGGAGCTGAAGACCGCCAACAATGAGCTGCAGAAGGATATCGAGAAAAAGGAACAGATAGATGAAATGCGCAGGGAGTTCCTGGCCAATGTGTCCCATGAGCTGAAGACTCCCATCGCGCTGATACAGGGCTATGCGGAAGGGCTGTCCGAGGGGATCAATGACGACCCGGAGAGCAGGGATTTCTACTGCGAGGTCATCATGGACGAAGCCTCCAAGATGAACAACATGGTGAAAAAGCTGTTGACGCTCAATCAGCTGGAATTCGGCAACGATGTGGTGGCCATGGAGCGTTTTGACGTGACGGCGCTGGTCCGGAACTATATCCAGTCAGCGGAGATCCTCACCCGGCAGAATGAGATTCAGGTGACCCTGAAGGACCAGGAGCCCGCCTACGTGTGGGGGGACGTGTATAAGACCGAAGAGGTCTTTATGAACTATTTTTCCAATGCCATCAATCATTGCCGGGCAGTGGACAGCAGGGCAGGGAAAAAAATCACGGTTTCGCTGGAACACAGGGAGGGCAAGGTGAGAATAGGCGTGTTCAACACGGGCAGCCCTATCCCGGAGGAGTCCATCCCCCATCTCTGGGAAAAATTCTACAAGGTGGACAAAGCCAGGACCAGGGAGTATGGAGGCAGCGGCGTGGGGCTCTCCATCGTGAAGGCGATCATGGAATCCATGAACCAGGGCTTTGGCGTGGAGAATTATACCAATGGAGTGCTGTTCTGGTTCGAGTTGGAGAGCCAGGCCCAGGAGTGCTCCATACAGCCGCCGCAGGCTGTCGAAGGAGAGGAAAGCGTATGAATCATGTGAATAAAGAAGAAACGGATATCACAAAAGTGCTGTTGGTCGGCCTGGACACAGGGGAAGAGCAGGATTTCGACCATTCCATGGAAGAGCTGAAGAGCCTGGCGGAGGCCGCCCGTAAGCAGGTGGTGGGCGTCATCGTACAGCGCATGCAGGATGTGAACAAGGCTTTTTATATCGGCACTGGCAAAGTGGAAGAGGTGCGGGAGTATGCCGGCGAATGCCAGGCGGAGGAAATCGTCTTCGACAATGCCCTGTCCCCCTCCCAGGTCCGCAATCTGGGGCGTGAACTGGGGCTGCCGGTGCTGGATCGGACCAATCTGATACTGGATATTTTCGCCATAAGGGCCAAGACCAGAGAGGCCAAGCTGCAGGTGGAGACCGCCAGGCTGCAGTATTTTCTGCCCAGGCTGGTAGGGATGCGGGAGAATCTCAGCAGACAGGGCGGCACCACCGGCGGCTCCTTAAGCAACAGAGGCGCGGGAGAGACCAAGTTGGAACTGGACAGACGTAAGATTGAGCATCGGATCAGCGAACTGAAAAAGGAGCTGGAGGACATGGCCGGAGCCAGGGAGACCATGCGCAAGAAGCGCACCCAGTCCAAAATCCCGAAAGTGGCGCTGGTGGGCTATACCAACGCGGGAAAGTCCACGATTCTGAACCGCATGGTGGACCTCTACGGCGACAATAAGGAAAAGAAGGTGATGGAGAAGGATATGCTCTTTGCCACCCTGGACATCAGCGTGCGCTGCATTTATCCGAAAGCGGACACCATGGAGAACATGCCTTTCTTTCTGACGGACACGGTGGGATTCATCCATAAGCTGCCCCACGGGCTGGTGAAAGCGTTCCGATCCACGCTGGAAGAGGTCAAATACGCGGATTTGCTGATTCAGGTGGTGGATTTTTCGGATGAGCATCATAAGCAGCACATGGAAGTGACCGCCGCCACCCTGAAAGAGCTGGGGGCAGGGGACATACCGCAGATTATTGTCTACAACAAAGCGGATAAATGTGCCATGGAAACGCTACCCAGGAAAAGGGACAGACAGATTTATATGGCGGCGTCAGAAGGCTGCGGCATAGAGGAACTGACAGAGATGATAAAGGAATGCGTCTACGCAGGCCGTGTGGAGGCTGCGCTGCTTCTGCCCTATGACAAGGGGGGCATTGTTTCTTATTTTATGGAAAATGCCACGGTGCTGGAACAGGAATACAGGGAGGAAGGCGTCTGGATCAAAGTCAGCTGCCACCGGAGCGATGCGGACAAATATGCGGAATACTGTCAGGATATATAGCGGTATTTTGGACTTGTCTATCAGCGGAATATGTTGTATGATGGAAATGGCCGGCCGGACTCCTGGCGAAGCAGGCGGGGCACGGCCAAATGCAGATGTGGAGATGAGGATGGGACGAATGAAATGTAGGAAAAGTATCACAAAGTTGCTTGCTCTGGCGATGACGATGGCGGCGCTGACAGGATGTGCGGAGAATCAGATTCCGGAGAGGACAGAGGAAGAGATGCAGGCGATAGGGGAATTCGTCGCATTTACCATGATGAAATATGACATGGGACACAATAGCAGGCTGATGGATCTTCCGCCGGTGGAGGAGACAGAGGATACAGACGCTGAGAGGCCTGAGGAAGAGGAGCCCGGCACGATGGGGATGGATCCGGTGGACGACACGCCTGTGATAAACGAAGCGGCGCCCAGTGAGGAAGCGCCGCAGCCCGAAACCTACAGCATGGAGGAGGTGATGGGGCTCCCGGAGGGCGTGGCCGTGGCCTTTGAAGGATACAGTTCCTATGACAGCTATCCGGCGGAGAGCGACGCCTTCGCCGTCACGGCAGAAGATGGCAGGAAGCTGCTGGTGCTGGAGTTCTCTCTGACCAATACGCTTGATCAGGAGCAGAGCCTGGACTTGATGTCGTCTGGCGCCAGGTACCGCGTCACGGTGAATGAGGAATATGCCAAGTGGTCGCTTCCCACGATGCTGCCCAATGATATGTCGACTTATATGGGCACCCTGGCAGCGGGAGAGAACGTGAAGGCGGTGCTGGTGGTTGAGATAGACGCCGGGGTGGCGGACGCAGTCTCCTCCATCAGCCTGAACCTGAAAAATGATTCAAAATCACACACAATTCAGCTCTACGGAGGCACTGACGAGTGACCACACCAAGTCCTCGGAGAGTAGGAACATGAAAAAACGCCCGTTTTTCGGGCTTTTTTCATGCCCAAAATAAATTGTAGAAAAAAGTCTCAAAAAATAGAAATTTCCTGTTGACAATAAGAGAATGAAGTGATATACTAAGTTTCGTTGTCAGGGAAACACGACAACAGACAATCTGAAAGAAAAAAGATTGAAAAAAATTCCAAAAAGCTGTTGACAAAAGCGGTTGAATATGATATCCTATCAAAGTTGCCGCTGATGAAGAAAACGGCAGAGCACCTTGAC
>CAJUFI010000094.1 GCA_910585665.1 uncultured Acetatifactor sp. | reverse complement strand
CTTTGCAGTAATATTGTACCATTCTGTTTGTAAGCCCCCATTTCAAGGCAGCTTCCTTAGTTGTCATAAAATCCATAATCGTTTCCTCCTCGCAAGATATTATATTTCGTTTAAGCGAAAAAAACAAGTAGCTTTACGCGCCCTTCCCGGAACCGGTGGCTTTCCTCAACGACATGTTCACCGCAAACTACCGGAGCTATCCTTGGATCGGATTGGATGAGGTGCCCTGCCATTTAATCACACCCGAATGGGGCGAATTGCTGTACTTATAAAGCAACAGGCAGTGAAGTGTAAGCGGCAGCGTGGACAGCGGGATGGAGGACGCCTATATCGCCGGGTAGATTCTGTTTGAAAGTATGTATCAGAGAGGCTTTACATATGGTGAATGGCTTTTATCAATCAGATGACAGAATCTGTGTGGAGTATTTTGCGCGGACAGGTGAGCTGTATCCGGGAGTGGCATGGCTGACTGAAAGGAAGGGTTGATGAATTATGACAGAACTGCATTTTAAAGTCAAAAATGCGCTGCTAAAAATGGACTTTATCAGGCGGTATGAAGAATTGTCCGGCCACTTCAGCAGTGAGAGGATGCCGTCAGACGAACGCTTAGTTTATGTTGAGAGAGATGAGTCATGAGTATCATCAGGGATTTAGGGTATTCTCCGATGTTTCATTCCAAAGAAAGATTTCATAAAATAACAGAGGAGCAGGCCGGGGCTTTTACATTTGGTTTTCATATCATATTGCGGGATGGCATGGCCGATTTTGTCTGGGTAGTCAGGGAAAATGGCGAACTGCTGCTTGGCGAACCCTGGAGCATCTATTCAAGGCGGCTTATTGATGTTAATTACAGGATAAAAAAACCGGTCTTTGGGACATATGAAGATCTGGAAGATATTTTGAAAACAGCTGGCAAGGGAGAATAAGAATTATGCTGACAAAGCTTAAGACAGAATGTGAGAGATTTCTGGAAACTATTGTGGAGTTGGAGCATTTAAAAAAGGCGTATAAAGGGAGTGTGCTGTCCACGGATTTGAACTTTCGGATGCTGAGAGGAGAGAGCTGCGCAATTGTAGGCGCAAACGGATCGGGGAAGAGCGTGCTGCTCAAAATCATTTGCGGTTAATTACGATGAGGATAGGCTAAAGAAAGATAAGAATACGAAATAACGACAAAAAGCTACTGTCAAACAGTAGCTTTTTTTAGGCACAACCCTATATAACACTATACCAAATATGAAAAGAAAAGTCTAGTATTTTTTTCACTTTCCGCTATACTTTTAAATGACCCGGCAGAAAACCAGAAAGGAAGGATCGACCAATGAATCAAGAGGAACTACTACGGGGCACCACCCGGCAGGACGAGGAGGCATTCCTGGAGGAGACGCTCTCCGTCATCCGTGACAATCTGACCAACTATGGCGAGCAAGTGGACAGCCTGCGGGCGGAAATCGATGTGATGCTGGACCACTTCCACGACGACAACCCGGAACTGATCAACCTGCTGGAGAACACCATGACCCTGCACGACCAGATGAGCATGGTCTATGAGCGGAACAAGAAAGCCCTGGGCAAGCCGTATTTCGGCAGGATAGACTTCTACGACGAGGCGCTGGGCAGGGACGAGACCATTTACATCGGCAGAGGCGGCATCTCCCGTGACCCGACCCATCAAATCGTGGTGGACTGGCGCGCCCCGGTGGCCAACGCCTACTACGAGAACGGCCTGGGGCAATGCAGCTACACGGCGCCGGGAGACAGGCAGATAGCCATCCGTCTGAACCTGAAGCGCACCTATGAAATCGAAAAAAGCAGGCTGCTGGACTATTTTGACAGCGAGGTCATCGCCAATGACGAGCTGCTGACCAAGTACCTGGCAAAGAACAAGCAAGCCGTGCTGGGCGAAATCGTTGCCACAATCCAAAAGGAGCAGAACGAAATCATCCGCAAGTCCCCCTACCACAATATCATCGTCCAGGGGGTGGCAGGCTCCGGGAAGACCACCGTGGCCATGCACCGGATTTCCTTCATCCTGTACAATTACGCGGAACGGTTCAAGCCGGACGATTTCTACATCGTGGGGAGCAACCGCATCTTGCTGAACTATATCACAGGGGTGCTGCCGGACCTGGACGTGTACGGCATACGGCAGATGACCATGGAAGAGCTGTTCGTCCGGCTGCTGTACGAGGATTGGGACGAGAAGAAATACAGCATCCGGAAAGGGGACAAAAGCGGCAATCAGGGCAGCGTCAAAGGGGGCCTGGGGTGGTTCCGGGATCTGGAGGCGTACTGCGACAGGCTGGAATGGGACAGCATCCTGCGGGAATCCATCTATCTGAACCCCCGCCAGTTCGTGGAGGGCCTGCGGGAGGGCAAAAGCGGCGTCTACGATGAGACGGTGGGGCAGAAGATTCGTCCTCAGGATCTGATTCTGCTGGTGGATCAGGAGGCAGTGGAGCGGTACATCCGCCAGAACCCGAACATTTCCATGCAGAACAAAATCAATATGCTCAACGACCGCCTGATGAACAAAATCAAGGAAGAGTTCATCGGCAAGGGCGTGAAATATACCACGGCGGAGAAAAAGGCCATCCTGAAAGCCTACCGGAACCGTTATGGCGGCAAGGTGTGGAAGGGCTCCATCTATGACCTGTACCGGAGATTCCTGGAGCAGCAGGCCCTGAAGGGAAAAGGCGTGGAGATTCCGGGCTGCGAATTCGATGTGTACGACCTGGCGGCCCTGGCCTATCTGTACAAGCGGATCAAGGAGACGGAGGTGATCAGCGAGGCGCACCACATCGTCATAGACGAAGCCCAGGATTTCGGCATGATGGCCTACTCCGTCCTGCATTTCTGCATCAAGGACTGCACCTATACCGTCATGGGGGACGTGTCCCAGAACATCCATTTCGGCTTCGGACTGAACGACTGGGAAGATCTGCGCAGGCTCCTGCTGCCGGACGAAATGGACAGTTTCGGAATATTGAAGAAAAGTTACCGCAACACAGTCGAAATATCCGAATTCGCCACCCACATCCTGCATCACGGGAAATTTTCCAGCTATCCTGTGGAGCCCATTATCCGCCACGGAGAGCCTGTGACGGTCCGGCAGAGCGGGGAGGCGGATCTGATTCCGGAGGCCGCCAGGGTATGCAAAGAGTGGCAGAAAAAAGGATATGATACTATCGCAGTAGTCTGCAGAAACCAGCACGGTGCAGGCTGGGCTGCGAAGGAACTGGGGCAGTATCTGGAAATCATGGAAAACGACCTGGAGAAAGCCGTCTTCGGAAACGGCGTCATGGTGCTCCCGGTGGAGTACACCAAGGGACTGGAATTCGATACGGTGCTCATTTTAGACCCCACCAGGACGGATTACCCGGTGGACGACGGGCACGCGAAGCTTCTCTATGTGGCCGCCACCCGTGCCCTCCACGAGCTGTGCGTGCTCTATACGGAAGACCTTACCGGGCTGATCGCGGATCCGGTTCCAGAGCGGGATGGCGATCTGCCCCAAATCCCGGAAAGCCAGGGGCTCCAGGATGATTCAGATATCCAGGAACATGAAGGGCGTTCGGATACCCGGAAATCGCCGGACGCTCCTGGGCCAGCCCCCCGAAAAGGACAGGGTGCATCCACCAAAAAGCCCACAATCTCCGGAGCAGGCTCCTGGGAAGGACTCCCAAAAGAGCACAAGACTTCCGAGTCAAATCCCCCGGGGAGCGCCCGGAGAAGCTTCCAAAGCCAGAGCTGGATTTCCGAATCCGGCCAGGTTCTTGATACCCAAAAGCCGGAACCCGGAAAGCAAAGGCCCCTTGCCAAAGTCAGCTTGCGGGACACCGCTTTCCCGAATGGCAAAGCGACCGGCAACCCTGCGGCCAATCCCCAAAGCAGACAAGCGCCCAAACCCGCTGCCCCCAGAGCCGCCAATCCCATCCGCTCCGGCAGCCGGACTCCCAGGCCCGCCTTCGGGGACATCCCGGCCACGGAACAGCTGCGCCCCCTGGGACACGGCAAAATCGACCTGGCCATCCGCTGGGTCACCAGGCAGCCGGACGGCCTCTATCTCCAGAGCCGCTACGGCATCCTGCGCCTGAGCCCCATCGGCAGCGCCATCCTGCGGGTGACCTTTGTCAGGGACGGCCAGCCGGACAAAGCCGTCCACCCGGGCATCGCGGTGGACAGGACAGAGAAATTCTGGATGTACAAAGACAGCGGCAAACTGGTGGAGCTGACCACGGACGAGCTGCTTCTGCAGGTGGATAAGACCACCGGCTCCATCCGATATCTGGCTCAGGAAGAGGAGACTTCCGGAAAGCCCAGGCTTCTTCTGGCGGAGCGCGCCAAAGACTGCCGGCAGCTGGAAGAGGGTCCCGGCAAACGCAAACGGACCTGGCTCTATCTGGACTGGACGAAAGAAGAGCACCTCTACGGCTTCGGTGCCGCAGGACAGACCTCCGTCCCTCTGCGGGGCGGCGCCAGATACCTGTCCCAGCAGAAGGAGGGCGGAAAGCTTCCCTTCCTACTCTCTGACAAGGGCTACGGCATCCTGCTGGCCACGGACTTCCCGGCCTTCTGCTGCGACATCCCGGCGTACGGCTCCTATCTCTACACGGAGCACTCCCGACAGATGGATTTCTATTTCATCGCGGGAAAGAGGCAGGACACCATATTGAACGCCTACGCGTATCTCTGCGGGACTTTATAAGGCTTTGTCACTGGGCGCTCAGCCCTTCCACCCAAGTCTCCAGCACTTCCTCATAATCGGCCGAAATCACCTCATAAATCTTCTCAGAGGTGATTCCGGCCACTGTCATGTCATTCTTGTCCATGACAATCACTGTCAGCACCAGAAACACCGCGAGGAAAAGACGTATCCGGAAGGAGGAGGGCATGTCGGCAGGCATCCCCTCCCTGTAAGGATTGCTGTAGGAATCCGCATACCCGGCCTTCTCCGGCGTCATGCCGGTCCTTCCGTACAGTATACGCTCCCGGTTAGACAGATCGTACTGGTCTTCCTGATATCTGGAGCGCACCTGCTGAACCAGCTGCAGTTTCTGCTCCATGGTGGTGTCGTTCATAGCTACTCCCTTCAAAAGACTTAAAGAAGCTTATTTAAAAATATGGCGTTTCCGTCCACATTATGATAAAATATATTTACTTGGGAGCTGCCGGAGGGCAGCCTTAGAAGACCATACAGCCGCAAAGGCGGAACAGGGGGCACTCTATCAAATGGAACATAGCGGAAAAGCATTGGGGGAAAAAGTCCTCTCCAACATCGCAAAAGTCATCGTGGGAAAGGAGCAGACGGCCCGGCTGCTCCTGACTGCGCTGCTGGCAGACGGACATGTGCTGCTGGAGGACGTGCCCGGCACCGGCAAGACGAAGCTGGCAAAGACGCTGGCCAAAAGCATCAGCGCCGGTTTCTCTCGGATCCAGTTCACGCCGGATCTCCTCCCCAGCGACATCACGGGCCTGAATGTCTTCGACAGGCAGCAGAACGCGTTCGTGCTGCGCAGAGGCCCTGTCTTCACCAATATCCTTCTGGCGGACGAAATCAACCGCGCCACGCCCAGGACACAGGCCGGCCTGCTGGAATGCATGGAAGAGCGCCAGGTGACCATCGACGGCGAATCCTACGTGCCGGGAAAGCCCTTCTTCGTCATAGCCACCCAGAATCCCGTGGCAGGAACAGACACCGTCCCAGGGGAGCATGGGAGACATGGGGCTGCCGGAAGGGGAAAAGTCCTTCTGGTTCTGGAAAGTGCTGGAGATCGTCATGGCGGCCGTCTTCGTGGGTGCCGCCCTGGTCCTGCTGTTCCATCTGTTCCGGAAGCTGTTCCGGTTGATTCAGCAATATATGTCCTTCCATTACCGGGAACAGGAGCTGCAGACCGGCGGCGCTTTCGATCTGCGTGAAAAATGCGAAATCGAAAAAGACACCCAGCGGAAGTCCCTGGGCCTGTTCGGCGTACTGGCCCCCCGGGAGCGGATACGGCGGCTGTACAAGAAGAAGCTGGCGGCAGCCACAGCGGATCTGGACCCCTCGGACAGAGGACATCTGGAGACCTATACGGCCAAAGAGTGGGAGAAGAAACTGACACTGAGCGGCATGGCCGATATCTATGAGCAGGCCAGATACTCCAACCATGAAGTGACAGCCGCGGATGTGAAAAAGATGAAAGACGCGTGGAAATAGCATGGAAGCACCCGCTTCCCGAAAACCTGACCTGAATGGAGACGAAATGATTATGAGCGAGAAACTTGCCCTTACCGATGATATTTTGATGAAAATAGAGAAACCGGAGCGGTATATCGGAAACGAAGTCAATTCTGTAGTCAAAGATAGGAGCCGGGTAAAGCTGCGTTTTGCCATGTGCTTTCCCGATGTCTATGAAATCGGCATGTCCCATCTGGGGATACAGATCCTGTACGATATGTTCAATTCCATGGAGGACGTGTGGTGCGAGCGGGTCTATTCTCCCTGGGTGGACCTGGACGCTGTCATGAGGGAGCAGCACATCCCGCTGTTCGCCCTGGAATCCCAGGATCCCATCAAGGAGTTCGACTTCCTGGGAATCACCCTCCAATATGAAATGTGCTACACCAATATCCTACAGGTGCTGGATCTGGCGCAGATTCCCATCAATGCGGTGGATCGGGGGGAGGATTGCCCCATCGTCATCGGAGGCGGCCCCTGCGCGTACAATCCGGAACCGCTGGCGGATTTTTTTGACATCTTCTATATCGGGGAAGGGGAGACCAGGTACCATGACCTGCTGTCCTTATACAAGGAGTGCAAAGGACTGGGGCGAGTGGAGTTCCTACGCCGGGCCGCGAAGCTCCCCGGGCTGTATGTCCCCCGGTTTTATGATGTGCGTTATAAGGAGGATGGCACCATCGAGCGCTTTTATCCCCTGGAGGAGGGCATTCCCGCCGTCATCCAAAAAGAGATTGTCATGGACGTGTCGGATACCTATTATCCCACGAAGCCGGTCATCCCTTTCATCAAGGTGACCCAGGACAGGCTGGTGCTGGAGATTCAGAGGGGCTGCATCCGCGGCTGCCGGTTCTGCCAGGCAGGACAGCTTTACCGGCCTGTCAGGGAGCGGGATTTGGAGACTTTGAAGAAATATGCCCTGGAAATGCTGGAAACTACAGGGTATGAGGAAATCTCTCTAAGCTCCTTAAGTTCCAGCGACTATTCCAGGCTGCCGGAGCTGGTAGACTTCCTGATAGAAGAATGCAGCAAGCGGCATGTGAACATCTCGCTGCCGTCCCTGCGCATCGACGCCTTCTCCCTGGACGTCATGAGCAAGGTGCAGGACGTGAAGAAGTCCAGCCTGACCTTCGCCCCGGAGGCCGGCAGCCAGAGACTACGGAACGTCATCAATAAGGGCCTGACGGAGGAGGATATCCTGAAAGGGGCGGCCCTGGCCTTTGAGGGCGGCTGGAGCCGGGTGAAGCTGTATTTCATGCTGGGCCTGCCCACAGAGACTCCGGAGGACATCCGCGGAATCGCGGAGCTCTCCAACAAAATCGCGGCAACGTATTTCGACACAGTCCCCAAAGAACGCCGGGCCGGCGGGAGAGTGCAGATTGTGGCCAGCACTTCGTTCTTCGTGCCGAAGCCCTTTACCCCGTTCCAGTGGGCGGGCCAGTGCACCAAAGAGGATTTCCTGGACAAGGCCTATCAGACCCGGACCGCGATGTCCGAACAGCTGAACCAGAAGAGCATCAAATACAACTGGCATGAGGCGGACGCCAGCGTGATGGAGGGCGTCCTGGCCAGAGGCGACAGGCGGCTGTGCCAGGTCATCCGCAAAGTCTATGAAAAAGGCGGCTTCTATGATGCCTGGGGCGAGTATTATGACAACGACCGCTGGCTGGAAGCCCTGGCGGAATGCGGGCTTTCCGCAGATTTCTATGCCCACAGGGAGCGCCCGCTGGACGAAATCCTGCCCTGGGATTTCATCGACTGCGGCGTCACGAAGGAATTCCTGAAGCGAGAGTGGGAGAAGGCGAAAAGAGAAGAGGTTTCCGAAAACTGCCGGCAGAAATGCCAGGGCTGCGGTGCCGCAAAATTCGGCGGCGGCATCTGCTTTCAGGCAAAAGGGGAGTAGACAGAAAGGACAGTAAAACCATGAGGCTTCGTGTCAAATTCAGAAAATTTGGCCCTATCCGTTTTATAGGGCATTTAGATGTCATGCGATTTTTCCAGAAAGCGATCCGCAGGGCCGGAATCGACGTGGCCTATTCCAAGGGCTTCAGCCCTCATCAGATCATGGCTTTCGCGGCTCCGCTGGGAGTAGGGCTTCTGAGCAATGGCGAATATATGGACATTGAGGTGGGCTCCATTGTCTCCTGTCAGGACACGCTGGAGCGCCTGAACCGGGCAGGCACTCCGGGGATAGAGGTCACCTCCGTGAAAGTGCTCCCGGACACTGCCGGGAACGCCATGGCAAGCGTGGCTGCGGCCGCTTATACGGTGCGGTTCCGGGAGGGCAGGGAGCCCCGGACAGAGATAGGATCTGTGCTGCAGGCTTTTCTGGCCAGGGAGCAGATACTCGTCACGAAGGAAACGAAAAAGGGCACCAGGGAGTTGGACCTGAAGCCGGGCATCTATCGCCTGACCTACGAAGACGGCGCTTTCCGCATGCTGCTGGACGCTTCCAGCGGCGGCAATATCAAGCCGGTGCAGATGGTGGAAGCGATTTTGGCAGACCAGGGGGAGGCTCTGCAGGAAAATGCTTTGACGATTGTCCGGGAAGATGTCTATACCGACATCGGAGCGCCCGCAGAGGGGACGCAGGAGAGGAAGCTGGTGCCGTTGGATGACATCGGGTATCTTATCTGACGTACTATAACTGATTTGTTTATGTGAAAGGCAAATATTTAAAGAAGAGGAATCTTTATATGAGCAGAAAAATCGAACCGAGAGCTTCCGTAGACCTTACAGAAGAGGAGAGACAGCTGCGGAAGACAGACTGCGGCAAGCTGCTGTTCACTTCCTACTGCGGGCAGAACTGTGCGCTGCTGATTCAGGGCGACCGGCTGGTCGAGGCTTTGTTTTTTCCGAAAAAACCCAGCAAGATAGGCGCTATTTATATCGGGAAAGTCAAGAACATGGTGAAGAACATCGATGCCTGTTTCGTGGAAATCGCAAACGGAGAGCTTTGCTTTCTGCCCGGAAAGAGCACCGCTACCTTTCAGGTTTTGAACCGGAGACAGGACGGACGGATTCTGGAGGGGGATGAGCTGCTAGTCCAGGTGGTACGCGATGCCCAGAAATCCAAGCAGGCCTCTGTGACCACGCAGATCTCCCTGTCCAACGATTATTTCGTCATCTCCATGGGGGCCAAAAAGGTCTGTTATTCCGCAAAGCTGAGCAGCAAGCAAAAAGAGTCCCTGGAGACGCTTTTGCTGGAACACGGGATCAGCGGCCCGGACGGCTGCCTGGCCCAGGAATGCAGGGCTCTGCTTTCCGAGGAGGAATCCAGGAAGCTGCGCCAGGACGGGGCTGCTTTGGATTCCTATGCATTGCCTTCCACAGGCATGATTGTCAGGACGAAGGCGGCGGAATCCGAAAGCCCAGAGGAGCTGCTGAGGCAGTTTCATGAGCTTTTTGCAGAGTATTTCCAGCTATTGCACTATGCGAGATACCGCAGTTGCTTCACTTGCCTGAAGGAGGCTGAAACGGAAGTCGCCTCTGCCATAAAGCAGTTTACCGGAAGTGCCGAAGCGAAATCTTTTGAGGTCATCACGGATCAGAAGGCTCTGTATGAGCAGCTGAAAAACGATGGCCAGGAAAAAGGCATCCCGTGGAACCTGCGGTTCTATGCGGACGATATGTTGCCCCTTTCAGCCCTGTATTCCCTGGAAAGCAAAATGAAGACAGCGCTGTCCAGCAAAGTCTGGCTGAAGTCAGGCGGCTATCTGGTCATAGAGCCCACGGAAGCGCTGACTGTGATAGACGTCAACTCCGGGAAGTACGAAAGCGGCAGAGAAGCGCAGGATACATATCGCAAAATCAACCTGGAAGCGGCAGAGGAGGTGGCTTTTCAGCTCCGCCTTCGTAACCTCTCCGGCATCATCATCGTCGATTTCATCAACATGCGCTCACGGGATGACAATAATATGCTTCTGCAGACCCTGAGGAAGTTTGTGAAGCAGGACAGAGTCAATACCACGATAGTCGACATGACCCCTTTGGGCCTGGTGGAAATCACGCGGAAAAGGACCAGCAGACCTCTGCGTGAGCAGTTTGCCGCATATAAATATAATTGTGCAGACCATAATTGAATCTTGACAGTTGAAAGTTTGTACCACTAAGAAGCCAGAGAATCCCAATGTTCTTCT
>CAJUFI010000093.1 GCA_910585665.1 uncultured Acetatifactor sp. | reverse complement strand
TTTTACTTGGCTACCCCTGTTTGTCGATTTATCCACCTACTTTCCGAGACCACTCCTAAAGTATAGAGTGCGACATCATGTCCGTGTCAAGCAGCAAAATTCATTTTTTACCTTCCTGTACGCTTCAGCGTGCATACAGATCCGCTCCTGTGCAGCATTCGCCTTTCCGCCTTCTTGTCTGGCATCCTTCTCCACCGCCATTCCCTCTCCGCACTGCAGCCCCGCTTAACCGCCGGTTCATTTGCCCCAGTCCGCATCCCCGGTCCTGCGGTACAGCGGCATAAGCTCCTCCGCATGCAGCCCAATCAAAATCCCGGCACATACCGGCCCCATGGTCCAGCCGCTCTCAATGGACCAGGGCCCCCAGCCAATGTCATTGGGAATCGCATAGACCTCCAGCTTTTCCATGTCGGAGCTGCGGGGCCAGGCGCCATCGATCAGCACGTCCCGGCTGTGGATCTGCATATGGATGAAATATTTCACGATATCCTTCCACAGCTCATAAAAGCAGGGATCTCCCGTACACAGATATGCCTGGATGAAGCCCAGCGGAAGCCAGTTGACCACATAGAGATTGTCCACGATGGGATTGCCGTTCTCCACCAGCATGGAGCCCTCATCCCCTATGTTCGGCTTGGGCACCTCTCCGTTGAACACCCATTCCATATACCCGCCATTGGGATGCCGCACTGTCTTTAGCTCCTCCACGGTATCATAGAGCGCCTTTTTATGCCTGGGATCCCCCGTGGTATAGTACAGCCATGCAAGCCCCATGACAGTTCCCGTGAGACGGCCTGTGGTATAGATGTTCCCCTTATAGGATGGATATATCTCCAAAAAGGACTCGAAGCCGCGGATGCCCGCTTCCCTGTACCGCTCTGTTCCCGTAAGCTTATAGTACATCAAAAGCGCCGCGAAGAAATAGGCGTCTCCCGGCTCCGGGTCGTCGCAGGGCGCGGACTGGATGCGGCGGACGCGCTCCTCGTCCAGGCTCACATTGTCCAGCCGCCTGGCCCTGAGCCCATCGCTGCCGGATGTCCGAATCAGGTAGTCCAGCCCCTCCCCGATCTCCCGCATATGGGTATCTGTCCCCAGGTACATATTTTTCAGCAGCTCTCCCACCAAAAGCCTTGCTGTGTCATGGGTATAGCATACTCCCCAGGCCGCATCCGTCCATCCTATCATGCCGCGGAAGATTCCCTCCTCCTTGCGCTGCATATAGTCAAAGCAATAGGAAAAGAGATTGTCCGCGATCCGCAGGCTCCTCCCCGTCCCATTCGCCATATAATCCATGGCATACATCATGGCGGCCTCCCCCATGCAGTCGTCCCTGATGGGACATGTCCTCCTGCGGCTGCCGTCCGGATACACCTCCGTGCCGAAGCCCTCCAGCATGCCCCTTCTCCCCTCGTCCAGCAGTATGCCCGCCTCATCGAACCAGCCCATGGCCCGCTCCACGGTCCTGCGCGCCTGCGCCTCGAAGGATTCCCCTTCCCTGTAATGTCCCTGGGTGTAATGATCCGGAAGACAGCTGCTGTCCACGGGGGCCTGCACTGCCCAGGAGAGGATGTGCTCCACCAGGCTGCGCCAGCTCTTCTTTGGCGCGAAGACGCTCCGGATAAAATTGCACATCCTGAAATTGCATATCATCAGATTCTCATCCTCCTGCCAGAGGGTCTGAATCCTTTCCTCCTGCACCTCCTCGGGGGAGAGCTCCACATGGTCATGTGCGCAGATGTGCTCTTTGGTCACCAGGATGGGGCTGCGCCTGGGGCTCGGGACATGCTTCGGCGTATAGACATTGCACTGCTCCTCCAGGATGTCGCCGTACTCCAGCCCTTCAATCATCCCCTCATCGCCCACATACACCATGCGGCTATAGCGGGTGGACCGCTTGTCCAGAAAATACTGGTTCGGCCCGATGCTCCCATAGAATTCCGCAAATACCCTCTTTCCTCTCCCGATCTCCCGCTCGATCGCCAGCCTGTCCGCACAATTGAGCACACAGGCCTCCTCCTCGGTCCCGCCCAGCAGCACGAAGCTGTCATAGGGTTCAAGGTCACAGCAGCCCAGGCTGTCCGGATGCAGGCGGGTCACCTCCAGCCCCGGCGTCCGCTCCAGGATCGTCAGGATATCGTTCTCCCTCCGCGCGACCACGGCTACCTTCTTTCTCGTCTTCTCCATATCATGCTCCTATCGTCAAAAAATCAGCCCATCTGCCATTTTGCCCCTGCCCTCCCATGTCCCGCTTCGGCACAGCGCCTTGGCGGCGCATGGCGGGAGCAGGGGCCTTTCCGGTGCGGCGGTTATTTGTTCGCCGCGTTCCAGGCATCTATCTGTGCCTGTACCTCTTCCAGGATTTTGTCCACATTATTGGCCTTCAGCTTCTCGTTGAACTGGTCAATGGCAGCGTCCACAGCCTCCGGGGTATCATACTGCCCTTTCCTCAGGGTATCGCTGTACTCGGCCACCACATTGGAGCAGGCGGCGATCTCGTTGGAAATGCTGCTGGTATCCAGCACAAAGCCCATATGCGCGGGGAGCAGTGCGCTGTTGTTGTATTCCACGATCCTCTGGAGCATGATGTTGTCAGGGCCGGTGAAGCTTTCGGGGGCATCCACGATGGTCAGGTTCCCGAAAGAGGCGCCGTACCAATACTGATATCCCCTGTTGGCCGGATCGCTGTTCCTGGGGCTTCCATCGAATGTCATGTTCCCGTCCCCGTCAATGAGGTAATGCTCGCCCTCGATGCCGAAGCGCAGCAGGGTGGCCACGTATGGATCCGTGTTCACCAGCTCCATCACCATCATGGCGCGCTCCGGATTTTCGCAGTTCACCGAGATGGCCGTCCCTCCCCCGATATAATTGTTGGTATCTGTCCAGACATTCTCTGCCACCTTCAGCCTGGTGGTGAATTTGTCCCCGTAGAGATGCTCGTTAATGTAGGTAAAGCCCCAGCCCGAGGTGGCCAGGAGAGAACCGTCATACATGCTGTCCGGGAAATTCGAGAAATCGTAAGCATATACCCCCCCGGCTACCATGCGCTGCTTCATGCGGCAGAATTCCCTGTATTCGTCTGTGGCATACAGATTGAAGACTGTATTGGAGTCATACCCGGCCACATCGTTGATGCCGTCAATATTGCACACTGCCACATAATTGTCCAGGAATGTCTCCAGGCCGAAATAGAAGGGCACCTCCATGGTGATGTCGTTCAGCAGGGGCTTGCCCTTATGCTCAGGGAACTTCTCGTCCCGAAGCGCCAGGGCGTTGGTGAAGAACTCCTCGTTCTGCCTCCAGTTCTTGTACTCCAGGTTCTCCATGTCCAGCTCCAGCGCCTGAGCCATCTCCTCGTTGTAGATCATGTTCATGATATAGCAATTGTCCTTCAGGATCGGTATCGCGTAGATCTTCCCGTCGATCCGCATGGTGTCCCAGACATCATCGCTGAACAGGCCCCTGATTCCGACCCCATATGTCTCCAGCAGTTCATCCATGGGATAAAAGGCTCCCTGCTTGGCCTGTACCGTATAGTTTACGCCGCTTCCAATGGTGACGAGCCCCAGATTCTCCCCCGCGCTGAGCTTCGTGGGCACCTTGGCAGAGTAGTCCTCAGCCCCCATGATGTGCATGTTCACCTTCGTGTTGATCTTCTCTATCAGGTATTCATTGAGCGCGTCGTTCACCATGCCCATATCGGGACGTTCCCCCAGATCCAGATACCAGTCCAGCTCCGCGTATTCCAGCCCGGAGCCTTCGCCGGCCCCATCCTGGCCCTCTGCGCTTCCATCCTGGCCCTCCGCGCTTTCCTCCGCCTTGGAGCCGCTGTCCGAAGACTGGCCGGTCTGCTCCGAAGAGCCGCCGCCCTCCTCTTTCTCCCCGCAGCCCGCGAGCATGCTCACGGACATGGCCGCCATACACAGCAATGCAATAAGTTTTTTCTTCATTCCTTTTCCCTCCTTGAACTGTTTGACAAATGCTCTATTATAAACCATGGGTTTACAATCATTCCTTAATGCTGCCCACCGTCAATCCATTGACGAAGAATCTCTGGAAAAACGGGTACGCGAACAGCATGGGCAAAATCACCGCCACAGTGCAGGCCATCCGCAGGCTGATGCTGGGCGCGGACCGGGCGAGCTGCAGGCCGTCCGGCGTATTGAGGACAGCTGAGTTCTTCTTCAGGTACTCCACGGAATTCTGCAGCTTTGTGAGGAGCGTCTGCAGGGGAATCAGGTTGGGATTCTCCACATACAGCATTCCGGTGAACCAGTCGTTCCACCGCCCCACCACATTGAACAGGGCCACCGTGGCCAGCCCCGCCTTGAACAGCGGCATGACGATCCTGAAGAAGATGGTGAAATGCCCCGCCCCATCGATCCTCGCCGCATCGAACAGTGCCTCCGGTATGGTAGTGCGGATAAACGTCCGCAGGATGATGACATTGTAGGCGCTGACCAGGCCTGGCAAAAGGAAGATCCAGATGCTGTCGCCCAAATGCAGGTATTTCACATTCACGATATAGCTGGGGACGAGCCCCCCGCTGAAAAGCATGGTGAAGAACAGGAACCAGGTAAGGGGCCTGTTCAGCCAGAAGCCCCTCACGGAGATGACATATGCGAACATGGACATCACCGCCATGCTCAGAGCCGTCCCCGCCACTGTATAGAAGATGGTGATCCCATAGGAGCGGAACAGCTGATCCCCCATTTTAATGAGATAGCGGTAACCCTCCAGGGAGAGCTCCTCCGGGAAAAAGCTGTAGCCGATATGGGCAATGCTGCTCTCGCTGGAAAAAGATATGATGACCACCAGCGCCAGGGGCAGCACCATAGCCAGGGCCACCACACACAAAATCATGCTGAAGACAATGTTCCACTTCATGCTCAGCTGATTCAATTCCTTTTTTCTGTATGTCTTATCCTTCATGGCAATCCATAACCTCCAATCATAGTCCTGTACCCGCCCGCAGACATCCGGACGGACCGCGTTTTTCGTTTCCCGTGCTCAGAACATGGCGCTGTCCGGATCGATTTTCGTCACCACCTTGTTCGCTGCCAAGACCAGCACAAATCCCACTACTGACTGATACAGGCCTGCCGCCGTGGACATGCCGATATTGCTCATGGACATAAGCCCCCTGTAGATATAGGTGTCGATTACATCCGTCACCGGATACAATGCCCCGCTATTGTTGGTCACGTTATAGAACAGGCCGAAATCCCCCCGGAAAATGGAGCCCATGGACATGATCAGCGAGATGCTGATGATATATCGCAGGTGAGGGATGGTTATATACCTTGCCTGCTGAAACCTGCTGGCTCCGTCCAGGGTCGCCGCCTCATAATAATCCCCCGATATGCCGGAGATCACCGCCAGGTAGAGGACCGTCTGGTAGCCGATGCCCTTCCACGCGTTCACGAACACCAGCAGGAACGGCCAAATCTCAGGCCTCTGATACCAGTTGATCAGCCCGTCCCCTCCCCCCGACCGTATCATCTGATTGACAAAGCCGTTGGCCCGGTCCAGAAATGCGGATACCAGGATGGCAACCACCGCCCAGGAGAGGAAATAGGGCACCATGTAGATCGTCTGGAATGTCTTCGCCATCCTCCTCGACCGCAGCTCGCTGAGCATCAGCGCAAGCGCCACCGACAGGATCAGGTTCACCACGATGAACGCCAGATTGTACAAGACCGTATTGCGGGTGATGACGAAGGCGTCCGTGGTGGAGAAGAGGAACTCAAAATTCTTCAGCCCCACCAGCTCCGAACCCAGGATCCCCTTGACCACATTGTAATCCTGAAAGGCCATGATCAGCCCTGCCATCGGCAGATAACAGAAGACCAGCAGCACGATCACCGCAGGCGCCGCCATGATATACAGGGGGATGTCCGTCCGCCGCAGCAGCCTCCTCTTGCCTGTCTTTCCCACATTTTCTTTCATACGCTCCCTCCTCATTTCCTTTAGCCCTTTACCCCAAATCCCAAATGCATGTCCGCCTCCCGCACAGTCCGCGTCCTGTCAAAATATCCGGGAAGCTGTGGTGTGTTCTTTTCGACATACAGCGTATCATCTCAATGTTCTTTTCACAATAGAATATCTTTTGTACATTTTGTGTAAATTTTACATTCCTTGTTCTGATTTCTCTCCAGATATGCCGTAAAGCCGCGGGGCAGGCAGCGGAATCCTCTTTACATCCGCCGGAAAACTTGCTACAATACAGACAGGGGTGATTGATTTGTTCAGAGTATTGCTGGTAGACGATGAAGAGCTGGCTCTGGTATCTCTGCGGTATTCCTTTCCCTGGAAGGAATACGGCTTTACGGAGGTGAACGCCGTCTCCGACCCGCAGAAGGCACTGGAGCTTTTGAAAGAGCAGCACATCGATGCTGCTTTCGTGGATATACGGATGCCGGGTATCTCCGGCCTGGAGCTGCTGGCTCAGGCACGGCAGGCAGGCGTGGGGACCAGCTTTATCATCGTGTCCGGATATTCCGACTTCTCTTATGCCAGGGAGGCCATCCATTATGGCATCCTGAACTATTGCCTCAAGCCTGTGCCGCCGGAAGATGCCCCTGGAATCCTGGAGAAGCTCTCCCGTCAGGTCTTTACAGACCGCATCGCCAGAGATTCCGCCCTTGTCTCCCATCTGCTTTCCGACAGGGAGCGCTGCGGACGGCTTCTTCTCCGCACAGCGCCCATGGAAGCGGCTCCCGGTCCCATGGGCCTGCTGGACATCCATGCCCCCTCCCTGCTTCCGGTCCTGAGAAAGGCAGAGGCTTTCGCTCCGGGGGAAGCCCTGTTCCTCAGCGCTGAGAACGCCCTGCTCCTTGCGCCTGTCCCCTGTCCGGAGGACCGCTTCCACGCGTTTCTGGAACAGTTTGAAGAAGAGGCCCTGCTGATCTACGACATAGTGCAGCCCGAGGCGGCGGCCTTCCAGAATGCCCTGAAACGCATCCTCACGGAGCATGACAACCGGGGCGGGGAGACCGGCGTCATCCGCCTTCCCCCTGTCAGCGCCGGCATGGCCGACAGCCTGACCGACATCCTCGCCTATGTGGAGACCCACTTCCGTCAGGAACTGAGCCTGCAGAATCTGGCCCAGGATTTCAGCATCAACTATACCTACCTAAGCCAGCAGTTCAAGAAATCGGTGGGAAGGTCTTTCTCCGAATACCTCACAGAGGTGCGGCTGCGGGAGGCCAGCCGTCTGCTGCGGGACACACGGATGCGCGTGGTCGCCATCGCGGAACAGGTGGGCTACAACGATTACCACTATTTCAACAACGTCTTCAAGCGCCAGTTCTCTATGACGCCTCTGCAGTACAGGAACGCATCCCTTCAGGCCGGAGAACCCGATAAGGTCTGTGGGGTTCAATAAGGACGGGCTATTTATGAAATTTTACCACCGGCTCTCCCTGAGCCATCAAATCCATCTCCTGTTTGCCATAGCCGTGGTCATGACCCTGGGCATTTCGGTGGGCTTCTACTACGTCACTTTTGAATCCCTGCGCGCCAGGGAAGAGCAGTATATGTACGACATGATGGCGCAGGTGGCCCAAAAGACCGAGGATTTTACCGCCTCCGCCGACTATCTGGCAGAAGCCGTAGCTGATGCTTCCTCAGCTGTCCATTTGCTGCGCGAGACCAACAAGACGAAAAAGTGGCGTTACAGACAATCCCTGAACAGGCTTTTCTCCGATATCGCCAGGAGCAACTCCAGCGTCACGAATATCGTGCTGCTGGATACCACCGGCAAAGTCTATGGGTTCAACGGCCTGGATTATTCCCTGGTAAACAGGCTGGACAGCTTATATAGCCTCTTTTTGCCGGATAACTGCGCCGATGGCTTTATGGCGCCGCTCTATGCCGGTGACAAGGACATCCCCTATTATGCCAACATCCGTACCGTCTATGACACTGGCACTTACGAGAACCGGAAGCTCGGCTTCTGCATCATCATCGGAACCTGCGATCCCCTATATGAGGCCTGTAGAAATACCTCCTCCATGGGAAGCTCCCTGTTCATGATCCTCAATGATAAGGGGGAAGTCATCGTGCGCAGCCAGGATGCGGATGCCGCCGCAGAGAGGGATATCGTACATTCCCTCCTCTCCCGGGGGGAGGCGCTGTTTTCCGCTGAGATAGACGGTAAGAAATACCTGCTCAGCCAGTACGCGCCCCTGCCGTCCACAGACTGGCTGATCGCCAGCGCTGTCCCTTACCGCGAATTCGATTCCGGTTTGCGGGAATTCCGCAATCTCGCCCTGTTGTCCGTCCTCTTCCTCCTCGGCATCTACCTCCTTCTGGGACACATGACTGTCAGCAGCATCACTGTCCCCCTGAACAGAATCATCCATTTCATCAAAAGGGGCCCCGACTACACCCTCCGCAACCATGTGGAGATCGAGGAAAGGAACGAGCTGGGATATCTGGCAGACCAAATCAACCTCATGCTGGATCAGATCAGCGAACTCACCGACACGGCCCTTCGGAACCAGACCCGCATGTATGCCATTGAACTGGCCCATCACCAGGCGCGCCTGTCGGCGCTGCAGAGCCAGATCAATCCCCATTTCCTCTACAATACCCTGGATGCCATCCAGGGTCTGACCTACCTGGGACGAATTGAGGATATCCGCACTGCCGTTTCCTCTCTCTCCGCCATCATGCGATACAGCATCAAAGGGGAGGCTATGGTGAGGGTGAGCAGCGAGCTTCTCTGCATCAGGAAATATCTGCAGATCATCGATATCCGATTCGTGAACCGCTTTACCTTCCATATCTCCATACCTGATAGGGTCATGGATTATGAGATGCCCCGTTTCCTGCTCCAGCCCCTGGTGGAAAATGCCATCTTCCACGGGCTGGAGCCTAAGACGGGGAAAGGGACCCTATCCCTGTCCAGCGAGCTTCGGGGCAATTCCGTGATTCATTTCCGATGCGCGGACGATGGCATCGGCATTGCCCCGGAGGAATTGGAGCGTCTGCGCGGCAGGCTCCTCGATGCGCCGGAAAGCCCGGATCCGTCCTTGGCCGAGAAATATGACGGCATCGGCCTGACCAATATCCATCTGCGCCTGCGCCTGCTATACGGCAGCCCATATGGACTCTCCATAGAGAGCGCTCCAGGCCAGGGAACGGTAATCTGCCTGGACTTTCCTGCCACTGTGCCCGAACAGGTGTGAACGTTTTTTCGTCTTATTTTTTTCGTTTTATTTATAATGAGATCCGGCAGATGGTGGACGAGATGCTGGTGGCGGGCAGGCAGTGGCTGCCCCAGTACAGCGAAGAGATTCCGAAAGCCGAGAAGCGCCTGGCGGACAGCCGCCTGCCCTTACATCCCGCCAAGGGCTTTAGGCTCCACACCAAGACCGTGGAGGAAATGGCGGAAGAGAAGGCAAAATACCGTGCCCTGGCCTCCGCTGCCGCAAAAGAAAACGTGAAATGATTCCCGCGCACAGAGGGAGCCTGGCCGTCCTTTCCGGCCAGGCTCCCCTTCCGCCTCTCTGCCCGTCCCTACGCGAACAGCGTGCATCCCTGGGCCCTGAACTGCTCTATCTTTTCATCGATCCGCGAAGGTCTCCGCCTCTGCGAACTCATACCATACCATTGCTATACATAATTCCTCAGTTTTTTGTCCTGTACCGGCTTGTTGCTCCTGAAACCTTACTCCGCCCGTTTCCCCAGCCGCACCTCGCAGTCTTTCCGATAAAAAGAGATTCCATAGCAGCCGATTTTCCGATACCCTTCCGTCTGCAGCTCATCCATATACTTTTTTATCATATACCTGCCGCAGGGCCGACCTTTTCCGCATCGGCCTCCAGGTCATGGATGCTGTTCGAGACCTTTAATTCCAGGACAAACGCTTTCCCCCGCAGGGACGGGCTCCTTACACAGATATCCGAACGGCCATTGCCCGACTCCCGGTTGGACTTCACCAGATAGTCCTGGCTCTGACTCAGGATTCCGGCCAGAAACCCGTGGTAGAAGCTTTCCGCGTCCCCATCCTCCATGGCCCGGTACAGATCCCGGAAATTCTGCTTCTCTATCCTCTTCCGGAACCACTCCAGAATCGTGTTCCGGTAGATCGTCTTTACTTCCGCATTGGGGATGCACATCTGTAGAAATGTCGATGAATCGTGGAAATCTCACTTTTTTCGTCAGGTATCCTGTGAAATAGAGGGAGTTCCACAGGCTCTCACCACTGGCCTGCATGTCCCCATAGGTGACCTCTTCATGCACCTGTATCTCCAGGGTTCCGCCCTCCAAAAGCGTCTCAATCTGCCCCTGTGCCTCACGGTCAGCTCTGGCAATCATGTCCTTTTCCAGCATGCACTTCTGGACATCGTTAGGAAGGAAGCCGAACCTCTCCTGAAACAATCCTTCAAAGCCTCCCCAGCTCATCCATCATCGCGCGCCTGTTCCGGTACTTGCCCCTCCA
>CAJUFI010000092.1 GCA_910585665.1 uncultured Acetatifactor sp. | reverse complement strand
ATTTCTGGGCTTTCTCCTAAACAAGTTGCATCAGTTATTTTCCGACAATTCCTATGCCTGAAACGGGATATGCGGTATGGAAGCATATGCTGTATTCGGTTTGCAGATATTTTCTGGATGAAATGCGGTGAGAAAGGGCATCTATGAAAGAGAAGAAGATTTTGTTTTTTTGCTGTGCGGCGGTGTTATGCATGGCCATGCTGTGCAGCGGGTGTGCGGCGGAGCGCCGGGGAGGGGACTTTGGGGAAGTCCTGACAGAAGATACAGAAAAAAGTGATGATTTGGACGACAGGGAGGAAGAAGCGGGAGGGCCTTCGGAATCGGAGGCTGATTCCGGGACATTGCCGGTGGAACTGACGGTGGAGGAGCTGAGAGCCTTCACGGATTTCGTCAACCAGGCGGAGAACAACGGATTCCTGCTGTCCCAATATGACATGGTATCCGGGGCAGATTTGAACGAAATCCTGTATAACGGGGCGGGGATGGAGTCGCAGCCGCTGTCGGAGGCGGAGCGGAGGGCCTATGAGGAGGCCGGTTATTCTGTGGAGACGGACCTGACCAGGCTGACAACGGCGCAGATAGAGGCGTTTCTGCAGCGGAAGGCGGGCATTGGCATGGCGGACATGACAGGCGGGCTGGACTGGGTCTATCTGGAGGCTACTGACTGCTATGTCTTCCAGCACGGAGACACGAACTTCTGTACCTTTGTTTGCACCGGCGGGAGGCGGGCGGGAGAGGTGTATGAGCTTCGCTTCAAAGCGGCTTCGGATTATGTTTCCGATTGCATCGCTGTGCTGAGGAACCGGAATGGCGATTACCAGTTTGTTTCAAATCGGTATTTCGATAACAAGGATGATCTGAAGAGGATTCGGAAGATTGAGGAACAGAGCTTTTCCCTGGAGCTGGAGGGCTGGGGGGAGGTGGAATTCGTGTCCTATGGGCCGGATATCCTGGAGGATTTCCGGCAGGACGTCACCTTCCGGCTGGAACAGGCGGGGCGGGAAGTGTTCGCGTTTCCGGAGGTCAGGGACGGGGATCTGAGGGGGGATGACTGCTTCCGGCAGATTGACGCGGTGGCGTTTCCGGATTACGATCAGGACGGATACAAGGATGTGCTGATTATCTGCACCTATGAGCAGATTGCCGGGGAGGACGCGGGAACCAGGCATCAGGAGGTGCGGATCTACAAGGGCGGGGAGGGGACTTTCCGCTATATGTCCCAGCTTTGCTCCGCCCTGAATACGGAGGGGAAGAATCAGAGCATTTCCCAGGTGCTGGGAGAGATTCAGGAGGAAGCGCTGGATCTAAGCGGGCTGGATCAGGACGCCGCCAGGCAGCTGGCAATATTTGCGGAGACGAAGGATCAGTGGATACCGTGGGGTTATGAGCCTTTTGTCTTCGGCGTGACGGTTCATGACCTGGACGGGGACGGCAGGCTGGAGCTGCTGGTGCAGGTGATGGCGGGGACGGGGCTGTATTCGGAGAACCATTTTTATCAGGTGGACCAGTCGGGGGACGGAATCAGGGAGCTGCCCCAGGAACTTTATGACGGCTTCTCTGAGCTGGATATCGGCGTTTCCGGTTCCGAAGGGCAGGCGTTCCGGGACAGGGACGGGGTGGTCTATTATATGGCTTCCGATATCACGCGGAACGGGTATGCCGAAAGCTTCCGACAGGAGGGCGCCTATTATCTGAGGGACGGGTGTGTGTACAGTGTGGCGTACCGGGGGCTTCACATGCAGGCCCAGGGGGAGGACTCCTGGGAGGAGACCTGTTATGATGCGGAAGGGAATGAGGTCAGTCAGGCGGACTGGGAAGGGCTCCGGGAAAGCTTCCTGGCGGGGAAAGAGGAAATTCCGTATACGATTTCCTGGAAAAACATGTATCCGGAGGACGCGCAGAAGGCTTCCGTGGAGGAGATATTGCGGTATCTGGCGGAGCAGTGGGGCGCGGCAGCTGATGTGTGAATTGGGAATCTGCATAGGTTCTGGGCTTTTTATGGAGCGGAATCAGCCGTGGTACAGAGTGGGCCCTGGAGCGGAATCAGCCATGGCACAGAGTGGGCTCTGAGCGGAATGGGCTGTGGAGCGGAATTGGCCCTGGAGTGGAATCAGCCATGGCACAGAGTGGGCTCTGAGCGGAAGCGGCCATGGCGCAGAATCATCTATGGAGGAGAAAGGCGTCTGACAGGCTTCTCGAAAGCCGTAGGATGAGGGACTTGGGTGTTCTAAGTATATTTTGGTTCAACGAGGAGGAATCGGATGAATTACAGGAAAGACAAATACGGCAACGATATCTCCATCCTCGGCTATGGCTGCATGAGGTTTTCGCGGTCGGGGGGCAAGGTGGATGTGGACAAGGCGGAGGAAGAAATCCTGGCTGCCTTCCGGGGAGGGGTGAACTATTATGACACGGCGTATGTGTATCCCGGCAGCGAGGCAGCTCTGGGGGAGATTCTGGAGCGCAACCATATCCGCGGCCAGGTAGCCATCGCCACCAAGCTGCCCCATTATCTGATCAAGGCGGCGGACAGCATGGAAAAGTATTTCAGGGAGCAGCTCAGGCGCCTTAGAACGGACTATGTGGATTACTATCTCATGCATATGCTGACGGACGTACAGACCTGGGAGCGGCTGAAGGGCTTGGGGGTAGTGGAGTGGCTGGAGGAGAAGCGGAACAGCGGCGAAATCCGTCAGGTGGGATTTTCCTACCATGGGAATTCCGACATGTTCTGCCAGCTGGTGGATGAATACCACTGGGATTTCTGCCAGATTCAGTATAATTACATGGATGAGAACTCCCAGGCCGGGCGCAGAGGGCTGCAGTACGCCGCTTCGAAAGGGCTGCCTGTCATCATCATGGAGCCGCTCCGGGGCGGGAAGCTGGTGAACAATCTGCCGGAGGAGGCGAAAAAGCTGTTCGATGCCCATCCCGTGAAGCATACCCCGGCGGGTTGGGCCCTGCGCTGGCTGTGGAACCAGCCGGAGGTGACCTGCGTGCTGTCCGGGATGAATTCCCGGGAGATGGTGGAGGATAATGTGAAGACGGCTTCGGAGGTGTCCGTGGGCGAGCTGGGCCCTGATGAGGAGGGCATGCTGCAAAAGGTAGTGCAGGCCATCAACGCGAAGATGAAAGTGGGCTGCACCGGCTGCGGTTATTGCATGCCCTGTCCGAAGAACGTGGACATCCCGGGAACCTTCGCGGCCTACAACCGCCGCTATTCCGAGGGAAAGATGGCGGCGCTGATGGAGTATTTCATGTGCACCGCCATGCGCAGGACATCCTCCGCGGCCTCCAACTGCATCCAGTGCGGGAAATGCGAGAGGCATTGTCCCCAGCACATAGAGATTCGGAAGGAGCTGAAAAACGCCCGAAGACAGCTGGAAGGGCCGGTGTACAGGATTGGACGGAAAATCGTATCTGTTTTTAGGTTATATTGAACTTGACAGGCCGGTAACGGAACAGAACTCTGTTCAATGCCGTCCGTTGGGCTTTTACGCCCGGCGTCCAGTTCAGGTCAGTCTGCCAGGGCACCGAGTAGGGCCCGTCCGGGTTTGCTTTCAATCTCATGTAAATGGCCCTGCGCCTTGCGGCATATTGGGCTGCGTCACTCTGGCCTGTCCTGGCGCACCAGGCCTCGTAGCCGCTCAGGTAGCTCTCTGCCATTTCGTCCCAGGAGTGGAAATGCTGCTGGAGGATTTTGCCTGTCCGGCTGAATTCTCGATCCAACTCTTCCCGGTCAATCATCTTCACCAGATACATCATGCCCAACAGCTGGGTGGCGCGGCACAGATCCCAGCCGGCGTACATGGTGTCCAACTGTCCTGCATGCTTTTCCACCAGCTCGTGCACGGTTGCAAGGCCTTCCTGTCTGTTCCGGATGCCCCACTGCTGGCCCAGGGACACATTCCGGAAATTGGAGACTACTTTCCGGCTTCCGTGGGCTCCCGTAATCAAAGGCCAGCCCTCCAGCATGTCAAAGGAGTGGGCCCAGATGGCAAAGGTGGAGGCGCACCAGCATTCCAGGTCGTTCCGGGGCAGCAGAGGATCCCTTTTCCAGAAAAGGGCGGGGGCGAAACGCCAGCGCCGCACCCCGATAGTACGGTAGAGCAAAAGGATAATGACGTAAATCCATACAGAAGCTTTCATGCCCAGGGCTCTGGTGTAGCTGTCCTCTGTCAGCACCGGCATATAGTCCCCGTACATGTCCACATAGTGATCCGTGGAAGCCAGAAAATCCTCGAATATCATGACTTCCGCAGGGGGATCCCACTCCTTCCAGGTGCCTGCGGGCATACGGTAAACGCCAGGCTCATCGGTGTCCTGGATGGCTTTTTTGTTGATGTGAGCGATGACTTTTTCGCCGCTGGGCAGCTGGACTCGATGGTAGATTTCGTTTCCGCTGCGGACTGTGTCATTGTTGATGACGACTCCCTTTACAATCAAAGTGAAGGCGCCCAGGGTCTCCATGTCTGCGATGGAGGACGCGACGGGGATATCCTGTCCGGCTTCGTTTCCGACAGCGTTTTCTTCCAGGGCGGCTTCTTTTTGGTAGAATGGATACAGAATCGGCCCCAGGGCGAATTCCACCAGCAGCGCCAGCGCCATCATGACGGGAAGCAGCAGGATGGTCTGAGGTAGGTTGATTTTGAATCCGTATATGTTCCTGTTGGATATTTTGTATCTTGTGGATGACATCTGAAGACCTCCGGTTGCGTGTATGCTTATTTTCTTTCCAGAGAAAAAAGGCCAGAACAGAACGAAAACGGCTGGAACTTTGCCGCGGCCCTATAAATGATTATATACTGATTTGCCGGTTTTGTCTATTTGTTTGTCTCATGGATATATTCTTCCAATGCCAATGTTTCCGTGCCGATGTGTTAGTGCTGATGTTTCGGTGGGCGACTTCTGAAATCAGGATTGTGTTCCCGCTGAAAATGGCTTATAATGATTTTAAGCATTTGGATTCCCGTAACCTGGAATTCGGAAAGGCGGTAAAAAATGAGCGAAAGAAAGTACAACAGGATTTTCACCATTGTCATTGATTCTTTGGGCGTGGGCGCACTGGAGGATGCAGCCGCCTACGGGGATGCCGGGACGGACACCCTGGGTCATATCTCCCAAAATGTGGACAGCTTCGTCATTCCGAATTTGCAGAAGTTAGGAATGGCGAACCTTCACCCGCTGCGCCAGGTGGAACCGGTGGAGAAGCCGCTGGGATATTTCCTGAAGATGAAGGAGGCCAGCACCGGAAAGGACACCATGACAGGGCACTGGGAGATGATGGGGCTGCACATCACGAAGCCTTTTCAGACATTTACGGAGACAGGGTTCCCCAGGGAGCTGATAGAGGAGCTGTCCGCCAGGACGGGCCGCAGAATCATCGGGAACAAGAGCGCCAGCGGCACGGAAATCCTGGAGGAGCTGGGGGAAGAGGAGATTGCCACCGGGGCCATGATCGTCTATACTTCTGCGGATTCCGTACTGCAGATCTGCGGAAACGAGGAGACTTTCGGGCTGGAGGAGCTGTACCGCTGCTGCGAGATCGCCCGGGAGCTGACCATGAGGGACGAGTGGAAGGTAGGGCGGGTGATTGCCAGGCCTTATGTGGGAAAGAAGCGGGGCGAGTTCAAGCGCACCAGCAACCGCCATGACTATGCCCTGAAGCCCTACGGAAGGACGGCCCTGAACGCCCTGAAGGACGCAGGTCTGGACGTGATATCCGTGGGGAAGATTTTCGATATTTTTGACGGGGAGGGCCTCACGGAGTCCAACAAGTCCAAAAGCTCGGTACACGGCATGGAGCAGACCATCGAGATCGCGAAGCGGCAGTTCAGAGGGCTTTGCTATGTGAATCTGGTGGATTTCGACGCGCTGTGGGGTCATCGCCGGAATGTGGTGGGCTATGCCCGGGAACTGGAGAAATTCGATGAGAAGCTGGGGGAGCTGATGCCGCTTCTCCGGGAGGACGATCTGCTGATTCTCACGGCCGACCATGGGAACGACCCTACCCATACGGGAACCGACCACACCAGGGAAAAGGTGCCGTTCCTGGCATATTCGCCGTCCTTCCGGGGCTCCGGCAGGCTGGAGGATACGCAGACCTTCGCGGTGACAGGGGCCACGATCGCGGACAACTTCGGGGTGGCGATGCCGGAGGGGACCATTGGAAGCTCCATATTGGGGCAGCTGCAATAAAGGTACGGCAGACTGGTCAGAAGCATGGTCAGAAGCATGGTCAGAAGCATGGAAAACGAAACCCGGAATAGGATATGGGGAACAGGGACTGGCAGGCTTTCTCTATGATAGTGCGTCAGGCCGAAAAAAGTGCTGTGGGAGGGAGGCTCTCACAGCGCTTTATGTTCAGTCTGTAGGCAATCTGAACTGCTCTACCAGCTGCTTCAGCCCGGCGGCCTCTGTGGAGAGCTGTTCGCTGGCGGAGGCGCCCTCCTGAGCCGTGGAACTGTTGCTCTGCACTACCGTGGATATCTGGTTGATGCCCTCGGAGACCTGCCAGACGGCATCGGACTGCTCGTTGGCGATGTTGGCAATGCCATCGATGGCCTCCACCACGGACTGGATGCTGTCCACCACCTCTGACAGGATATTGGCAGTCTCTCTGGCGATGACGGAACCCTCGTTCACCGCGTCCGAGGAACGATGAATCAGGACGGAGGTATTCCGGGAAGCTTCCGCGGACTTTCCGGCCAGGCTGCGCACCTCCTCCGCCACCACGGCGAAGCCTTTTCCAGCGCTGCCCGCCCTGGCGGCTTCCACGGCTGCGTTCAGGGCCAGGATATTGGTCTGGAACGCAATGTCTTCGATGGTCTTCAGTATCTTGCCGATTTCGTTGGAGCAGTTCTGTATCTTGTCCATGGAGTCCATCAGCTTCTGCATCTGCTGGTTGCACTGGGAGACTTCTTCGCCGGCCTGATGGGTCTGTTCGCGGACGTCAAGAGCATTGCCGGCGGTATGCTTGGCCTGGGAGGATATCTCGGTGACCTGTGTGGCCAGTTCCTCTACGGCGCTGGCCTGCTCCACGGTGCCCTGGCTCAGGGTCTGGGCGCTGGAGGAGAGCTGGCTGCTGGCGGAGGCCACCTGGTTGGCGGAGCCGTTCACCTGACGGATGATTTGGCTCAGCTCCTGTTTCATATGGCGCATGGCCAGCAGGATGTCCCGGAAGCTTCCCACATAGACTTCCTCATGTTCGGTGCGGACATCCAGGTTCTGGCCCGCAAGCTGGGTCAGCAGATAGCTGATGTCATTGATGACAGTGGCCAGCCCCGTCACCAGGGCGGCGGTGGAATTGGCCAGCATGCCGGTCTCGTCCTTGCTGCGGATCTGGGGCATGGGAGTGGACAGGTCGCCCTCTACCAGCAGCTGCATCCGCTTCGCGCAGGCTTTCATGGGCTTGCTGATGCTGCCTGCCAGCAGCAGGGCCACCACGACGGAGATCAGCACGCCGCCCGCCATCACCAGGATATTGAGCACCATGCCGTTGTAGGTGGAGGCCAGGTAATTCATCTGGGGCGCGGTGACGGCGATGCTCCAGCCGTCCGTGCCGTTCACGGGGGCGTAGGCCATGAACATTTTCCCTGTGGTGCCGTCATAGCTGCCGAATCCGTTTTCGCCCTGGCGCATGGATTCGTGGATGGCCGCCAGGTCTTTCAGGGAGGAGTCGCTGACCGCTTCGGCTTCGATATTCTGGACGGTGATGGTGTCCAGGGTGATGTCGGCGATGGTGTCGCCGGATTTGTTGATCATATAGGCCCTGCTGTTCTCTCCGATCTGGATGGAAGACACGATGTCGTTCAGGAAAGTCTCAGGGGGCACGAAGTATACCACGCCTACGATGGAGGAGCCGTAGATTCCGTCAGCGTACAGGGGAGCCGCCACCATGATGGACAGTTCTCCGGTGATCTTGCTGATCAGCGGTTCCGACACATAGATATTGCCCTGCAGGGCCTGCTGTACGTAATTTCGGTCAGAATAGTCCTTTCCGTCGAAGATGCTGATGCCGTCCGGGCCGATGATGTTGCCGCGCTGGAAATTATGCATGGCGCAGCGTTCGTCGATGATGGATTTTTTCTCCTCCACCGATGCTTCCGGATCGGACAGCTGGGGAATGCAGCCTGTGTCCAGGGCCACGTTCTTGTATGCCGACATTTCCTGTTCCACCCGCTCCGCGGCAAGGACTGCGGTCTCGCTCATCATGTGGTCCACGGTGTCGATGGTGCTGTGGTAATTGGGAATGATGCCGGAGATGCCCGCAGCAAATAATGCCGTCACCACGGTAGCGATGAGGCATAAGGTGATTTTGGTGCGAATGCTTTTCATGTTATCTTACCCTCCTATGTATAAGATATAGTGTTTCTTATATTATACGTAAGGGGGGTCTGGTTTGTCAACGACTATGCGGCTATTCGTTTTCTAGCTTTAAGTGCCTGCCTTTTTCAGGATTGCGCGGCCGCTGAAAATGGCTTATAATAAGGTCGGACAGAATCAGAAAAAAGGTATGGAAATGTCTTGAATCAGACGAGCGTCATGTGGTCGCTGGCTTGGGGGCTTGTCATGCTGCGGGTAGCGGACAGCCGGAAAACAGGGGGAAATTCCGGACACAGATGCTGTGGATGGTTTTCTATTTGGCAATCTATGCAGTCGTTTAGGAATTGTCGGAAAATAACTGCTGCAATTGCTTCAGGCAAAAGCCCGGAAATACAATAAAAATTGCCATAAACTTGCAGCAGTTATTTGTAGACAATTCCTTACTGTGCGGCGATAGATGTGGTGTATGGTTTGCGGCAGACGGCTGTCTTATGTATACTAGCACCTTTTTGTGATTGGATGGATTCAGTTTAACGGATTGTAAAGTCGTTTTGAGATGGCACAGAAAGAAGAGAGGAGAGGGAAGAGGATGGTGAAGGTTCTGGCAATCGGAAACAGTTTCTCACAGGATGCCACCCATTATCTGCACCGGATTGCGGCATCGGACGGGGTGGAGATGAAGGTGGTCAATCTGTATATCGGCGGCTGCAGCCTGGAGCGGCACTGGGGCAACATTCAGGCGGACGAGACGGCGTATCTGTATGAGCTGAACGGGGAGTCGGAAGAGCGCTATGTGTCCATTTCACAGGCGCTGGCGGAAGAAGAGTGGGACTTCATCGTGACCCAGCAGGCCAGCCATGACAGCGGATGGCCGGATACTTATGAGCCTTTTTTGAGCAAGATGGCGGGATATCTGAAAGAGCGGTGCCCGGCAGCAAGGATTTTGCTGCACAAGACCTGGGCTTATGAGATAGACAGCACACATGGCAATTTCCCAAGGTACAATAACGACCAGCGGGAAATGTTCCGGCGTCTGAGCCATGCCTATGAGACGGCTGCGGCCCGGGTGGGGGTTCCGCTGATTCCCTCTGGCGATGTCATCCAGAGGCTGCGTAAAGAAGAGCCTTTCCGATATGAGACAGGGGGACTGTCCCTCTGCAGGGACGGCTTCCACATGAGTTATCTGTACGGCAGATACGCCCTGGCCCTGACCTGGTATGGGACGCTGACCGGGAGGGAAGTGCGGGGGATTTCCTATGTGCCGCAGACTGCGCTGGCACCGGGGGAGCAGGCGGAACCGGCGCTGCTGGAGCTGATCCGCGGCGTGGTGGAGGATGTGGTTCGGGGGCGTTCCAGGTAAAGCTGATGGAGCCTTTATGCAAAAGCGGGTATGGGGCAGGCTACAGGTTGTTTTGGGGCGAAAGGTCTTTTCCCAGGAACCGTTTCGGCTGTCCGTCCGGGTTCACGGCCAGGACGGCCTGGAGGATTTCTTCCCGGCGGTTTTCCGCGTCGGGCAGGTCGCAGACGATGTCGTTCAGGTCATAGGGGCCGTAGCGGAAATGGCCTGCCGCGGCACCGTGGAACCGGCCGTCTATCAGCAGGTACTGTAGGGGCTCGCAGTCGTAGGGCAGGCCGTCGGTCAGATTCCTGGCCATCTGCTTCAGGGCGGGCTCCTGAATTTTGTAGAGGAAATCGTTCCGATGGAGGGCGTAGACGGAGCGGATGTCCCTGGGCGCATAGTCCCGCAGGAGGGCTTCGTCGCTTTTCAGTAGGTAACCGGATTCCCGGGGGATTAGGATGCCCTCTGACACCAGGCTGGCGGCGGCGTTTCGGATTTCCTTTTCGGGTACCCGGTAGAAGGCTTTTGCCATGGCGGCATCGAACCATACGGTTCGGTAGGCGAACCGCTGGAGCAGGATTTTCAAAGCCTCCGTTTTGCTGTATCTCTGGGTGTCCACGTCAGGGAACATCTCCGCGAATCGATACCATCCCCTGTCCCATTCTCCGTCATACTGGTCTTCGTAGAGCAGAAAGGCTTCCTGGAGCCGGTGCAGGATGGGGGTGATCTGTTTCACCAGCAATCCGGTCTCTTCCTTGAGTTGCTGGATGTTGAAAGGGCCGGCGTTTTCGATGAGGGTGAGGACTTCCGACTGCTGGGGGGTGGGGCGGGTCAGGGGCTTGCGGTATAGGCAGGCGAACAGTTCCATGTCCTCGGCCATGACCCATCCCAGGTTGCCGCCGGCAAACCGTCCTTTCACAAGCTTCCGCTGCAGCTGGCGCTGTCGGTTGAACTCCATGTCATCGAAAGCGGCGCGGAAGGAGAGGACGGGAGGTTCCCCGAAGCCGTGCCAGTATACGTTCTGCCCGGGCTGGGTATCCCGGTACAGGGCTATGTATTCGGTTTCGTCCGCTTTTCGAAGGAGACACTGGCGCTCCATGCCCTGATGGGACGGACCAGTGGGTACTACGGTCCTTACATATCGAAAGTCGAGGAACTGAGGCATTACAAGGTGGAGCTGCCGGAGGGTACGCAGGACTACGCTGTTAAATTTCTGGATGGGTTCATCATGAAAAGCTGGCTGGATTACATTTCCTTCGGCGAGACAGGTACCGGAGGATGGTCCAACGGCGACGGTCTGATTCACTGCGTCAGAGCCGCCTGGGATCTGGAGTCAGAAGATTTCCAGGTGTCCCTCCTGAAGCACGAAGCCCAGCACGCCATGGACCAGGTCCGCTATAAGGACATCACAAACAAGGAGTTGGAATACCGGGCCAAGCTGGTGGAACTGATTTAGGAATTGTCGGAAAATAACTGATGCAACTTGTTTAGGAGAAAGCCCAGAAATACAACGAAAACGGCTATAAACTCGCATCAGTTATTTGTAGACAATTCCTTACTCCAAAGAGCGGAGGATGTTGGAGCGTTTCGTGAGTCAGGCCGATGCAACAAGAGCAGACAATGGGCACGGATTATCCGCTGAGCACATTGTAAGAGGAT
>CAJUFI010000091.1 GCA_910585665.1 uncultured Acetatifactor sp. | reverse complement strand
ACGGCCTGTTCCCGGGTGGTGAAGCCCCATTCCGCATAGAGCCTGCCGTCTTCCTTGTATTTCCGGGCTTTCTTCTAAAGAAGTTGCATCAGTTATTTTCCGACAGTTCCTATGAAGATACGAAAACAAAAGGGAAAGCAGGTGGGAAGATTGACAGTGACGGAACAGATAGACCAGAAACATCAGGAAGATTTACAGAGGCTAAGAGGCTTTCGCCTGCTTGATGATGATTTCCTCACAAAGTGTTTTGAGGGAGATACGGCAAGCATAGAACTGGTATTGCGGATTGTACTGGAAAAGCCGGATTTAAAGGTGCTGGACGTCCGCACCCAGGTATTTGTAGAAAATTTGTTGAATCGTTCAGTAAGATTTGATATTCTTGCTACTGACAGTACCGGTGCTAAAATAAATGTTGAAATCCAACGAGCCGATAAAGGAGCCGGGAGAAAAAGGGCAAGGTATAATTCCAGCATGATGGACGCAACACTTTTGAAGAAAGGTGATGATTTTGACAATCTTCCAGAAACATGGATTGTGTTCATCACGGAAAATGATGTGATAGGAAAAGGGCTGCCGCTCTATCCGATTGAGAGGTGCTTCTTAGGAACCGGTGAAAGATTTGAGGACGGTTCACATATACTGTATGTAAACGGTGCCTATCGTGGAGATACGCCAATCGGAAAACTCATGCATGATTTTTCATGTACTAATGCGGCAGATATGTATTATACGACACTGGCAGACAGAGTTCGTTTTTTCAAGGAAAGTAAGGAGGGCATTTTAATCATGTGCAAAGTCATGGAGGATATGAGAAAAGAATCTTTACAAGAGGGTGTAAAAGAAGGGGCAATAAATACTGCTAAAAGAATGTTGGCAGATGGAATGCTGACACTTGAAAAAATTGCGGAATATGCAGGACTTCCTCTTGAAGAAGTAAAACAACTGAAAGCTGATAGAAGTGCATAGACAAAACTGCAGGCCGGGAATCTAAAGACAGGTTCCCGGTCTATAATTTTTACGATTCTGGCTTCCAGTGTCCTTGAAAGCTCGCCCTGCAAAGCGGCGGCTTTCTCTTTCAGTTCCTTTTGCTCGGCTTCGTAGTCTGCCGAAAGCTCCGTGAAACGCTCGTCTGATATGCGCCCGGTCACCATTCCTTGAAAAACTGTAATGACTGACCGTACCCGCCGCATACTGGACGGGCTGGCCGCCGAGAACGCCGCCACAGCCCCCGCACAGGGCTGGAGTCCCGACAAAGGCATGGAATACAGAGTATGCCAAACTGACCGCCAAGAGGAAAACGCTCAGTAAGTGTTATAAATCTCGTTCAACAGAATTGACATGCTGGATATAGTTTTCAAAATTTATATCCTCGTCTCCTACAACATAAAACGAAAAAGAATGTCCCTCTGTACAGACTATACAGGCAATCATTATATAACCATCAGTTGTTATGCTTCTGTATATATGTGCAAGAAAGCCTTCTGGATAGTATTTAGAAAAGTGCTTGCATTCCTCAGCTCCCTGTAAGTTTAAAGCCTGCAAAACGATTGAAGATACCGTTTCTGCACTTGCTATTTCCCCTGTTTCCGGTCTTACAAAATTAAAAGTTGAAATATAGATATTAACCGTTTCTTCATCATCAAAAATTATTTGTCCGCTTTCCTTATCTACTGTCATTTTCCATTCTTGCGGAAGCTGAATATACCAACCGTCAATATTATAACCTGTATATGCCCTGTCCATCTGCATTTCCTCCAACAATAATTTATTGCCCTGAGTATAGCATCCCGTTGGCCTCTTCCAGAGCCGCGAATGCCTGCTGCAGGCTTTCCGCCATTTGGTTCAGGCTTGCGGACAGCTCCCCGAATTCATCCCCGGTATCCACGGCGCAGGGCGCGGAAAAGTCCAGCTGTGCCATCCGGCAGGCCGCCCGGTTCAGCCCGGAGACGGGCTCCGAGATGAACCGTCCCATCAGGCGGTCCACCCCCAGGACCAGAAGGGTGACGAACCCCAGCCACAGCAGCAGGGAGATGTCCGGGTGGACGGGCAGCCTGGTGGAGACCACATAGGAGATCACCAGGAGGACGCCGGCCAGCTTGGACACCAGGATGATTTTATTCCGTATGCTTCGCATCGTAAAAGCGTTTCTCTTCTTCATGCCGTCACCTCGAATTTGTAGCCGGAGCGGATGAGGGTTACGATATAGCTTCCCGCGCTTCCCAATTTCTGCCGCAGGGTCTTGATATGGGTGTCCACGGTTCGGGTGGTCCCCTGGAATTCATATCCCCAGATCCGGTTCAGCAGCTGCTCCCTGGTGAACAGCTGCCCCGGGTTGGCCATGAAAAGGTGGAGCAGCTCATACTCCTTGTAGGTGAGGGCGGAGGAGCGGCGCAGCAGGGCGTTGGCCTTGGCCAGCAGCACTTTGGGGCTGAAGGGCTTTGTCATGTAGTCGTCCGCCCCCAGCTGATAGCCTTTGAGCTTGTCCTCCTCCCCGTCCCTGGCGGTCAGCAGGATGATGGGCAGGCCGCTCATTTCCCTTGCCATCTTGCAGACGCTGAAGCCGTCCAGGTGGGGCATCATGATATCCAGTATCATCAGATCCACGGGATTGCCCTTCAGCAGCATCAGCGCGTCCACGCCGTCCTCCGCCGTAAGGCAGCTGTGCCCGCCCCGGCGCATATATTCCGCAATGATTTCCTACATGTTCTTTTCGTCTTCCACAATCAGAATGCTCGCCATGGGTTCTGCTTCCTTTCCTTGCCCGGTTTCGCTTTTTTGCCGCCTATGCCAAGTCCTCAGCCAGAAGGGAGGCAACTGCGGAAATCGTCCATATGATAAAGTCCGTTTGCCTGTTTTGCCGTCCATAGGGACACTTCAATGGCACCATCGGCAAAAGGTTCTCTCGATGCCGCCTGATGTCGGAATGTAACGACTTCGTCCCTGCAATTAGCGAAAATGACCTCATGCTCTCCGAATATGGTTCCGCCCCGTATGCTGCAGATATTCACTTTTTCGCTGCTTATTTTTTGGTTGGCATCTAAAAGAGCGCTTTTTATCATAAGCGCAGTTCCGCTGGGGGCATCTTTTTTCTGGTTGTGATGATGCTCTACTATCTGGATATCTGTGTCTAAGCTAATTTTCTTTGCATACCATTTCAGGGTCTCGATGAAATCATGCAATGCGACACTGAAGTTCCCGGCCATGAAAACCGGGATTTTGGCGGCCAGTTGGCTGATTTTTTCCATGTCTTCAGGAGAGAATGCCGTGGTAGCTATGACAAGAGCCTTTCCCATTTTTTCATATTTGGAGTAGCTGTCTTTCCTGAAAGATTCGGCATTCGTACAATCAATGAAGAGGTCGCAGTCCGTTGCGGCTTCTATCGCATCGATGACCGGCAGATTAGATTCACCTCCCGCAAGCGCTGATGCCGTCTGGCCCACAAATGGGTTTCCCTTTCTGGCAATGGCATGGCTTATAACGATGTCATTTCTGCGGAGCCCATTTTTCAGAATGGCCCGGCCCAGGTTTCCGGTACATCCCACGATTGCTTTTCGTATCATTGCGTTAGGAATTGTCGGAAAATAACTGCTGCAATTGCTTCAGGCAAAAGCCCGGAAATACAATAAAAATTGCCATAAACTTGCAGCAGTTATTTGTAGACACTTCCTTACCCCTTTCGTTATGGCAGTCTTTGTCTGAACCGCTGCATCTTGCGTTAGCTGCGTTTTCGGTATTTATGCTACATAACGCCAGAATTTACCATACTGCATTGATTAATCGCATATAGCTGGCGTTATGCAGTCAGGTTGCTCGGAAATTTAAACTGTTAAGCAGTATACATTATATCACTGTGGCATGGGTTTTTCTACCGTTTTCAGAAATCATCCCTTTTCCCCATTCCCCAGCTTCCGGCATTCTCTGCGGTAGAAGAAGACGGACAGCCCCGTGGCGATGCTCCAGCCGATGGGCCAGGCGCTCCAGATGCCCAGGGAGGACTGGGTCCAGCCCGAGAGCACAAAGGCCAGCGCCACCCGCAGCACCAGGTCCGTGAAGGTGGCGGCCATGAACTGGCGCATGGCGCTGACGCCCCGCAGTATCCCGTCCGTCACCAGCTTGGCGGACACCACGAAATAGAAAGGGGACAGGATCCACAGGAACTGCCTACCGGTCAGCAGCGCCGCGGCGGAATCCTTTTCCATGAACAGAAGGAGCAGATACTTTCCGAAGCATATGTAAAGGACGCAGAAAGGGACGCACAGGCACCAGACCATTTTGATCCCGGCCCGGAAGCATTCCCGGATGCGCCCGTATTTGCGGGCGCCCAGGTTCTGGGCCGAGAAATTGGAGATGCCGTTGCCGATGGTGGTGAAGGAGGTGATGACCATGTTGTTCAGCTTCACCGCGGCAGAGTACCCCGCCATGACAGAGGGGCCGAAGCCGTTGATGACGCTCTGGATCAGGATGTTTCCCACGGAGATGAAGCTCTGCTGCAGGATGCTGGGGATGGCAATCACCAAGATTTTTTTCAGAAGCCCGCCGTCGAACAGGGGTGTCTTTTCCTGGACGGGGATTTTCCGGAGTCTGATCCATATGGCCAGGACGGCCAGGACGCAGCTGATTCCCTGGCATAAAAAGGTGGCCCAGGCCACGCCGGCCACTCCCATGTCAAAGGCTTTTACGAACAGGATGTCCACCGCGATGTTGGAGGTGGAGGACACCGCCAGGAAGTAGAAGGGCGTCCTGGAGTCCCCCAGGGCGGAGAAGATGCCTGTGGAGATATTGTAGAAGAAGACAAAGGGCAGTCCCCATATGTAAATGTCCAGGTAAAGCCTGGAGTCCGCGAACACCTCCTGGGGCGTGCGAATCAGATGCAGCAGGGGGCCGCACCCAAAGATGCCGGCAAGCATCAGCAGGGCGCAGAGCATGGCGCTGAAAAGGCATGCCGTGGACACGGCGGTCTTCAGTCTGCCGTAGTCTTTCGCGCCGAAGAGCTGGGAGACGACGACGGAGCATCCCATGTTGCAGCCGAATGCGAATGCGATGAAGATTAACGTAATTTCGTAACTGTTCCCCACGGCTGCCAGGGCGTTCTCGCCGATGAACTTGCCCGCCACCAGGCTGTCCGCGATATTGTAGAGCTGTTGGAAGAGGATGCTGCCGAACAGGGGCAGGCAGAACTTCCACAATACTTTTTCCGGTTTTCCTACTGTCAAATCCTGATTCATGATATCATGTCCTTTCTCTGATTGTCGATTAAAGACAAATCCGTACCTGTCAGCCCTCAGGTTCTTTCGTTTGCAGCTAAGCGCGGGAAGAAGCCCGGGGAGAAGCCTGGGGAAAGCATAAAAAGGAGCATAAAACGGAAACATGAAAAGAAGCCGTTTTGGATTTACATTTTTCCCATAGTGTATTATAATACCGCTCATAGGATATGAAAAATACATATTATATATCATAGGAATATAAAAAAGACATGGATATCAATTTTGAGTATTATAAGATATTTTATTTCGTTGCAAAGTATGGGAACATCACGAAAGCGGCCACCGCGTTAGGCAGCAACCAGCCCAATGTGACGCGGATCATGAAGCTGCTGGAATCCCAGCTGAACTGCAGGCTGTTCGTCCGGGAGGCCAGGGGCATCAGCCTGACGGAGGAGGGGGAGCTGCTCTATTCCCATGTGGAGATCGCGTACAGGCATCTGCTGAACGCCCAGGAGGAAATCAGCAGACAGGATGCCCACAGGGGCGGCACGGTGGAAATCGGGGCCACGGACACGGCGCTGCATCTGTTTCTGCTGAATGCGCTGCGGGGCTTCAAGCTGGAATACCCCGCCATCCGGATCAAGATTCACAACCATACCACTTTGGAGACGGTGAAGTACCTCGTCAGCGGGAAACTGGACTTTGCCATGATCACCACGCCTTTCGAAGTGCCGAAGACGTTTTCCCGTGTGAATATACTTGATTTTTGGGAGATTCTGGCCGGGGGCACCCAGTATAGGGACCTATGTCAGACCCCCCTGGAATTGAAAGATGTGAAGAAGTATCCCTGGATCGGCCTGGGCCGGGGGAGCGCCACTTACCAGCTTTACAAGGATTTTTTCATAGCCCATGGGATAGATTTGGAGCCGGACATGGAGGTGACCACCTCGGACCTGATGCTGCCGCTGATCGAGAGCAATCTGGGGATAGGCTTCGTGCCGGAGAAGCTGGCTTTGCCCGCCCTGGAGGAGGGGAAGCTGGTGCGGATTCCCCTCAACTGCGAAGTCCCCAGGCGCTCCATACAGATTGTGCTGGACAAAGGCCGGGGCAGAGGGCTGGCGGCGGACACTTTCTATAAATATCTGATAGACCGGGTGCGGAAGTGACAGGAGAGAAATCAGGCCTGTGGGCACCGCGGCGGAGCCGGCGGCCGCAGGCATCAAAATGGCGATGGAGGCGGGCCGCCTGCTCTTCGGTGAGGCGGCTCTTGCCGCAGAAAGAGGCCACCAGGTCAGGGACGGAGGGCTTCGTTGTTCTTCAGTCTGATGGTGGCCCTACCTTTTCCACTTTTCCTGTTTATGCCCGGCTTCCTCCAGACGGCTGCGCATGGTCTCCAGGAAGTCCAGGAAAGCTTCCCGTTCCTGTGCCTGGACTGTGTCGGGGATGCCGTACATGGTCTTGCTGCCGGTGTCGCCGATGTCCAGAATCTCGCCGAAAGAGCCGTATCCCTTGCGGTATTGCAGGCAGGCCTGTGTGTACTTTGGCTCATAGGACACGCTGGTTATGGCTTCCATATCCAGGAACACGGCTTCGCTGTGCTGGGTCAGGTCCCGGTCGATCTGCACCAGCACGACCTGGCCGTCGGCGGGCCGATAACCCAGGATATAATGGTAGAAAGTGGTGGTATTCGTGTCGTATACAAAGCCGCGTTGGAATTTCGATGTGGTCTCCGTGGCGTGGAGAATGGTATAGCTGCCGCTCTCGGGGACGGCTTCATCGAACATTTTGCGCATGAGAGCTTTCTTTTTCTCGCATTCTGCGGTGTCGTATACCAATTCTTTTGTCTTTTTGGAAAATAAGCCCATATTCGGGGAGCCTCCTTGTCTGTTATTTTTCAATGGGAATTGTCGGAAAGACACTTCCTTGGCCATAGTTGCGGCTGCTGTTTTTTCTGCTATTAGTCCAATTTTTTAGAATTGTTTCATGGCTCTATTCTACCACAAATATGAGAATACTTCCATTGCTTCGGTTACGACGAAAATGGTGTCGTCTGAAACGATGTCCTGAAAATATGTTCTGCTTGCTCTTGACAGACAGCGTATATGCTGTTATAAATGATTCTAGGGCTGAAGTTGCTCAATCATTATCATAGAAAATCAATATTTGCAGACTTTTCTTCCTATATCCACAGTTGGTTTATGACATGCTGCAGACCGCCGGAATTTACAGTAGGAAAATGGGCAAAGGTATCTTGCCGACGGTCGGCAGTGGGGATACACGGCAAGTATTACTGATGCGTAGTACAAATCGAGCCTGCAATAACCGGAGGAATGATTTATGCATAGGTTACATATCGGCGTCCATGGGCACCGTTCTGCCGGGACGAAGGACATGACACAGGGCAATCCTTACTCCCTGATGGTGGGTTTTGCGCTGCCCATATTGTTAAGCCAGATTTTCCAGCAGCTGTACAACACGGCGGATGCCTTTATCGTGGGAAAGTGCCTGGGGACTAACGCCCTGGCGGCTGTCACCTCCTCCGGCACGCTGATTTTCCTGATGATCAGCTTCGTCATGGGCACGGCCATGGGGGCGGGGGTGGTCATCTCCAGGTATTTCGGCGCGGGAAAGGAAGAGGAGGTCTCCCGGGCCATCCACACGGTGCTGGCCTTCGGCATTGTAAGCGGAGTCGTTCTGACTATCGTGGGCGTGGCCCTGACCCCCACCTTCCTGGCCTGGATGCAGACGGATCCGGAGGTGATGCCTGAGGCGGTGGAGTATTTCCGCTATTACTTCCTGGGCTCCCTGGCGATGGTGATGTACAATATCTGCCGCAGCGTCATCAACGCCCTGGGGGACAGCCGCAGGCCGCTGTATTACCTGATTTTTTCCTCGCTGCTGAACATTTTCCTGGATTGGCTGTTCCTGGCGGTGTTCCACTGGGGTGTCTGGTCGGCGGCGGTGGCCACGGTGCTGTCCCAGACGGGGAGCGTGGTGCTGTGCATGGCCTATCTGCTGCGGAAGGGTAATATCTTCACGGTGGAGCTGCGGAAGATTCGGTTCCACCGGGACATGTTCTCGGAGATCGTCCGCTACGGACTGCCCTCCGGGGTGCAGAACTCCGTGATTGCCTTCGCCAATGTCATCGTCCAGTCCCAGATTAATTCCTTCGGCAAGCTGGCCATGGCGGCCTACGGCACCCACGCCAAGATAGAGGGCTTCGCCTTTCTGCCCATCACCAGCTTCAACATGGCCAGCACCACCTTCATCAGCCAGAACCTGGGGGCGAAGCAGTACGACCGGGCGAAGAAAGGTGCGCGGTTCAGCATCCTTGCGGCGATGCTCCTTGCGGAACTGATCGGAGTGTGCTGCTTTGCCTTTGCGCCTTACCTGATTGGCTTTTTCGACCAGACCCCCGGGGTGATTGCCTATGGGGTGCAGCAGGCCCGGACGGCGGCGCTGTTCTATTGTCTGCTGGCGTTCTCTCATTCGGTGGCGGCTGTCTGCCGGGGAGCGGGCAAGGCCTTTGTGCCCATGTGCGTCATGCTGTCGGTGTGGTGCGTGATACGTATCCTTTACATCATCCTGGTGATGCGGCTGACCGGGGAGATTGGCTATATTTACTGGGCTTACCCCCTGACCTGGGGAATCAGCTCCGTGATTTATCTGATATATTACCTGCGCTCCGACTGGGTGCATGGATTTGAAAAATGAGGATGCCAGAAGAAAGGGAACACATATGATTTTCGGAAAACATATCAATCGATACTATTTCAAATATGCAGTCTGGCTGCTGTTCGGCCTGTCTGCCCTGGTGCTGGTGGACTTTCTGCAGCTGGAGATCCCCAAGATCTACCGGCTGGTGATCAACGGCATGAACAGCGGCAGCGTCAGCGTGGACGGCGTCCAGACGGCCTTCGACATGGATTTTCTGCTGGACGGCATCTGCATGCCCATGCTGAAGATTGTCCTGGCCATGGTGTTCGGGCGCTTCCTGTGGAGGATATGCTTCTTCGGCGCGGCGGTGCGGCTGGAGGCGGATCTGCGCAACCGGATGTTCGACCATGCCAAGGACCTGAGCCGGGAATACTACCAGGTCAACAAGGTGGGGAACCTGATGAGCCTGTTCACCAATGACCTGGACACCGTGCAGGAATGCTTCGGCTGGGGCGTGCTGATGTTCTTCGACGCGCTGATGCTGGGTGTGCTGGCGGTGATGAATATGTGGAAGATGGATCCCGGATTGACAGTATTGTCCCTGATTCCCATGGCCTTTCTGCTGGCGGCGGCCACAATAATCGGGAAGCAGATGATGAAGAAGTGGGACATCCGCCAGGAGGCCTTCTCCAGGCTCTCGGATTTCTCCCAGGAAAGCTTTTCCGGCATCGCGGTGATCAAGGCCTTCGTCAAGGAGGCCAGGGAGCTGATGGCTTTCCGGAAGCTGAACGAGGAGAACGAGAAGGCCAATATTGACCACACCAAGTCTTCCGTGCTGCTGCGCATCATCGTGAGCCTGTTCGTGGAGAGCGTCATCTGCGTGATTCTGGGCTACGGCGGCTACCTGGTGTACAAGGGGCGGTTCAACGCGGGCCAGCTGGTGGAGTTCATCGGCTATTTCAACGCGGTGATCTGGCCTATCATGGCAGTGTCCGAGCTGATCGACATGACTTCCCGGGGCAAGGCCTCTTTAGACCGGCTGGGGGAGCTGCTGGACGCGAAGATTGACGTGGTGGACAGGGAGGGAGCCAAGAGCCTGGAACGTGTCCGCGGGGACATCGAGTTCCGGAATCTGACATTCCGGTATCCCGATGGGGAATATGACGTATTGAAAAATATATCCTTCACCATCCAGGCGGGGGAGAACGTAGGTTTGGTGGGCAAGACCGGCACCGGCAAGACCACTTTGGTGGACCTGATCCTGCGCACTTACAATGTGCCGGACGGGACGCTGTTCATTGACGGCAATGACGTGAACGATGTAAAGATTCGGGACTTGCGGGCGGGCTGCGCCTATGTGCCCCAGGATAATTTCCTGTTCTCCGACACCATTGAGAACAATATCGCCTTCGGCGTGGAAGAGCACAACACCAGAGCCGTCACCCAGGCGGCCAGGCTTGCGGACGTGCACAGCAATATCAAGGAGTTCCAGCAGGGCTACAACACCATCCTGGGGGAGCGGGGCGTGACGGTGTCCGGAGGCCAGAAGCAGAGAATCTCCATCGCCCGGGCGCTGATGAAGGACGCGCCCATATTGATTCTGGACGATTCCGTGTCCGCCGTGGACACCAAGACCGAGGCGGCCATCCTGGAGAACCTTCGGGAGGCCAGGCGGGGCAAGACCACCATCCTGATTGCCCACAGGGTCACCACCATTGAGAAGATGGATAAGATTCTGTTCGTGGAGGACGGGGAGCTGGTGGCGGCGGGGCCTCACGAGGAGCTGTATGAGACCTGTCCGGAATACCGGAAGATGGTAGACCTCCAGAAGCTGGAGGAGGAAGGAGATGTCCGCAATGAATGAGTATCTGCCTGTATTGATTGTGGGAGGCATCATAGGGGCTTTCACCATTGTCTTTCTGCTGGCCTACGCGGCGCTCCGGAAGGAGACGGACCGGCCGGACAAGGAGAGGAACATACCGGACAGGGAAATCGTCCGGCGGCTGATGCAGTATGCCAGGCCCTATTGGAAGAGTTTTGTGCTGGTGTTTTTCGTCATGCTGTTTTCCATTGTGTATGACCTGGTGTCCCCGCTGATCATCGGACGGATCCAAGGCCTGATCAAGGATGATTTTGAACTGGGCCAGCTGTACGCCATGGTGGGGATGTACGCGGGGATTTTGGTGGTATCCATGATCTGTACTTATCTGCAGGCCATGATTCTGCAGAAGACCGGCCAGAAGATCCTGTCCCAGATCCGGATGGACGTGTTCACCCATATCGAGACTTTGAGCCATGAGCAGCTGAACAATATCCCTGTGGGCAAGCTGGTGACCAGGGTCTCCAACGACCCCAATGCCATCTCCTATATGTTCACCAATATCCTGGTGACGCTGGCGAAGAATTCCATGGTGATTGTAGGGGTGCTGGGGGCCATGCTGATGCTGAACTACGCGCTGACGCTGATGGTGCTGTGCTTCGTGCCCTTTGTGGTGGTGTTCACCGTGATTTTCCGGAAGTTCTCCCGCAGGGTGCACCTTCAGGTGAACGATGCCACCACGGACATCAATACCTATCTGTCCGAGAACCTGTCCGGCATGAAGATCACCCAGATTTTCAACAGGGAGGAGAGGAAGCTGGATGATTTCCTCAGCCGCAGCCGCAAGCTCCAGAAGGCCAAGTCCAACCGGATGTTCGTCTTCGGCATTTTCCAGCCCATGGTCTATATGCTGTTCATCTCCTCGAACCTGTGCCTGTTCTATTTCGGGGCCAAGGGCTATATCAAGGACATCCATTATTTCGGTCAGGTGATCGACAGCAGTATCATGGTGTCCTTTTATATGTATATTTCCCGGTTCTTTAACCCTATCCAGAGCCTGGCGGAGCAGTTCGACATGCTGCAACGTTCTTTTGCGGCGGCGGAGAAGATCTTCACCATCCTGGACATGGTGCCGGAGGTGGTGGATGAGCCGGATGCCATGGAACTGCCGGAGATTCGGGGGGAGATTGAGTTCCGGGACGTGTGGTTTTGCTATAAGCCGGATGAATGGGTGCTGAAGGGCGTCTCTTTCCATGTGGAGCCCAAGCAGACGGTGGCTTTCGTGGGCTCTACCGGTTCGGGGAAGACTACAATCCTTAGTCTGATCTGCCGCAATTATGATATCCAGAAAGGGCAGATCCTCATCGACGGCATCGATATCCGGAAGATAAAGATTTCTTCTCTGCGGCGGCATTTCGGCCAGATGCTCCAGGACGTGTTCCTGTTCTCCGGCGATATCCGCAGCAATATCCTGCTGCGCAAGGAGGGCGTGACGGACGGGGAAGTGTGGGATGCCTGCCGCTATGTGAACGCGGATTCCTTTATCGGCAAGCTGGAGAACGGCCTGGACGAGGTGGTGCGGGAGCGGGGCAACAATTTCTCCGCGGGCCAGCGGCAGCTCCTTTCCTTTGCCCGCACGATCATCCATAAGCCCTCGGTGATGATCCTGGACGAGGCCACCGCCAATATCGACACGGAGACGGAGCTGCTGATCCAGGACAGCCTGGAGAAGATGAAGAATATCGGCACCATGCTGATCGTTGCACACAGGCTTTCCACCATCCAGCACGCGGACAATATCATTCTGCTGTCCCACGGCCAGATTGTGGAGCAGGGCAGCCACCAGGAGCTGCTGCACCAGAAGGGGCGGTATTACGATCTGTATACCCTGCAGTACAATAAGCAGCTGTTGCAGAATGCCTGAGCGGCTGCGGAGGATTATCGGTTCCTTTCTGTATTGCTCAGAAAATCCTGTAGCGTAGAGAACAGCTTGACTATATCGATGGGTTTGCCCAAATGGGTGTTCATACCGGCAGAAATGACGAGATGTTTGTCTTCCTCAAAAGCGTTTGCGGTCATTGCCACAATGGGCAGATTAGCCAGGCGAGGGTCTTGGATGGTTTTGGTGGCTTCGATGCCGTTCATCGCAGGCATCTGGATGTCCATGAGAACCAGGTCATAGGGATTGTGGAGATGGATCCGCCGGCGGGCGTGAATTTCAGGGCATTGCTCAGCACGTTCAGCAGCACCTGGTTCAGCCGCAGCTGGTCACAGACTACATAAGGATGATTCAGGGCATTGGTGTCAAGATGGAAATGCAGCCCCTTGACCTTGGAATCGGAAAAAGCGGCTTCCGATAGGGCAGCCGCTTTTTCCGCAAGGAT
>CAJUFI010000090.1 GCA_910585665.1 uncultured Acetatifactor sp. | reverse complement strand
TTGAGGGCTATATATTGTCAGGCTTTAAAAATATTCAAAAGTTGTAAACTGGTGATACATAATAATGTCCTATAGAATTATATATCACACTGTATCTTTGGTTGAATAATCTCAATGTATTATAATCCCCGTCAGACTCTCAAAAAGAGCAAATTCCAATCCGGTACAGGCAGCAGCACGCTTAAGTCTATCATATCTATAATCTCTCCTACCGAGGAAAAGTGCCCTACCTGATTCTTGCGACCATTCTACTACAGCCATTGCTCATATGCCAAAAAGGTTTCTCCATATGACAAAACCCCCTTTCTCCGGTTCCCAAGGAGGAGAAAGGGGGCTGGAATATCCTCAGCGTTTCAAATGAACAAGCTCTGCGCAGCATCATCCGGGTAGCTTATATCAGCTGTGTGGATGAATACCTGAAAATCGATGATCTGCTGTCAGGCCATGGCTATGCGGACGTAGTCTTCTTCCCCAGGAAAACCTCCTCCAAGCCGCTGCTCCTGGTTGGCTGAAATGGAACAAGGCAGACGCGGGGGCAATCTCACAGATCCGGAACAATGACTACCCCCAGGCGCTGAAAGGCTATGGCGGGGACATGCTCCTGGCGGGAATCAATTATGATGCCAAGAGCAAGAAGCATACCTGTAGGATAGAAGCGTTATAGGGAGCAGAAAGCACCTGGGGAACAGCAAAATCCATGAAGACACTGACTGTTTCAGGACACAATCTCCTCCAGACAGCTGCCGAACCCCTCCCCTCTGCCGCCGCCCCCAGATCCGCCACTTATCTTTCATCGTTTCCTCCATCGGCTTCACCTACCGTCTCCGCCGTCATTACACCTGTCATCCCTATCGTTAAACATGATACCATGGCGGCCATTGACACTGCAACTCTCTTTTATGTATTTTTCACATTGATTCATTCACCCTCACCCCCTACTGAGCACCCAATGCAAAATGCGGATATCACCATGTCCAAGACAGCGTGGGCGCCAATCGGAACCGAAAGCTATCCGTTCACAGGACAGTACAATGGCAACGGCTACGAAAACAAGGGACTGACAATGACAAGTCCTGCCGTCAAGATGATTGGTTTCTTCCAAATCTATTTACAATAAGAACTTTCTGTAGTAAAATCAGGAAGACAAGAATGTATTTGGCGCTCACGTCAAGCGGAACAGCGCCTTACAAGGAAGGAGGACCAAATGGCACTGATACAGGAAAAAAGTTACACAATCGAAGATATCTACGCCCTGCCGGACGGTCAGAGGGCGGAACTGATCGATGGTCAAATTTATAATATGGCTCCCCCGACCACCAACCACCAAAGGCTTGTGGCCAAATTGAGCCACCAGATACTAAGCTATATTGACGCCAAGGGCGGAAACTGCGAGGTGTTTCCCGCCCCCTTTGCCGTGTTCCTAAACGAAGATGACCGGAACTATGTGGAGCCCGACATCTCCGTGATATGTGATAAAAGCAGCCTGAACGACAAAGGGTGCAACGGAGCCCCTGACTGGATCATCGAAATCGTCTCGCCATCGACCCAGCAGATAGATTACGGCGTCAAGCTCTTTAAATACCGCACGGCGGGCGTCCGGGAATACTGGATCATTAATCCATCGACACGCATCGTAAATGCTTACGACTTCGTGAGCGGAAAAGGAACCTGTCAGTACCGTTTTGACGACGAGATTCCGGTCTGCATTTATGGGGACCTGAGCATCCGGATTTCCGACCTTTTATAAGGGCAATAGACTGCTGCCCTGTTCCGGGATCCTGCTGCCGTCCATGAGGTAGTTCCTGCCGGCGCACCTTCTGTCAGCGAACCGGGCAGTGGACACTTTTCTTCCTATGCAGAAAGACGGATATGTACCGTTGCCTTTCAGCTGGTACACATCCGCCCTTCCGCCTTTTATAGCGCAATCAGAACCGCTCAGCCATCCATCCGCGACACCGGCAGCCACAGTTCGATATAGCGTTTCTCGTTGTCCGGTTTGCGGAACCAATGGGTGACTGAGACCTCCGGCGCTTCCGCAAGCATATATCCGGAGGAGGGGAGCCATTCCTCCACGATTTTCTTCCGCAGCTTCTCAAACACCGTAGTAGGATACACGCACCGCTCCGTCTCGCATACCACATAGGTGTGGGCGGGAATCATAATGTTCTCGAACCGCTTCGCGTCCTCGGCGTTTCCCAGTTCCAGCTCCAGATGCTCCCGCTCCCACTGCCCCAGCTGGGCTGCGATGTAAAAATCGTATCCTTCCTCACGGAAATTCGTCATGACCCCATAGCTGGTCACGTTGTCGCCGGCAAGCCCTTTCAGCACATACTGGTTCAGCCGGGTGGTGACATAGAAAGCTATATACTCGGTGATTGAATCTTGCACGCAAACCGGATAAACGGCATGACTTGCTGTGTTTAATGGCTGGCAGGAATGAAATGCCGTTTATATAAGAATCTTAAAAACATCCAGTAACGCACTTTTCCCCAAAACAAGAATACCCGGCCCATGCGGCGCACCCTACAGCACGAGCCAATGCCGTATGGGCCAAAGCCTTATGGGTCAAAGACCCGGGCTTCGGCCCCCTGACATTAGGCCTCCTTAAGGATGTTCTGCAGCCTTCCGCTCTCCTCCTCTATGACTTTTTTGTCGATTCTCCGGAAAAGAATCTCAATCTCCGGCAGACGATGGCCTGGGGGAACCTGCTGCCGCTTCCATCGGTTGTCTATGCCCAGCCAGCCGCATACCTTTTCGGAGGAAAAAGGCAGGAACGGCCACAGCAGCACTGCCAGGCCTGCAGTCATCTGGACGCACTGGAAAAGCGTCTCTTTGCAGGCCGTCTCGTCAACCTCCCTGGTGGCCCAGGGCTTCTGCGCATCGAAGAAGCGGTTGGCGAACCTGGCGAACCCAAAGACGGCTCCCAGGGCGTCCTTGAACGCTCCTTTCTCAATCTGCCTGCCCACTGTCGAGAACAGCTCCTCCGTCTTTCCCTCTATCTCCGGGTTCCGCCCGCCGGAGGGCACGATGCCGTCCCAGTATTTCAGGATAAAGGACAGGGTGCGGTTGACGAAATTCCCGTAATTTCCAAGCAGTTCGCCGTTGTGGCTGTATACATATTCCCGCCAGGAAAAATCCGCGTCCTTTTTCTCCGGCCCGTTGGCCAGGAAATAATAGCGGATGGAATCCGGCTCGTAGCGCTGAAGCAAATCTTTCACCCAGATGGCGTAATTCTGGCTGGTGGATATCTTCCGCCCCTCCAGCGTCATGTACTCGCTGGACACGATCCTGTCCGGCAGATGCCACTTCCCGCCGGTTCCCGTCCACCATTCCGCCTCCTGCCGCAAGCCCTCCGCCCCGTTTTCGGCGGCAATCAGGAGAGCCGGGAGGATGATAGTGTGGAAAGGGATATTGTCTTTCCCATGCACATAGTAATGTCTTGCCTCTTCTCCCCAGAGCGTCTCAAAAGCCTCCTGAGCCCTCCTTGCCGGAATGTCTGTGGGGTTTTCCGTCAGCTTTTTTGCGCGTTTTTTTGCCAGGCCGTCCGCATTCGCGCCATCTCCCTCCGCGTCCGCGCCGTCTCCTTCTGCATCCGCGCCGTCTCCCTGCGCATCCGCGCCGTCTTCTTCCGCCGCGCTATCTCCCTCCGCATCCACGCCATCTCCTTCCGCGTCCGCACCGTCTTCTTCCGCCGCCAGCTTCCGGGCAGCCTCTTTGCTGGCGGACAGGTAGCCCAGGACGTTTTCCGCCCAGATATAGATGGTCTTGTCTTCGTATCCAGCTTTCGGCACACTGATGCCCCAGTCCAGATCCCGGGTCAGCGCCCGGTCGCGCAGGCCCTCGTCCAGGTACCGCTCCGTGAACGCCACCGCGTTGCGCCTCCATTCCGGATGCCCTTCCACCAGCCTGCGCAGCTGCCTCTCCATCCGCGACACCGCGATATACAGGTGCCTGGAGTCCTGAAAGGCGATGGGCTTCCCGCACAGGGCGCACCGGGCTTCCAGCAGATGCTCCGGCTCCAGCACCGCGCCGCAGGCATCGCACTGGTCGCCCCGGGCAGCTTCTTTGCATTTCGGGCATTTTCCGATGACGAACCGGTCTGCCAGGAAGGTAGCGCATGCCTGGCAGTAGGCCTGGGGCACTGTTTTTTCATAGACATACGGGCTTTCATAGAGCTTTGCGTGGAACTGTCTCACAAAGCTTTTGTGCTCCTCCGATGAGGTCTTTGTATACACATCGTAGCTGAAACCTAATTTCTCAAAACACTCCACGAATTCCTGGTGATAGGAATCGCTGATCTCCCTGGGCGTCCTGCCCTCCCGCTTGGCCCGGATTGCCACCGGCGTTCCGTGGCAGTCGCTTCCGGACACGAAATATACCTTGTCGCCAATGGCCCTGTGGTACCTGGCCAGCACGTCTCCGGGCAGCAGGCCCGCGATATGCCCTATATGCAGGGAGCCGTTGGCGTAAGGCCATGCTCCCCCTATCAGAATATTCTTCATGATTTTTCCCTCATTTCTGTTTGTTGTGATAACCGGTTTTGATTTTTGTGTTTGTGTTTGCTTGCATTTTCTTTTTACCGTTTTTTTTATATCTGTTTTTCGAGTCCTTGCCTTTGTGGACGTTGGTTCAAATTCATTTCATAACCATAAAAAAGCCCTCCTCTCTGAAAAATTTCTTTTTCAGGGACGAGAGCAAATGCTTCGTGTTACCACCCCAAATTCACCCATGCCTCACGACAGGGGCCTTATCGGCTGCGGACGAGAAATGGTTCGTCGATAGCCTATCACGATAACGGGTGAACCCGTCGCAGCCTTGGCGTACATCTCACGCTTCGGTGCGCGGCTCCGAGACCATTTTCGACAGTTCCTTCTGCGCCTGCTCTCACCCTGCCAGGCTCTCTGTGGCATATCCCACTGTCTACTCTTCTCTTCACAGCCTTTCCAAATGCAGCGTACAGGAAAACAAGGCAGCGCCAGCCCACCTGTCTCCTGTGCACGGATTCATCATACCACATTTTTATCCTATAGAAAAGCCCTAACTTACGGCTAGGAAAAATTTCCCAGAACCAGATCCATGTCCAGCCTGCCATCTTTGATGAACTGAATCCCCGGACGGTCACGAACCCGAACATGACCGCCATCCGCATGGCCTGGCTGCCGGGGATATTTTCAATGGGCCTGCCCCGGAGCAGGAGCCCCTTTAGCATCTTAAACGCCCATTCTCCTAACCAATTGACGAAGCTCACCCATGAACCATCTTTCCTCCTTCCATGCGGTAGATTCTATAACTATCGTCTAAAGTCTCCTGATGATGGGTGACGTGTATCACCGTCCTGCCATCCGTCAGTCTGCCTAAGGCGTCCAAAACCGACTGTCCGGTATCCTGATCCAGCGCCGAGACCGGCTCATCCAGCAAAATGACCGGAGCATCCTTGCAAAGCGCTCTGGCTATCTGGATCCTCTGAGCCTGCCCGCCTGAGACCTGATTCCCCCGTTCTCCCACATTTGTGTCCAGCCCATCGGGAAGACTCTCAATCCATTTCGTGAGGCTTGCATTTTTACAGGCTGCCCATACGATTTCATCTGAAATACTATGGCCGCAGGTAATATTATCCCTTATGGACAGAGGAAAAAGGCTGTTATTCTGCATGACAAGGGCTACCTGCTTCCTGATTTCCTCAGGGAACCGCTCGCCTGCTATGACAGCCGTTCCGCTGTCAGGCTCATAAAGGCCGGCAAGGATTTTCAATACGGTGCTCTTGCCGCATCCGCTATCCCCCACAATTCCGATGTGCTCGCCGGGCCGTGCCCTGAGCGACAGATTTTTTATCACTACATGTTTCTCATAGGAAAATGAAATTTTCATAAACGTCCTCCCGCTGCTTTTGCTTCACATATAGTGTAGGCCATGTCCCAGGGGCAAGGTCAAGCAGGAAAAACAGGTAAATGTACTTGTCCATATTGAAATCCTCCGCTATAATAGATTCGTACATATGTCACAGTTCCTCGATTGCCACATTGTCTTAGGAACTGCCGGAAAATAATCTACGCATTTTGTTTAGAGTAAACCTGATAAAATCTGTAAATTTTGCAACAGGCTTGCGTAGGTTATTTGGAGGCATTTCCTTACTCCCTCTTCGAAACTGTAGCGCCGTTAGAAATGGACCTGCAAATATATACTCGTGAGCGCATTTGTCTGCCGATTTCTGTTCTTCACTGTAGAAGCGCCCACTCGTTATACATTTCCACCGGCAAATGTTTTCGGGTGTGAGCATACATTGTAAATGGCAGATAAATATTATCCGGGAGAATATCATTGAGATTTGGAGGGAACATAACCCATGCTGAAAACACTGACCAGCGTAAACGAGTATCTGGACTTTATCAACGAAATAAACAGCGATCCCAACTTCAGCGACCCCATGCTCAGCAGCCAGGAAGAAATGCGCTGCAATCTGTTGGATGCGCCGGGCAAGCCCGCAAATCATATCTGGGGCGTCTTTGAGGAAGACAGAATCATCGGCCTGTTCGTCTTTTTGATATTAGAGGAAGAATCCTATATCGAAATGCTGGCAGGCCTCTCCCGCATCCCCAAAGCCTACAAAGAGACGCTGTCCTTCCTTAAGGATAACTACAAAGGCTGCAAGGCGGATTTCGTCTATAATCCCGCCAACCACCTCCTCCATAATCTTCTGCTGGCGGAAAAGACAGAGTTTGAAGCCGAGCAGCAGAAAATGGTGCTGAAAAGAGACGTCCCCTGCCAAAGCTGCCACAAAATCCAGCTGTACAGCCCCCAATACAGGGAACAGTATCTTGCGCTTCATTCCGATGACGGCTACTGGACGGCGGAGAAAGTCATAGACGCCTCCGACAGGTTCCGGATCCTCCTGGCCCTGGAAGAAGACACGGTAGTAGGCTACATGGATATCACACATAAATTTGAGGAAAACGAACCTTTTGATTTCTTCGTAAAAGAAGAATACCGCCGCAGAGGCTACGGAAGAGCCATACTGGCCAAAGCCATAGAGCTCAACAGACCCAAAGCCATGATGCTCCTGGTGGATACCGACAACACTGCCGCCATCTCGCTGTACGAATCGTTGGGCTTCGACAGATTCGCGGGCGGCAACAACATTACGGCTCATGTCTCATTATAGGCATGAGCCGTAAAGAGGCTATCGCAATCAGGATTTTTAGACTTTAAATGATCCCCTACCCATCCCTTCATCTCATCCAGCAGGCTGTTGTCCCAGAATGCGATTTCTTTCTCGCATTCCCGGAACGCCCTGTGCAGCCGCGCCATGGCACAGCTCATTTTGCGTGCCATTGCCCTGTCTTTTATATCCGTGATGTTGCTACCCTGCAACTTTCGGGACAGGAAGAAGCAACCTTTTTCCTCCGCAACGTATTTTTCTCCCGCCCTGCAGCAGGCTTTCCCTGGAAATGACCACATCCTGAAAAAGCATGGAAATCTGTTGCAATTCCTGTCTTCCTGTATTATGATGGAACCACTTCAGTAAATCTATTTTTTCATGATGGCACAGGCTATCGGTTCACCGCCTTGTGCCATGTAGCATCCGGCTTCCTCAGGGAGGCCAGGGATCTGGGCGTTTTGCCTGAAGTGACTAGTAATCCAAGGACGATGAAAGAGAGCAGGCAGACGCGGAAAGGGGATTCCGTCATCTGTTTCCCGGTTGCCTGCCGGAAAGACAAGGAGGCAATCTATGGGAAAGATGAAGAAGAGAGGCACCAGGAGAGGGAACGGAAAAACGAGCGCGAAGAAAAGAGGGACAGAGATGGAGGCCACCGTTCTTCCTTGTGTCTTTGATAGAGCACAAGACGGCGCCGGACTACAACGTGTGCATGCAGGTGTTCCGCTACATGGTCTACATCTGGGAGACCTACGAGAGGGAAGCGGAGACGGTCCAGGAGGGGATGTCGAAAAGGCAAGGGTTCCTGTATCCCCCGATTCTCCCCATCGTGTACTATGAAGGGGCCAGGCAGTGGAACGTGCCGCTGAACTTCCGCAGCCGGATTCGGGAGGGGCAGACTTTTGGGAAGTACCTGCCGGACTTTGAGTATTACCTGGTGCCGCTGCGGGACTTCAGCAACGAGGCGCTGATGGAGAAGGGGGACGAGATATCCCTCGTCATGATGATCAACAAGCTGCAGACGGCGGAGGACGTTGAGAAGTTCAGGAAGCTCTTTATGCGCCCCCGTTATGCGCCATAAATCAGAAGACCCTGTCCCTCTCGCCAAAACCAGATATGAAGATATGGTCATTCTGATTGGGATATCCACATCCAGAGGAGAGCAAAATACCTTGTCCTTTATGGCGGAATTACAGCCGGACGTATTGATTGCAAGCAGGGGCGCAGTGGTATAATATAACGGCGAATACATATACAAGGCCGCGTTTTCCAAAGAGGAAACCAGGCAGACAATCTCGCTTACCAGGGAAGTATGCGGCGCGGACTGCGAGTTTTCCTGTCTTTCCGGGTCAGGGCCTCCCGCTCTTCCTCCAGAGGATACCGGAACGTCTCCATGAAATCCCCGGGAGCCGCCCCAAGGCTCTCCGGCAGGGCCTCCTCTTCCTCCACGATGTCTTCCGCCGGAAGACGGCGGAGCAGGTAATTGGCAGCAGGAAAATCCCCGCGGCCAGGATGCAGGCGGCGGATGCCGCCGTGAGCAATAACCATCTCTTCTTCATGAATCCCTACAGCTCCTTCCGCAGCGGCACCGCCTGGGCCATCTTGGAAAGCGGCGCCCTGTAGAACAACAGGACAAGCAGGTACTCCGCCAGCGCACCCAGGATCAGGATGCCGAATCCTATGGCTGCCGCCTGCCCCAGCGGGACATCCCGGCCCCCGAAAAGAAACTGTGCGTATACCCAGTTTTCGATACCGCCCCGCAGCCAGAACACCATGACGGGAACCAGGAACAGAGTGGCCGCCACGAAATATTTGTAACAGGCTCCCAGATAGAGCATCATGAACGCCATCATCACTGCCAGGGCAATCAGGCTCCGGCCCATCCAGCCAGCCTCATCCGGTCTCACCCCCAGCCGTATGCCGCACATCACAAGTTCCGCCAGATATACCGCTGTCACGCAGGCAAAATTGGCTGCCACCGGAAAGACCGTCTGCAATTTCTTCCGCATAGGCGAGGCCTGCACCAGCTTCGACACGCCCAGCGTGTAAATCAGCTGTGTAGGCAACATGCTGATGCTGATCCAGAAAAAGCCGCCCCACACCACCAGATTGCCCTCTCCCCCCGAAAGGATGAGCACAAGACCCGCCAGCAGGAAGACGACCGCCTGGATACAATTGGTCTTGATGCCATAGGCATAGCGCATTAGCTTCAGTCCTGTCTTCAAATCATTCATCATGATATCCTCCTTCCACTTTCCCCATGGCGGCCCTCACCGCCAGAACGCTGACTCCGATTCCCGCCGCCAGGCACAGCAGATCCAGAAGGAAAATCCCCCCGGAGGGATACTGCACAAGGGACGGCCCCAACAGCCCCGCCAGGCCTGCCAGCACCATGGCTCCATATCCCAGCATGAGATTTCCCTGAAAAGTGCTGCCGTATCTGGACAGAAAAGTCCCCAATGCCGAAGCCCAGTAAGCCAGCAGTACCAGATACGCCACAAACCCGGTTTTCTGAAAAACGTCTCCGCGGCTGATGAGATCCACTGCCGACTCCATCGTCCCCTGCAGCCCCCCTTTTACCTGCCCGATGATGAGATAAGCCGCCCCAATGGTGCATAAGGCCGTGAGGAATTTCCGGAACAAATCCAGCGCCAGGGCATTGCGCATCAGGGCCATCCCCCGGCCGGAGACCTTCAGATAGTCCATCTTCTCCGCGTCCCTGGCCTGGAGCCCCCCGAACAGCCAGGCATCGGAGACCACCTCCGTCAATGCCAGCAGCATGGCCATCAGCACCAGCGCCAGGCGCGTATCCCCCACATGCGCCCCCGTCCAGACTCCCAACGCCGTCAATGCCGCCGGCATCAGCAGGTATATGATAATTCGATATATTTTAGACGTAAATACAAGATATCCTTTCACTCTCTTTCCCATGGAACCAAACACCCTTTCCTCCGCCCGGATTTCTGCCGCCCGGGTCTCTTTCCTTTCAGCCCCGGAGGGCAGCCTGCTCACAGCTTCAATCCCGTATTCGCCTTCATCACGGCCACGCAGATCTGGGACAGGCTGGGCGTCTCCAATGCCACGTCCATCCCGGCCAGCCGTTCCAGATTTTCCGCCAGGCAGATCCCCTCGAATCCGTAGGCGCTTCTGCTCATGGAGAACAGCGCTTCCCTGGCCCGCTCCGCGTCAGCCGCCTCCCCTTTCACCAGAATGTACTTCTCCTTCAAGTCCTCCACGAAGCCCTCCTCCACGATGGCGCCATGTTCCAGGATGATGCAGTAGTCCGTCACGCTCTCCATGTCGGCCACATTGTGGGTGGAGAAGAAGACCGAGCGCTCTCCGTTCCCCTGCTCCAGGTACTCCCGGATTATGTCGCAGAGCTTATCCCGCATCAAAGGGTCCAAAGGGGACGCCGGCTCGTCCAGAATCAGAAGCTCAGTGTCCCTGGCCAGCACGGCTGCCAGCATCACCTTCATGCGGTTGCCGTCCGACAGCTTCTTCACCTCCTTGGAGCCGTAGGGCAGGCCGCCGAAGCCGCTGCGGGCGTCTCCGCCGATGCCCAGCTCCTGGCAGAGCCCGCGGAACCTGTCCTTGTGGAAATTGTCGAACAGCAGGCCGCTGATCTCCTCCACCTGGCGGATGGTCCACTGGGGCAGGAAGTAGCTGCCCGGGCCGGTGTAGCCGATTTTCTCCTGGACGCTTCCGTCGATTCCCTTCCCAGGCCTGCCGAAATAGGTAATCTCTCCCTTAAAGTCCAGGCGGATGCCTGTCAGCAGGTTGATCAGGGTGGTCTTCCCTGCCCCGTTCTCCCCGATCAGGGCGGTGGCGAAGCCCTTGGGCAGCGCAAGCTGCGGTATGGACAGTTCAAAGCCTTTGTATCTCTTCTGTAGGTTCTTCGCCCGCAGCACGCTTTCCCCGGTCATTTCCATGGAATGCCCCTCTTCCATGGAATGCCCCTCTTCCATGGAATGTCCCTCTTCCATGGAATGCCTCTCTTCCATTATTTCCTTTAATTCTGTCTTCATTTTGCTTCCGCTCATATTTTCCTCCTAATCCAATTCATAGTCTCTCGGAATCTCCAGACCGCCTATCACGCTGCTTTCCTGAACTCCTTTGGGCCCGTTCCCCCGCTTTTCCAGATGCCGTCCAACCCCAATGCCTGATTCTGCTTCCTGAAAATTCCGAGAGCCTATATTCCGCGTCTGTTCCGCACGGCACCCGAACATGGGCAGATGCTGTTTTAAAATTATCCGCGTCCTTCTTCCCTGTCGCGACACTGTATCAATTGTTTTACATTTTACCTGGAATCCCGGCAAAATTATAACAACAGCGAAGAAACCTTTAAATTCAACGTTTTTAGGACGAGCATGAAATTTTGTTATTACAAAAATATAACAACGTGTTTTTTGCCAAAACCCAGCAAAATCAAAGGGTTTTAGGGTGTTGTTATAAAAAATGGCGGGATTTCAGGATTTTACTTTTATTTTCGCATAAAATTATTTCCATCTGTGGGGCTGAGAATGCAGACGCAAGAGCGCGCAAGCGCAAGTTTTGCGAATGCGGGAGTGGGTCGGATGCTCGAATGAGCATCCAACCGCACAGGTGGAATTATTTTTAAATTCTCTCATTCGGGCACTATTCATCCATTTGCTATAAAATAGTCCTTCTGCCATATATGGTGAGGAATATCAGCTTTCTTTCATGCGCAACAATGTCTGCAGCGTCCCCTGCAGCTCCTCATCCGTCATCCCGGCGATCTCCGCCGCAGAAATCGCCTGCTGCAGGGCTTCCTCCACCCTCCGCAGATGCTGCTCTCTCAGCATCTCGCTGTCCTGAGCGTTCACATAGAAGCCCTTCCCCTGGGCAGCGGTCACCAGCCCCTCCGTCTCCAGCAGCTCGTAGGCCTTCATGGTGGTGATGACGCTGATCTTCAGATCCTTCGCCAGGCCCCGGATGGACGGCAGGTACTCTCCCTCTTTCAGCTTGCCTGCCAGGATATCCGTCTTCATCTGCTCGGCAATCTGCTGATAAATCGGCACGCCCGAATTCTGCAATAATTTCACTTCCCCACCAACCCTTCATCTGTTTATATGTTATATATACACCATAATCAGTTGCCTGTCAACAGAAAAAAAATTTTTTTCATCAAACCCGCCCCCATCCGGGACGACATATATAACAGAGAGGTACTTCACATGCCATCGGAGGGTCCGGATACCAGGATTCTGAAGCTCCTCTATCTTCTGCACAGCGGCCTGAACCCCAGACAAATGGGCTTTGATGCGGAAGCGTTAAAGGCCATCCCCATGCTGACGAAGCACCGGATCCTCCGGCGGGAAGGCAATAAGCCCGTGATGAACATCCCCGTGATGTGCCCCCAGAATCTTCCGTGGCTCCAAGACCTGTGCCTGGAGACCATCAAAAGGCTATTTGATTTTGTTGATAGCATACCCGCACCATATAAAGAGACTAAACTGGAAACAGGAAACAACATTTGCCACTGCATATACGAAAAAAGAAGAGCTTCGCGGCTCTCCTTCTAATCAATACTTACTTTTCCCTTATCTCAAATAGCTCCCCTGGTTCACAGTCAAAGAACTCGCATAACTTCAAGATAAGATTTGCGTCAATCCGCTGAAACTCATCCCTATAATAGCGATTGAAGTTCGTTCTCTCTACATCTATGGCACTACATACTTTCTTTTTCGTGTATCCATGTTCTGCCATCAGTTCTTCTAATCTCAAATGCAAATACTTCATACCCTTGTACCTCTCCTTCAAATAGTATAATAGAAACATGTCTAAAATATAATTCTGTATATAGACAGTCTTAAATAAACCTTGTATAATAAGCATGTCTATATAAACACATAGAAGAAGGAGATACCTATGAACAGTGAGATAATGGATGCAATCGCTGAATATATAATATACCCATAAGTGTGGACACAAAACGATTTTAGTTCCCAGCATTT
>CAJUFI010000089.1 GCA_910585665.1 uncultured Acetatifactor sp. | reverse complement strand
ACAGTCTATACCATCGGTTTCTTTCAGTCAAGCCGACGTGTGAACAGTAACTTCTATGGCAAATATTTGTTCGGAATAATCTCCCCTCTCTTGCATTTTGTCCCAATCTAAGATATAATTCTGACACAGAAGGACACTGTGCCGACGATGGATTCCTATGCGGGGGAGCGCGAAATCACGGCACGGCAGAATCATGATAACCGTACCCTACTAGATAAAAAGGAGTCAAACAGCATGAATTCATTTGATATCATCGGCCCCGTCATGGTAGGCCCCTCCAGTTCCCACACCGCGGGGGCCGTCAAAATCGGCAACATCTCGCAGAAGCTATTGGGCGCGCCGGTCCAGAGGGCGGAGGTCTTCTTCCACGGCTCTTTCCTGGCCACCGGCAAAGGACACGGGACGGACAGGGCCCTGATCGCCGGCCTGATGGGATTTCCGGTGGACGACCCCAGGATACCGGACAGTTTCCGCTACGCCGAAGAATCAGGAATGGAATACCGCCTATCCGGCATAGACCTGGGGGACGTGCATCCCAACTCCGTAAAGCTTCGCTTAAGCGGGGAAGAGCATAAAATCGAAATCGTAGCTGCCTCCGTGGGCGGAGGTGCCATAAGGATCACGGAGATCGACGGGCTGCCCGCCAATTTCTCGGGCGACTACCCCACGCTGGTCGTGAACAATCTGGACCAGCCCGGACATGTGACGGAGATCACTTCCATGCTCAGCCACAAGTCCATCAACATCGCCACCATGCAGCTGTACCGCTCCTCCAAGGGCGGCCACGCGGTCATCGTTCTGGAATGCGACCAGGAAGTCCCTGCGGACGCCATCCGCTGGCTGGCCCATCTGGAAGGCATTCTGAAAGTGACTTATTTGGGACTGGCGGATACCGCGAAAACCAGCTGAAGCCACCGACACACTCTGGCGCAAAGCGACCGGCCCCCCGCTCCACAGCCCGCGGCGGGCCCGCTTACCGTGTGTCTCTACCCGCACACCATCAGCACACAAACTGCAGAAACCTGCGGTTTGCCGCCTGGCTGTCCTACACAGCCGGCAGAATAGGAGCAGATATGTATCAATCATTTCAGGAAATCATCGAGATAGAAAAAGATACCGGAAAGAGCTTCTGGGAGATTGTCCGGGACAACGACTGCAAGGAAATGGAAATCACCGCGGAGGAAGCTTTCCAGCGGATGCTGCGCATGTACGAGGCCATGCGGGAAGCGGACGCCTCCTATGACCCTTCCCTGTCCTCCGCCAGCGGCCTGGTGGGAGGAGACGGAGCGAAACTGGCGGCAGCCCGGGAAAGAGGCAGTCTCCTGTGCGGCTCCTTCCTGGGGCTGGTCATGGAGAAAGCCGTCAAAATGGGCGAATCCAACGCCTGCATGCGGCGCATCGTTGCCGCTCCCACCGCCGGCTCCTGCGGCGTGCTCCCGGCAGTCTTCCTCTCCCTGGAGGAAGAGAAAGGCTACGCGGCGGAAGAGATGGCCAAGGCCCTCTATGTCAGCGCGGGCATCGGCGGCATCATCGCCCAGCGGGCATCCGTATCCGGCGCGGCCGGCGGCTGCCAGGCGGAAATCGGTGCCGCCTCCGCCATGGCTGCAGGCGGTGTGGCTTACCTCTTAGGCGGTGACGGAGAGGCCATCGCCCACGCAGCCGCCCTTGCCATGAAGAATCTGCTGGGCCTTGCCTGTGACCCTGTGGCTGGACTGGTGGAAGTCCCCTGTGTGAAGCGCAATGTGATCGGCGCGGTCAATGCCCTTACTTCCGCGGATCTGGCAAGCAGCGGCATCCGCAGCCGGATTCCTCCTGACGAAGTATTCGATGCCATGCGCAACGTAGGCAGAATGCTGCCCAACGACTTACGGGAAACCGGAAAAGGCGGCCTGGCAGCCACCCCCACCGGCATCGCCTTCCGGGAAGGCCTGAAGACCTTTTAAGGCATATCGCCGTTCCCCGGCAGGAACCTCTGGTACAGCACCACATGGTCGGCGATGCAGGTCCACTTGGTGGCGGAGCCTGCCGTCACGCACAGATACTCCCTGCCCGCGTTGTCCACTCCCAGGCTGGCGGCGCAGCTCCCCGACTGATCCACGAAGCCGGTCTTGCCGCATAGCACCTCCCCATGGGTGTCCCTGTCCTCAATCCTGCGCAGGAACAAGTTGGACACCTTCAGGCCATCGGGATGCTGCTCCGTGGGGGAAGTCGTATAGGTGTGCGCGGACATCACTTCTCTGCAGAAAGCGTTGTCCGCAGCCGCCTTCAACATGACAGCCATGTCATATGCAGTGGTATAATGGTTCTCGTCATAGAGACCCACGCAGTTGGTAAAATGCGAGCTCCCCGCCAGGCCCAGCTGCGCCAGCTTCTCGTTCATCAGATTCACGAATGCTTCGTGGGAGCCTGCCACATACACTGCCAGCGCCACTGCCGAATCGGCTCCCGAAGGCAGAATCGTCCCATAGAACAAGTCCCGGACCGTCACCGTCTCGTCCACCACGTATCCCGTAATGCTGCAGTCATTGACATAACTGTAGTCCGTGATGTCTATGGTGATGGTCGCCGTCTGGTCCAGATCGGCTTCCGTCAGATGCTCCGCTGCCACCAGCACCGTCAATATCTTCGTCATGGAAGCCGGATTCATCCTCGTATGCGCTTCCCTCTCCGCCAGGATGGCACCGCTCTCCGCATCGATAAAAATTCCGTACTGGCTGAGGATGTCCTCGGTGAACATCTCCGTGTAGTCCTCCATCTGAAAAACCGGTGCCGGTACGGCTTCCGCCAAAGGCAGCGGCGTCTTCGCCTCCACCGGTGGGCCTGCCATAGGCACCGCCGCGTCCTCCGGTATCTGCTCCTTCCGGACCTCCCCCTGTGAGACGCCCCTGGACGCTGCCATCAGGAATCCTATGGGCATATCTCCGCTCTTCTGGTGGATCCCCTCCGGCGCTGCGCCGTCGGTCAAGACCATCCCCTCCTCTTCCGTTCTGCCTGTATCTCCATTGGAAAACGCTGCCGCCCGGAAGCCAATGCCCACGCCTGCCATGACCGCCACCGCCGCCATCGCAGGCACGCCCCATTTATACAGCAGCTCACGTCTCCTCTTCGCTCTCTTCATTTCCGCGATTCGCGCTCTGCGCCGCGCCTGACGTTCTTCTTCTGTCTCCATCTATATCAAACTCTTCCCTTCTGTCCTTCCACTTGCTTCAACCATTATCCTCTAGCTACACTCACATGCTCTGTCCGCATCGCTGGCTACACACTGCCAGCCTGATATTTTTCGCTGACGGCTGACTTGCTCATTTTCCGAAAAATCCGGCCATGTCCGCCTCATAACATTCCAGTCGTTCCGAGAATTGTCCGTAGAAATCCTCTTCCCTTTCATAGGGCTCCAGATAAAAAGTCTGCAGCATCAACAGATTCAGCCGCTTGGCCCTGTCCATATCCTGAGCGCCCGCCACTGCTTCTTCCAAATCCTTCACAAGGTAATGCCACCGACAGATGAAATCATGATTTCTGCCCGGTTCCGGCGTGTCAATCCATCTGCTCACTTTTACCTTGGAGCGGTTGGAGAAACCGCATTCTCCAATCTGCAGGAAATACTTAAAATCGCCATTCTCATAAAAGCGTCCCAGGGGGAACAGCCTGCATATGCCCGGGCGGCTTTCATGAATGCTGCAGCGCCCTTCCGCGTTCAGATAAAAGCATCTTTCCTCCGGACCCGCCATCATCAGATTCGGCAGAATGACGCCGTCCACTACATTCAGCGCCACTGCGCCTTCCGCGAGCAGCTCCGTCAGACCTTTCCCCAATCCCCGCCGGAGCCGGTACACATCATAGGGATCCAGCACCACAGAATTGCCCATTCCCGTACAGCACCGGAAACATCCCGCACAGCCGCGGCAATCTGCCTTTACCATATCATTGCTATTGTATAAACGTCCGTCGGAAATCTCCGAAAGGCTGACATTCCGTTTCATATCATTTCACCAAAATCGACTTTTCATTCAACTCATATGCCGGACAGCATTTTTACTGACCCGGAATCCACCGTTCAGATGCGGCTATTAAGATTATATCAGCTGGCTTTCCGATGCGCAAGCTTTCCCGGAGACGAAATTGCGGGATTTGATTGATTTCATAAAATCTTAATTTCTCGGCCTGAATGCCGGGAAATCCACCGTCCAGTGCGCTGGCTGCGCAAAAAATCCCGCTGATCCGTCCAGCCAAGCTTTCCGAATCTGCGGGATTTCATCACTATTTTCACGTTCTCTGGTTCATCGCTGGCGCAAACGCACTTGGTCAGCTTTTCTTAGTTCTTGTTCGCCATCTCCGCGCGGAGCTTCTCGGTGAGAGCGGGCACGATTTTGTTCAAATCGCCTACCAGTCCGAAGTCGGCCACGTCAAAGATAGGAGCCGTTTCGTCCTTGTTGATGGCGATGATGATGTCGGACTCCTCCATGCCTGCCAGATGTTGGATGGCGCCGGAGATGCCGATGGCGAAGTACACATTGGGGCGGACGGTCTTGCCGGTCTGACCTACCTGGAGATCCTTGGGCTTCCAGCCTGCGTCCACCACGGCACGGGAGCAGCTCACGGTGCCGCCGATCACCTCGGCCAGATCCTCCAGAATCTTGAAGTTCTCAGCGCTGCCCATTCCGCGGCCGCCGGATACCAGAATCTTCGCGTCCATGATGTCCACGGTCTCGGACACGGCCTTCACCACCTCCAGAATCTCCACATAGTTCTGGTTGGGGGTAAATCCGGGATTGAACTCCTCTATATTAGCCTTTGCGCCGGCCTGTCTCTCCTTCTTCTGCATAACGCCGGGGCGCACGGTAGCCATCTGGGGGCGGAAGTCAGGGCAGGCGATGGTAGCGATGGTGTTGCCGCCGAATGCAGGACGGGTCATCAGCAGCTGATTGTGCTTCTGCTCCTTGCCGGGGATGGGATTCAGCGGGAAATCGCCGATGTCCAGCTGTGTGCAGTCCGCGGTAAGTCCGGTGTGGATCCTCGCGGATACACGGGGGCCCAGGTCACGTCCGATGGCGGTAGCGCCCACCAGGAAAATCTCGGGCTTATACTTCTCGATGACGGAAGCCAGCGCATGGGCATAGGGCTCGGTCCTGTACTCCTTCAGCTCGGGATCGTCCACTACGATCACCCTGTCAGCGCCGTACTCGGCCAGTTCGTCTGCCAGGCCCTTTACGCCGCTGCCCACCAGAACAGCAGTCACCTCGGTGCCCAGATCCGCGGCCAGGTCTTTGCCCTTGCCAATCAGTTCAAAAGCAATGCTGTTGACGATATTGTCCACCTGCTGCGCGAAGACATATACGCCCTTATATTCTTCTAAGTTCATTTACTTTTCCTCCTATTCCAGTTCCGCACCCACCTATCCAGTACCAGACAATGGCATAGGCTTTCCAGCCGCTAAGTGATGCGCCTGTAAACCCTATGGGCACTGTATGGGTGGGTGCTGTTATATTTTTTCGGATTAAATCACATGCTTCTCTTTCAGCTTACCAACAATATACTCAACAGACTCTGCGGGATCAAGCGCAACCTTCTCGCCGGCGCCCTTTCTCACCTTATCGGAAGCCTTTGCGATCTGGGTGGGAGATCCCTTCAGGCCTAAGTTGGAATCCTCCACATCCTTAAGATCCGCCCTGCCCCATACGGTGATTTCAGCCTTGCAGGCATCGAAGATTCCGCCGGGAGTCATATATCTGGGCTCGTTCAGCTCTGCCAGGGCAGTGATCAGGCAGGGCATCTTTGCCTTCAGCACATGGTATCTGTCATCATACTGGCGCTCAACGATGACGCTGTCGCCTTCAATCTTCAGGTTCTGGGCATAGGAAATCACAGGGATGTTCAAATGCTCGGAAATCTGAGGGCCTACCTGAGCGGTATCGCCGTCGATTGCCTGGCGGCCTGTGATGATCAGGTCGTACTCCATATTGCGCAGCGCGCCAGCCAGGGTCTGGGAAGTCGCCCAGGTGTCAGCGCCGCCCAGCACTCTGTCAGTCACCAGAACGCCCTTGTCAGCGCCCATGGCCATAGCCTCCCGCAGCACATCCTCGGCCTTGGGAAGTCCCATGGTCAGCACGGTGACTTCCGCGCCGTACTGGTCCTTCAGCCGAAGAGCGGCTTCCAGACCGGCTTTGTCATCGGGATTCATAATGGTCATCATGGCAGCTCTGTCCAGCGTACCGTCGGGATTGAACTTTACGCCGCCCTTGGTATCGGGAACCTGCTTGATACAAACAACAACTTTCATTGTATTTTCACTCCTTATATTCTTTTTTCTGTAACCGGGTTGCCTGCTGCATCCGCATCCGGAACTGCGCCCGGAAGCTTTCTCCTCTGCAGCCCTTGCCGTAAAAGCTCCCGCTTCCACGGCTGAATGGCTCTGGAGCCATCATCGGTCAAATATGGCCATGCTTTACTTCAACAGTGCGGCGCTGATGACCATTCTCTGGACTTCGCTGGTGCCCTCGTAGATCTCAGTGATCTTGGCATCGCGCATCATGCGCTCCACATCGTACTCTCTGGTGTAGCCGTAGCCGCCGTGGAGCTGAACAGCCTTGGTGGTGACTTCCATAGCCACTTCCGCTGCGTAGAGCTTGGCCTGTGCGGCCTCGAAGCCGTACTCTTTCTGGGTAGCCTTTGCCATGGCAGCCTTGTATACCAGAAGCTGTGCGGCCTGTACCTTGGTGGCCATGTCAGCCAGCTGGAACTGGGTGTTCTGCAGGGCAGCGATGGGCTTACCGAACTGCTTTCTCTCCTTGGTGTAGGCGATGGTCCTCTCCAGAGCGCCCTCTGCTATTCCTAACGCCTGCGCAGCGATACCGATACGTCCGCCGTCCAGGGTGTGCATGGCAATCTTAAAGCCCTGGCCCAGCTTGCCCAGCATGTTCTCCTTGGGTACGCGGCAGTCCGTGAAGATCAGCTCGTATGTAGAGGATCCGCGGATACCCATCTTCTTCTCCTTGGTGCCGAAAGTGAAGCCCGGGGTTCCCTTCTCCACGATGAAGGAGGTGATTTCCTTGATCTTTCTGCCTCTCTTCTCAATGGTTCCGGTCACGGCGAAAATGACATATACGTCAGCTTCCTTGCCGTTGGTGATGAAGATCTTGGAGCCGTTGATGATATAGTCGTCCCCGTCTGCCACAGCCTTGGTCTGCTGGCCCTGAGCGTCAGTACCTGCTCCGGGTTCGGTGAGGCCGAATGCGCCCAGCTTTTCGCCCTTAGCAAGGGGAACCAGGTATTTCTGCTTCTGCTCTTCCGTACCGAAAGTCATAATGGGATCGCAGCACAGGGAAGTGTGCGCGGAAACGATGACGCCTGTGGTGCCGCAGACCTTGGAAAGCTCTTCCACGCACATAACGTAGGTCAGAGGATCGCAGCCCTGTCCGCCGTACTCCTTGGGAACAGGGATGCCCAGGAAACCGTTCTTCGCCATCTTGCGGGCGGTCTCCCTGGGAAATTCTTCGGTTTCATCCACCTCCTGAGCGAGGGGCTTTACTTCTTTTTCGGCAAACTCTCTGAACAGAGAACGTGCCATTTCATGCTCTTTGCGCAACGTAAAATCCATGGTTTACATTCCTCCATCTATTTTCTTAATTTCAGCAGTTCTTTGACGTCTTTCTGTTTTTCGGGCTCTGCACCGATTTCCTCGAATCTGTCATGCTGTCAGCCCTTCTGTTCTGAACAGCTTTTCCGTCCCTCCCTGCTGACTAATGCTTCCGTCTTCGCCAACCTGGGCAGCACACCGGCAGTACGCCGCATCCGGCAAAATCCCGTCCTCGCGCCTTCCCCGGACATGCGAATCATTCCTGTCCGGGGGGAACCGATGTACGCACAACGGGCGAAACCGCCGCTCCCTGGATGAAGCGGCAATTCCGCCTGACATATGTCTTACTTCTTGCTGTAGTCGTAGAAGCCTACGCCGGTCTTCTTGCCCAGCTTGCCTGCGCGGACCATCTTGCGCAGAAGCGGATGAGGACGATACTTGGAATCGCCGGTCTCGTTCTGCAGCACTTCCATGATGGCCAGCACGATGTCCAGGCCTACCAGATCGCCCAGAGCCAGAGGCCCCATGGGATGGGATGCGCCCAGCTTCATGGCGGTGTCGATGTCCTCTACGCTGGCGATGCCCTCGGCGTAGATGCCGATAGCCTCGTTGATCATGGGAATCAGAATCCTGTTCACCACGAATCCGGGAGCTTCCTTCACCTCTACGGGGGTCTTGCCGATTTCCGTAGCGATATTCTTGATCTTCTCTACCAGCTCATCGGGGGTATTGGCGCCTGCGATGACCTCCACCAGCTTCATCCTGTCGGCAGGGTTGAAGAAATGCATGCCGATCATAGGACGATCCAGTCCGGCACCTATCTCGGTGATAGAAAGGGAAGAGGTGTTGGTGGCGAAGATGCACTCGGGCTTCACGATATCCTGAAGCTCCTTGAAGGTGGTCTTCTTGATCTGCATGTTCTCAGGGGCAACCTCGATGACCAGGTCGCAGTCCGTGCAGATGTCCTTTAAGCCTGTGACAATCTTGGCGGAGATGGCGTCAGCCTTCTCCTGGGTAATCTTCTCCTTGCCTACCAGGAAGTTCAGGTTCTTTAAAATCCTAGCCTTGCCGCCGTCGGCGAACTCCTGCTTGATGTCGCAAAGGCATACCTCATAGCCGTCCGTCATGGCAAATGCCTGCGCGATTCCGGCACCCATGGTGCCTGCACCGATAATACCTACTTTCATTCGTCAGTCCTCCTTATTCTATACAAATTCCATATTCCAGTTATTTGTCCTTTTTATTTAGCAGAAAACCCTTTATGCCTGACACAAAAAACGCCAATCCGCCTACAATCATGCTACCGATGCCGATTTTTATCGAATTGTCCATAATTCCTGTCTCCGTAGCAATGTTGAATACCACCGCTGCTCCCACAAAACAGAGAATGGCTCCTATCAGGCAAAAAATTATCTTTTTCTTCTCCATAATGCTTCCCCTGATCAGCAGTTCTTGAAAGGCTCCTTCACCTTCTCCTTGTTCTTGTCAAGGAAGAAAGCCATGCCGTATTTCTGGTCCTCTGTCTCGAAGCAGGCCCCGAAGAGCTTCTCCTCCAGCACGATTGCCTCGTCCATGTCCATGTCCAGGCCCTCGTTGATGGCTTTCTTGCAGTTGCGGACAGCGATGGGGGCATTCTTCGCGATACCTGCTGCCATCTTCTCCGCCGCGGGAAGCAGCTCCTCCTGAGGGTAGACCGCGTTCACCAGGCCGATCCGCAGGGCTTCGTCCGCCTTGATATTGCGGGCGGTGTAAATCATCTGCTTGGCCATGCCGGCCCCTACCAGGCGGGCCAGCCTCTGGGTGCCGCCGAAGCCGGGGGTGATGCCCAGTCCCACTTCGGGCTGGCCGAACACCGCGTTGTCGGAGCAGATCCTGATGTCGCAGCTCATGGAAATCTCACAGCCGCCGCCCAAAGCGAAGCCGTTCACCGCGGCGATCACCGGGATGGGCAGGGTCTCCAGCTTGCGGAACACATCGTTGCCCTTCTTGCCGAAAGCCTCGCCCTCCGCCTTGGTGAGATTGCTCATCTCCCCGATGTCGGCTCCGGCCACGAAGGACTTCTGTCCCGCGCCGGTGACAATCAGGCAGCGCACGGTCTGCAGGTCGATGCCGTCAATAGTCTTGTCCAGCTCCTCCAGCACGGTGGAGTTCAGGGCGTTCAGTGCCTTCTCACGGTTGATGGTGAGAATGGCGTATGTACCCTTCTGCTCATACAATACAAATTCCATGTCATTTTCTCCTTTTATACATTATGCATGATTACACGCGGTTACACGCGTTCCTGCGCACACAAAGCACATACAACCGAAAATCAGCACATCCCACTTCCGACCGGCTCCATTCCGTCAATTCCTGTGCGGAATCCAGCGCCCCGGCGCTTCAGCCTCAGGCTATGTATCTCCGGCCCCGCCGGAAAGGGGAACGCTATTCCCGCATTTGCCGCCCTCCACTGAAAGCCGCCAAAGGAAGAATGCCTCTGCGCAGGAGCCATTCTTCCCTCTTTCGGTCTATATGTCAGTCCTTAGTCCTCAATCTTCACAATGGTGGAGCAGCCCATGCCGCCGCCGATGCACAGGGTGGCCAGGCCGGTCTTCGCGCCCTTGGCCTGCATCTCATGGAGCAGGGTCACCAGGATACGGCATCCGGAAGCGCCCACGGGATGTCCCAGAGCGATAGCGCCGCCGTTGGGGTTCAGCTGCTTGTCTACATCTATCCCTAAATCCTTGCCCACTGCCACGGACTGAGCGGCAAATGCCTCGTTGGCCTCGATGATGTCGAAGTCCTCAATCTTCATGCCGGTCTTGGCCATGACTTTCTTCGTGGCGGCTACAGGGCCGATGCCCATGACCTCGGGACGCACGCCCGCCAGAGCGCCTGCAACGAAAGTAGCCATAGGCTTCACGCCCAGCTCCTTGGCCTTCTCCTCGCTCATCACCACGATGGCAGCAGCGCCGTCGTTGATGCCGGAAGCGTTGCCTGCGGTGACGAAGCCGTCCTTGTTGATAGGACGAAGCTTCTGCAGGCCTTCGATAGTGGATCCGGCGCGAGGCCCTTCGTCTACCTTAAACTCGATGGTCTCTTTCTTTTTCTTGACCATGACGGGAACGATTTCGGCATCAAATGCGCCGGACTTCTGAGCTGCCTCGGCCTTCTGCTGGCTCTTCAGCGCGAACTCGTCCAACTCCTCACGGGTCAGATTCCATTCACGGCAGATGTTGTCAGCGGTGGTAATCATATGGTAATCATTGAAAGCGTCCCACAGGGCATCCTTGATCATGGTGTCCACCAAAGTACCGTTGTTCATCCTGTATCCGTAACGGGCCTGGGGAACCGCGTAGGGAGCCATGGACATGTTCTCCATGCCGCCCGCCACGACCACATCGGCATCTCCTGCCATGATCATCTGGGCCGCCTGGTTCACGCAGTTCAGACCGGAGCCGCATACCACGTTCATGGTGACAGCCGGTACTTCGATGGGCAGTCCCGCCTTGATGGATGCCTGACGAGCCACGTTCTGTCCCTGGGCCGCCTGGATAACACATCCCATGTACACCTGATCCACGGCCTCGGGCTTCACGCCTGCCCTGTTCAGGGCTTCCTTGATTACAATCGCTCCCAGCTCTGCGGCGGGGGTGGTGCTCAGGGTGCCGCCCATGGTGCCGATAGCGGTACGGCAGGCACCGGCTAATACTACTTTCTTTGCCATTTGTTTTCCCTCCAACTAGTGTTTTGAATATGATTGTTATTTTTTTATCATAGCCACTGTTCTCAGTTTATCATAGACAGCGCCTATTTGCAATGTCTTTTCCTTAAATTTTGATAAAACCATTTTGATAAAACCTTTCTGAAAAACAGAGGCTGGTAAAATTTTCTATTGCACCAACCGGTAAAAATATTTCGTATCTCCCCTGGTCACAACGAACAATTCCCCAATCGTGCTGACGGAGTCCGCTTCCCCCAGATTCTGTACCTTCTCAAACGTCTCGTCGATCAGGTAGGCAGTCCCCTCTTCCCTGACAAGCGCGTACCCTTGATAAAAAGCGGCTGCGTCCTCGAACATGGCGGCTTCCTGCCCATCGTGGTCTATGTAGCCCCATCTTTCCCCATCCTTTACCAGCCAGTAATTTTCGTCATTCATGGATATCTGGTCATACACGGCCTTCACGATGCGGTTGTCCGCCGTTTCAAAGGTCATACCCGGATGCAGGGCAAAGTCCACCAATACGTCCCGCTCTCCTACAGTCCACACCATGTTGGAGCCGTAGTTATAGAAATAGGCTCCGTCGTGATAGAAGCTGCGGAAGCTGTTCTGTTCGTCAAAATAATCCTCCGAGTACACGAATCCCTTTTCCGCGTCCGGCTCCGCATGATAAAAATCGCATTCACCCAAAATTTCATAGGTATCCGTGCACATAGATATCCACCCGGCATCATATTCAAAGGTCCCCGCGACATAATAGCCGTGGTTCACAGTGCTCAAGGGCAATCTTGTATAATAGCTGTCCATGCCTCCCACGTTGGCAAAGTCGTCCTCTCCGCCAGCCGCCTCTTCCACAGCGCTTTGGTATTCTTCCTCAGCCCTCTCCAAATACCTGGTGTACAGGGGATCCTCATGCCATTCGATATTGCCTGCAGCATCCACCTCCCCTATCTGGTATGACCCAGTACTATAGCTGTACCCCACTCCCTCTCCCTGTCCTACAAGGGCATCGTCGTACTCGGCGCGATAGACCTGAGATACTCCGTCATAGAAACCATTTATGAAAGCCCACGGATGCGCCGACAATGCCTGCACCAGCGTTCCGTCCGTCCTATGATATGCAATCTCTCTCTGCCCTTCTCCCAGCGGGTCTCCCTCCCTCAGGACGATGTACATCCCGCCGGAGGCCCGCACCTGCTGATCTCCCTCGTACAGGATATTCCCCTGAGGGTCGAACAGGGTATAGAATCTGCCTTCCTCCGTGGTGTCACCCATCACGAAATTCCCGCTGTCGTCCGGCGCCTGGAAATTGCTATACTCAAAGGGCACGATCACCTCATTGCGGTAATTGACCGCCCCCCACAAGCCGTCTTTCTTGACAGGCATCACGCCGCCCCTTGCGGAACCGAAGCTTTCATATTCCGATAAGGCAAGAATCTCCTCCACCGTTTCGCCCGCAGCCTCCTCTTCCGGCGCCTCCGCGGTCTCCTGCGGCTCTTCTGCCGTCTCCCCGCCGGCCTCCTCCGGCCCCTCGGCCAGCTCCGTCCCCAGAGCCTCCAGATCCACTTCCTCCAGCACAAAATCAGGAATGTCAGACCTGGAAATCTTGCTCTTCACAATCTCACAGGCTGCGTCCTCCCCTTCCTCCGACCGGATATACAGATCCGCCCTCTCGCCTGCGGACACCTCGGCCTCCGCGCTCTGGCCGGACACAGAATCTGTCACTTCACAGTGGACTTTCCCCTCCAGAACGCAGACCTGCATATGGCCCTCCTCCAACACGCTGACCCACCCGCAGGTTCCGCGGATGCCCACTGTCATGGTGGATGTGCGGATATCCAGCGTCTCGTCCTCCTCAAGGGGTTCCGTGATGTTGAAGAAAAGCTGCCCGGAATTCACGAAGATTTCCAGGTTCCGGTTCTCCTTCCGAAGCTCGATGGCGCTTTCCTCGTCCATTTTCACCAGCTTCACATCGTCCAGGCTGATCCAGGCATGGCTTTTTGCCT
>CAJUFI010000088.1 GCA_910585665.1 uncultured Acetatifactor sp. | reverse complement strand
CGCTATTGCCATATTAGGTTTTGACTCCCATGATTTCATTCGCCGCAAATGCCTTCAATCATGCTTTATGGAAAGCTTTCCATAAAGCATGGACCACAGCATTAATTAGTGCCTCCCTCATGGGAACCGGTTCAACCAGATTCTTTTCCACTCGTTTCGTATTGGTCACCTTCGCTTTTGTGGTATTCTCTATCTTCATTTTTTCGAGGACATTATTTGTGGCCTTAATCAGCGAACAGTATCCATACTCCTCATTTTCAATCAAATCCACTTTGTCCGTCCCTGCATACTTCGCAATCTTAATGGATACTCCGTTTTCGTCTGCCAGCAAATAAGCGATATAATTATATTTCCCATCCGGCGTAAGCAGTTCAAGGCTATTGGCAAACTTTACGTTCAGTTCAAGCCCCCGTCCCTCACTGCGCCGGTATCTCCTTCGGCCCCGGCGCCGCCTCCAGCAGCCGGTTCCCCCGGATGTCGATGACAGGCCCGCCTGTGCCCTGGATGTACTCCTTCGTGATGGTGACACGGCCGATGTTGTCGTCCTTAGGTATCTCGTACATGATGTCCAGCATGAAGTCCTCGATGATGGAGCGCAGGGCCCTGGCCCCTGTGTCCCGCTCCATGGCCTTGTCCGCGATGGCCTCCAGGGCCTCTTCCGTGAACTCCAGCTTCACCTCGTCCAGCTCCAGGAGCTTCTGGTACTGCTTCAGGATGGCATTCTTGGGCTCCTTCAGGACCTTCACCAGCATGTCCCTGGTGAGGCCCCGCAGGGTGAATATGATCGGCAGACGGCCGATGAACTCCGGAATCATGCCGAACTTCCGGATGTCCTCCACCGTCACCTTGGAGAGGATGTCCCTGTCCTTGTCGTACTTGTCCTTCAGCTCGGCGTTGAAGCCGATGCCCGCGGTCTTGTTCAGCCGCTGCTTGATGATCTCCTCCAGGTCCGGGAACGCGCCTCCGCAGATGAACAGGATGTTCCTGGTGTTCACCGTGGCCAGGGGCACCATGGCGTTCTTGCTGTTGGCCCCCACGGGCACCTCGATTTCGGCGCCCTCCAGGAGCTTCAGCATCCCCTGCTGGACGCTCTCGCCGCTGACATCCCGGGTGTTGGTGTTCTTCTTCTTGGCTATCTTGTCGATCTCGTCTATGAAGATGATGCCCCTCTCCGCCTTCTCCACGTCATTGTCCGCGGCCGCCAGGAGCTTGGACACCACGGACTCGATGTCGTCGCCGATATAGCCCGCCTCCGTCAGGGAGGTGGCGTCCGCGATGGCCAGGGGCACGTCCAGGAGCCTGGCCAGGGTCTTCACCAGGTAGGTCTTGCCGCAGCCCGTGGGGCCGATCATGAGCATGTTGGACTTCTCGATCTCGATATTGTCCATGGTGCCGGTGGCGACACGCTTGTAGTGGTTGTACACCGCCACGGAGATCACCTTCTTGGCATGGTCCTGTCCCACCACGTACTCGTCCAGGCTGGCCTTGATCTTATGGGGCGCTGGGATATTGCGGATGTCCAGCGCAGGCGCCGCATCGGCTTCCTTCTTCTTTTTCTTGATTTTCTGTTTGTTGGGGATGCCCCCGTCCCCACGCAGGTCCGCCAGGTTCACGAAGCTGATGTTGGGGAATCCCCCCTGCTTCGTCATCTGGTCCAGCTCGTTCTGGAGCTGGGGATTGTTCAGCATCCCCTGGTAGTCGAACTGGCTCACGGTCTCCATGGTCTTGTGCATGCAGTCGCTGCAGACGCAGATATTGTTGGGCAGCTTGAACATCTTGCCCGCTTTGCTCTCCGGGCGGCGGCAGATGAAGCAGACATCTTCGTAGTCCTTGTTGTCGCTCTTTCCGGCGTTCTTGGTGGCGGAGGCGTCTTTGTGCCCTTCTGTCAGGTCGGCCTCTTTCCCGGCCCCGGCCTCTTCCGCCTGCCTTTCTTCCTTCTTTTCCTCTTCCTCATATATGTCTGACATAGTCTGGTTTCCTCGTTTCTGCGCGATTGTACCATCCGCGCTACCCTTAGTATACTGGAAAATCTGTATCTGCACAAGTGAACTTTTTCTAAAAACCGTTTCCTGGGAGCCAAATGCCCTCAGCCGGAGGCATTCGCCGGACAAAATGCATGCCGAAAGCCCGGACAGGTCTCCCAGCCCGGGCTTTTTCCTTTCTCGTTTGGCGGCCTCAATTCTGAGGCTGGCTTCCCAGTGTGACTTCCAGTTCCACATCCTCATACCGTCCGTCGGCAAAACGCTTCACCGTCACCTTCAATGTCTCCCCGGCCCTGTAGTAGCCTACCAGCTGTTTCAGCTCGCTGCGGGTGGAGACCCTCTGGCCGTCGAACTTGATGATGATATCGCCGTGCTGGATGCCGGCCTGCTGCGCGGCAGTCCCTTCCTGGACATTGATCACGAACACGCCCTGGGGGATGCCCAGCATGGCTGCGATCTCATCCGTCACGTCCTGCATCTCGATGCCCATGTAGCCTGCCTCTTCCGCCGCCACCTTTTCCGTCCTGGTCTGGCGCTCCAGAAGGTCCGCGATGATGGGGCTGGCGGAGCTGATGGGGATGGCGTAGCCCATGCCCTCTACCTGGGAGCTGGCTATCTTGTTGGAATTGATGCCGATGACTTCGCCGTTGATGTTCAGCAGCGCGCCGCCGGAGTTGCCGGGGTTGATGGCCGTGTCAGTCTGGATGAAAGTGCCTACGGTTCCGTCTTCCATGGTCACTTCCCGGTTCAGGGCGCTGATGATGCCGCTGGTGACAGACTGTCCGTAGCCTAAAGCATTCCCGATGGCGATGACGGGCGTGCCCAGCTTCAGGTCGTCGCTGTCACCCATGGTGGCGATGGTGATGGCGCTTTTGGTCTCCTGGGACAGGTTCTCCAGAGGAACCGCGATGACTGCCAGATCCATCTCCGCGTCCGTTCCCTTAATATAGGCCTGGGCCACGGAACCATCGATGAAAGTGACTTCCAGGGTATCCATGCCCTGTACCACATGATTGTTGGACACGATCAGAAGCTCGCTCTCGTTCTCCGCCACGATGATGCCCGATCCGCTGGACGCGCCCTGCTGGCTGTACTGCTGCCCCCAGAAGGTGGTCCCGGTCTGGGTGTAGTTGTTCACGATGGACACCATGGCCGGCATCACATCCTCCACCACATTGGAGATGTCCGTGTTCACATAGGTGATGTTTTTCACATTCTGCATCCAGGCGTCGGCGAGCCCTTCGGGAAGTCCTGTCTGTGCGTCCTCACCGTCATCCGTGAGGCCGGCGCCCTGTTCCTCCGTCTGGGAAATCCGCTCGAGGCCGAACTGCACTACGTAGAACCCCGCCCCCGCGAACAGGCCGAACAGCAGACCCAGTCCCATGCTCAGCAGCACCTTCCGGAAACCGCCTTTCTTCTTTTTGCCGCCGATGCCCGCGGGCGGTTCCATGGCCTTGTTATAATTGGCGTCTGTCTGATAAGTCGTGTAGCTCCCATTGTCAGAATTGGAATAAATATCGTTCTCGTACATAATGCTTACCTCCTCCTGAAAGAATCCTCAGCCGAACCTTTCTTGTTTCATCTCTATGTACTAGAGTATATCCGGCAATTGTGTTAAAATTGTGTTTTCCTCATGAAAGAATCGTGAAATCTCCCCAGTACTCACGGTTCGCGGTGATCTTCAGGATCAGCCCCCGGGGCAGCATCCTGTAATGCTTCCCCAAAAGGTATCCGGCATATTTGAAAGCGCATTGGACGCAGAATCCCGGGAACCGGTAGAGCCGCTTCCTCTTTTTCAGATAGCGCCATGTATCGCCCACCAGACGCTTCCCCTCGGACTCCGAGGAAGCCGCGCCGAACACTTCCGGATGCTGGGCCTGGGACACGCCCAGGTCGAAGTTGCGCCGCAGCTGCTGTATATTCGTATAATTGTGGGAATGGACCACCTGCGCCCCGGCCTCATAGGCAATCCCGTACCCTGCCCGGATTGCCGCGGCCGCGTATATCATGTCCTCATTGAAGATCGTATGCCGGACGAAACCGCCCAGTTTTTCGTAGACATCTCTCCGGTAAGCCGCGCATACATTGGAGCAGAAAAAAGTCTTGATGCCCATGCTCTCCAGATCCGCCGCCGTCTTCACCCGGGAAGACGGCGGGTAGTTGAAATACCGGGAAGCCTTCTCGAACTCCGAGGAGTCCGGGCCCGGCAGCTGTCTGGCATAGGCCGCCGCCACGTTCCCCTGCAGATTTGCCGTCAGGCGCTCCACCAGAAAGGAATCCACCGGCAGGGCGTCCTGGGTCATGGCCACGAAGACTTCCGCCTCCGAATATCCCACCGCCCTGTGCCTGGTCCCTCCATGGTCGAACTCCCGCTTTTCCAGATGCCGCACCTGCACATTGGGGTATCTCCGGGCAAATCCGGCCTCTCCCATGCCCTCTGTCCCCTCCAGCAGTTCGTCAAAATATGCCTTCCCGGTATTCATGAGCAGAATTCTGTGGATGGGCACGGACTGGCCCTCCAGCTTGTCCAGCAGGGCGAACAGCTCCCTGCCCGGTCTGTATACGGGAATGATGATGTCGATTTTCAAACCGCTCCTCGTTCCTTTCCTTCCTTGCGTCTGTAGCCACCCATTTCCACAGGCGGCAAAGTTTTCCGCAGCATAAATTCAGAAAAAGGGCTGCCCGCTCTCGACAGCCCCTTCAGGATACATGCTGTATCTCCGTTACTTAAGATATTTGGATGTATCGGATTCAATCTTCTGGCTGTATTCCCTTACGCTCTGGGTGACTGTATATTCCATGTCCTCGAACAGGAACTGGTGCAGCCATACCACATTGTCCTCCAGGCTGGTGGGGATGACGCAGGCGCCCTTGGCCCCCATATTCGCGTTCCCGCGGTATTCGGGCTGAGGGAATCCGTCCTCTGCCACAATACTGTAGTCCGCAATCACTCCCAGCAGATCCAGGATGTCCTTGGAGTCAAGACTGGTATAGATGTCGCCGATGCAATCATTGAACACCTTGGTCAATGTAGCGAGGTCTGTCTTCTTCGCCTGATCCTCGATGGCCTGTATCACTTCCCGCTGACGGGCCGCCCTCTGGAAGTCATCGCCCTTGGTCTGACGGATCCGGCAGTATGCCGTGGCCTGCACGCCGTTGAGCAGCTGGTAGCCTGTCTGTGTCACCGGCGTGTACTGGCACTTCAGCACATTGGACACATTTACCTGGTAATTGTTGATATGCTTCAGCTCCTCGCTGTCCACATCGATATAGACGCCGCCCAGCCCGTCGATCACTGAGCTGAGGCCTTTATAGCCTACCGTGACGAAATCCGTGATGTTCATGTCCAGGTTCATGTTCAGCATCTTCACCGCCTGCTCCGCGCCGCCGAAGGAGTACGCCGCGTTGCACTTGCGGTACTCGTCCGTGCCGATGTTCAGATATGTGTCACGATATACGCTGACCAGCTTGATGTCCCCGGTGTCCAGGTTGATGCTGGCGATCATGGTGCTGTCGCTGCGGCTGTCCTTGAACAGCTGGCTGTCCGTCTTCGCGTCCACGCCGAACAGGGCAATGTTCCTGTAGCCGTGCATGGTACCGCCCTCTTCCTCCATCTCCTGCACCTGGGAGGGAATGGCCAGCTTCTCCGTGTCTATCACAGTCACCTTCGGGCCTTCACTGGTCTTGTTCATCACCAGATACAGCAACATGATCATCACCAGGATGATGATGATCTCAAAAGCGAACAGAATCATCTTCCGCCTCTGCTTCGCCGCCCTCTGCCTTTTGCTCATTCTACTGTTTGCCATAATACCTTCCTTCTCCTTTCCAGTTCCGTATCAGTAAGCGTTTTTATTGATGAATCCTGTGAAAAATGTCATCAGGATAATCTTCAGGTCGAACCACACAGTCCAGTTCTCTATATAATAGATATCATATTCAATCCGTTTCCGGATCGAGGTGTCGCCCCGGAGGCCGTTCACCTGGGCCCAGCCGGTGAGCCCGGGCCGCACCTGATGCTTCACCATATATCTGGGAATCTCTTCCTTGAATTTCTCCACGAACAGGGGCCGCTCCGGCCTGGGCCCCACCAGGCTCATGTCCCCTTTCAGGATATTGAACAGCTGGGGAAGCTCGTCCACGCTGGTCCGCCGCAGAATCTTCCCTATGGGGGTGACCCTGGGGTCATTGCGCACCGTCCACGCCTTTCTCTCCTCGCTGGGCGCCTGGCGCTCCATACTGCGGAATTTGTACATATAGAACGCCTTGTTGTGGAGCCCCACCCGCTCCTGCCGGTAGATCACAGGCCCCGGACTGGTGAACTTTACCAACAGGGCCGCCAGCAGCATGATAGGGGAGGTGACCACGATGCCCACCAGCGCCCCTGCCACGTCCATGATCCTCTTAATGATGATGTTCCCTGTATTCGTCAGGGGCACATACCTGATATTGATCACCGGCAGCCCCATCAGGTCCTCCGTGTAAGGCTTGCTGGGAATCAGGCTGTTGTAGTCGGGGATGAACTTCGTGTGCACGCCTGATTTCTCGCAGATGGCCACGATGCCCTCCAGATGGTCGTAGTCCTTTAAGGACAGGGAAATCGCGATCTCGTCCAGCTTGTTCTCCGGCAGGATGATCTCCAGGTTCCCCAGCCGCCCCAGCACTTTGACCCCCTTATAGGTCGTGCCCGCGGGGATATGGTCATCCAGGATGCCGCAGGCCACATAGCCCCACTGGGGGTTGTCCAGCAGCCTGTCGATATACTCCTCCGCCGCCCTGGAATATCCTACCAGCAGGATATGCTTCAGATTATATCCCTTACTGCGGATCGTCCGCAGCCCCCTGCGCAGCCCCAGCCGGAAGCAGGAGGTGAGGAACACATTGAACACATAAAAAAATCCCATCACGGATCGGGAGAAATTAATCTCACGGATGATCATGTAGAGGACGATGATCAGCGCCACGATTCCGATGGTGTTGGCTTTGACGATGCCGAATATCTCAAAACGCCGCCGCACGGTCCGCTTGGGCGCATATACGTCGCAGACGTAGTACAAAAACGCGTAAATCGGGATGACTGCCGGAAGGAGCGTGAGGTAATCGCCCATAGGAAGCACACCGAGCCCTGGCCCGTCACCCAATAAGTAAAATTTGAAACAATAGGCCAGCAAGAAAGAGGCCGCCGTTATGGCAGCATCTATCATCACCAGCAACTGGTTGAATACTTTCTGATTGTCCTTTATCATATGCGCCACCCAAGGTTACCTTACACCATTATTATAAAAAGAGCAACTTATGATTTTATGAAGCTGTTTCTTAAGTTTTCTTAAGAAGTCTCAGGACATTCACATACAGCTGCCACTGAATGGCCAGATAATTTCCCAGATGGTTCCAACGGAAGGGAACCCTCTTCGCCCTGCCCGGCGGGGAGCAGGCTTTCCGCACGCCCTGACAGAGGCCTTTCAGATATAGCTTTCCCATTCCCTTTTTACAGAAAAAGAAAAATTTTGCCAAAAAGCCCAAAATCAGGAAAGGCAGGTTCCAAATCCGCTGTAGGAGGGGCATGTCCTTCGCGATGACATATACGCTGTTAGAGGCGGCTAACTCCGTCTTCCACGCATTGTAGCGGGAGCCGCTGGAGGCGCTGCCGTAGTGGACGACCTCCGCCTGCGGCTCATAGAAGCTGCGGTAGCCATATATCCGGGCCCGGTAACCCATATCCAGATCCTCCAGATAGGCGAAATGCGTCTCGTCGAACAGGCCGATCTCCTCCAGCACGCTTTTTCTGTAGATGGCCGCGCCGCCGCAGGCGGAGAAGATCTCCGCTGGCTGCCCATATCGGGCGGCAGGCTGCCCCTTCCCCCGGGAGTAGGCCCAGCCCAGCACGCAGTACCTGTCGCCTGCGTCGTCAATGCGCTCGGGGGCGTCCCACATGAGCATCCTGGCGCTGACAGAGAAAGCCTTTGGCCTCGCCTCAAGGGAATCACAGAGGGCTTTGACGAAGCCAGGACCGGCTTTCGTGTCGTTGTTGAGAAGGATGACATAGGGAGTCCGCGCCGCCTCGATGCCCACATTTACGGCATGGCAGAAGCCGGTGTTGGCGGGAAGCGCGATGAGGGCCACCTGAGGGAACGCGTCTTCTATCAGCTGCCGGCTTCCGTCCGTGGAGCCGTTGTCCACTACGATTATGTGGTACTCCGAGGGCGGCATGTCCTGGGCCAGAAGGGATTCCAGGCATTCCTCTATGAATTTGATGCCATTGTAGTTGGGGATGATGACAGTGGCTTTGGACATGGCTTTCTCCTTGTTGATAGTTCCGCGGGTGCAGGGCGGATTTTCTCTTCTATATAGTATCGTCCATTTTCTGGCCGTATCCAGTTTTTCGGACATTTTTCAGATAATCCAATTTTCAGGATACGTTTCATGACATTTTCATAAAGAATTCCCCCAGTCTGTCGATAAATCCAACATAGAAACGAAAGCAAAGGAGGCCATTATGAATATCCATCTGCAGAATTCGAATCTCATGGCGTTCGGGCAAAGCCGCCTCTTCGGCGGCAGGCTGAAAAGCACGGCCCAGAAGCTGGAGCGGCAGGCTGAGCGCGACAGCCAGGTCGCCTTTTTCGAGAACCAGAAAGCGAACCTGAAAAACATTGAGTGCAGCAGCCCGGAGGAAGTGGCCAGGGTGCTGGAAATGCTGCATTCCTATGAGGACAGCATCGCGGCCGTCAAGGCCCAGTACAACCAGGAACAGATGTTCCATTTGATGGACGAGGCGAAGGAACGGGGCGAGGAAATCGCCAAGGCCATCGAAGAGAGCGAGCCCAAGACGCCGGAAGAGCGCAGGGAAGAGGCTGTCAAAGAGGCCCTGGGCATCGAGGAGGAAGGCGGCATGCTGAGCGATATCCTGGACGAGGTGGCGGAAGAGCAGCTGACGGAAGCCCTGGAAGATGTGCCTGAGACCGCTGCCCAGGCTGGCGCCCCCCTGGATCAGGAGCCCGCACAGGCGGCTGCGCCGCCTACGGCGGAAGCGGACTCAGGCCTGCTGCAGCCCCGGGAAATCCTGCCGGAGCTTCCTGCCTCTTACAAAAGCTTCGACGCCTTGGCGTAATGTCAGGGACGGTTTCCAGCAAGGCCCACGGCTCCGCCCCATGCAGCGGGGCTGTGGGCCCTCCCGGAACCGCGGCGGCCTGGCCCTGGCCGTGATTTTCCTTTTCCCGCTTACCCTTTTCCCGCTTACCTTTTTCCCGCTTACCCTTTTCCGCTTATCCCTCTCCCCCCAAATCCGGCAGATACAATATCCGATACCCTTCCCTCCGCAGGGCTTCACAGAGCTTCAGGCTCAACCGGCATACGTTGCTGCCCTCCGGCAGCACCGAAACGTCAAAGATATCCGTTCCGGGGAGGGCCCTGTAAGGCACCCCCACAATCTGCGTGAAAAGCTCCAAACACTGGGGCCGGACCATTAGATTGCGCAGGTCCACGGCTTCCGCGTCCTGGGAGAGCACAGCCCGGTGGAGATAGCCGCTGTAGCAGGCGGGAAGGCCCATGTACACTACAGTTCCGTCTTCTTTCATCCGGCCGCCGCATATCTTTCCCTTGCGCACCAGCCGCCCCCCGACGGCTCCCACGTCCTGTCTGCTGTCAAAGAGGCCGCCCCCGAAGCGCAGCCGGTAAAATCCCACATGCTCCGTGTCATGCGCCCGTGCCCACCAGCCGGCCCTGTCCGAAAAGTCCTGCAGGGCCCTGCGCCCGGCCTCATACGCGTAGCGCTTGCTCTCCGGGTTCTCCGCCGTGGAGCCTGTGTGGCACCTCCAGTGGTACAGCACTTTGGGGACATGGTGGACCTCCCGCTCCGGGTCTTCCAGACGGGCCACCGCGCGCAGCACCAAATCGTAATCCTGGGCCCCTTCATATTCCGGGCGGAACCGCAGGTCCTGTATCAGCTCCCGCCTCATCACCAGGAAATGACAGATGTAGTTGTTGCTCAGGAGCAGATCGAGATTGAAATCCTCTTTGAAATTCGGCTCAAAATATTCCGTCCTGCCGCCATTGCATTTGTCTTCGTCGGAATAAAGCATCTGCGGCCTTGTCCCCCGCCGTTCTCCCGCCTCGATTGCCACCGCCATTTCGTAGAGGGCATCCTCCGCCAGGATATCATCATGATCCAGCAGCCCCACATAGTCGCCTGTGGCGAGAGCGAGCGCCTGGTTCGTATTCTCCGCGATTCCGGCATTTCGCTCCAGGTGCACATAGCGAATCCGGGCATCCCCAGTCCCAGGCGAGGAAGCGCCCCCGGCCGACGCCTCCATCCCGGCCCCTCCTGACAGGAAGCTTTGCACGATGCGCTCCACGCTGTCGTCCTCCGTGGCGTCCGCCAGAATCACCTCCCATTTCGGGTACGTCTGGAGGCACAAGGATTGCAGCAGATCTCTGAGATATTCCGGTCTCGTGCGGTAGACGGGGACAAGGATGCTGAAAGCCACCGGCTCGCCCTCCCGCTCCCGCCTGGCCTCCCACCAGGCCCGCTGCGCCGCCAGCTGCTCCTCGGTGGGCGGGCGCCAGAGATAGGGCGGCTGCTTCCGTTCCTCCATGCGCTCCCGAACAGCGTACCAGGTCCTGCGCAGGCCGTTCCGCTTCAGAAAATATATGGTTTTTTTCAAGTTCGCCTGATTGCTTCTGCCCAATGATACCTCCTTAGAGCCATCCCAGCTCTTTCAGGGACTCCATGACCTCCTCCGGAACCGAAGCCTCGTCCCCTTTCTCCAGACGGATGCAGAAAAACACGTTCATCTGGGCCGGGTAGCTCAGCATCATGGTGCCGTCATGGAAAATCAGAATCCTGTCGCCAGTCTCCAGACCCCCGAACATATCCTCATCCCCCGTCCGGCCCTGCATGACCACAGGTTCCCCGGAGCCGCCGTCAAATACGATAATGGGGCTCCCTGCGGCAATATAAATCCCCGTGCCCGCCTTCAGCGGCCTCCAGATCAACAGCACCGCCGCCACGGCGCATCCCAATATCAGAACCCCTATCAGCACCTTCCTGCCCATAGCCGTCTCCTCCTCACACCCCCTACGGGGACATCCATGCCCTTCTGTCATCCTCTCGATATTGCATCTGTATTTTTTCGTTTTTTGCTGCAATTGATTCCCGCAGGCAACATCTCACCTCGATAATGTTCCAAGGCCTTGTAAATTTTTTGTCTTTTATCTGGCCGATGGCCGTTTTTGCTGAATGATTCCATTTCAGTTCCGCTATCATGGCCGGTTTGTCCGACTGGCGCTTCGGCAGAAAGACCATGTCCGCATACCCCTTCCCTGTGGGCCCGTCATGAATCCCTCATTTCCCGGCCCGCGCTAACGAAACCATGCCGCAGAACCTGCTATAAAAGCAGGGGCAGTCAGAAAACGGGTGATTTTCCGACTGCCCCATTTTGTCAATCTATCACACAGCGCTCTCCGACTACAGCACCGCCTTCAAATCCTCGGTCAGCTTCTCAAGACGCTTCTGGGCATCCTCCAGGCTGGCGCCTTTCACGCCCATGTAGAACTTGATCTTGGGCTCCGTGCCGGAGGGACGCGCACAGCACCATGCGTCGTCAGGAAGCTCGAAGTAGAGCACATTGGACTTGGGCAGGCCGGTCTTTCCCTCTTCGCCGGTGGCCATGTCCAGGGCGCGGTCCGTCTGGTAATCCCTGAACTTCAGCACCTGCAGGTCGCCGAACGCCTTGGGCGGATTCTGGCGGAGCTTCTCCATGATCTCCGCGATCTGCCTGGAGCCGTCGATGCCCTTTAAGGTGATGGTGTACTGGGACTCCTTGTAGTAGCCGTACTTCTCGTAGGTGTCCAGCATCATGTCCCAGAGGGTCTTGCCCTGCTTCTTGCAGTAGGCGGCCACTTCGCAGAGGCACATCACCGCCACGATGGCATCCTTGTCCCTGGCATGGGTCCCGGCCAGGCAGCCGTAGCTCTCCTCCAGGCCGAACACATAATGGTTGCTGCCGGACTGCTCGAAGAGCTTGATCTGCTCCCCGATGAACTTAAAGCCTGTGAGCACCTCTATCAGCTTCACGCCGTAAGTCTTGGTGATGGGCCTGGTCATGTTGGTGGTGACGATGGTGGTGACCAGTGCGGGATCCGCAGGCATAGTGCCGGTAGCGGTCCTCTCACGCAGGATGTACTCCGCAATCAGCATGCCTGACATATTGCCGGTGAAGGAGACATACTCGCCGGTCTTGGAATCCTTGGCGTACACGCCCAGACGGTCCGCATCCGGATCCGTGGCCAGGACGATGTCCGCGTCCTTCTCTTTGGCCAGCCGCAGGGCGTAGGTGAAGGCCTTGGGATCCTCGGGGTTGGGGTACTCCAATGTGGTGAAGTTGGGATCCGGGTTCTCCTGCTCCGGCACCACGTACACATGCTTGAATCCCAGCTCCGACAGGATGCGCCTGGCAGGCAGGTTTCCCGTGCCGCACAGGGGCGTGTATACAATCTTGATATCGTCCGCTACCTCCTGGATGATCTCCGGGTGGATGATCTGCTTCTTCAGCTCCGCCATGTAGGCGTCGTCGATTTCTTTGCCGATGACCTGATACAGGCCCTCTTCCATGGCCTTGGCCTTATCCATGGTCTTCACGGTGTGGTAGTCCTTGATGGCCTGGACTTCCTCGATGATCTGTTTATCGAAGGGCGCGGTGACCTGGGCGCCGTCCTCCCAGTATACCTTGTAGCCGTTGTACTCCGGCGGGTTGTGGCTGGCCGTCACCACGATGCCCGCCGTGCAGCCCAGGGTGCGCAGCGCAAAGGAAAGCTCCGGGGTGGGACGGAGGGAATCGAACACATAGGCCTTGATGCCGTTGGCCGCCAGGCACAGCGCCGCCACGTCCGCGAACTCAGGAGACATGCGCCTGGAATCGTAGGCGATGGCAACGCCCTTCCCCTGGGTGCCCTTCTTCAGGATGAAATTGGCCAGCCCCTGGGTGGCCTTGCGGACCGTGTAGATGTTCATGCGGTTGGTTCCGGCCCCGATCACGCCCCGTAGGCCTCCTGTGCCGAACTCCAGTTCCTTGTAGAACCGCTCCTCGATCTCTCCCTGATTGTCCCGGATGGCCAGCAGTTCATCCTTGGTGTCCTGGTCGAAGTAATCATCCTCCAGCCAGAAATTGTACTCCTCCATAAAACTCATAACGCTTCTCCTCTCTTCCGCGCAGCTTTTCACAATCTCAGGATTCTTTCCTGCATCTGCATTCTGCGCCCCCTGCAGATATCGTTCCTATCCATATCTTACCATATATCTCCGGACTATACCAGACCATTATCCGCAAAATTGTTACTGTTCACGGTCAGTAAGGAATTGTCTACAAATAACTGCTGCAAGTTTATGGCAATTTTTATTGTATTTCCGGGCTTTTGCCTGAAGCAATTGCAGCAGTTATTTTCCGACAATTCCTAACGCAAAATTCCTACACGCCCATCCAGCGGCCCATGACAGCCGAGAGCTGGGCGATGTCCAGGGGCTTTGCCATATGCTCGTTCATCCCGGCCTCCCTGCCTACGGCGACGTCTTCCGCAAAGGCATTGGCGGACAGTGCGATGATGGGGATGGACAGCGCGTCCCTGCGCGGGAGCTTGCGTATGGCCCTGGTGGCCTCATAGCCGTTCATGACAGGCATCTGGATGTCCATCAGTATCATGTCGAAATACCCCTCCGGCATGGCCTCGAAGCGCT
>CAJUFI010000087.1 GCA_910585665.1 uncultured Acetatifactor sp. | reverse complement strand
GGACTGAAAATCCTCGTGTCACTGGTTCGATTCCGGTTCTGGGCATTTTTGGTGGTAAAATGGCATTAAAAGGCATAATTTCAGTCTTTTGGTGCTATTTTTTTGTAGAATAGTATGCTATAATTATCAAAAGCGTAAGTATGAACAATCACAACATTGTGGAGAGGAATCATGGAAGAGAAGCAAAATGGTGAAGCAGAAAAGACAGCTGCGGCCACGGCCATAGAGCCGAGCCCGCAGGGAATGAGGAAAGGAGAGGCAAAGCAGAAAGGGGGGAGGAAGAAATATGTGTATATCAGTCTTCTGCTGCTGCTTTTTCTGCTGTTGGCAGCGGCGGGATATGCTTATTACAGAGGCGTAGTGTATTATGGGACGCATTTTCTGCCGAATACGGCCATTGACGGGTTCGACTGTAGCAATATGGAGACGGCACCAGTGGTGGATATGCTGAATGCGCGGATTAGCAGTTACGCCCTGTCGGTCAGCGGCCGGGATTACGGCACGGGAGAATCCGGCGCTGTCCTTGGAGTCATTGTTCCGGATGACATCCAGCTGAACTTTGCGGACACGGACGTGGCGGTGGAGGATTTAATGCGGCAGCAGGATGAGAGGATGTGGCTCCAGGCATACCTGGGGGAAAGTTTCTCCTATTCTTTGGACCAGGGAGTGGTCTTTGATGAAGATATGCTGAAAAGCACGGTGGAGTCATGGGAGGCCTGCCAGAGAAAGAATATGCGGCGGGCAAAGGACGCATATATCGATGAATATTCTGAAGAGACGGGCAGATATGAGATTGTTCCGGAGACTTCCGGCACGGAGATGGACGTGGAGAAAGTAATCCAGCTGATTTCCGAGACGGTCAGCAGACAGGAGGAATCCCTGGACCTGGAGGAAGAGGGCTGCTATCGGGAGGCCGCTGTCAAAAGCGATGACAAGAAGCTGAATGACATCATAGACACGGCGAACCGTTGGCTGGGTACCGAAATCGTCTATGACTGGAATGGGACGGAAGTGGTGCTGGATCATGAGATTCTGAAGGATTGGGTGTCCATAGAGAACGGCAGGGCTGCGCTGGACGAGGAGGCTGTGGCGGCATTTGTAAAGGAGCAGGCTTCTGCCTATGATACATATGGGAAGAAAAAGAAGTTCATGACGACCCATGGCTTTGAAGTGACTTTGGCCAGCCGCAATTACGGATGGAAGACAGATACGACAGGAGAGATCCAGGAACTGACCCAACTGATATATCTTGGCACCAAAGGGGAAAGGGAGCCGCTATACAGCATCACTGCCCGACAGAAAGGGACCAACGATGTGGGCAGTTCCTATGTGGAAGCGGATTTGAGCAATCAGCATCTGTATCTGTACCAGGACGGGGAGATTGTCGTGGAGACGGATTTTGTGTCTGGCACGATGATCTCTTCCTATGACTGCGTGACGCCTGAGGGTATCTTTGGTTTGACATACAAGACCATGAATGCGGTGCTCAAAGGCGCGACATACAGGACGCCGGTAAAGTACTGGATGCCTTTTTATGGGAATTACGGAATGCATGATGCCAATTGGAGGAGATCCTTCGGCGGAGAGATTTACAAGACCAATGGTTCCCATGGCTGCATCAACCTTCCGCCCAGTATGGCAGGGCAGATCTATCAGTCTGTGTCGGAAGGGTTTCCTGTGATATGCTATTATTCGCAGGGGATTCCCTATGTGGGGCCGCCTTCCGTGCCGGAGGGAGAGGTACCGGCAGAAGGAGTGCCCGCAGAAGGGGTACCGGCAGAAGGAGTGCCGGCAGAAGAAGTGCCGCAGGAAGGCATACCGGCGGAAGTGCCGACAGGGGATACGATGGACGCGGCGATAGGGATATAGGCGGAGGATTTGAAGAAAGTCCAAAACGAATCAGGGGATGGGGAAGCATAGCGCAATGGAAAATCGATATTATAGGTTACGTACAAAAAGACAGGCGAGAAGGTGGCAGAGGAAGCTGGAGCGCTTTCGGAGGATACAAAAGCTGATTGAAATGGAGGCTCCTGAGATTCTGGAATCGGAGAATTTCCGGCGGATGAAAGAATATATACAGCACGGCGACATGACGGTAAATGCCCATGTGATGGACGTGGCCCGGTACAGCATCGCATTCAGTGAACGGCTGCATATTCCCTGCAGCAGAAGAGAGCTGATCAGAGGCGCGCTGCTCCACGATTATTTTCTCTATGACTGGCATATACCGGATGAAGAGCACTCCCATAAGCTGCACGGATTCTATCACCCGGGGATAGCCCTGCGGAATGCCTCAAGGGAATATAAACTGACGGAACGGGAGAAGAATATCATCAGAAGGCATATGTGGCCTTTGACATTGGTGCCGCCGGCTTGCAGGGAGGCGTGGATTGTGACGATTGCGGACAAATGGTGTTCGCTGCTGGAGACTATATATATACACAGGGGACATGGAGCGGTTCTTGCCAAATTGAGGAAAGATTGAGCGAAGTGGGACATTTATTGGAGAGATTGCAGGAGAATGCCGGAAAGGACATCTATCCATATCATATGCCGGGGCATAAGCGCCGAAGCTGGGGCAGGCTTCCGGAAGCATGGTACGAGATGGACATCACGGAGATAGACGGCTTTGACAATCTGCATCAGCCGGAAGGCATTTTGCGGGATGCCCAGCGGGAGGCGGCCGGGCTTTATGGGGCGGAGGAGAGTTTTTATCTGGTGAACGGGAGCAGCTGCGGCATCTTAAGCGCAGTGAGCTGTGCCCTTCCCTTCGGCGGACATATATTGATGGCCCGCAATTGCCATAGATCCGCCTACCATGCGGCTTACCTGCGCAAGTTGGCGGTGAGTTATGTGTATCCGCCTTTTTGGGAAGAATATGATATCTTCGATGCGGTGGAGGCGGGGCAGATTCAGGAAGCCCTGGAGCGGGAGAGGGACATAGACGCTGTCCTGATCGTATCGCCTACTTATGAAGGCAGAATTGCCGATATTGCCGGGATAGCCCGGGTCGTCCATCAGAAGGGGATTCCTCTGATTGTGGACGAGGCCCATGGGGCGCACCTGGGACTGGCAGAAGGCTTTCCGCCCAACAGCTGCCAGGCGGGGGCGGATCTGGTCATCCACAGCGTGCACAAGACGCTGCCGTCCCTGACGCAGACGGCATTGCTCCATGTGAACGGGGACAGGATTGACAGGGAGCGGCTCCGCAGGTTCCTGCGCATCTATCAGTCCAGCAGCCCCTCCTATCTGCTGATGGCGGGCATCGACAATGCGCTGGAATGTGTGAAAGAAGACAAGAGCGTCTTCGCACGTTTCAGGGAACGCTATGAAAACATGATGCGGAATCTGGCAGACCGCTGCCGGTATCTGCGTTTTCTGCCGATGGAAGATGGAAAACAGGATGTGGGCAAGCTTTTGGTATCGGTGAAAGGGTGCGGCCTGACCGGCAGGCAGCTGTATGATATTTTGCTACAGAAATATCATCTGCAGCTGGAGATGGCGGCTGTGAGCTTTGTGCTGGCTATGTTTACGGTGAACGATGACGAGGAGGGATTCCGGCGCATGGCCCGGGCATTGACGGAGATTGACGATAGCCTGGGGGAAAACCGGGCCGAGAATACTTTCCGTGAATTTAAGGCAGAGGGGTATGAGGAAAGGCGTAATGAGCAAGATGCAGAAAGCATTGGGGAAAAGCGCAGGAAATCAGACATAGGAAATGGTGAGGAGAGAGAAACGGGGGCTTTTACAGAGAACCGGGAGGAAAGAACCTGCGAAAGCAGGGAAAAAAATCTGGAGAAAATATTTCAAAGGGCAAATGGGGAAAGTTCAGAGAGACGACTTTGCGAAGAGGTTTCCGGCAACAACCGGGGGAAGGGGAAGCGCCGGGAAGAAAGGCAGGCAGATGAAGTGCAGACAGATGGGATTCCTTTGGCGGAAGCCTGGGATATGGAGACGGAGATGATTTCCCTGGAAGAGAGCGTCGGCGGACGGATAGGGGAATTCGTCAATCTGTATCCGCCGGGAGTGCCGTTGCTGGTGCCGGGGGAACCCATGACGGAAGGGCTGTGCAGAGAGATTCGAAATGCTTTGGAGCAGGGGCTTCAGGTGCAGGGCGTCCACCGGGAGGAGCGCCGTGGGGAGGCTGCGGAGATGATTCTTGTCCCGGTGATCCTATCATCATGCCCCAATTCGACTTAGGAACTGCCGGAAAATAATCTACGCATTTTGTTTAGAGTAAACCTGATAAAATCTGTAAATTTTGCAACAGGCTTGCGTAGGTTATTTGGAGGCATTTCCTTAGGAATTGTCGGAAAATAACTGCTGCAATTGCTTCAGGCAAAAGCCCGGAAATACAATAAAAATTGCCATAAACTTGCAGCAGTTATTTGTAGACACTTCCTTAGGAACTGCCGGAAAATAATCTACGCATTTTGTTTAGAGTAAACCTGATAAAATCTGTAAATTTTGCAACAGGATTGCGTAGGTTATTTGGAGGCATTTCCTTATGACCGCTATTCGGGCAAGGCGGCTGACGGCGAATAGCGTGAGGGAATTTTGGCCTGTGGGAAAATGATCAGCGCAGCCATCATGACGAGGGGCAAAAGGCTTAGGAATTGTCGGAAAATAACTGATGCAACTTGTTTAGGAGAAAGCCCAGAAATACAACGAAAACAGCTATAAACTCGCAGCAGTTATTTGTAGACAATTCCTTACCATGACCAGTCCTGATGCTTATAAAATCGTGTTGGAATTTACAGATGTACATTCCCTGTATTTTCGGGGAAACAGACAGATTTCAGGTTTTTATATCAAAGACATGTCTGGAAGAGGATATGAAAATGCTTCGAAGTACGAAGTCGGTGATTATGAAGAAAACGAAATTGCGTTTTATTGTTCCGATGTGACAGTCAAAGAGTTTTTTCAATATAAAATATAAAAATAAAAATGACTATATACAATGCTCAGTTGACTCATTGAGCGTATTATGTTTCGGTATACGGCTATTGTTTTGACAGCCAACATAATAGCAAGTTGCTGTTTGATTATTCACCGGCATATGGGGGATAGACACTGCATAAGCCAAAAGCTGAGCTTGGTATATAATCATTAAAATAAAATATAAAAAATCGTATAGGAAAAGTGAGGTCAATAGAATGAGAAGGACAAAGATCATCTGTACCATAGGTCCGGCCTGCGAAAGCGTGGAGCGTCTGCGGGAGCTGATGCTGGCGGGCATGAACGTGGCGAGGTTCAATTTTTCCCACGGCACCCATGAGGAGCAGCGGGAAAAGTTTCAAAGGGTGCTGCAGGCCCGGGAGGAAGTGGGGCTTCCTGTGGCGACCATGTTGGATACCAAGGGGCCTGAAATCCGCCTGCGGGACTTTGAGGGGGGACGGGCGGAACTGGTCAGCGGGCAGCGCTTTGTGCTGACGACAGAGGAAATCCTGGGGACAGCCCAGAAAGCGGCCATTTCCTATAAGAACCTGAAGAATGACATCAAAGTGGGGACTACGATTCTCATTGATGACGGGTTGATTGAGATGACGGTGGAAGAGATTCAGGGGGAGGAGATTGTCTGCCATGTGGTGAATGGCGGTTTTGTCTCCAACCACAAGGGGGTCAACGTGCCAGGGGCGGTTCTGTCCATGCCCTATATCAGCCAGGTGGACAGGGAGGATATCCTGTTCGGCATTGAGATGGGATACGACATCCTGGCGGCTTCCTTCGTCAGATGTAAGGAGGATGTCCTGGCAGTGCGCAGCATCCTGAAGGAACACGGAAGCGACATGAAGATCATCTCCAAGATTGAGAACATGCAGGGCATCCAGAACCTGGAGGAGATTCTGGAGGTATCTGACGGCATCATGGTGGCCAGAGGGGACATGGGCGTGGAGATTCCCTTTGAGGAAGTGCCGATTCTGCAGAAGAAGATGATCAAGATGGCCAACGCCCAGGGCAAGCATGTCATCACGGCCACCCAGATGCTGGAATCCATGATCAAAAATCCAAGGCCCACCAGGGCGGAGACCACGGACATTGCCAATGCCATATTTGACGGAACCACGGCCATCATGCTTTCCGGCGAGAGCGCGGCGGGAAAATATCCGGTGGAAGCTGTGAAGACCATGGCGAAAATCGCGGAAAACGCCGAAAAAGATATTGACTATGGTTTCAGGATGCGGGCCATTGAGCGCGGACAGGAGATGGATATCACCACGGCGATAGCTTATGCCACCTGTACGGCCGCCATGGATTTGAAGGCGGCTGCCATCATCACGGTGACGCTGTCCGGGTTCACGGCGGAGGCGATATCGCGGTTCAAGCCCAAGAGCCCTGTGATCGGGTGCACGGTCAGGGAGAAGGTCAGCAGGCAGCTGAATCTCCTGTGGGGGGTGAAGCCCCTGTTGATCCAGGAGGAAGAGAATGCAGAACATCTGTTCGGCTCCGCGGTGGAGGCGGCCAAGGAGGCCGGTTATGTGAAGGCCGGCGATGTGGTGGTGATCACGGCGGGAGTGCCGTTGGGAAAAGTGGGGACGACGAATATGATCCATGTGGTCGAGGTCGGATAGTCCATGGGCAGAATCATATGTCTCATGGGGAAAAGCTCTGCGGGGAAGGACACGATTTACAAAAGGCTGCTGGAGGATGAAACGCTGGGGCTCAGGAAGCTGGTGCCCTACACCACCAGGCCCATCCGTGCAGGGGAGCGGGAGGGCCGGGAGTATTTCTATACGGACGAGACGGGATTCGGCAGGCTGAAAGGCCAGGGGAAGGTCGTCGAGGACAGGGCTTATCATACCTGCCATGGCCTGTGGCGGTATTTCACCGTGGACGACGGGCAGATACAGGCGGATCAGGATTATCTGATGATAGGCACGCTGGAGGCCTACGGAAAGCTACAGGAATATTTCGGGGCGGCCAGGCTGCTTCCGGTGCTGATAGAGTTGGACGACGGCATCCGGCTGCAGCGCGCCCTGAACAGGGAGAGGGCCCAGGCGGAGCCGAAGTATGCGGAGATGTGCCGCAGGTTTCTGGCGGACAGTGAGGATTTTTCCCAGGAGAAGATAGAACGGGCCGGGATTTCCAGGAGGTTTGTGAATGATGAACTGGAGCGGTGCCTGGATGAGATTCGCGGATATATAAGAGCGGGGATTTCCGGAAAGGAATAGGCCGGAACAGGCCGGGAAAGGATGGCAGAGGTATGGATATAAAGGTGGGCAAGGTGAGCCAGAGCGCTCCCATAGAGCAGGTGCAGAACACACCGCCCGCGGACGGCAGTTTTAAATTCATGCTTGCCAGCCATGTGGAAGGCGCGGAGCTGCAGGCAAGGCTCCAGACCCTGATGGAGGAAATCACCATGCAGGGGGACCGGCTGGCGAAGCGCCGGGACGTAAAGGACATGAAGCATTACCGCGGGCTCGTGAAGGAGTTCATGAACGAAATCGTGACCCATTCCCATGCTTTTTCCAGAGAGAACTTTCTGGACAGGCGGGGACGTCACAGGGTGTATGGCATCATTCGGCTGATTGACGAGAACCTGGATCAGCTGGCGCAGGAACTGATGAAGGATGAGCAGGACCATCTGGCAATCCTGAATACGATTGGGGAGATTCGGGGATTGCTGCTGGATATATTTACTTGAGGAAAAGGTTCCCGACAGGGACAGGAAAGAGGGGGTATTATGGCAGGTTTTGGGGATATCGTAGGACAGCAGCAGATAAAGGGGCATCTGCAGAACGCGCTTTCCACGGGGAAGATTTCCCACGCATATATCATCAATGGGGAGAAATCTTCCGGGAAGGAGTTCATTGCCAAGGTATTTGCCATGGCGCTGCAGTGTGAGGAAGGGAGCATGGAACCCTGCCAGGAGTGCCGCTCCTGTAAGCAGGCCCTGTCGGGAAACCATCCGGACATCATCCGGGTGGTCCATGAGAAGCCCAATTCGGTCAGCGTGGACGATATCCGCACGCAGGTGAACAATGACGTGGCCGTGAAGCCCTACAGCAGCCCTTACAAGGTGTATATCATCAGCGAGGCGGAGAAGATGACGGTGCAGGCGCAGAACGCTATCCTGAAGACGCTGGAGGAGCCCCCGGCCTATGCCGTGATCCTGCTGCTGACGGACAATGTGAACAGCCTGCTGCCCACGATCCTCAGCCGCTGTGTGGTGCTGAACATGAAGCCGGTGCCGGACGCCCTGGTGAAGGAGTATCTGTGCAGCCAGCTGCAGGTGCCGGACTATAAGGCGGAGGTGTGCGCCGCTTTCGCCAGGGGGAATGTGGGCAAGGCGAAGATGCTGGCCACCAGCGAGGATTTCGAGAACATAAAGGCGGAAGCCCTGGCGCTTCTGAAGTACATACAGGAGATGGACCTGAACGAGATCGTGGCCGCCGTGAAGAAGATTACGGAGTATAAGCTGGAGATCCAGGATTATCTGGACATCTGTGCCATCTGGTACCGGGACGCGCTGCTGTTCAAGGCCACCAGAGACATGAACCATCTGATATTCCGGGAGGAGATCCAGGCGCTGCGCAGGACGGCCCAGCGCAGCAGCTACGAGGGGATCGAAAATATCATAAAGGCGCTGGATACCGCGAAGCGGCGGCTGGACGCCAATGTGAATTTCGAGCTGGTCATGGAGCTTTTGATGCTGACGATTCAGGAGAACAGCTGAGCCACAGGAAATACCATTATTAACTATGGCTTTTTGGAATCAGGTATGTTAAAATAGCACTGCATCATAAGGAATTGAGTTGTATCAGTTATTTTCCGACAGTTCCAAAGGAAGTGTCTGCAAGAGGTATCGGCCTTTTTCCGGCAGTTCCAAAGGAAGTGTCTGCAAGAGGTATCGGCCTTTTTCCGGCAGTTCCCGGAAGGTTTCGTGCTATAGTGAGGTGGATAGATGATTAAGGTAATCGGAGTACGGTTTCGGACAGCGGGCAAGATTTATTTTTTCGATCCGCTGGGATTTGAGATAAAGAAGGGTGACCACGTGATCGTGGAGACGGCCAGGGGAATCGAGTTCGGCACGGTGGTGGCGGGAGTCATGGAGGTAACGGACGACAAGGTGGTCCAGCCCCTGAAGGCGGTGATCCGCATTGCGAACCAGAGGGATGTGGAGCAGGAGGCCGCCAATCGGTCCAAGGAGAAGGAGGCTTTCAAAATCTGTCAGGAGAAGATCCGCGACCACGGGCTGGAAATGAAGCTGATAGACGCGGAGTATACGTTTGACAATAATAAGGTGCTGTTCTATTTCACGGCTGACGGGCGCATCGACTTCAGGGAGCTGGTGAAGGATTTGGCCAGCGTGTTCAAGACCAGGATCGAACTGCGCCAGATTGGGGTCAGGGACGAGACGAAGCTGGTGGGAGGCATCGGCATCTGCGGCCGTCCGCTGTGCTGCCACAGTTATCTGGCGGATTTCGTCCCGGTGTCCATCAAGATGGCCAAGGAGCAGAATCTGTCCCTGAATCCGGCAAAGATATCGGGGGTCTGCGGCAGGCTCATGTGCTGCCTGAAAAACGAGGAGGAGACCTATGAGGAGCTGAACCGGAGACTTCCCAGTATCGGGGATTCGGTGACCACGGAGGAGGGCCTCAAGGGAGAGGTGCACAGCGTCAATGTGCTGCGGCAGTTGGTGAAAGTGGTGGTGGACGTAGGCGATGAGAAGGAGATTAAGGAATATCCTGTAGAGAAGCTCCATTTCAGGAGGAAACACAGCAAAAAGGAGCGGATGGAGCTGTCCAAGGAGGAGCTGCAGGAACTGGAGCGGCTGGAGGAGGAAGAGTTCCAGAAGGAAGAGCAGAAACTGGTCAGCCGTGCAGAGGAAGAGCAGCGGCAGAGCACCAGGAACAGGCAGGACAAGAACAGACAGACAGGGAATCGCAGGCAGAACGGCCAGCATTCCAATGAAGGACAGAAGCAGACCAGCCAGCGCGCGGAGGGGAACCGCAGGCAGAACGGCCAGGGAGGCCAGAGACAGGCGGGGCAGCGCACCGGGGCAGGCTCCAGGCAATCGAACCGTCCGGAGGACGGTCAGAGACAGCCCAGGTGGAATGCCGAGGAGGAGACAAGGCAGCCTGGAAGACATGCCGAAGAGGAGCAGCGGCAATCCGGAAGGCGGTTTGAAGAGGAGCAGCGCCAGTCTGGAAGGCGACCCGAGGAGGAGGAGCAGAGACAGTCCGGGAAGCGGCCTGAGGGAAGGCAGCAGCCTGGGGAGGAGCAGTCCGGCGGCCAGCATGGAAGCAGCAGGCGCCGTTATGACAACAGGCGGCGGCAGGACAAGAATCATCAGGGCGGCCAGCAGCAGGAAAATCATGACCATCAAGGTGGGAAGAACCGTTATGACAACAGGAACAGACATGACACAAGAACCTCCCAGGAGGGACAACAGACAGCCAGTGGAAATCAGGCCGGCGGAAATCAGCCTTAAGGAGGACGAGCGGCTGGACGACCTACAGCGCAATGGCTATCGCATCATCCAGAACCCGAAAAAGTTCTGCTTTGGGATGGACGCAGTGCTGCTGACGGGGTTTGCCCATGCGCGGCCCCAGGACAGGCTGTTGGATTTAGGCACGGGCACAGGCATCATTCCTATTCTGATGGAGGCGAAGTATGGCTGTGCCCATCTGACGGGGCTGGAGATTCAGGCCGACAGCGCGGACATGGCGGCCAGAAGCGTGGCGCTGAACGGCCTGGCGGACAAGATAGATATCATCACAGGGGACATTAGAGAAGCAGACCGCATTTTTCCGGCTGCTTCTTTTGACTGTATCACCTGTAACCCGCCCTATATGATAGGGGAGCATGGAATCGCCAATCCGGAGACGCCCAAGGCCATTGCGCGGCATGAGATTCTCTGTACTTTTGAGGATGTGGCGGGGCAAGCGGCGAAGCTTTTGAAGCCCGGGGGGCATTTCTTTCTGGTGCACAGGCCTTTCCGGCTGGCGGAGATTGTGGTGGAGCTGACCAGGCATAAGCTGGAACCTAAGCGGATGCAGCTGGCCTATCCCTATGCGGACAGGGAGCCCAACATGGTGCTGCTGGAAGCGGTGCGGGGCGGCAGGCCCAGGATGAGGGTGGAGAAGCCGCTGATTGTGTTCCGGGAGCCTGGGGTGTATATGCCGGAGATTCGTGAGGTGTATGGGTATTGAGGAATCAGAATCAGGCATTGGGGCTGAACGGCACCTGGAAAAGCGGGGGGACGGGCTCAAAGGAGTTCAGGAAAGCAGTGTGATATGCGGTCTGGAGATTCCGAGAGGTTATTGGAGGTTACAGGGAGGGAATATGGCGGGGACTTTATACTTATGCGCGACACCTATTGGAAACCTACAGGATATGACGCCCAGAGTGGTGGAGACGCTGCGGTCGGTGGACGTGATTGCGGCAGAAGATACGCGTAATAGCATCAAATTACTGAACCATTTTGATATCCATACGCCTATGACCAGCTATCATGAGTACAATAAGGTGGAGAAGGCGAAGCAGCTGGTGGGGCAGCTGCTGCAGGGGCGGGACATCGCGCTGATCACGGACGCGGGGACGCCTGCCATTTCGGATCCCGGGGAGGTGCTGGTGCGGATGTGCCACGAGAATCTTGTGCATGTCACCAGCCTGCCGGGGCCGTCAGCCTGTATTACGGCGCTGTCGCTTTCGGGTCTGCCCACCAGGAGGTTCTGTTTTGAGGGCTTCCTGCCCGGGGAGAAGAAGGAGAGGCGGGAGGCGCTGGAGGCTTTGAGGGAGGAGACCCGGACCATGGTGTTCTATGAAGCGCCGCATCATCTGCAGCGGACGCTGGAGGAACTGCTGGAATGCCTGGGGGATAGGCGGGTGACGCTTTGCCGGGAACTGACCAAGAAGTTCGAGACGGTGACGCTGACGACTCTGGGACAGGCGCTGGCGGACTGTGAACGGGAGGCGCCCAGGGGGGAGTATGTGCTGGTGGTGGAGGGCAAGAGCGCCCAGGAGCTGCGGCAGGAGAAGATTGCTTCCTGGGAGGCGATGACCATAGAGGAGCATATGGAATACTATGGCAGGCAAGGGCTGGACAGCAAGGAGGCCATGAAGCGGGTGGCCAGGGACAGAGGCGTGGGGAAGCGGGAGATTTATGCCCATCTCCATGGGCTGGAACCGTGAGGGCATATCGCGAGGATGATTTCCAGGGGATGGGTGATTGGAGGGCGGAAGTTCGCTCGCCATATCCTGGCGCTGGTGCCACTGATGGTATATCGGAAGCGAATCTCTATCGCCATATCCTGGCGCTGGCACCACTAATGGTATACCGAAAGCGAATCATAAAGACAGCATGGAGCATATGTTTTCCGTGAATGCGAAGAAATAGAGCAATCTAAAATCCATGTCATGCTTTGAAGCTGTATGGTTATAAGGGGAATGGAACAGGAGATGGAGTATGGCGAGTAATTGTGACACATGTGTCAATTATGTGTATGACGAAGAGAGCGAATATTACTACTGCCTGGTGGACCTGGACGAGGACGAGATGTACCGGTTCCTTTCAGGCTCCCAGCGGGAATGCCCGTACTTTCGGCTGGATGACGAATACGGGGTGGTCAGGCATCAGATGTGAAAAGTGTTGTTGAGGGATTATGTATTAGTCGAAAGATATCAGCAGGATATCAGAATATGCAAAGAAAACGGTATTCCCATGATCGTTATGCATTTGACAGGCAAAACGGAATGCCCCGGGTACCATGAAATCGGCTTGAAAAGGTTACAGGAGATTGCCGATTATGCGAAAGCGCTGGATTTAAAGGTGGCATTTGAAAATACAGTGTTTCAGGGGTATTTGGACTATGTGGGCCTTGGAGATTTTTATAAAAAAGCCTATGAAAAGGGCGAGGAGCTGCGGGAGATGTTTGCCTGAAGCTTCAGTTTTCATATCATTTTTCTGTTCTGGTTTTCCCCGACAAACGGGAATCTATCTTGCACCATCTATTTACCACTTTTTGGAATACCCGATTATATTTTTGGTATAAGAATATATATGCGGTTTGGCTCCGCAAATCCCCTCTGCCTTACCCTCATAATCAGCCTTGCATTTTCCAGTTCATTCAGGGAACTGCTGCTGATTGGAAGTCCTGCCAGTGCTTTTGGGAATGGCATACAGGAAGGCAGCGGTAGCGTCTTTATCAGCTTTTCCGTCTAACCATTGTTGGGCGGGGACAGATATCAAGTCCCATTGAATTTGCACTCACCTTACAATTCTTTAAAACTATAAAAATTCTCTACATTTATCCCAATGCATACCAGAACAATTATTTTCGCGAGCTATTACACGATCTACTTCATCCATTTTGTACCATTTAATGTCATCCACTTCAACAGAGTTTGAAAATTGTGATTTCTTTACATAAGCAATAAATCCAATCATAATAAGCTGCTTAGGGGCAAAGTAATAGCTGGATATATATTTACAGCTTATAACATTCTGTCCGGTTTCTTCCTTTACTTCACGTGTAACGGCATCCTCAATCGTTTCCCCGTTTGTCATATAGCCAGATACGACTGTCCATTTAGTTTCTGATATGTAATTCTGCTTTAAAAGAAGTATTTCATTTAACTCATTGACTACCAGCACCTCTACAACGGGTAAGGGATTATTGCCATATAATTTCCTGCACAAGGGGCAAATCTTACAATCATCATCACCGCATTTAATATCTTCTAATTTATGACCGCATTCCGCACAATATTTAAAAATCATTTATTATCACTCCTTCTCCAAATCTCCATTGATACATTTAATTTAATCATTTTGCAAGAACCTCATATGCTTCCGTATTCTGTTTTATTAACCGTTCAGATATTGCAAATACATCTTTATTACTGGCAACTTTTTCTTTTTCCGCTTTTCTGAAATCAATAACCAGATATCTGGGTACATTATTTTTCAGAATAACCGCTGTTCCATGTTCATCAACTACTCTGGCTACTTTTGAAAAATTTTGATTTGCCTCTGTAATTGAAATCATTGTATTTGTATCTATTGTCATTTTATATGCACCTCACTTCCACCTATATTATATGCAAATTCTAGCTAGAAAACAACCTATTTGGCGTTTTTAGATTGCTGTTTCATTGAGATTTTTGATGATAAGCCGCCCCTGCTGGCAGTCCACCGTGATTTTATTCCCTGCATTAAATCCTGCCCGTTCCAGCCATCTGCCCTGTAAGGAATTGTCTACAAATAACTGATGCGAGTTTATAGCCTTTTCGTTGTATTTCTGGGCTTTCTCCTAAACAAGTTGCATCAGTTATTTTCCG
>CAJUFI010000086.1 GCA_910585665.1 uncultured Acetatifactor sp. | reverse complement strand
GTTGCCCACAACAGATTTTGAGTCTGCCTCGTCTGCCATTCCGACACGCCGGCATTTGTATATCATGACGCTTCACACAACGAAGACTTTCACAACACACTAATTTTAACACAAAAAGACTATTTTGGCAAGCAAGAAATTAATATTTCTAATTTTCGCATTATTTCAGCATTTTCAGCGCATGTGTTCTATAATTTTACACCATCCTAATAATATTCTGTATTTTGACGTTTTAATCCTTCCTTCATTCCCCTCATACATACCGCATCTCTATCCGGATGTCATTCCCTTCCACGGCCACCTCCGCCATGCTCCCTACCACAATGGGCATCATAGGCGGCAGATGCCCCAGATCCACATCCGTCACCACGGGCACGCCCTTGCGGCCGGCCACCTCCAGCACCGCATTGTAAGCATCCAGGTTCATCATAGTCTCTCCGTTCCGGGGCCGCCCGAACAGGAATCCCTTCACATGCCGGAACCAGCCCGCCTCCTCCATCTGCCACATGGCCCGGCGGGTGGCGAACACGTTCAGGTCACAGGCCTCCAGAAACCAAATGATGCCGTCTTCCCTGTAGCGCTCCACGAACGCTTCCGTCCTGTCGAAACGGGTTCCTGTCAGATTCACCAGGCAGTCCATGCAGCCACCCAGGAGCCTGCCCCGGAAGCGCACCGCTTGGTCCGTCTGCTCTCTTCCTGTAAAAGTCCGGATGTTCAGAGGCTCTGTCAGATGGTAAGGCACCAGGGGATTCTCCTCATCTTTCAGGGATTCCTTCTCCCACATACCATACCCTTTCACCACCGTCACATGCCCGTCCGCAGACACTTTTGTAGTCAATCTCCCGTTCCCGCCTGCTCTATCTGGTTCTGCGGACGTCTTCCCCGCATCCTCAGTCAAGCCTGCCCCTGTAAGCGTTTCTCCGACTTGTCCCGTTAAGCTGCCAGAATCCGCCACGTCAGCATCCCTTCCGGCTGCTCTCCCGCCGCCCGTCAGGATGCCCAGCGCATCCTCCAGAGACGCGTGCCACGGCTCCATGCCGAAAGCGGCGGCACAGGGCCCGTACACAGAGGCCGTATCCGCCAGCGTGGCCAACAGATACGTCAGATTCGTATTGTCCGAATACCCCATGAACCACTTGGGCTCCGCTTCCGCCAGCTTTTCAAAATCCACGAAAGGAAGAATCTCGCACATCAGCTCTCCCCCGCCGCAGGAAATCAGGCAGTCTGCCTCTCTGGAAAGGAACATGTCCATGACCTCCCCGGCGCATTTCTCCGGCGTATTGCTGATGCCCACGCCCTCCCCCGCATAACAGTTGGGCCCGAACACCTGCCGGTATCCAAGGGCCTGCAGCTTCTCCACGGCATGGCCAAACGCAGACCGATAGGGCTCTATGTTACAGCCGAACGAGGGAGCCAGGAACCCAATCGTACCTCCCTCCGGCAAAAACTTCGGATACCTCATACCAAAGCCTCCCTTTCCCTCTTATATCCTCTCGGGATCTCCGGATCGCATATCACGCTGCTTTCCTGAACTCCTGTGGGCCCGTTTCCCTGTTTTTCCAGGTACCCTCCAGCCCCAATGCCGAATTCTGCTTCTTGAAATTCCGAGAACCTATTCCTCCCGAACAATCTCCAGGCACAAAATGCGCACAGCCTACTCTTCATCGGGAAACAGTCTGCCATACACTCCAAACCCGTCAAAGGTGGCAAAATAATCCCTGGGTGTCTCAGCCCGTCGAATCAGCTCCACGCTGCCGTCCTCATGCAGCAGCAGCTCCGCCGACTTCAGCTTCCCGTTATAATTATACCCCATGGAAAAACCATGGGCCCCGGTATCGTGAATCGCGATATAATCCCCTATCTCCACCTTGGGCAGCATCCTGTCGATGGCGAACTTGTCATTGTTCTCACAGAGCGACCCTACCACGTCATACTTGCAGTCACATGGCTCCTCTTCCTTGCCCAATACTGTAATATGATGATAAGCCCCATACATGGCGGGCCGCATCAGATTCACCGCACAGGCGTCCACCCCCAGATATTCCTTATGGGTATGCTTCTCGTGAATCACCTTCGTCACCAAATGCCCGTAAGGCCCTGTCATGAAGCGGCCCAACTCCGTATAGACCGCCACGTCCCCCATACCGGCAGGCGCCAAAATTTCCTCAAAGGCTTTCCGCACACCCTCCCCGATGGCATGGATGTCATTGGGCGTCTGGTCCGGACGATAGGGAATGCCGATGCCGCCGGAGAGATTGACGAACGCCACATGGGCTCCTGTCTCCCGCTGCAGCTCCACGGCAAGCTCGAACAGCTGTCTGGCCAGCACGGGATAATACTCATTGGTGACCGTATTGCTGGCGAGGAAGGCATGGATGCCGAAACGCTCCACCCCTTTCGTCTTCAGGATACGGAATCCTTCGAATATCTGTTCTCTCGTGAAGCCATACTTGGCATCCCCGGGATTGTCCATGATATCCGTCCCCATGGAAAAATATCCTCCGGGATTGAACCGGCAGCTCAAAGTCTTGGGCAGATAGCCCAACGTCCTCTCCAGGAAATCGATATGGGTGATATCGTCCAGGTTGATCGTAGCCCCCAGCTTTGCCGCCAGGGCAAACTCCTCCGCCGGCGTCTCGTTGGAGGAGAACATGATGTCCTCCCCCCGCATGCCCACCGCATCGCTGAGCATCAGCTCCGTATAGGAGGAACAGTCGGCCCCGCACCCGTATTCCTTCAATATAGTCATCAAAAAAGGATTCGGCGCCGCCTTCACCGCGAAGAACTCCTTATATCCCCGGTTCCAGGAAAATGCCTCCTTCAAAGCTCTGGCATTCTCACGAATCCCCCTCTCATCATAGATATGAAAGGGGGTCGGGTACGTCTTTGCAATCTCCTCCACCAGCTCCCTGGTGACAAAAGCCTTTTTCTCCATCTTGTTCTGTTCTCCTCCCGCCTGGCCTGCCGCCTCCCCGGCGCCTGCCCTTTGGCGTCTTGTGCCCGGTGTCATCCGATATTTTCAATCTGCCAGTCGATGGGTTCCAGCCCGTTCTCCTCCAGGAATCGATTGGTCTGGCTGAAAGGCCTGCTCCCGAAGAATCCGTTATGGGCGGACAGGGGGCTGGGATGGGCCGCTTTCAATATCAGATGCTTAGGGTTGTTCAGCATCTTCTCCTTCATCTGGGCAGGCCGTCCCCACAGGATGAACACAATGGGGCGGTCCTGCTGGTTCAGCGCCCGGATGGCCGCGTCCGTGAACTGCTCCCAGCCTTTCCCCCGGTGGGAATTGGCCTGATGGGCCCGGACCGTCAGCACGGTATTCAGCATCAATATCCCCTGATCCGCCCATTTTACCAGATAACCGTTATTGGGCACATAACAGCCCAGGTCGTCATGAAGCTCCTTATAGATATTCACCAGAGAAGGCGGAATCTTCACATCCGGCTTCACCGAAAAGCAGAGCCCGTGGGCCTGTCCCACATCATGATACGGATCCTGCCCCAGAATCACCACTTTTACCTTGTTCAAGGGCGTCAGGTGAAACGCATTGAAAATATCGTCCGACGGCGGAAATACCTGAGCCGTATTATACTCTGTCTTCACGAATTCATACAGTTCCTTATAGTAAGGCTTCTGAAACTCCGCGTCCAACTCCGCCAGCCAGTCATTCGAAATCATTCCCATCCCAGTATCCCCTTTCTTTCGTATCTTATATTAGGAATTGTCGGAAAAAAACTGCTGCAATTGCTTCAGGCAAAAGCTCGGAAATACAATAAAAATTGCTATAAACTTGCAGCAGTTATTTGTAGACACTTCCTTACACACTCCCAGCATTCACCGCAAATCAGCATATATTTCATTCCAACCGCACGCTGATGCCCCGCTCCCGCAGAAATTCTTTCACCTGCCAAATCTCCAGCTCCTTATAATGGAACAAAGACGCCGCCAGCACAGCATCCGCGCCGGCCAGAGCCAGCGCCTCATAAAAATCCTCCAGCCTCCCCGCTCCGCCCGAGGCGATCACCGGTATGTCCACCGCATCCGACACCGCTTTGGTCAGCTCCAGGTCATACCCGTCCTTGGTGCCGTCCCCGTCCATGCTGGTCAGCAGGATCTCCCCGGCCCCCAGCCGTTCCGCTTCCCTGGCCCATTCCACGGCGTCCAGCCCTACGTCCACCCGGCCGCCGTTTTTGAACACGTTCCAGCCGCCGCCCTTTCTGCTCTTGGCATCAATGGCCACCACCACGCACTGGCTGCCGAACTTGTCCGCCGCGTCGGCCACCAGTCTGGGGTTCATGATCGCGGCCGAGTTCACCGAAACCTTGTCCGCCCCTTCCCGCAGAATTACCTTGAAATCTTCCACCGTACGGATGCCGCCGCCTACCGTGAAAGGAATGAACAGCCTGTCCGCCACCTGCCTCACCCACTCCAGCTGCGTGGCCCGATTGTCCGAGGAAGCCGTGATGTCCAGGAACACCACTTCGTCCGCGCCGGCTTCCGAATAGGCAGCCGCCACGTCCGCCGCATTCCCCGCGTCCCTCAGATTCAAGAACTTTATCCCTTTTACCACCCTGCCGTCCTTAATGTCCAGACAGGGAATCACCCTTTTCGTATGCATCCCGACTCCTATCCCTCCGCTTTCCCCGGGTGACTGCAAACCCATCATCTCCCAGGGCTTCAACAGCCGCACAGACTGACGAAATTCCGCAAAATCTTCATCCCCACATCAGCGCTTTTCTCCGGATGGAACTGACATGCGAACACATTCCCTTTTTCCACGGAAGCATGTATCTGCACGCCGTATTCCGTGGTCGCCGTGACAATGCCCTCATCCTCCGCCTGCAGATAATAAGAATGCACAAAGTAGACATAGGGCGCATCCGAACCGATTCCGTCGAACAGCCTTCCCCTGACGGGAAAATGAAGGTCGTTCCATCCGATATGGGGCACCTTCAGCCCTTGGGCGGCGGGAATCCGCACAATCCTGCCCTTCAGGATACGGAGCCCTTCCACGCCGGGGCTCTCCTCGCTGCTTTCGAACAGAAGCTGCAGCCCCAGGCAGATGCCCAGGAAGGGCCTCCCGCTGTCCACATACCCGCGAATCACCTCGTCCAGGCCGTAAGCCCGCAGCTTGCCCATGGCGTCCCCGAAAGCGCCTACCCCCGGCAGAATCACGCCCTCCGCCCCCAGGATCACGTCTGTGTCCCTGGTGATGACGCTCTTCTGCCCCAGAAAATGCAGGGCCTTCTCCACGCTCTTGATATTGCCTGCGTCATAGTCGATTATCGCAATCATAACACTCCCATGCTCAATTAATTATCTACGAAATCCCCGTCTTCCAGCTCAGACTCCTCCGGCAGCTCATCGGGCAGCTCCTCCGTGCCGCCCTCCAAGTCCTCTCCGGAATCCTCCTCCGGCTGGCTGCCGGAATCATCGGTCTCCTGCCCGGCCCCGGAACCGCCGTAAGCCTCTCCGCCCGCCAGCGCCGTGACTGTCCTTGTATATTCGATATTGCTCTTGATTGCCGCGATTGCCCGCGCCTGCTCCTCCGTGAGGCCGTACTTATCGAAAAGCGCCCTCAGCATGGATGCATAAATCTGCTCCGTTTCCGGCAGCACCGCCCACTGAGAAGCGTACTCCAACAGATTGGGGTAATCGTTCACCGTCTGAATCAGGCTGTCCAGCGCCTCCACCTCAGAGCCTTCCCGCAGAAAAGCCTCGTACCTGTGGAGCTTCTGCCGTATATAGAGCAGGCTCTCCGCCTGCATGTACATCTGCTGCTCCTCATCAGTGAGCTTTTTGCCGTACAGATTCTTGTAGCAGGTCTGGTAATCCCCCTGCGCGAAGGCATCTGCCGCCTGCTGCTTTACGGAATAATCCGATGCCACATACACGAAGATGAAGACCACCGCGCCCACCGTCGCCCCCAGCAATATCACAGGCAACGCTTTCTTGAACGTAATCCTCCTGCCCGGGACATAAGGCTCCTTCTCCTTGGGCTTCTTTGCTTTCTTGGGTTTCTGGGGCTTCGGGGCTTTCTTCTTTTTCTCTTTCTTTTTCGCCGGTTTCTTCGCCTTTTTCTTGGCATTCTTACCAGCCGAAGACTTCTCGTCGTCCAAATCCCTGATGATCTCCTGGTTCTCCTCCGACAGGGGCATATCCTCATTCTCCGACTCATCCTCTTCCATCAGCATGGTGATAAGTTTGGAGACCAGGCCGCCTTTCTTCCCGCCCTTCGGCTCTTCCTGTCCGGCATCAGACACATCCGGGATGAAGGCATCCACCTCGTCCATATCCACTTCCATAATATCGTTCTGGGAACCGTTGTCCGATGCTTCTGTGCGTTCCATTGATGCCTCTCCTTCTGTCCTGTCCACGCTCCTCTGTACATCGATGGCATCCGAATCATCCGCCGCCTCTTCGGCCGCTTCCTGGACCGGCGTCTGCTCTTTCTCCTCTCTGCCCAGATTGCCTGCATCCGAGACGATGCTGTCAAGCAAATCCTTGTCTAAGAGCAGATCGTATTCCTTTATCTCATTGGCATCCTCCGATTTCGATGCCTCCTGTGCCTGCTCTGGGCTTCCGCCCTTCCTGTGATTCTTTTTCGCCTGCTTCTCGGCCTTAGCCGCCTTCTTCCGGGCAGCCTTTTCCTCTCTCTGGCGGGCCTTCTCCTGCGCTTTGCGCTCTTTCTCCATCGCCTTCCGGGCCTTGCCGTCCACAGGCGCTTCCTCTCTGGCCTCTTCTATGTCCGCCAACAGCTTATCCGCGGGGCTCTCCCCATAGGGGTCCTCCTGATTCTCCGAAGAGCTGTCAATCGCCTCGTTCCTGTCCGATTTCTGCAGCATCTCCTGGATATCCTGCAGATTGTCGTCCTGGGTGTCCTCCAGCATGTCAAGGACATCCTCCTGCTCCTCTTCCTCCGGCTGCCATCTGGAACGCGCCTGCGCCTCCTCTGCCCCCTGGGACAGAAGCCGCTCGATCTCCTCCTGAGACAGCTCCGAGACAGCGTCTATGTCAAGGGCCTGGGATTCCTCCAGGGGTGCCTGACGGTCATTTTCATTTTCGCTCGCAGCCTGATCTGCGAATTCATTCCTGTTATCCTTTTGCGAAGGCATATTATCTCCTCCAATATCTCATTTCTGGTCAAAAAGTCCCGCATCTATAGAAACGGCATTTCAATCCTGTCGGCCCCATAGCACAGCCAGTCATGCCGTTTATCCTGTATTTGGCAGGATTTAATCGCATCATTTATATTCTATCACAGCTGTTCCAGCCAATCAATTGCATTCTTCGAAATTCCGCAACTCTTTTCCGACAGTTCTTTCGTCAATTGATACAATTTTTCATTTACCCGGTACAAATATGCCTTTTGATTAAAAAAGACAATCTTTTCGAAAGGCCAGCGGATTACGGTGGGAAACCGCATCCCCACCCCCAGTTCCAGGACCAGGAGCCTGCGGTTCAGCGTCCCCTGGAGCCACTTTGTGTAAAGCCCCCACTGGGCCAGGTATCCCTCTTCATTATAGTGTTCCGCATAGACGTTGTTCAGCACCAGGGGCCCGCCGCATTTCGGACAAGTCCCCAGCCCCGGCGCCTCCGCCCCGGAAATCTGCCCGCAGTACAGCTGCCGGCAGTAGTCTTCCAAGGCCTCCCTGTCCTGCTCCGTGACCTCTTCCAGCACTTCCCTGCACCCACCGGCACACTGCTTCTTATGTACGCCGCCGCAAGGCATCACCACCCGGCCCGCCGAAAGCAGACGGCTGTCCGTAGATACGGATACGGCGAAATGATTTCTGCCCTTCAGGAGACCTGCCAGCGCTTCTATGGCCGCCGCGCTCCCCGGAACACCGGATTTCTCCCTGCAGAACCCGTTCCATGCCGGAATCATCCACTGGGCTCCGGTCTCCTTCAGCTTTTCCAGGCCCCGGCCATACTCCTGGCTCTGCCGAAGGCTCCTCGTATCATCGAAGTCCTCCCCCAGCCCCACCAGAACCATGTCCGCCTGCTCTACTTTCTCTAAAACATTGCTTTCATCCATTTCCCTTCCCTGTTCTCCTATCTATGCCTCTCCCCGGCTCCTGCGCCCGGGACTCCGCCTGTGCCCCACATGTCCGGCCTCCTCCGGCGCCGTGTCCCCACAAGAGAAAAAGCCGGGAATGCATCCCAGCTTTTGCAGACTTTATATATTCAAATGCCTTTCTTCCACAAGCTGATCTATTATTTTTACCAGATTGCCTATCTCAGGCTTGGACAGCTGCGCGTCCGCCCCCAGAGCCTCTCCCTTTCGACGCATCTCGTCATTCACCAGGGAAGAGAACAGCACCACCGGAATCCTCGCCGTAGCCTCGTCCGTTTTGACCAGTTTGGTCAACCTATGGCCGTCCATCTCAGGCATCTCAATATCGGAAATGATAATCCGCACATTCTCCCGGAGCGTACCGTCAGCCTTGCAGCGACTGATAATATCGTAAGCCAGCTTGCCATTCTCCACATGGGTCAGGTTCTCATATCCCGCCCTCCTCAGGCACTCCACGATCAGCTTGTTCAGCAGAGGAGAGTCCTCCGCAATCAGGATGGGCACCATGCTCCGCTCCCGGTTTCCCAGTTCATTGATATCAGAAATCTTCAGGCCGGTCTCCGGATTGATGTCCGTGACAATCTTCTCGAAGTCCAGAATGATGATCAGCCGGTCCTCCTTCTTGACAATGCCGATGGCGACTCCCTCCTCCGCAGTGGAAATCGTGACCTCCGGCTTGATGATTTCGCTCCAGGACACCGTGTGGATGCCCAATACGTTATCTACATGGAACGCGATATCCAACTTGTTGAAGTTCGTTATGATGAACAATCCCTTCGGCTCCGACTCCCCGCGGCCCAGGCAGTTCTTCAGATCGATCGCCGTGATCATCACATCGCGGGGCATGAACACGCCCTCTATGCTGGGGTGCGCATTGGGGACAGGCGTCACCGGCTCATATTTTATGATTTCTCTGATTTTCGCCACATTGATGCCATAATAATTGCCGCCCACCATAAATTCCAAAATCATCAATTCATTGGTACCGTTTTCCAACAAAATCTTACTATCATCCATCTCTACTCAACCATATCCTTTCCTGCCCGGAGCCTTTCCAAAAGGAGGAACAGTTCCCGCGATTTATCCGGCCATCCTTTCAGGATCATGCCTCATAGTGATATAGTAACATATTTAAGCCGAAAAGAAAACCACAATCTTTAAAACTTGCCAAATTTTTTCTGCCGTCTCCTGCCGGCTGTCAAATATTCTCGTTCTGGATTGTTTCGATGATGTTTTTTCTGTTTATCTTGCCCATGGAATAGCGCATGATGACGTACAGCAGAAGAATCACCGCCGCTACCGCCGTGACTGTGCCCAGCCAGGGGAAACGGAACGCGGTGACCAGCCCTTCCCCCAGGGCCCTGTTGAAGCAGGCTGACAGCATGATTCCCAGCGGTATGCCGATGAGCAGCGCTTTTCCCCCGTAGAACATGCCCTCCAGCCATATCATGCGCCGGAACTCCTTCCGGGTCATCCCGATGGATTTCAGCATGGCGAACTCCGGCGCCCTCAGCTCCATGTTGGTGGTGATCGTGTTGAAGATATTCGTGATGCCGATCAGCGCCACCACCAGGATGAAGCCGTACAGGAAAATAGCCACCACCAGCCGCATGCTTCTGTCCGACCTGTACATCGCGTCAAAATTGGTCACAGTGAAATGCTGCAGCTGCATGTCGTTCCGGATTGCTTCTTCTATCTTGTCCGAGTCTTCACATCTGATGTAGACCTCCACATTGTCGTACCTGGTCACTGGCGCGGGCCGGGTGTCCATCCATTCATCGCTGACAATCACCGTAATCTGATTCGCAGTACTGTCGGACAGGTACATGGGCTTTATGTCTGTCTGCAGCAGCACCTCGATATCCAGTCCTGCTGCCGTCTCCGTCCCCTGGAGAATCTGCCCGGGCTGGAACCTGGCGATTTTCCCCTCTCTCTTGTGGAGCTTTCCGTCCACCCAGTTTTCCCAGGAATAATCCGCCAGCACGATTCCCTTGTCCTTCGCCTCCTCCACGGATACTCCCAGCTTGCTGCAATACCGGGCATATGCATCCTCCCCCAGGGAGCGCAGTATGATCGCCGGCTGCTCAGAGACATCATATTCCTTCAGGTACTCCTCCGCATAGCCAATCTGTGTCCTGTCCACCGGGAACCGGGCGGAACGAACCACTTCTGCCTCCAGGACCCCGTCCATCCTGGCCATCTTCAAAGCCTCCTCATAGAACTTCCACTGATAGATGCTGGCCCGAATCTGGCAGGGCATATCTTCATAATAATAACTGGAGGCATACAGCATGAGCTCCACAAAAGTGGACATCCCGATGAACACGGCCACGCTGACCACGATGGAAACCACTGTGGTGCGGTACTTCACTCTGGCCCGCTTTAAATTCTTGTATGCTATCTTGCCGCCGATTCCAAAGAATCTGTTGACCCAGGCCGGACAGCGCAGTCCCTTGGATATTTCCTTTATCCGGATGGTATCGTTCCCCCGGATAGCGCTGATAGGGGAAATCCGCGCCGCGCGCCTTGCTGAACCGGAAGCCGAGAAGTACACTGTGACCGCGGATATCACTGCCCCCAGCAGAATGGCCGGAAAGGAGACCTGGAACACCAGCTGAAATCCCAGAGCGTCTTTCACCAGGCCCCCCACGGCTTTCAAAAGGATTGCCGTAGCCGCCACTCCGCACCCTACGCCCAGGGGAATCCCTATGCCGCCCAGAACCCTCGCCTCGTAGTAAACGATTTTCCGCTGCTGCCCTGCCGTAGTCCCCACGGAAGCCAGCCTGCCGTACAACTTCATCTTCTCGGTAAGGGAGATCAAAAAGCTATTGTGGATACAGAATACGCTGGTGACCATGATGATCAGGATGGCAATCGTGGCCATGGCATACATCATGTTCATCATCCTGTCAGAGAAAATCATCAGCTCCCATTTCACTACCCGGTTATTCTCCTGTACGGATCTGGCCACCGTGCAAATCTGCCGTTGCTCCTCCTGCGTGTAGACCTCTCCGTTGTAGTACCGGTGGTACAGGTCTTCCTCCACTCCCAGGATGCCTGCCGTCACGGCTTCATACTGATGCAGTCCCTCCTCCGTATAGCTGACATAGACATTTGCCTTTTCCGCTTCCGCGAGATTTTCCAGAAGGGTGAATGCGGAATACCCCGGCGCAATCCTGGGCTCCAGCTCATGATTGGGCCGTTCCAGGATGCCTACCACGGTATAAGTCTTCTCAAGAGAGACTTCCAGGCGCTCCTCTTCCCCGAGATAAGGAGTCTCCTGTCTCAGAGGGATATCCTCGGAGACGCGGTCTCCTATCTCCAGCGTCAGCACATCTCCTATCTTTACATCCGCCTGCCCGTTGCTGATGACATGCCTGCCCACCACAAGCTCTGTATCGCTCTCCGGCATCCTCCCCGCCGCAAGCTTCAGGGCCAGCGTGCCCTCCATCCCTTCCTCGATGGCGCTGATATAGAGATATGGCTTATCGGCATTCTGGCTTCCCTCCAGCCTGGCGTATCCGATGGTCTCCGCCAGGCTGTATTCCTTTATATAACGGTTGTTCTCAAAATATTTCAGATACTCCTGGCCCACGTCCAGGAAACAATAATGAAAATCTCCGTACTGCTCTTTCTCATAGGCCACCAGGCTGGCCCGGAAGCTTACCGCTATACAGGCTACCCCTGTAATCAGCGCCGTGGCCAGCACCACTCCTATGATTGTCACGGCCGTGCGCTTGCGGTTCTCCCGGAGGGAGCGGTGACAGCATCTTTTCAGTACATTGCCACTGTTCATACTCCCGCCCCCTTACGTCTGTCGGACACATATCCGTCCTCGATGCTCAAAATCCTGTCCGCCTGTTTCGCAAGTTCCAGATTGTGGGTAATCATGATAATCGTCTGCCGGTATCTGCTATTGGAGACTTTTAAAAGTTCCATGATTTCATTGCTGGCCTTTGTGTCCAGGTTGCCCGTGGGCTCATCCGCCAGGAGGATGGCCGGCCTGGTAATCAGCGCCCTGCCGATGGCCACCCGCTGCTGCTGTCCTCCGGACAGTTCATTGGGCAGATGCCTCATCCGCTTCCTCAGCCCCAACAGGCCAGCCAAATCCTGCACCATCTCCGGATCCGGGTCCCTCCCGTCCAGCTGGCAGGGCAGCATCAGGTTCTCCTCCACGGTCAGCACCGGTATCAGGTTATAGAACTGGTAAATCAGCCCCACCTGCCGTCTCCGAAATATCGCAAGCTTGTCGTCGTTCATTCTGTAAATGTCATTGTCCTCAATGAGCACTCTGCCGGAAGTAGGCCGGTCCACCCCGCCCAGCATATGCATCAAAGTGGATTTTCCGCTGCCGGAGCTGCCCACGATTGCCACGAACTCCCCCTGGGCCACGGAAAAACTGGCATCGCTCACCGCCACCACCTCATTGTTGCCTTTCCCGTATATCTTGGAGAGATGTTCCGTCCTTAGAATCTCCACACAGCGCGCTTCCGCATTGTCATATCGTTCCATCCTTACACCATACCTTTCCGCAATTCTATGAAAGGGTCCTTGCCCTTTGACAGCTTTCAGTATAAAGGACTTAAATGACATTTCCGTGACATTTCTAAAATCTCCGGGATTTTTTCATGTCAGCCCCGGCTCCCTTTCAAAAAGCGGATAAAGAAGACCGTTCCCTCCCCCTCTCTGGAATCCACCGTGATATGGCCGTCCTGTTTCTCCACGATTTCTTTTGCCAGGGCCAGACCTATGCCCATGCTGTCCTCCCGGACAGAATTCCCATTATAGAATCTCCTGAAAAGCTTCTTCCGCTCTTCCTCTGAGATGCCCATTCCATGGTCTCTGACCGTAATCTGGGCATAGACTTCATTTTCTTCCCCGGATATCTCCACCCTGTCTCCTGCCGGACTATGCTCCACGGCATTCTTCACAATATTCATCAGGGCCTCCCCTGACCATTTTCTGTCCAGACATAATGCCATCCCCTCCGGAATCTTCACGGAAAAAGAGACATCCCTCCACTCTGCCACCAGCTCCAGCCGCTGTAGGACCTCTCCTACCAAATCTTCCGCCCGTAGCCGTACCTTTTCCATCCGGACGACTCCGGCATCCAGCCTGGACAGCTTCAGCAGGGCCGTTATCAGCCAGGACATTCCCGCAAGCTGGCGCGTAATCTCCGCCGTGAAGCGCTGCCTCGTGGTTTTCTCCATCTCTTCGTTCTGGGACAGATTGTCCATCAGCACCGTTATGGATGTCAGCGGTGTCTTCAATTGGTGGGAAATGTCCGCCATGGCATCGGACAACGCGCACTTCTGCTCCAGAGCTCTGGCCGCCTGTTCCCGCAGGAAAACCGTCAGCTTATATATCTCGTTGCGCAGCCCGCTGAGTTCATCGTCCGCATTGTCTTCCACTTCCAGCCTATAGTCTCCGCGGCTCAATGCTTTCATGTAGTCTGTAAGGCCCGAAATCCTGTTCTGGCGTTTCCTGAAATAAAAACAGCCCAGAACAGCAATACTCCCGAAAAACAGGGCAAGGAAAAGATTGGATCCCGTCCGAAGCACCCGGAGCTGTCTTTCCTGTCCCGCAAAGGATATATCGGTATATTCCGCTAATATGCCGTACCTGGCCAATATGTCGGAACCATGTCTCCCGTCCCCCTGGCGGTCCAAAATCTGAATCAGTCCCTCCTCGTCCACCTCAGGATAGACTTCCAGCACATTGTCGAACACCGCCGTCAGAAACCCATGATACTCCGCCCGTATCCGATTGCAGTATGCCCCTATGCACAGATTCATGACAAGGATTCCCATCCCAAAAATGCACAGGGCTATTACCGCAAGCTTCTTCAATTCCCTGTTCCAGACCACTTTCATCCCTGTACCTCCCCTTCTCCTTCTCTCCCCGTTGAAACCTTTGAAACCTTTGAAACGATGAGGAACTGTCGAAAAATAACTGCTGCAACTTCTGTAGGAAAAAGCCTTGAAACACAAGGGAAACGGCTTTAAACTCGTAGCTGCCTAAATCTCGTACGCTCACGGCTCCAGCCGATATCCCATCCCTCTCACTGTCTTGATCAGCTGTCCCTCCGAATCCCCCAGTTTCTCTCGAAGCCGCTTCACGGTGACAGACAGGGTGTTGTCATTGACGAAATTGCCGGATATGTCCCAGATGTCCGACAGGATTTCATCCCTCGTGAACAGTTTTCCCGGGTAGGATATCATGCTGCTCAGAATCCGGTATTCCAGCTTCGTCAATGCTATCTCCTCACCGCCGCGGCTTACCTTGCCTGTCTCCGTATTCACGGAGATGTCTCCGCACCGAAGAACCGGATTCCCGCTGCCGCTCCTTCGGAGAACGCCTTTGATTCTTGAAACCAGCTCTCTGTTCCGAAAAGGTTTGATGACATAGTCCTCCGCACCCAAATCCAGCCCCTTCACCACATCGGCCTCCTCCTCCTTTGCCGTCAGGAAAATCACCGGAATCCGGCTGTCCCGCTTTATTTTTCTGCACAGTTCAAAGCCGTTTCCGTCCGGCAGGGCGATATCCAGCAGAATCAGGCTACAGTCCTCCCCGGCCAGGAATCTTTCGGCCTCTCCCACGCTCTTTGCCGTCGCCACCTGATATCCCTCCTGGGAGAGCAGATATTCCAGCCCCATGATAATCGCGTCATTGTCCTCCACCAACAGAATCCTCATCGTCCTCTCCCCCTCGCTTCTGTCTCATGTCTTCCTTACGATACAAAAAAAGAGCAGTCTGTCTATCCTGAAAGAATAAACGAAACAACTCTCCTCATGTATACTTCCGCTTATGCGATTGTACCTTCAAAACCGAATACTGATTCTGAGAACCTTCCCTTGCATCCATCC
>CAJUFI010000085.1:9828-15595 GCA_910585665.1 uncultured Acetatifactor sp. | reverse complement strand
GGATATCTTCATAAAAATACAGAATATAGCTGGCTGTCAGCATGTAGACCATATCCTTCCCCACTGCCCCGATGCCGTATGAAACCTTTTCTTTCGCTGATAGATTCATTTTTTCTTGTCCTTTCTTTATTTTATTTTTTCCATATTTATAATCTGCCCTGTGATTTCTATCCTTTTATCATATCATACATGCTGTCAAAATAGTTGCTTTTTATAAAATTTTAGATAGACAGGTGGTAAGGAATTGTCTACAAATAACTGATGCGAGTTTATAGCTGTTTTCGTTGTATTTCTGAGCTTTCACCTAAACAAGTTGCATCAGTTATTTTCCGACAGTTCCTAAAGGAGAGAATATCATGTATCAAGTGGCAATTAACATACCTAATGAAGTTTTGTACCATACAACTTCCAAATGAGCAAAACGCAGCTGCGAATGCAGACGCAAGAGCGCGCAAGGGCGAGTTTTGCGAATGCGGGAGTGGGTTGGATGCTCGAATGAGCATCCAACCGCACAGGTGGAAATATGTTGTAAAGACAGACTGTCTCAGTTGCAGATAAGAGGTAGCAACAAAAAATGCGGCCTCCCGGTCATTGCCGGAATCTGCCGCATTTTTTTCGTTTTCTACTACATCGGATACTTCTTCATCCAATCCATCAGCTCATCTATGGTGGTGAACGCCAGGCCTGTCACAGTATCCGCGCAGCCATAGTAAATGGCGATACGCCCGGTATCCGCATCCGCCAGGGCAGCGCAGGGGAATACCACATTGGGCACGTCCCCGGTGAGCTCATAAATCTGCTCCGGTCCCAGGATATAATATCTGGAGCGCATCTTCACCTTCCAGGGCTCCTCCAGATCCAGCAGCGCGCAGCCCATGCGGTACACATACCCGTTACAGGTCCGCAGCACGCCGTGGTAGATCAGCAGCCAGCCTTCCTCCGTCTCAATGGGGCAGGGGCCGGGACCGATCTTCATGGACTGCCATGCGGACAAGTCCCCGCCCCGGGCGCCCATGACGAATCTGTGATGTCCCCAGAACTCCATATCCGGGCTCTGGCTCAGGAAGATGTCCCCGAAAGCGGTGTGTCCCGTGTCGCTGGGCCTGGACAGCATCATATAGCGTCCGTTTATCTTCCTGGGGAACAGCACGCCATTGCGGTTGTACGGCAAAAAGGTGTTTTCCATCTGGTGGAACGTCTTGAAATCATATGTATAAGCGATGCCGATGGTGGGGCCATGGTAGCCGTTGCACCATGTGACATAGTAGCGGTCCTCGATCCAGACGACCCTGGGATCGTAGCGGTACTCCCTCTTCGTCACATCCGGGTCTCCCTCGAAGGTGATGGGCTCATGATTGATCTCCCAGTGGATGGCATCCTTGCTGAAACCCGCGAAGATGTCCATGCTCACGCCCAGGCTGTCGCAGCGGAAGACCCCTGCGTAGCCGTCGCCGAAAGGCACTACGGCGCTGTTGAAGATGCTGTTGGAGATAGGTATCTCATGCCTGCCGATGATGGGATTCTCCGTATAGCGCCAGGCGGGCTTGTTATGCCCTTCCGGCTTGTCCTGCCAGGGCATCCCGGGCAATGCTTTTCCAATGATTTTGCTCATATATGACCTCCTTATTCTGTCAGGCACATTCTGCGCCTGTGATTTACTTTTGTCTTATTCTACTACTACTATATCATTCGGAATCGCAATAGTCAACACACTGTCCTTCTTCCCGATGAGTTTCTCGCTTCTTGTGTCCGGCGCCTGGCCGCCCAGGAAGACTTTCGCCTCCCCTTTCCTGATCCGCAGCTTCCCTTCCTCATCATAAGGAATTGTCTACAAATAACTGATGCGAGTTTATAGCCGTTTTCGTTGTATTTCTGGGCTTTCTCCTAAACAAGTTGCATCAGTTATTTTCCGACAATTCCTAAAGCCCGAACGCCTCGGCGGGAAGATGAATCACGGCCTCTTTCGCTTCCCCGGGGGAAAGGTGCAGCTTGCAGATGCCCTTCAGCTGGACATTGGGAAGGATACCGCTGCCGGGCGTTCCATCCCCGCATATCTTCACATAGGCCTGCACGGTCTCCCCACCGGCCACTTTTCCCGTATTTTTCACCGTGGCCCCCAGAGTGATGCCCTCTTTGGACAGCACGGCAGAATCAGAACATACGTTCTCGTATGTGAAATCCGTATAGGACAGCCCATACCCGAAAGGATACAGCGCCTCCTGCTCCATATAGCGGTAAGTCCGGCCCTTCATATGATAGTCCGCGAAATCCGGCAGTTCCTCGCTGGAATGATAGAAAGTCACCGGCAGCTTTCCCTCCGGGCAGCGGTCCCCGAAGAGAATCTCCGCCATGGCCCGTCCGCCCTCCGCGCCGGGATACCATCCCTGAAGGATGGCGGGGACATGCTCGTCCGCCCAGTTCACCGCCAGCGCCCTGCCGGACAGTAAAAGGAGACCGCGACATTTTTTGCCTGGTCTCCTTTTCTTATGACCTTACAGTTTTTATAGACTCCGGCTGTTTACCCGTCGACGCGGATGCCAAAAGCAAAGGTGAATTCCTGTTCCAGGAACTGGTACTGCACCTCCGGCTCCGGCCCGCAGCTGTTGGATCCGATGCCGTCCTGGACATAGTCAATGCACAGCACCGTGTGGCCGCAGGGCTCCAGCTCATAATTGTGGGCCTTACGGGTCAGCTCTTCCTGGGTGTAACGGGAAGCGTTGAAGGAGAAAGGCTTCTCGGCAGCCACGGAAAGCTTCAGGCCCTCTCTGTGCAGCTCCACATAGCTGACATCACAGTGGCTTCCGTTCTCCTGAGGGCGGATATAGTCCTCGAAGAGGGAGTCCACCGTCTCCTCGAATCTGCCGTGGTAAGCGGCCCGGCATTTGTCCGAATAGCTCTCCACCGGACCCAGTCCATAATAGCCCACCTGTTCCAGATCCTTCGGCAGCATCATGCGGATGCCGAACCTGGGCAGCCTGGGGAAGACCGGATTCTTCTTCACCTCAAGGCGCGCGTCCAGGCTGCCGTCTGCCCAGACTCTCCAGACTGCGTTGATGTCCAGCACTTTCTGCAGATAGACAGATGCCACGGACAGGACGCTCTTCACTTCCACCCACTGCCGGTTCTGGTCTTCACCTCTGACATACTCCGTGCTGTAGCTTCTGGTGACGGGACGGTCATAGTGGACATCCTCCCAGGCATGGCGGATATTCCGGTCATTGTCCGTGGGGGCGCGCCAGATATTAATCTCCATGGGATGCTCCAGCAAAGTCCGGTTGCCGTTCACCATTCTGGAGAACAGTCCTGTGAATTTATCGTAAGTATAGAGGAACTTTTCTGACGCAAGTGTCATATAATGGTCATCTTCCTGTACCTGGATTTCTCCGCCCGCTTCCGTCAAAGGCTTTGCCAGAAGCTTCCGGGTCAGGACGCACTGCTCCCCAGACCCGCAGGCCTGCTTCTTCGCTGTGTCCTCAGCCTGCCCCTCTTTCCGGGCAGTTCCGCTTCCAGCTTCTCCACAGGCGGCATACAGCTTCACCTCGTCGAAGCCAAGCTCCTTCCCCGCTTTCAGGACGCCCTCGTCCTTAAGCAGGATCCAGGTGGCTTTCAGATAGCATCTGCCCTCGGCGGCTTTCGGAAGTTCCAGACGAATCTCACCCTCCTCGTGAGGAGCGATGTCAAGGGAATCGGCCTCCACCGTGCCAGCCGCGATTTTCTCGCCATCGCAGCTTACCTCCCAGCCAAGCTTACAGTAATCCTTCAGGTTCCGGAAATCCATATAGTTATGTATCTTCAGGATGCCTTCCTTTTCCTCGAAGGACACCACCCTGGCGGGACGGAACACGTTCCAGTGCTCTTTCAGTCCCGTGTGGGGCCTGCGGTCCGGGTAGACCAGTCCATCCATGCAGAAATTCTCGTCATGGGGATATTCCTCATGGTCTCCTCCATAGAAGTACATCTTCTTTCCGTTGATGTCCTGTCCCTTGTCGATGGCATGGTCGCACCACTCCCAGACCATGCCGCCGATCATGCCGTCATGCTGTTGGAAGACATGGAAATAATCCTCCAGGTTCCCCGGCCCGTTGCCCATGGCGTGGCTGTACTCGCAGAGGAAAAAAGGCCTTTTGGCCGGCGCGGTGTAACAGTGGTCGCTGTCCACTTCCTCTGTCCTGGCAAAATAATCATGGATGCCCTGGGGCGAGGTGTACATTCTGCTGTGGATATCCAGGCAGGAATAATCCGTCACCCTTTCCTGAGGCACATGGTAAGCATTCTCATAGTGGGTGACCCTGGTGTCGTCATAGGCCTTGGTCCACTTCAGGGCCTCCTCAAACCCGCACCCAAAGGCGGCTTCATTGCCCATGGACCAGGAGAAGACACAGGGCCTGTTCTTGTCCCTGATGACGCATTTTTTCGTCCTGTCCACGATGGATTCGCTGTACCGGGGATTGTCTGCCAGCCATGTGCAGCTGCTGTCATATCTCTGGCCGTAGGCGCACTCGGCTCCATGGCTCTCGTTGTCCGCTTCGTCCACCACATAGAAGCCGTACCTGTCGCAGAGCTGGTAGAACTGTGGCGCGTTGGGATAATGGCTGGTACGGATGCCGTTCACATTGTGCTCTTTCATCAGGGTCATATCTTTGTGCATCTGGGCCAGGCTGATGGTAAATCCGGTCACGGGATCGCTGTCATGACGGTTCGTGCCGTGAATCTTGATTTTCTGGCCGTTGAACAGGAATACGCCGTTCTGGACTGCCATTTCCCGCAGTCCCAGCTGGTCCGCGATGACCTCGCCCTCCGTCTCCATCACCAAAGTGTAGAGATAGGGGGTCTCCGCGCTCCAGAGCCTGATGTCCTGCAAGGGCAGAACCACTTTGCCGCTGCCTTCCGTCCGGGCCACCACTTTCCCTTCCGCGTCCTCGACGGACACCTTCACCGGAACCTCTTTGTCCAGATAAGTGAAGGCAATCTCTACATTGGCTTCCCCGGCCTGTCTGTCCAGGCGGGTCTTCACGAAATAATCGTAGACGCACTGCTCCGGGCGGCTCAGCAGATACACGTCACGGAAGATGCCGCTCATGCGGAACTTGTCCTGATCCTCCATGTAGCTGCCGTCGCACCATTTCAGCACCAGCACCGCCAGCAGGTTCTCCCCCTCTTTCAAAAGAGTCGTCACATCGAACTCCGCTGTGGCATGGGACACCTGGCTGTAGCCCACGTACTGGCCGTTGATCCACACATAGAAGCAGGAATCCACGCCCTCGAAATTCAGGAATGTCTTCGGCGCCGCCTCATCCTTATGCCATGTAAAAGTATGGCGGTAGGTGCCGCAGGGATTCTCATGGGGCACATAAGGGGGATCCAAAGGGAAGGGATACCTGACATTGGTGTACTGATGTCTGTCGTATCCGTGCATCTGCCACACGGAGGGCACGGGAATGGTCTTCCAGTCCGGGTTCAACCCGCAGTCCTCCCGATAGAACTCCTCCTTTAAATCGTACACACTGTCGTAATAGCAGAAATCCCATTCCCCGTTCAGCAAAGCAAAGCGCTCCGATTCCTCCCTGCGCTCCACCAAATCCTCATGCCTTCCGGCGGCGGGGATGTAGTATGCCCTGTCGGGCATCGTGTTCTCATGCAACACATCCAGGTTCTCAAAATGTTTGGGCACTATCATGTCCTGCACCTGTCCTTTCCATACTTTTTGCTGATACATAATGCTATTTTCAAGATAACCATACACCCGTTACAGGAAGCAGATGCAGCT
>CAJUFI010000085.1:0-9728 GCA_910585665.1 uncultured Acetatifactor sp. | reverse complement strand
TCCTATAATCGAATGCGGCGCAAAAGGGCGCGCCTTTTATCAGAAGCTAAGTGCATGCTTCTGATAAGTTATATTATAGGAAGCAGATGCAGCTTCCTATAATCGAATGCGGCGCAAAAGGGCGCGCCTTTTATCAGAAGCTAAGTGCAGCTTCTGATAAGTTATATTATACCGATACAGGGACGATTAGGCAACTGATTTTCTTCCAAAATCATGAAAAAAGAATCCATTATACCACATTATCGTAATCAAATATCAGAGAAGCCATGGTTGCGAGACACCCACATGCTATAGCCGAAAAAAAGCCATAAAAAAGCTGCCCTTCCAGGAGGATGATTCCTGATAGGGCAGCCCTCTATCCATGTCTGTTCCCCCGCAAATCTGCTCCGGGAAGCTTCATTCCGAAGGAAGCGGTTCGCCGAACAGCAAAATCTCGCTGAGCTGTATAAGCGCGTCATGGGTGATCGTCAGCTTATAATCGGTGTACACCCCCGCATCGGTGCAGAAGCGCCCATAACAGCAGTAATCTTCGGCGTCCAGCCCCATGGTGCTCCTTTTACAAGTGTCCACCTCTTCCCAACTGCCGTCCGGCGCTTTCCCGTACAGAACCCATTTCTTGGGATTCCGGTCAGAATATAACGACGTATCGTTAGCTGTGCAGAATACATACCCGGACAGTGACGCAGCCTCTGTGAGGGAGAATGTGATGTCCACCGTGCCTATATTGTCCCCGTCGCCCACTACCGCGCAGTATTTGGACAGAATGCTGCCGTCAAAGAGATTGATGACTCCCTCGTTGCCGAAGCCCGGTATGGTGGCATCTATGCTGCTGGCAGTGACCGACAGCCCGGTATACCCGTCTAAGAGGGCGCCGGCCTCCTCATTGCCCCGGAACTCTCCGGGCTTGTTCCCGTTGGGACTGACGCCGTATCCTGTCCACTCCTTGAGGAAAGCCTCCTCGTGGAAGCACTCGTCCAGCCATTCCAGCCGCTGATCGATCCACTGGGCCAGGAAAGTGTAATGCTGCTTATAGGTGGAAAGAGAGGTAATCTGCTCCGTCTCCCGATTTATGGTCTGGCCGAAGATATGCCATTTATCGAAATTCCGACAAAAGCTGTTGTAATATTCCTCCGCCTCCTCTATCACCATATCCGAAAGCCCGTCGCAGATTTTCCTGATATCATCAAACCGTTCCACCACCCGCTCCCGGAACCACTCATAATTCATCATGGTGTAGAACCAGGGATTGCTCTGGTCCCACATGACATACGCCGCGTAAAGGGAGTCATATGTCTCGCAGCCCTGATTGCAGTTGCCAAGAGCCAGGTCGAAGTCCCAGAGAGGCCCGAATGTCAGCTTGCCGCCCACGTTCTTGTACAGATAGAAGGAATCCCAGCCCACATCCATGTTCTTGACGATTTCTTCCATCAGATAGGCGTCCACCATGGAATCGATGTCAATCAGCCTGCCGATTTCCTTCTCATCCCCCTTGTTCACCGCATCCCAGCACTGCTGCACATAATCCCTGATGTAATCGTACTGCTCCTGGCTCTCCTTGGGGTTTTCGGAGAGGTCATTGTGCATCTGATAGGATTTCCCGCCTGCGGAAAAGATGACATTCTTCGCGTTGCCGCTCATCTCGATGAGATAGCCGATATCGACCCCCATTCCCGTCACTTCCTCCGAGACATTGACTTTGTTCTTGCCCACATCGATTTCTTCCACCAGCAGATAGACCCCGCGGTATTCGCCGTTGAGGTACACCTCCACCGAAGTGCAGTCCGGCGACCACGCGATGGACGGCATCTCCCCTGCCAGGTTCAGACATACATAGTTGCGCAGAAGAGACTGGTCGCAGTGGTTGGCAAGAAGCACCCACTTTTTCGACTTCCCCTTGCCCAGCCCCAGGAGGGACTGTTTCCGGGGAAGCTTCATTTTATAGGACTTTTTCTCCAGGCCCCATGTGAAATTGCCTCTGCCTCTGATCTGTATCTCCAGATTCTCAAAATTGTATTTGCTCTTGGCGCCCAGGAGCGTCAGCGTGGCACCTATGTATTCGGTTTTGGACTCCACATCCTGATTGGTCTCGGTGACGATGGACAGGATAGGCATCTCCAGCTTGTCATAATCGAAAATGGCCGTAATCACCCGGTTCTCATCGGCGGTGTCCCCTCTGCGGACAGGGTCTTCGCTTCCATCGCTCCAGCAGACGAAGCGATAGCCCAGGTTGGCAGCGGCTCTCACTTCCGCGGTTCCCTGTCCCTGCACCTTCTGCAGCGCCGTACCTGTAATGCTGCCCGCAGCCGATGAATTCACCGTATATAGAACATATGTTCCGTCTGAAGGGAAGTCTGTGTCCAGGTCCTCCGGCCCCAGAGGCAGATCGATGTCGCTTATGTTCCCCGCCGCCATCGCCACTTTGGGCGAATCGCTGTTCCGGCCGCAGGATACAGGCAGGATAAGCAGCATCATGAACATGATGCAAAGACAAAAGTTCCGTTTCATAAATGGCTCCTTATCATTTCAAATGATATAACAATGATATAATTAATATATCCAATACTAATACTGTAATAAAAAATGTTAAAAATGTCAATAGGAATTTTAATGAGACTAAAAAAGACTGTCATATCTTCCAAATGACAGTCTTTTTTACTCCTATTCCATTCTATTTGCGGAATATCCGGATAGATTGATTCAAATTTTTTCTTCTGTTAAATCTTAACAGATTCTCGTCCCCTCCGGCACGATGTCGTCCACTATCACCACCTGGCAGCCGCATGCGCTGTTCGTCCCGGCTAACAGCATTCCTTCGCTCTTGACTCCCACGAACCGGGTGGGCTGGAGATTGGCCACTACGATGATTTTCTTGCCAATCAGCTGCTCCGGCTTATAGTACTGCTTGATACTGGACACGATGACCCTCTCCTTCAGCCCGTCGAACAGGGTCAGCTTGTAGCAGCTGTGGGACTTCCTGATCTCGGCGCATTTCAGCACCTTGCAGACCCGCAGGTCGATTTTCCGGAATTCCTCGATGTCGATTTCCTCTCCTATGGGCTGCACTTCGTCCGGCTCGCCGTACTCCACCGCAGGCTCTTCCTCCACGGCTTCCTCCGCGGGGGCTGTCAGCGCCTTTTCCTCCTCTTCCGTCATGGGAGCGGAGAAATCCAGCAATGACAGGAACTTGTCCTTCTCGATGGCGTACAGGAAGAGGTACAGCCTGGGACCTTTTTCCTTATTTAAAAGGAGCCGGTACACATCCTTGAAGAAGGTGCCCTGGAGGGCTTTCAGGTTCTCCGCCTCATAGCCGTATATCCGCTTGGGAATCTCGTAGAGCTCCTTGTTCAGCTCATCCAGCGTATACTCGTTGCCGGAAAGATACTGATGCAGCATCTCCACGGCTTTCTTTTCCTTTTCGTCCAGCTCATTGTACACCGGCCAGTTCCGCACCGGGCAGAGCCTGTTCACGTTCTCCGGGGAGCAGTTCTCCAGCCAGTACTTCGCAAGGCCCAGACGCTCCTTGAAATCATCATATTTGTAGGGAGTACCTATCTTCTCGAACACAGTCTCCAGCATATCAGGATTGAAGTCCACGATGGAGCCCAGCTGTACCAGGTGGGACATGGGCACTGTCTTAATCTTCTCATCGAACATAAGACAGCTATTCATGATATCCTGTATATATTCATCCGCTGTACCGTCTATGAAGCTATTGTACTGCTTGTCGAACTCGAAATACTGTCTCAGAATGCCGTCATCAAAGCAGAAATCGAAAGCCTTGTTGGGTTCCGACTTTGCATACAGCCAGAGGATGACTTCCGGCTGGTAAATGTGCAGCAGCGTCTCAGGGGTCAGATTCAGGCCTGTGGAACCGGACATCTTTCCTGTGGTCCCTTTGATGCCGATGAACTCATAGCCCTGGAACAGGGGCGCTTCGTAGTTGAAGATTTTCCTGGCGATGACCTTGCTGGTGTCGTAGCTGCCCCCGGGGCTGGCATGATCCTTTCCGCCGGGCTCAAAGTCCACCTGCTCGTACTTCCAGCGCATAGGCCAGTCTATCTTCCAGGCCAGCTTGCAGTTGAAGTCCTTCGTGAAGTCATGTTCTCCCTCATGGCCACATTTGCAGACATATTTCGCTTTGGTGCAGTCTTCGGAAAGCTCCGTAATCTTCGTGGTATCCCTGCCGCACTCTGGGCAGTAGATCGACACCGGGTAATAGGCTTCCCTCTCCCCCTCCTGGGCGTCCTGAGTCCGGAAGCTGTCCAGGATGTCGAATATCTCGCCCCTCTTCTGAAGGGCTTCGATGACATAATCCTTATACTTGCCGCTTTTGTTCATCTGCGCCTGGTATCTGTAGTCCATCTTGATGCCGAACTTTTCGATGGCAGCCTCGAATTCCTTCTCGAAATATTCCGCGTAGGTCTTCTCCTCTGTGCCAAAAGGGTTGGGCACATCCGCATAGGATGCTCCGATATATTTCTCCATATCATCTCTTACCTTGGCTACATTGACGGGAATCTTCCTGACCCTGTCATACTCGTCCCAGGAGAAGAGAAGCTTCGCTTTCTTTCCCTTGCGCTCCAGGGCTTTCACCACGAACAGGCTGGTGGCGATGTCCCTGAAATTGCCGATGTGGATGGAGCCGGAGGGACTGATGCCGGCAGCGCATACATATTCTTCCTTGTCCGGGTTTCTGTTTATGATTTTTTCCGCAATCTTATCTGACCAATGCATATCTTGTCTGCTCCTTTGCAATTATGGTGGTAATTATACAATATGCCCCAGATAAAGTCAAACCTTTCAGCGATATCTTTTCACCATATCTTTTCCCCTTACTTATGTGGGTCTAATCACAAAAACAGTTGTGTTGCATGAAGTCGAATCTGGATGCCTGACCGGCATGCAAAACGGGTTCCGGTATGCTCCGAAACCCGCTGATTGCTTTTATGGGAAAAGATTATATAACTGATATTGTAATATTATCCGTGCTAATTTCAAGCGCTTTGGAAATACACTCTGCTATAGTTGTCCGCATGGAATCATTTACAATACTGCCCCCGGGTACAGTAAACTGAATGTCGGCTCCGAAAATCTCGCTTTCCGAATAGTTTATATCTACTTCACAATCCAAAACATCGAACACGCGCTCAATCATCGAAGCTAAGACCTTTTCCAAATAATCATACTGTAATTCTCTTTTTTCAATATCAGTGAGTTCATTTGAATTTGTAAAATCTGCCTCTTCTCCTCTGGATTTTTCGGTTTTCTGAATCACTAAACATATAATTGCCAAGAGAAGAATGCAGACACCAATTCCAATACTTAAAAACCAACTTTTATTCTTGATTTTCATAGGATATATCTCCTCTTTTTATAATATTTCTGTTGTCGTTATCTGCCTGTCAGTCCTTTTTCCAGGTTTCAATGATACAGGAATGTTTTTTACTTTTTTTATCATAACTGATTCCCACCAGAAGAATGTCCCCTGTATAGTCCTCAATCCACGATGTATACTGCCTTTCCTTAATCTGCTCTATGGCTCCCTGCGCAGATTTGTTCCACTTCAGCTCTACCACCAGCGCCGGGCGGTCTGTGTCCCTCTTCGGCAGATAGACCACGTCGGCGAAGCCTTTTCCTGAGGGCAGCTCCATGATAGGATTCATGTAGTATGCCTTTGCGCTGTAGTAGGCCATGAGGACGGTACAGGTGAGGGAATTTTCGTCATTATATTTCAGGAGAGACGCTGTTTCGTTGTGGATAGCCGACATCCCCTCTGACACTGCTTTCTCATCCAACGCCCAGGTGCTCTTCAGAAGCTCCTCCGAAGTTCTTCAGAAGTTCATCCGAACGGTTCAGCGCCTCCGTCAGACCGCCCCAGTCGGGACTGTCCACCACATTCAGAAATTCCTGTGTGATTTCCAGGTTCGGAATGGACACTTCGCTGTTCTTTCTGTCATAGGAGAGATATCCCAGATGAACAAGCAGCGTGAGCACATCGTCTTTCGATCCAAAGGTAGTCATATCGTTCTGGAACTTCTCCGGCCTGATTCTGCATTGTATTCCCCCCAGCATTCCCACCACTGCCTCTTTCAACCCGTCAAAATTCCTGTCAATGTAGACCTTCAAGGCCTCATAAGTCTCCGTCCCGGTCCAATAGCTTCGGAATTCCTTCCACGTAAGCGCATCTGCCACGGACTTTGGGTTATAGACATGGCAGCCTTCAATCAGGTATCCGTCATACCACCTCTCCATCTCTCGAAAATCCACGCCATGTATTTCGCACTGCTCCTTCACTTCCTCAGCCGTAAATCCAAAATACTTCCCCAGACTCTTCGGATCCGTCAAGGAATACTCCTCAAAGATATTCAGGGCAGAATGTTCCCCATACTTCTTGATAGGCAAAATCCCTGTCATATATGCCAGTTCCACGTACTCCGCCCCTTTGAACAGACCCCGCAGAAAGTCCAGGTACTCCTTCTGTACCTTTTTCCGCTCCTTCGCCATGCGGAACAAGCAGTCCCATTCATCAATGATGAAAACGAACCCTTCTCCCCGTTCTCCATATATCTCGTCCAGAACCGTCCTCAGCCTGCTGCCCTCAGGGAAGCTGCCGCATTCCGGGAATTCCCTCTGCAAATCCCTGATTACCATACGTTCAATTTCGTCAATGAATGTATCAATGCTCCGTTTCCTATCCAGAAAACGCTGCACATCCCAGCGAATCACATTATGCCGGTTCAGGTGCACCGGAAAGGAGTCCTCCTTTTCCATGGCAAGCCCGGAGAACAGACGGCCGGAATCACAGCCTTTACTGTAATACGCTGTCAGCATGTTGGCCGCCATGGACTTTCCGAAGCGCCTGGGCCTGCTGACGCACAGAAATCTCCTCTCCGTCCGGTACACCCGATTGGTCTGCGTTATCAGCATGCTCTTGTCCACATAGATGTCGGAAAAGCGTGACATTTCAAACGATGCATTGCCAGGATTCACATATATCCCCATAGGCTTACGTTCCCTCCACCCTGTCAGTCCGAAAACCCTGCTGCTTCCAAATTCCTCATTTTCATGGCAACCGGTCTCCGCCTTTTTCTTCCATAATAATATGTCCTGACAGAAATGTCAAATACGCCGTTGTCATTTCCATCTCTGAAAGGTAAATTCCACTAACCATCTGACCAGCAGCTCCTGAAAGCCCTCGTCATGGATATTTCCGCCGTGGAACCCTCCGATGTCCGTGGTCCACCACGGGATTCCGCTGATTCCCATATGAATTCCCGCGCATATCTGCTTCCGGAAGTCCTCATAATTGGACATAATGTCCCCGGACCAGACCAAAGAGCCGTACCTCTGGCTTCCCGCCCACGCACAGCGAATCAGGTTCACGATGTCCTTCTGCCCCGCCTCGCGCTGTCCCTCATAGAAAAGCCTCGCGTACTCCCTTGGGTAGAGATTGCCCACCCGGGCCACCGGCCCTGTTCCTGGTTGTAATACCGAAGCTTAGGAATTGTCGGAAAATAACTGCTGCAATTGCTTCAGGCAAAAGCCCGGAAATACAATAAAAATTGCCATAAACTTGCAGCAGTTATTTGTAGACAATTCCTTACACTGCCAGAACCCCAGGCCGTATTCCGGCATCATGGGCGCCCTGCCGGTCACCCGGGTATACGACTCCAGAATCTTCGCCGGGGTCTCCCCTGCCGTAATCCAGTAGTCCAGCTGCAGGGTCTCCTCCGCCGTCCATTCCGTGGTGTTGCTGCCGAAATGCACCTCGCCTATGGCGGCATTGTGCCAGAGGAAACCGTAGCCCAGGCTGGAGACATAGAACGGGTCGCTGGCCTGGGAGTTCCTGTGGGCAAGCTCTAAGCTGCATCCTTTCAGGTCCATGACTTCCTGCTGGTACTGCCCGCAGCCGTAGATTTTCTCCCCGGGATTGGACACAAAGGAAGCCTTCAGGCGATATCCGCCGCCGGGCAGAGACTTGAAGTGCCTGGCTTTCTTCTGCCGCGCGCCGCCGTTTGGAATCTCCTACAGCAGGATTTCACCCTTTCGATTGTAAAAGGTCATCTGCAGGGCCTTTCTCCAGTCCGCCACTTTCAGTTCCGCCCGGATGCCGCCGTTTACGATGGAGGCTGATTCATTTATGGTGGCATTAGGCTAAAAAACGCAGCAACCGCTCAAAAACAAAACAAGAATAGAAAGCCGGAATCAAAATCATCAAATCTATAATCTTATTTTAATTAGATATTAGTAAAATAAAAATTGACAAAATAATATTTCTTTAATATAATTAATTTAAGAAATAAAATTAGAAGGAGACAAAACTATGGATAGTGAAAAGAACCAGGAATTCATCAGCTACCTTGACAGCCGGACCTCCTCCGTGCAGGAAGATATCCGGCGGCTGATAGCGGACAACCGGAAGGATGAAGCCGATTTCGAGAAAATCCGGGCGAACATTTTCCAGATAATCAAGACAATCTCCCAGACATCCACCAAGGTATCCCAGGAGGAAAGCGAGCGCACCGCATTTCTGAACGGAAAGCTTACTTTATTCCAGGAGACCTGGGAGGGCTTCCTCGCGAAGGCCAGGGAGCATGAGGACGACTTAAAGATACTGCAGGAACAGACCAAGCTGGAAGCCCTGGCTGAGATTCGGGATGCTTTCCAAAGGATATGGGGGTGATGACATGACAGAAGAAAACGCGATCAAGCTGTTCAAGTGCCTGGCAGACAAGTCCAGGCTGCAGATATTGAAGTCACTGACCCTGGAGGATATGTATGTGGAGCGGCTGGCGGAGCGCCTGAATCTGACTCCCGCCACCATCTCCTTCCATCTGCGAAAGCTGTCGGAAATCGATGCCGTCACATCCTATAAGACCCAATATTACACCATGTATTCCCTCTGCCAGGATACCTTTGCCGTGAAAATCCTGGATATCTTAAGGGAACAGTCAGACGAAGCCGATTTACAGGCAAAACGGGAACAGGCCTACCGCCAGAAAGTGATAGACGCCTTCTTCGAATACGGAAAGCTGAAATCCATCCCCGCCCAGCGCAAAAAGGAGCGAATCGTACTGGAAGAAATCGCAAAAGCCTTCGACCCGGGCAGAATCTATACCGAGCGGGAAGTCAACATCATCATCGCCGATTATAACGACGATTTCTGTACCATCCGCCGTGACATGATATCCGAAAAACTGATGGAGCGGGATGAACGCGGATACTGGCGTACAGAAGTCTTACCAAAATGCTGATGACTTATCCCTCTTGTGCCAACACCTGGACAGGCGAGGAACTGTGCGCCGCAGCGGAGGCCTTGCGGAATGTGCCTCTCTAAAATTTGCAGCGGCCTGGGGATAATACCTGGGCCGCTGCTGGCGTAAGGAATTGTCTACAACAGGCTGTCTGCCAGTTTTTCAACTTCCTCTATCGTAAGGAATTGTCTACAAATAACTGCTGCAAGTTTATGGCAATTTTTATTGTATTTCCGGGCTTTTGCCTGAAGCAATTGCAGCAGTTATTTTCCGACAATTCCTAAGGAAATGCCTCCAAATAACCTACGCAAGCCTGTTGCAAAATTTACAGATTTTATCAGGTTTACTCTAAACAAAATGCGTAGATTATTTTCCGGCAGTTCGTAAGTTCAGAACCAGCAGCAATATCTTCATATGATAGCTTAGGAATTGTCGGAAAATAACTGATGCAACTTGTTTAGGAGAAAGCCCAGA
>CAJUFI010000084.1 GCA_910585665.1 uncultured Acetatifactor sp. | reverse complement strand
ATACAACGAAAACGGCTATAAACTCGCATCAGTTATTTGTAGACAATTCCTTATGCAGTCTGTGAGATAGTGTGCAATCTGCGGGGCTGCTATTTGACGGAGCTGGTGGCCCTGTTCGTGGGAACGGCGGCGCTGGGGAGTCTGCTTGGTTTTGCGGGCTGCCTGGCGTTGGTTCGAAAGAAGGGCGGGGACGCGGGCAGATAGGAGACGGTATTGGATAGTATGGACATGAATATTTTTGATTATATGCGGGGCAATGATATGGAAAAGGAGGCTCCCCTGGCAGCCAGGATGCGCCCCCGGACTTTGGATGAGGTGATGGGCCAGGAGCATATCATCGGGGAGGACAAGCTGCTCTACCGGGCCATCAAGGCGGACAAAATCAGCTCGGTCATCTTCTACGGGCCGCCCGGCACAGGCAAGACCACTTTGGCCAAGGTGATAGCGGGCACCACCAGCGCCGAATTCACCCAGATCAACGCCACCGTGGCCGGAAAGAAGGACATGGAGGAAGTGGTGGCGAAGGCCAAGGAGATACAGGGCATGTACGGGAAGCGCACCATCCTCTTCATTGACGAGATACACCGCTTCAACAAGGCCCAGCAGGATTATCTGCTGCCCTTTGTGGAAGACGGAACTGTAATACTAATTGGGGCTACCACGGAGAATCCGTATTTTGAGGTGAACGGCGCTTTGCTGTCCCGTTCCATCATCTTTGAGCTGAAGCCCATTCCCATGGAAGCGGTGCGGGAGCTTCTGAAGAAAGCGGTCTATGACGCGGAGCGGGGCATGGGGGCCTACGACGCGGTGATTGACGAGGACGCGCTGGATTTCCTGGCGGACGTCTCCGGCGGGGACGCCAGGCATGCCCTGAACGCCATCGAACTGGGCATCATGAGTACCGGGCGCGGCGAAGACGGGAAAATCCATATCACCCTGGAGGTGGCCCAGGAGTGCATCCAGAAGCGGGCGGCCCGGTACGACAAGTCCGGGGACAACCATTACGATACCATTTCCGCGTTCATCAAGAGCATGCGGGGCTCCGACCCGGACGCGGCGGTGTATTATCTGGCCAGGATGCTCTATGCGGGGGAGAACGCGGCCTTCGTGGCCAGGCGAATCATGATCTGCGCGGCGGAGGACGTGGGGAACGCGGATCCCCAGGCGCTGGTAGTGGCGACGAACGCTTCCCTTGCCGTGGAGCGCATCGGCATGCCGGAAGCTCAGATCATCCTGGCACAGGCGGCGTCCTATGTGGCCTGTGCGCCCAAGAGCAATTCGGCCTGCGAAGCCATTTTCAGCGCCATGCAGGAAGTGGGACGGACGGGGAATCTGCCCATTCCCGCCCATCTGCAGGACGCCCATTACAAAGGAGCGGCAAAACTTGGACGGGGAACCGGATATAAATATGCCCACGATTATCCCAATCATTATGTGAAGCAGCAGTATCTCCCCTACGAACTGGACGGGAAAGAATTCTACAGGCCCTCCGGCAATGGCTACGAAGCTAGGATCCGGGAACATATGCAGCGGATCAGAAGAGAGGAAAACGGCGCAAGGCCTTGAACCGCAGAGAGCGGCTGACCCGCTGGGCGGAAATCGCCATGGAGGAGGCGCGGCGGCAGGGGCTTAGAAGAGCTGCCCCACCAGATACTGGTAGATTTCCTGGTTCTTTTTCTGCCAGTTGTCGCAGATGGCGGCGGCAATCTCTTCCGTGGGCACGGATATCCGCAGATCCACCAGGCTGATGTCCCTGTCCTTTGCCACCAGATGGGCTTCATAGCCGCCAGCCTTGGCGCTGTAGTAATAATCGCCCAGCACGGAGACCTCATTCCGCAGGACATACTCGTTCTCCCGGAAATAGTCGTCGATGTCCTGCTTGATGGCGTAGTTGATAAGGTTCTGGAAAAATTTCAGAGTCTCCCGGCCCTCCGCCGTGATGGAGAGATGGGTGCGGTTGCGGATGGTCTCCAGGGAGATCATGTGCGCATCGCTCAGCTCGTTTATCACCTGCTGGAGGGTCAGATAGTTCGTGTACTCTTTTTCCAGGATATAATCGCTGACCTGTGCATTGGTCATGGGGAAATTGACGCGGTTCAGCATATACAGGACGATTAATTTGTAGAGGGTCAGCGGATCTTGCAGCATGTCACTATTTCCTTTCTGAAAAGGCAGCTCTGTACTGGCTTCGTCTGTTCCCACAGGCAATGAGCCCACTGGATATGCCTTTGCTTATGGTCAAATCATTGATTTCTGTCTGGTTCCTTTCGGCATACAATAGGTCAGGCTAGTCCATTCAATTTAGCATTGGAGCTATTAAGTTTGGATAAAGAGATATGTGTCGGTACATTGGGGAGCTTTGGCGTTTCTTCCCATGGGAATCAGGGGTGTTTCCCATGGGAATCAGGGGTGGTTCCCATGACAGAAGTGGCCTATATATGGGACTTTACGGCTTCCGCAACCAGTTCCGCCACCTTGGGATTGAAGGCTTCCGGCATGATATTGTCCTCGCTCAGCTCTTCTTCGGGAACCAGGCTGGCGATGGCTTCGGCGGCGGCCAGCTTCATTTCCTCGGTGATCTGGGCGGCCCGGCCTTCCAGCGCGCCCTTGAAGATGCCCGGGAAAGCCACCACATTGTTCACCTGGTTGGGGAAGTCGCTGCGGCCCGTGCCTACGACCCTTGCCCCGGCGGCTTTGGCGATGTCCGGCATGATTTCCGGGACGGGGTTAGCCATGGCGAACAGAATGGAGTCATGGTTCATGGCGGACACCATCTCGGCGGTGACGATATTGGGGGCGGACACGCCTACGAAGATATCGGCTCCCTTCAGGGCATCGGCCAGAGTGCCGGTCTCGCCGGCCAGGTTGGTGACCTCGGTCATTTTCTGCTGCATCCAGTTCAGGCCTTCCGCAGTCTTGGAAAGGATGCCCGCTTTGTCGCACATGAGGATGTTCGGGAAGCCGTAGGTCAGCAGAAGCTTTGTGATGGCCACGCCGGCGCTGCCCGCTCCGTTTACCACTACACGGCAGTCTTCCTTCTTCTTGCCCACCACCTTCAGGGCGTTGATGATGCCCGCCAGCACCACGATGGCGGTGCCGTGCTGGTCGTCATGGAAGACGGGGATGTCCAGAGCGGCTTTCAGCCTTTCTTCTATCTCAAAGCATCTGGGGGCGCTGATGTCCTCCAGATTGATGCCGCCGAAGCCGGGGGCCAGCCAGGTGACCGCCTTGATGATCTCCTCGGTGTCCTGGGTGTCCAGGCAGATGGGCACTGCGTTGACCCCGCCGAATTCCTTGAACAGGACGGCCTTGCCCTCCATCACCGGCATGGCGGCGTGGGGGCCGATGTTGCCCAGACCCAGGACGGCGCTGCCATCGGAGACTACGGCTACAGTGTTGGCTTTCATGGTGTATTTGTAAGCGGCTTCTTTGTCCTGGGCGATGACCTTGCAGGGCTCCGCCACCCCCGGCGTATAGGCGATGGACAGGTCTTCCCGGGATTTCACGGGAGTCTTGGAGACGGTCTCCAGCTTGCCGTTCCATTCTTCATGCTTTAAAAGGGCTTTTTCGTTGGTTGTCATTGTTCTACCTCTTTCCTGTATTTTTCCAAAAGGGATTGTTCCGTAGATTTCTGTAAATTATGGTTACCAGTATCATATAATAGTTTTCGGCCTTTCGCAAGGCTTTCTGTATTATTTTTGCATGGACATTCAGGACTGGCGCCATTGGGGGGACAGACAAATTAAATTATTTGACAAACCCATCGAACCGAACCGCCATTCCGGCGACATATTAGGTGAAAGCTTTCAAAAGAGGTGCCATATGGAGAGAATAGAAGATCAGATGGAGTTCCTTCTGTCGGCAGCGCTGTACAGATGCGGAAATATCGCGGACGCGGAGGACTTGACGCAGGAAACGCTTCTGGCGGCCCTGCTCTTACAGGAAAGGGGCGGCCAGATAGACAATCTGCGAGGATGGATGGTCACTGTCATGGAACGCAAATACTATGATATGCTGCGGAAGCGTTACAGACAGCCGGCGGTCAGCATTGACGAGATGTTTGAGACAAGCGGCGCGGCTTCCTGTCCCGAGGATTGGCTGGCAAGGGAGACTGCGGCGGAGGAGGCTGTGCGCGTGCGGAGGGAAGTGGCGTTCCTGGCGCAGATGTACCGCGAAGTCATCGTCCGCCGCTACATGGACGGCCAAAGCATCGCGGAGATTGCCGAAGCGCTGGATATCCCCCAGGGAACCGTGAAGAGCAGGCTGTCTTTCGGAAGGAACCGCATGAGGAAAGGGATGGATGATATGGAACATTACGATGTGAGGAGCTACAGGCCTGTCAGGCTTTCGATCAGCAACAGCGGATGCGAAGGGATGGCGGGAGAGCCGGCTTCGCTGGTGGAGAATGATTTGATAGCGCAGAACCTGCTATATCTCGCGTATGAGAAGCCGCTGACGGAGACGGAGCTTGCCAGGGCAGTCGGAGTCCCGGCGGCTTATGTGGAGCCGATTCTAAAGCGCCTGGTGGACGGCGGGCTGATGGCCGGAATCGGGGATAAATTCTACACGGATTTCATAATTTACACAAAGGAAGACATGGAGAGATATCTTCCGGAGCAGAAAGAGTTCATTGCCCGCTGGTTCGGGGAAATCTGGAGACCATTCGAAAGATTTTACGGGGAACTGCGGGAGACGGAAATGTATCAGCGGATGAGCGGTGTCAGGCGTGACGCGCTGGAGCTGTTCTGCTTTTTCAAACTATTTGATTATGGATCTTACAAAGCCTTTTCCGACGCATTAAAGGCGGAGCAGGTTTTTCCGGACAGGCCCAATGGCGGAAGGTGGATTGCGATGGGGCATGTGGATACGGGTGAGGTTCCGGCTGGGGCAGAAGCGCACAGATACGCCTATGGCGGTCAGAACATCATACGTCTGGACAGCTATCTGGACACGAAGGGCATCTGCGCGAGCCTTTATTATCCGGAAGGCTTCCCGATAAAGGTGTTCACGGAGGGCGGGGACGGCATTCGGGAGGAACAGCTCGTCAAACTGCTGTACATTATCGAGAGCGGCGCTGATGTCTGCCGGAGCGGCTTTGAGGAACATTACCTTAGGAGCATTCCCTGGCTTGTGGAGTGCAATGTTCTGTATTACGAAGACAGTAGGCCGAAATTAAGAATACCTGTATTCTCGGAGTCGGATTTCGGGATTATCACCAGCATGTTAGCGGCGACACAGGCGGAGCTGGCCGGAGTACTCAGAGCGCCGCTCAAGGAGTACATGAAAGGAAAAAAGAAGCCGATTCCGGCCCATCTCAAAAGCGTTCCGCTGCAGAAGCAATATCTGTACAGCGACCATGCAATGCTGATGATAGCCCTGCGCATGGCGATGGAAAAGGGGCTGATGCGGGATGACGGTTACGATAATGGGGTGCAGCCGCCCTGGCCGATGATATTTTTGATAGAGAAATAAGAGGGACGGCCTCCTTTCCGGGGATTCATCGAGATGGCAATCGCCTGGGAAGGAGGTTTTGATTTAGGAATTGTCGGAAAATAACCGCTACAATTTGTTTAGGAAAAAGCCCGGAAATACAACAAAAATTGCTGCAAACTTGTAGCGGTTATTTGTAGACAATTCCTTACAAAGCGCGCTATGTGCTCCACGGCATGCTGGTGCCGGTGGACAGTGCGGGTGGCGTAGCGTTGGACGCGGCTGACGGGGATGTGAATCATTAGGAGGGCTTCCTGGGATAATACGAATGCAGAGGAAACCGCTGCCAAAACGATTTGACGGAAATATGGAAAAATGTTATGATGGTTTTGCAGCGGATTTCAGAGGCGCGGCCGATATTTAAGTCAAAAAAGGCTGCGGCCCACGCTGCTGCGGGTCAGGGGGGATTTCTATGGGCAAAACCGTGAAAACAATCGTATTGACGCTGCTGTTCCTTTCCTTAAGCGCTTCCACCGCGCTTTTGGCATATCTGCATTTTTTCGCCTCAGATGAGGGAAATCTTTCGGGGGAGTGGACTGCGGAGCTGGACATGACGGAACAGGCCGCTGTCACTGCCCTTGGTTGGCTCCAGGACATAGAAGCCGTCTCCATCACCCTGGAGGAGACAGAGTCCTATATGCAGGGTTTAACTATTTCGGTCAATCTGTCTTTCGAACAGACCGGCCGTTCCCGGGGAACTACCCAGGGGACTTTCAGCTGCCATATTCTGCCGGAAAACTATGAAGCCTGCCGGGAGGCGGCCTATGAGGCATTTGCCATGGCGTTCCGGGAGCTTGTGGCCCAGCGGCTGCGCATGGCGGGCTATGCGGGCGGGACGGACAGGGATGCCGTGGAAGCCCTTGTGGAGCAGACCTTCGGCATGTCCACGGTCTCCTATCTGATGTCCTGTGGCCCGGCCCTGCTGCCATCCCTGGAAGAGCTGCAGGCTGCCTATGACGGCAGCGGCACCTATGAGGCCGGGGAGGGCATATTGACCAGGCAGTTCGATGCCGGCGGGACGGCTGTCTCCAAGATGGAATGCTATATCCGGGAGGGTTCCCGGCTGATTTTGTCTCAGGGGACAGACCTTGTTCCGTTTGCCGCCGATTCGGAACATTACCCCATGGAATATACGCTGGAAACGAATCAGGATCAATGACCTGTGGAACGAAGAATACGATGTCCCTCATTTCTTGTGAAAATGAGCGGGAAGGGAGATGCCATGAAAACATTCCTGCAGAAAATATGTTCCCTGATGCTGGCCGTCCTTCTGGTATGCGCCGCACTGCCTTACGACGCGCAGGCAGGCTTTGAGATTCCCGGCGTTAGCCAGGTGCAGACGGATGCGGGCACAGCATGGGTGGTAAAGACCCTGGACCATGACTATGAGCGCAATACCTATTACTCCCTGCGGGATATAGCCATGGCCCTGAAGGATACGGACAAATCCTTCTCGCTGGAGGTCACGAAGAATGCCATCGCTCTGAATCCCGGGAATGCCTACACGCCTGTAGGAGGGGAAAATGTCCCCTGGGAGACGGGAGAAGGGCCGGACACCTCACTGCGGCGGAACGAATGCAAGATAAACGGAGAGACGGTATCGTACTATACCCTGATTGTAAGGCTGCCCTCCGGGTATTACGACTGCTTCATGATGGCTGCGGATCTGGCCATGATTCTGGACGTGGGCATTGGTTTTCCTATGGCCGGTTCACTGCAGATCGATACGCAGAAATCCTTCGACGTCTCTCCAGAGGCCCTGGAGGAAGCAGGCTATTTTTATGGTGTCAACGGTGTGCTGGTGGGGGATGCCGCCACAGGGGAAGTCTATTATCGGTATCAGGCGGACGCACCCTGGGCCATAGCCAGCACTTCCAAGCTGATGACCTGTCTGCTGACCATGGAGGCCCTCTCGGCCGGGCAGATTTCCCTGGAGGAGTGGGTCACGGTCTCTCCCGCGGCGCAGCTGCTGTCGGAGTCCAGCGACGGGGTGATACCCATGGAGGCAGGGGGACAGATCACGGTGCAGGATCTCCTGTTGGGAACTCTTCTTCCCTCCAGCAATGAGTGCGCCCTGTGCCTGGCGGAGAGGATTGCCGGTTCGGAGGAAGCTTTCGTCCAGAGGATGAACCAGAGGGCGCTGGAGCTGGGGCTTTCCCAGGCGGCCTTTTTCAACTGCAACGGTCTGCCCTGCTATACGGAAGATGCCATTCCGGCAAAGCGGCAGAACCGCATGAGCGCGGAGGATATGTTCCGGCTGGTATCCTACCTTCTGAAAGTCTACCCCCAGGTCACGGACATCACTTCCCTGAAAAGCGCTGTCCTGACGTCCCTGGGCCGGGAGGTGCGCAACACCAATCCCATGCTGAGCAATCTCCCGGGGGTCACCGGCCTGAAGACCGGGACCACCAACAAGGCCGGGGCCTGTCTGGTCACGTCCCTGACCGCGGACGACGGGACGACGGAACATGATCTGGTGGTCATCGTCTTCGGCAGCGAGGATTCCGTGGAGCGGGGGCGGGTGTCGGGACTGCTGGCCAGGTATGCCTTGCAGGCCTTTTACGCAGGCGCGGGGGAGCCGGGGGAAGAGGCTGTCCAGGTTCCCGGGAATCTGCCCGTACATGGGGAGGCGGCAGTGGACTGGATTCTCCGGACTGCCAGGAAGCGGTGGGCGGCCGACGAGACAGTGGAGTAGTTTATGCTCGGGAGTAGGTTCCTTTCATATCTTTTAGGGATAGGCAGTATAAATTATTAGGAGATGGTGCGCATGAATCTGGAAATGATAGAAGCGGGATGGCTGTCCCTTCTGCCCCCGTTGATCGCGATTACGTTGGCCTTGATCAGCAAAGAGGTATATTCCTCCCTGTTCCTGGGGGTTCTCACGGGAATGGGCGTCTACTGCTTCCTCACGGGAGGGAATGTCCTTCAGGCGGTGACTTATGCTTTTGACATGATTGCGGCGAAGATTGGGGAAAACGGATATATGATTATCTTCCTGGTCCTTCTGGGGTCGCTGGTGGTAGTGGTGACCAGGTCCGGCGGTTCCAACGCCTACGGGCAATGGGCGGGGAAACGGATCAAGAACAAGGTCAGCGCCAAGCTGGCTACGGCTTTGCTGGGGCTCCTGATTTTCGTGGACGACGGGTTCAACTGTCTCACGGTGGGGACTGTCATGCGCCCGATTACGGATAAATGCAGGATTTCCAGGGAAAAGCTGGCTTATCTGCTGGACGCCACAGCCGCGCCGATCTGCATCATCGCCCCTATTTCCAGCTGGGCGGTGGCGGTGGCGTCGGAGGTGGAGGAAGCGGGGGGCCTGAACGCGTTCGTCCGGACGATTCCCTATAACCTGTACGCGATTCTGACGATTGTGATGGTGTTTTATCTGAGCATTACGGATTTTGATTTCGGTCCTATGAAAAAGGCAGAGGAGAACAAAAGTTCGGATAGCGCAGAGGTACAGAAAGAGGAAGACGGGGTGAAAAAGGGCTCGGTGCCGGATCTGGTGGTGCCGATTCTGACGCTGATTATCTGTTCCATTCTGGGGATGGCTTATGTGGGCGGATATTTCAGCGGGCGCCCTTTCGCGGAAGCCATCGGGGAGAACCCTACAGCGGGGCTTACCCTTGGCACTTTTGCGGCCCTGTTGGTGGCTATGGCCATGTACATACCGCGCAGGCTGATGAGCCTGAGGGAGTTCATGACGGGGGTGATCGACGGCATCAAGACCATGATTCCGGCGCTGATGATCCTGATTCTGGCATGGGCCCTGGGCGGCGTGTGCCGGGAGATGATTGGGACAGGGCTGTTCGTCAGCAATTTTGTCACCACGGCCAACCTATCGCTGAGCTTTCTTCCGGCTGTGGTGTTCGCCGTGGCGGCATTCCTGTCCTTTTCCATGGGGACGGCATGGGGGACTTTCGGCATTCTGCTGCCCATTGTATCCATGATCTGTGTGGGGACAGAGGGCGCGGCTGTGCTGATTCCGTCTCTGGGGGCCACGTTGGCCGGTTCCGTGTACGGGGACCATTGTTCTCCCATTTCCGACACCACCATCCTGGCATCCACCGGGGCCCAGTGCGAGCATCTGAAACATGTGGAAACCCAGCTGCCTTATGCGACCCTGGTGGCGGTGGTATGCTTCGCCGGGTATCTGGTAGCTGGGTTTACGCGAAATCCCTGGATCACCGTAGCCGGAGCGGTCTTGCTGCTGTTTCTGGCGTTTGGTGCGGTCCATTTTATGGAGAGGCGATGGAACCGCTTACATTCCAATCAGGGAAGTGAAGTCCGCCATCATCTCTGAAATCTTGATCTGCTGGGGGCAGACCTGCTCGCAGCCCTTGCATCCGATGCAGTTGGCGGGCCGCTTCTCCTGGGGCATGCTGCCTATGGCCATGGGAGCGATGAACCCGCCGCCGGTGGCCTTGTGCTCATTGTAAAGGGAAATCAGCTCCGGGATGGGGAGCCCCTTGGGACAATGGCTGGTGCAGTAGTGGCAGGCCGTACAGGGGAGCCCGGCCTTCCTGGTCTCCTCGTCCATGCGGGCCACCAGAGTGTCGAATTCTTCCTTGCTCAGGGGGGCTTCCGTCTCGTAGGTAGCCATGTTCGCTTTCAGCTGTTCCATGTCGGACATGCCTGAGAGCACCATGGTCACCCCGGGTATGCTCTGCAGGAATCGGAAGGCCCAGCCGGGGACGGTCTCGTCAGGGCGTAAGGACTGCATCACGGCTGTCATCTCCTGGGAAGCTTTGGCCAGCTTGCCGCCCCTGAGGGGCTCCATGACCCATACGGGGATGCCGTGTTCCGTGAGCAGCGCCGCTTTTTCCTGGGCATTCTGGAAGTGCCAGTCCATGTAGTTGAGCTGGAGTTGGCCGAACTCCATATGTTTTCCATAGGCGTCCAGGAAGCGCCGGATGACTTCCACGCTGCCGTGGGCCGAGAAGCCGAGATGGCGGATGCGGCCGTTTTCTTTCTGTTTCAGCAGATAGTCGCAGATTCCGTATTTCGGGTTGAGATAGGCGTCGATATTCCCCTCGTAGACATTGTGGAACAGGTAGAAGTCGAAGTAGGGCGTCTGGCATTTCTCCAGCTGCCTCTCGAAGATTTCTTCCACCTTGTCCATGTTGGAGAGGTCGTAGCCCGGGAATTTGCTGGCGAGATAATAGCTCTCTCTGGGATACCGGTTCAGATATTTTCCGGCCACCAGCTCGGAATTGCCGCTGTGGTACCCCCATGCCGTGTCGAAGTAGTTGATGCCGTTCTGATAGGCATAGTCAATCATCTCCGCGGCAGCGGCTTCGTCCACTTTGCTGTCTTCTCCCTCCAGCACGGGCAGGCGCATCATGCCAAGCCCAAGGCCGGAAAGCTGTAGATTCTGGAATTTTCTGTAGACCATAGTTTATGTCCTCCTTATGATGAATGTTGGATTATCTGCGGGAGCGCGGAACGCCGGGGGTTGTGGGAATGTGGAATGCAGGAAGCCGCCAGGCACGCCAGCGCCGCCATGATTGCATACCGGGACTCTGCGGGAAGGTAGGTAGGTGCTTTGCGGGAGCACGCTGTCATGTGCCTGTGCCGTGTGCTGCCGGATTCGGAGCCCCGCTTTCTGCCTGGTCATGGGCTTCCGTCTCCGGATGGAAGGAAAAGGTCTTGTCCCAGACAAGCTCTCCCGTCTCCACGGCGGCTTCGTAGCGCTGGATTTTGTATTCCAGACGCTCCAGTTCCCGCTGGTATTTCTCGATCTGTTTCAGGATTTCCGCCCGGGCTTCTTTCAGAAGGTCCCGCCTGGCGGAAAAGGTCTCGTCCCCTTCCCGGCACAGCTGCAGGTACCTGGCGACCATCTCCACAGGGACGCCGGCATTGCGCATGCACAGGGCGTTCTCCACATAGCCCAGGTCCTCCTGGGTATAATCCCGGATGCCGTTCTTTGTCCGGTTCACCGCCGGTATGGCCCCCGCCCGTTCATAGTACCTGAGGGTGTCCGGGGAGACATGGTATTTTTCACATACTTCTCTGATTGTCATAGGTGTCACCTCTTCCTGAGAGTAGTTTCATTATATAGGCTGGAGTGAACTCCATGTCAAGGGGTCTTTGGAAAGTTTGATAAATTTTTCCACCTGTGCGGTTGGATGCTCATTCGAGCATCCAACCCACTTCCGCATTCGCAAAACTCGCGCTTGCGCGCTCTTGCGTCTGCATTCGCAGCCGCGTTTTGCTCATTTGGAAGTGGGTTGCTAATCCAATGGCCCGTCTGCATTGCAATAGCTTGCATGCAGACAAGCCATTGGATTGCAACCGCACAGGTGAAAATTTTTCGGGATGGGTTGTGTGGATTGTATAATTCTTCATTTTATGATAAGATGACCTTATTTATAGTAGAAAGCGGCCGGATGGCCATAAGTGCCATGCGTGTTGCTGTGTTCATGGTACGATAAGTTATACTGCTTAACAGTTAAAATTTCCGGGTAACTCGACTACATAACGCCAGCCATATACGTTTAACCAGTGCAGTACGGTAAATTCTGGCATTCTGTAGTATATCATGAGATAGGGGTAATTGTATGGGAGTTTACTTGAATCCGGGCAACGGGACATTTCAGGAATCTTTGAATTCGGAAATCTATGTGGATAAGACAGGCCTGATATCTTATATGAACAAAGTGCTGGAAACAGAGCGCAAATATGTATGTGTCAGCAGGCCCAGGCGCTTCGGCAAGTCCATGGCGGCCAAAATGCTTGCCGCATATTATGACAGAACCTGTGACTCTTATGAGATGTTTCAAAAGCTGCGGATTGGGTCTGATCCATCCTTTGAGAGGGAATTGAATCAGTCTTCTGTGCTGTATCTGGACATTGCCTGGTTTCGGGCGACATCAGGAAGCGGAAGGACCGTTGTCTCGTCCTTGCAGAAAGAAGTGATAAAGGAGCTTCGGGCAGCTTATCCGGATTCTGTCGGAGAGGGGGAAGAATCTCTGCCAGTCGCCCTGGCTGAAATAAACAGGGAGACAGGTGATAAATTTGTCATCATCATAGATGAATGGGACTGTCTGTTCCGTGAGGACAGATTTGACGAAAAGTTACAGGGAGAATATATCGAATTTCTGCGGGGGCTGTTGAAAAGCGCACCGGCCGGCCGGTTTACCAAGCTGGCTTATATGACAGGAATTCTGCCGATTAAGAAATACGGAACCCAGTCGGCTTTGAATAATTTTAAAGAGTTCACGATGATCAATCCGGGTGTCCTGTCGGAATATGTGGGTTTTACGGAACAGGAAGTCCGGGGGCTGTGCGGACAATTCCATATGGATTTTGAGGAAGCAAAGCATTGGTATGACGGATATTATTTTAATCGGGTGGGATCCGTATATAGTCCGCGGTCTGTGGTGGAAGCTATGCTGAGTGAGGAATTCGGGAATTACTGGACGGGGACGGAGACATATGAAGCCCTTAAGATGTATATCGACATGGATTTTGACGGATTGAAGGATGCGATTCTGCTGATGCTGGGCGGGGGCCGGTGCAGAATCAATCCCCAGAGGTTCCAAAACGACATGACCAGCGTGAAGAGCCGGGATGATGTGATGACATTGCTGATTCATCTAGGGTATCTGGCATATGATTTGGAGAGACAGGAGACTTTTATCCCAAACCAGGAAGTGGCTGATGAATTCGAAAATGCCATAGAGGACGGAGGCTGGGAGGACGTTGTGAAGATGCTGAAAGCTTCGGAGGAATTATTGGGAGCGACAATCCGCGGGGATTCCGAAGCGGTGGCCAGGGGAATAGATGAGGTGCATACGGCCAATACATCAGTGCTTGCTTATAACAATGAGCTTTCCTTGAGCTGTGTAATCACGATTGCCTATTACAGTGCCAGAAAGGATTATACGTTGATACGGGAATTGCCGGCAGGAAAGGGATTTGCAGATATCGTCTTTGTGCCAAGGAGACATTCTGATAAACCGGCTATGATTGTAGAATTGAAGTGGAATCAGTCGGCAGAGGGGGCAATCAGTCAGATAAAAGCCCGGAACTATACAGGAGTATTGGAAAAATATGAGAAAGAAATTTTACTGGTAGGCATAACTTATCATAAAAAGAAGAAAGAGCATAGGTGTATCATTGAGAAAGTGCAAAGAGGAAGATAGGGGATATCAGGGAAGAGGGAAGGCTTGGCGACATGGAGGGATTAGGGAATAAATGTAGTCTGGATGGAAGGGAAATGCGCCAGAACCTACGCCAATCAGATGAACCTGATGGATCAGTACCCGGAATACACCTTTATCCAGAGTTCGGCCTACCACAGCGACATCATCAAGAGGATGTAGCCCGACCTGTTCGAGGACATCAAGAAGCGCGTGGCAGAGGGGCGCTACGAGCCCAACGGCGGCGTGTGGATCGAGTGCGACTGCAATATCCCTTCCGGCGAGTACATGGTCCGCCAGTTCGTCTGGGGGCAGAAGTTCACCAGGGAGAATTTCGGCTACACATCCGATGCTTTCTGGCTGCCTGACACCTTCGGCTACAGCGCGGCGCTGCCCCAGATCATGCAGGGCTGCGGCGTGAAGTATTTCCTGACCACCAAGATTGCCTGGAATGACACCAATGAGTTCCCCTACGATACCTTTATCTGGAAGAGAATTGACGGTTCCGGGGTTCTGGTGCATTTCAACAGGACCCATGTATGGCCGGATCCTGCCGCCATGAAGGACAATCTACTGGATCGCGGGGGCAACACCATCAAGGAGCGGACGGTTTCCGACATGCGTCTGATTTCCTACGGCTTCGGGGACGGGGGCGGGGGTCCGGGAAAATGCCGGAAGCGGGGCGGATACCAGAAGCAGCGCGAATGCTGGGAGCAGTGCGGATATCGGAAGCAGTGCGGATTCCGGTAAGACGGTCACCCTGGTGAATACCTTGTCCTTTGACCGCAGCGATGTGGTCTATCTGCCCTTTGAGGGCTTTTATGTCAGCGGGGACTATGTCCAACAGGTGATCGAGGACAGGGACGGCAGCCGGAAGCTGGCAGTCCGCGGCATCACCATACCCGCATTCGGCAGCCTGGTGCTGCAGATGACGAAAGAGCATGCGGAAGCGGACTCTGTGTTCAAAGCGGAAGGAAATGTGCTGGAGACGCCGGTGGTGAAGGCGGTGTTCAACGAAAAGGGCTACCTGGAGTCCCTGGTGGACAAGAGGAACGGCAGGCAGCTCCGGGGCGAGGGCTATGCGCTCAACACGCTGTTGCTGGCGGAGGAGGTCTCCGCCAGCTGGGACAACTGGGACGTGGACGCGGACTGTGAGAGCAAGTTCCGCGACTGTGCGCAGCTGCTTTCCTCCGAGGTGGTGGCCGAAGGCGGCGTGGAGTACCGTATCCGGAACCGTTACCGTCTCAGCGCGAAGTCCACTTTGGAGCAGGATGTGATTTTCTATGCAGATTCGGCGGAAGTGGTCTTCGATACCAGGATGGACTGGCAGGATGACCACCGGTTCCTGAAGACGGCTTTCGACACCACGATTCACACGGATTACGCCAGCCAGGAAGTGCAGTTCGGCTATATCCGCCGGGTGACCAACCGGAACACTTCCATTGAAAAAGCGAAGTTTGAGGTGTCTAACCATAAGTATACAGACCTGTCCGAGACCCGCTGCGGGGCGGCAGTGCTCAATGACTGCAAATACGCCATCAGCGTACAGGAGGGCCAGATGCGGCTGTCGCTGCACAAGGGCGGCTGTCTGCCGGATTTCAGAGGGGACAAAGGCATCCATGAGTGCACTTATGCGTTCCTTCCCCACCTGGGAAGCCTGTCCGCGGAGAACGTCATCTGCCCGGCTTATCTACTGAATGAGAAGCCCGTCATCGTGGAGGGCGCTCTGCCTATGGAGAGTCTGCTGCGGGTGGGCAGCGACCATGTGATCGTGGAGACGGTGAAGCCCGCGGAGTCTAAAGGGGAGGACAGTTCCGGGGAGAAGAGCTTCGTGCTGCGCCTGTATGAAGCCGAGGGCTCCGGGGAGACCGTCAGCCTGGCGTTCGGCATTCCCGTGAAGGGGGCGGCGGTGACTGACATGCTGGAGGAGGTTCAGGAGGAGTACGGGCCTGTACAGCAGCTGGCCCTTGATTTCAGGGCCTTTGAGATCAAGACGGTGAAAGTGTGGTATTGATAGAATGTGATTCGTGCAGCCGGGGGCTTCTGTTCCGAAAGGGAGGGAAGCTCCCGGCTTTTTGCATTGTTTTCGCTTTTATTTAAAAATTCTTTAGAATTGTCAGGGCAGTCTGTTAAGAAATGCAGGCTATACTAATCCCACAGAACGACAGATAAGCTTCTCGAGGCTCTTAAGGAATTGTCTACAAATAACTGATGCAAGTTTATAGCCGTTTTCCTTGTATTTCCGGGCTTTCTCCTAAACAAGTTGCATCAGTTATTTTCCGACAGTTCCTAAAGGGAAGTAAGGAATTGTCTTCCGACAGTTCCTCAGGAATTGTCTTCCGGCAGTTCTTAAGGAATTGTCTACAAATAACTGATGCAAGTTTATAGCCGTTTTCGTTGTAT
>CAJUFI010000083.1:14775-16311 GCA_910585665.1 uncultured Acetatifactor sp. | reverse complement strand
ATGCCAAGCGAAAAGGAGCCCCTCCCTCATCCAGTAGAGACAGCCCAAGATAAGGAACAAAAAGAGAATCTGCTGGAACAGTGCCAGAGATGGAACGCCGAGGACAGATACCAGGAGATCATCCACGCGCTGGAAGCCATCCCCGCCGAAGAACGCACCCCCGAGATGGACAGCGAACTGGCCAGAGCCTACAACAACTGGGGCACCTTCCGCTCCGACTGGGCGGCGCTCAAAAAAGCCATCGCCCTGCTGACGCCCCATGAAGAATATTTCTCAGGCGACCATTTCTGGAACTTCCGTATGGGATATGCCTATTACTACCTGGATCAGGAAGGGCGGGCGCTGCCCTACTTCCGCAGGGCGCTGGAGGCCTGCCCGGACGATGAGGACACCAGGGAAATGATCGGTTACTGCGAGGAACGTATCGCGCTTCCCCAGTTTGCAGAGTGCTTCCGGGAGCTGACGGTAAATTGGTGGGAAACCTTTGCCGAGCGGGAAGCGGAGCTGCGCCGGATGATGGACGAGGACAAGGAACACCTCCGGGGCGCGGAGATCGCGGCCCAGATGGAGGAAGTCCTGCACCTGGTCTTTGACGATATTTCCTTTGAAATAGGATGCAACGGAGAGAAACATGAACTGATCCTCACCCCGGAGGGAGACAAAGTCAAGCTGTTCCAACTGGCATACTTCCGTAGCCACGCCCCGGAAAAAGTGCTGCAACACTGGAACATCCTGGTAGGCCGCCAGCCCAACCCCGATATAAGCCTCCGCACAGACCTGGGCTGGGAGGTATCCGGGGAGGATGTGCAGATCTGGCTGGAAGAGCGGGGCGAAAACACCTTTGCCCTCTCTGCCTACTGCCAAAAGCTGCTCCCCATGCTCCGGGAGGAGGAAAACCGGGTCTGGTGGGCCATCGTCACCCTCACCGACCAGATGCTGGGCGAAATCCCCCACATGAGATACATCGACTCCTTGGATGTGCTGGAAGCGCCCAGAGAGGAGCCCTCCATCACCCTGACCGAACTGCCCCACAAGCTGAGGGAACTGGGGCTGGATCTGTCCACCGACCCCAAGGCCTGCCTGGAATGCTACCTGGGCTATAAAATGACCCCCAATGAAGACCGGGACGCCGACTGGCGGCTGGATACCATCGCCGGTTCCACCTGCTGCGCTCCGCTCATCAACGGCTACCTGAACGCCGACAACTACCAGATGGACAATCTCCACGCCGATGGCGCAGTGGCGGGCTTCCTCTGCTACCCCCTGTGCACCCTGCAGGAAGAGGAAGGCAGCCAGAAAATCTTCGACTTCCGGGACAGCCTGGAGGAAGCCCTCACCGCTGGAGACGGCGCAGAAGCGCTCACCCTCACCGGCGGAGCCACCGGCATCTACTGCGGCTATGTGGACTTCATCGCCTGGGATCTCCCCGCGGCGCTGGATAGGGCAGAGACCTTTTTTAAAAATACCCACCTACCCTGGGCGAACTTCCACACCTTCCGCCGGGAGGCAGCCACAGTGCCCCTGAAAAGACCGGAG
>CAJUFI010000083.1:0-14675 GCA_910585665.1 uncultured Acetatifactor sp. | reverse complement strand
GAACTTCCACACCTTCCGCCGGGAGGCAGCCACAGTGCCCCTGAAAAGACCGGAGAAGGACGGCGCGGACATAGAGGAACTGGAAGAATTGGAGGACTGCCAAAAGGAAGACGGTAAGAAGGATGCCAGCCACAAAGATGACGACATCGGCGAGGATGACGACACCACCGGAATGGACTATGCCATCTGCCACATAGAGAGCATCGAAGAAAAGGGGCTGGACATCGCCCCCATCAACGCCTACAACCACATGGCCATCTACCTGCGCTGGTGCATGGAACATGACCTGATGGGCGAAGCATTCCTGGAGGAATACAGCGCCATAACAGAACTGACCAAAGCCCGCCCCGGCAACACAGACCTGCGGACATTCATCCGGGAAGAACTGTCCGGCTGCCTGCACTCCGCCCTGTTCAACCGGCAGGGCCAGGCCTTTGCCCAATACTACTACGGGGAAAACGACCAGCCGTACTACCCCGCCGACATTGACGACTACGCCCTGGAATACTTTGGTAAAGCCCGGTACCACTCTGACGAATTCCGGGAGGAAGCCTACCTGTTCCTCCCCTTCGACGAGGACTATTACCAGGCCATGGCAAAGGTGATACAAAGACGCTTCACCAACTGGCAGAGCCAGGACTTTGACGAAGATACCCTGGAGCCCTCAGAGCTGGCGCAGGCCATGATGAAGTACCTGGACTGCGAATGCACCTATTTTCCCTCCATGAGGGACGATGACCCCATCATGTCGGCATACCGCTATGCCCGGCGCCTCGGCGTGCGGGAAGGCTTTATCCCCATGCTGGTGAAGGTGGACGAAACCCTGTGGGAGTGCCTTGTGATGAACACCGACCCGGAAAACGATGGCGCTGACGACTATGCCTTCCAACCGGAGAAAGTAGCAAAATACCGGGAGAAGATGCTGGCCGCTCCCGTGAAAGACGGCAAAGCAGTCTTAGAGGAGTTGATCGGCCAGCGCAAGGAAGATGCCGAGGACGACGACATGGACTGGGAGGAAGTCCTGGGCGAGATGGAGGAAGACGCGCAGCCGGATACAGAGGATGAACTCAACTGCCGTTTCGCTTCTTATTGGTGCGAAAGAACGCAGATGACCTGTCCCCTGATTCTGGCGAAAATCCCGGTGAAGAACCCCTGGGAGATTTTCGCCTACCTGCCCTTCGGCAACTGGAATGACTGCCCCGACACGCCGGAGCTGATGGCGGCAGCAAAATACTGGTTCCAGCAGCATGGCGCGGTTCCTGCGGCTATGACCCATGACGAGCTGGAGTTCCACCTCCCGGCCCCAGTCCCCGGGAACGAGGCCATGGAGGTGGCCGTGGAACAGTACGGCCTCTGCCCGGACATGGATCAGAACTTTGAAGAGATCGCAGCCCTGGCCGACACCCTGCGGCGGTCTACCGTCTGGTATTTCTGGTGGGACTAAAGGGAGGAAGTAGTCCAATAATGCAGTAATCCACAGCGAAAGACCGCCAGCCATATATGCCCACTCTGGACAGATATGGCTGGCGGTCTCGAGTATAACTGCACAACTTATGGAGGAAAAACCTGAAATATAAGAGAAACATCTTTCATCTCGTAGCGGCTATTTGCAGTCGCTTTTTTGATAAAGGCAAATCTGGCAGGCCTGGGAAAGCGGCTCTGTCAGGAAGGGTTCGCATATGCCCGGGAATTGGGCTGTGACCATGTCATATCTACCTGCCACAGCGATGGAACCGAGCAGTTCGACAGAGCCATCGGAATGGAATTGTGCGGCAGAATACCAAATGGCTATCGGGAACCCTGGGGAGACCGGACTGAGTACGACGAACTGATTTTTTATAAAAAGATATGAAAAGATTTAAAATTCTTCCCAACCTTTTTCCACCCATATGTGTCTATTAGACAAGCGCGTGAAATCAATGTGACGGTTCAGTGCACGGAACCGTTACAAATTCAGAAAAATTCAGAAAAGAGGATACCTGTTTGCAGCATAAAACTCAAAACGATGAAACTTTGGTCATGCTGACCCTTGCAGGGGAGCAAAGCGCATATGGAATTCTGGTAGAACGGCACCAGAAAGCTGTAGTCCAGGCGGCAGCGTCCGTCACACATAATTTATTCATGGCGGAGGACGCGGCGCAGGACGCTTTCGTCACGGCGTGGATGAAGCTGGACATCCTTGAGGAGCCGCAGAAGTTCGCGGCGTGGGTCTGCCGGATTGCCAGGAACTGCGCCCTGAACATGGTGATGCGTTACCGCAGTTTCCTTCCGCTGGAGACGGTAGAGAACCGGAATCTCGCCGACGGGCAGAACCGGGATCCCGCGGAATTATATCTTTTGGAGGAAGAGAGGGACGAGCTGCGCCACAGGGTGGGGAGCCTGCCTGAGAAAGTGGGGAAGGTCATTGAACTGCATTACTTTCAAGGGCTGTCGGTGGCGGAGATAGCGGATCGGATGCGGATTTCCGTGGGGACAGTCAAGTGGCAGCTCCATGATGGCAGAAAAAGGATCAGAAAGGGGCTTTGCGCAATGGACGAAAAATATGGAGACACCCTCGTACAGCGGGTGATGAAAAAGGTGGAGGAACTGAAGCTCTGGCAGATCAGAGCGAGCAAGGACGGATTCTGCGCCGTATACGGCGATGTCCTGGGGGAAGTGGAGAAGCTTCCCGAATCCGGGGACAAATACCATGCCCTGGCGGATGTGCTGATGCGGGGCTGGTGGTGGCTTCCGGGGGAGAAGAATGACGCCCTCTTTGCCAGAATCAAAGAGGCGGCGCAGTTAGGCCATAACGATGAAGTCATGGAATTCATCGTGACCAGGGAGGATTCCCTGGTGTACGAGGGCGGCAGGCTGGATTTCATCCGGGAGAAGCAGATACCGATGCTGGAGAAGGCGGGCTTCCCCCGGACCCTGGGTAGAGAGTGGTTCTGGCTGGGATATCAGTATTTCAGAGAAAAACAAGCGGAAAAAGGTGAAGAAGCCTACGGCAAAGTGCGGGAGACCTTAAAGCCCTCTGACCTGTATTACGCGCTGGTGCCCTACGCCCGGGAGATGGAGCAGAAGCTTTCCGAGGGCTACAGAGAGAAAAGCGGGAAGCAATACCGGCTCAGCGCCTCAGCCGCAGAGCTGCGGTACATAGACGGCGTGCCCCGCTATTGGAAGCAGGAGAAAATCGTGGAGGGGCATCTGAATTCCGCTGATTTGGGTGTCGATGACATCTTCCTGAACTCCGCCCTCTGCGACAGTTATTTCTGGAAGGAGGGCCTTGCCCTGGGGGAGACTTACACCGGGTCGGACGGGACGACCCTGACCTTTGTCTCCGACTGCGAGAAGGTGCAGGCGGCAGGCAAGACATTTAACAATTGCCAGCTTTGGGCCACAAGGCATTTCAGCGACCAGGGCTGCTCCATCTATCGGAGCTATTACAAAGAGGGAGTCGGCATCGTGAGGCATGAGCATAAGCTGGACGGCCTCACCGATGTGAGGATTTTAAAATCCTACCGCATTGCGGGAGGGGAGGGTCTTCTCCCCATGGCGGCGGGCAATGTATGGGAATATGCCGGGGAGTACGCCCCCGATGTCATGCATGCGAATCTGAGGTTCCAGGTATCCCATGCGGACGGAAAGTCTGCCGTCCTGGCTTCCGGCCATGAGATAGAGCGCCTGAAGTACGACGAGGATTCCTGGCTGGACATGATCCAGCAGATCCGGAACGAATATTGGCGGGAGGAGGGCGGCCGGGAAGTCCTCTGCGACATGTCCCATGCCATCGAACGCGCCGAGACGCTTGCCAGCACGCCCATGGAGAAGGCCCACACCAGGGCGGCCTGTTCTGTGGCAAGGCGGATTCTGGAGACATCTCCCATGCGTCCGGGCAATGCCGCAACAGGCCATTGGAATTTCTTCGTCAAGAGCAGCGTGCAGAGGAAAAAGGATGTCCTTACGATGGGGCACGACTTCCGCTGGTCTTTTGAGTGGAAATATACCATGGGCGACGAGGTATGGGATGCGGAGGAACCATTGCTCTACAATGACATCTATGGGATTCTCCAGGATGCCGTGAACGGAATCTGGTCAGACGAATGGAAGGTGGGGGCATCCTCCCTGGTGGAATATGCGCGGTGGGAGAACAGCTCTGTCAAAACCAGGATTGACTGCCAGGACGGCGGGAGAATCGCCACGAAGGCGGGAACCTTTGAGAACTGTCTGAAGATTTCCCTGGACATCCAGGGATTTGACGAGGGGCTTTCCTACCGTGGCGGGAAGAAGACCTATTACTTTGCGGAGGGTGTGGGCATCGTCCGCACCGAAAACGAGTATTGCGACGGCGAGAGAAAAGCGGTCTATGAGCTCACCGCCTACCAGGGGACAGGGGAGGGCTATATGCCCATGGCAGACGGCATGATGCGCCGTTATGATGCCATGGGCCTGACGGACGGCTTCGTCGGAGCCGCGGAGTATACCTACGTCCAGGACGATGAAGGGCAGATAACAATTTTTGAAGACAGGACCGGCATCCGGGAAACTGTGCCGATTACGAAATATGGAGCCATCTGGGGCGAAATCGAGGAGGACCGGCTCTGGGAGGAAGGGAAGCATGAGGAGAGCCGTCTGCGCCATGCCGTCAATAACTTCCATCTCCTGTCCCATTTCCTCGCCCGCCCGGCCCGCTACTGGGCAGCACCGGAGATGGCGGTCGCATGGAACAAATACCGGATGTGGGTCGTGGAAGGGTTATGCGGCGGGGAGGGAATGCCCCCGGCGTGGAAGGGATTTTATGCCGCCACCTGTTTTCGGGCTGCCTGTGCCCTGTTCGGGTGCGGTAAAAAAGAGGAGGGGTACGAATATCTGGAACGTGCTTTCAGAATCTTCCCCGAATGGGACAGCATCCTTGACGGCGCGGAGCTGGAGGTGGGAGATCCCCTGATCTTCGGCGGCATCCGGGCGATGAAAGGGAAACGCATCATCAAGCTTCCTGACGGCACCAGGGAATCCATTTCCTACTGTCAGCTTTTTGAGGACAACGCGTGGCTGGCGTATCACGGGCTGACAGCGTCCCACGGCTGGGAATGGTTCAATGCCGTGCGGGGGGAAGAAAAGTTCCAGGCGTATATCCAGCGGGCGCGGGAATGGATGGGCTGATTTCTGCGGGCAGAGCCGGGTGGACGCGCCAGCTTCCATCCGGCGCATGCCGGGGAAAGATTGCTGTGGTGACTTTATCTATAGCTAAAATGGATCCTGAAATTACTGATGACATGTAGTACAATATTGACAACAGAGTAACAAAGCAACTTTGGCCGTTTCCACGTTGATTTTCAGACGTTTCAGCAAATCTATCATCACTATAGCAGGAGTCCTATTGACATAAAGAAGAAAGAGTAATAGTATAAATATATCCAACTACTATGAATTTGTAGTTATAAAGATTAGGAAAATGACGGAAATTGAAAAACAAATTTCAAACAAAACGAGGAGGAACGAAAATGAGGATTAAAAGAACAGTAGTATCATGTTTAGCTGCATTGACTTTGCTGGGAAGCAGTGCGTCTGCCATGTCTGCACAGGCAACATGCCCGCCGCACCACTTTGTTGACAGGGTATATCAGCAGACTACATCCTATACCAGAAGCCATAATAAGCATGCAACTTCTGGAGAGCTCAGGACATGTTATTATCAGCAGTACCAGATACATCTACGGGTAAGATGCGCATACTGCGGACTGGAGAATGGAGATATGGTTGTACAGGATGGCGGTCAGACCGGGCATACTTGTGGTAATTAGGAATTGTCGGAAAATAACCGCTACAATTTGTTTAGGAAAAAGCCTGGAAGTACAATAAAAATTGCTGCAAACTTGTATTGGTTATTTACGAGATGTTAAAGCGTAAAACTCCAGTGGGCGTGGGAATGGATAGGCTGAATCCTATTGACATAAAGGAGAAAGGGTGTTAATATATATACATCAAATTACTAGGATGTTGTAGTCATAATAATCAGGTGAGTAACGGAAACCCAAAACAAATTTTGACAAAGTAATGTATCTGCCATGTCCGTGCAGGCAAAATGCCCGCCGCATAACTTTGTTGACAGGGTATATCAGCAGACTACATCTTACACCAGAAGCCATATTTATACTTATGGAAATAATGGACAAACCGCTACATGTTATTATCAGCAGTACCAGATACACTTTCGGATAAGATGCGCGGACTGCGGACTGGAGAATGGTGACATGGTTGTGCAGGACGGCGGTCAGACCGGACATACTTGCGGAAAGTAGTATGTATAGACAGAGGAGATAGGGTAGATGAAGACAGTAGGGAGATTTCTTGCAAAGCTATTATGTCTTGGGCTGGCGCTTTCCTTATCCGGGTGCGGCCAAGGTGCATCCCAGGAGGAAGGGGCAAAAGCGACAGGGCAGGGGGGCCGCGAGGAATCTCCCTCCCTGTCTCTTGGCGAAAAGCTTGCAGACGATTCGTATTTTTATACGGAAGCATACAGGACGGCGCTGGAATATGACGCGCCGGAGGATTTGGTATATGGCGGAATCTGGCAGGTCTGCATGGGATCGGAAGGGATGGGGCGTTATGCATGGTTCCAGCCGGAGGGATGGGCGGATTCAGAGGGCTATGCGGTGATTCAGATGGTGAACCAGGAGGGCGAGATGGCGGAGACTCAGCTATCCTTTGGCCGCCAGGGGGCGTTCTTTGAGGAGGAAGCAGCAGAATGCCATTTCTTCCAGCTCACAGACGGAAGGGGAATCGGACTGCTGGATTATAGGTATCCGGAGCCGAGCCGGGTCTGCATTGTGGATGAGGTCGGCCAGGTACAAGCCGGATTCACCATTCCTGTGGTGGTTACCGAAGCATATGATGGAGAGGAAGGCACATATCTCGTACCAGGGGAGGACGTGATGGCAGATGAGGCCTGTAACCTGTACCTTGCATGGGTTCCTTCGGACCAGACATCGATACGGTTCATGGTCTGCGACAGGGAGGGGAAGCTGCTATGGGAGGAAGCAGTCCAGGGAAATGAAGTTTTTTTGGACCAGCTGATATCGTTTCCCGATGGAAGAGTGGGCTGTGTGTTTTTTGACCAGACAAAAGATGGGAGCACGTATTATCTTATGGAAATGGATTCCACAGACGGGCTGCAGGAGCTGGTAAGGATGGAGGACAAGGAATGGAAATCAGGAAAGCCCATGTACCTTACCTGTTATGATGACAGCACCCTGCTCTACGCCACCTCCAGAGGGCTGTACCGCTGCGACTATCAGGGCAAAGACAACCAGGAGCTGTACCTGTGGAAGGAGAGCGGGATCAGTCTGGGCACCGCCGGCTTCATAAGGGCCATGCGGGCACAGCCGGACGGTGACATAGAGATTATTCTGCGCCGTAACCGGGAGGACTTCTACCTGCGTCTGGAACTGGCTGCAGAAAAGAAGGAGATATCCGAGGTGACGTTCGCCGTGGCCAAGGACAAGGAAGAGACCTACCGCGACGCGGTAACGAACTTCAACTGGAGCCATAACGACTGCAAGATTGAAATGGTGGCATACGAGGAGCAGGACAGGCTCCTTACGGAACTGGCTTCCGGCAAGGGACCGGTCCTGGTGGACACTTCATTGGTGTCCTTTGCGGACAACGAGAAGCTCTGGGAATGCCTGGATGACGCGCTGGCGGAATGGGGGATGGAGGACGCCCTGCTGGCCGGCCCCCTGGAAAGCGGGAAGATTGGCGGGAAGCAGTACGGCCTGTGCCTCTCCTGGTATCTGCAGACCTTTGCCACTGTGTCGTATCAGGAGGAGAGCTGGGACTACGGGCAGTTCCTGGGGCACCTGGAGGACGCGGAGGGACTGGAGATGCTGTTCGAATACCAGAACCAGGAAGGGTTCCTGCGGGAATTCCTGTGCAGGTCCCCGGAGGAAAGCTACTTCATAGATCCGGCGGAGGGTAGGGCATATTTCGACACAGAGAGGTTCACGGATGCCGTGGAGCTGGCCAACCGCCTGGCTGGGGAGATGGGGCAGATGGACTCCTCAGAGATGGCGGAACGGATCAGGAGCGGGAACTGCCTGGGAGAGTTTGTGTCATTGACCAACGCGGAAGAGATAGCCTATTACGATACAAAGCTTGGAGACCAGGTCAATTACGTAGGCCTTCCAGGGAAGGAGGGGTCCTGCCATTACATCGTCTCCGACGAGCCGCTTGCGGTGCGGGCGACGGCTTCCGGGGAGGAGAAGGAGACGGCGCTTTCGTTCCTGAAGTATCTGCTGGGGAAGCGGGCACAGAAGGATCTGGCGAAGCTTTACTATTTCAGCGTGCGGCAGGATGTCTTCCTGGAGCAGCTGGACACCATGCCGGAAGAGCTTGTCCGCTATATGGACGGGGCGGAAGTGACGATACCGGTGGACAAGGAGCAGGCGAAGGAGAGGCTGCTGTCCCTCTACGAGAAAGCGGTGCCCCGCCCGCCCATGCCCCAGGAGGTTGGGCAGATCCTGGAAGAAGGGCTCTCGGAGTGCTTCCACGGCACCAAGAGCGTGGAAGAGGTGGCAGGGATCCTGCAGAACCGGGTACGATTGTATCTGGATGAGAGAAAGTAAAAAACTACAGCGATTATCTTGACGGAAATGCCCCATATCTGGTATATTTAATGATAGAAGGAAAGAGAGGCCGGAAAAGGCATCTCATGTATTACGAAAGGAAGTAAGGGATTATGCTGGTTAGTTTTTTGAATTCATTTATGTCTTATCTGATGGTAATGCTGGTAATCGTAGTGGTGGCTGGGGTGGCTACGGCCATCGGCATCAATATGGCGAAGAAGAAAGCCTCGAAGAACGAGGCAGTGGCTGCCATCAAGGGCAGCAATGAGTAGGTTCACCACTGTCCTTTGGGACGTGGACAATACGCTCCTTGATTTCTCCTGTTCCCAGCAGCAGGCGCTGACGCAGTGCTTCCGCTCTATCGGGAGGGAGATTACCAGGGAGCAGATTGGCTTGTATGTTCAGATCAATGATGATTATTGGAAGCGTCTTGAATTGGGAGAAGTGACGAAGAAGCAGCTTCTGACGGGACGCTTTCTTTTGCTGTTCGAAAAACTGGGCATTGAGGGCGTGGACATAGAGGCTTTCAATGAGGGATACCAGGCTGCCCTTGGGAGCGTCTATGCTTTTCTGGATGATTCGCTGGATATCTGTAAGTCCCTGCGGGGGAAGGTGCGCCAGTATGCGGTCACCAACGGTGTCACGGCCACCCAGCAGAACAAGCTGGAGCGTTCCGGGCTGGCGGAAGTGATGGACGGCATCTTCATCTCGGAACAGGTGGGAAGCCCGAAGCCTTCGCCCGTCTTTTTCGACTATTGCCTGGAACATATCGAAGAAAAGGACAGGTCCAGGATCCTGATAGTGGGGGACAGCCTCACCAGCGACATCAAGGGCGGCATACAGGCCGGAATCGCCACCTGCTGGTACCATAGGGCGGCAGATAAGGAGACAGACAGAACGGACGCTGAGCTGAGCGCGGCTTATAAGCCGGATTATGTAATCGATGATTTACATAAGGTGCGTGAGATCGTATTGGGCGAAAGCATGGAAAAACAAAAGGGAGCGGAAAGCGATGCAGGCATACCAGTTTGAAAGAATTTATTCCCAGATGGAAAAGGAGTTCGGAAAGATAAGAAAAGGGGAGGAGGATGCCTACGCGATGCTGCTGTTTCCTATGGAAAGCAATGCGTTGAAAATCCGCCGGGCGAACCCGAAGTCAAACAGCCGCCGCCTGCGGGAGGCAATCGGGTTGGTGTTGTTCGATATCAAGAGCCGGTATACGGGAGAAGCATATGACGTGGAAGCTTTCCGGGACGAGGACAACAGAAAGCTTGAGGAAGCGCTGCTGATGGCATTCGACCCTTTCACCAACGAAGTGATAAAGAGCATTCCCGGGATGCCGACAGAACCGGCAGAGCTCCGGGAGTACTACAAGGAGCCGATTATGTGCCTGCTGAGAATCAGGGATTCCATAGATCGCTGGGAGAAACAGGCGGGTGCGGACGGATACTTTACGTTTATAGAAGAATACATGGGCTCCCAGATCAGCGGGGATGAGATGAAGTTTTCCGTACTGGCAGAAATGGAGTAAAATTGAATCGTGCCCTCAGAAAGAGACAGGGAAAGGTGCGGTGGAGATATGGCGAGATCCTCAGGCCAGAAACTGAAATTACTGTATATCGTCAAGTTCTTATCGGAGAATACGGACGAGAACCATCCGGCCAGCACGGCGGACATCATCGCCAACCTGGAAGCCAACGGCATCCACTCCGAGCGGAAGAGCATTTATGATGACATCGAGAAGCTGTGCGACTTCGGATATGACATCGTCCAGGTGCAGAGCAGGCTGGGCGGCGGCTATTACATGGCAGGCAGGGAGTTCGAGCTGGCGGAGCTGAAGCTCCTGGTGGACGCAGTGCAGTCCTCCCGCTTCCTGACCACCAGGAAGTCCCGGAGCCTAATCAAGAAGTTGGAGCAGATGGCGGGGAAGCATGATGCCGGGAAGCTGCAGCGCCAGGTGTACGTGGCCGGGCGCATCAAGACAGAGAACGAGAGCGTCTACTACAGCATCGACAATATCCACAGAGCCATCCAGGAGAACCGCCAGATTTCCTTCCAGTATCTGGACTGGAACATGAGAAAGGAGCTGGTGCCCAGGGTCAACAGCCTGCGGAAAGTGAGCCCCTGGGCTCTGATTTGGCAGGACGAGAATTATTATCTGGCGGCTTACGACAGCGGGGACGGACACATGAAGCATTACCGCGTGGACAAGATGGGGAAGGTGGAGGTATGCCGGGAGGCCCGGGAGGGCGTGGACCAGTTCGCCAAGGTGGACCTGGCGGCCTACACAAACCAGATTTTCGGCATGTACGGCGGGGAGGAGCAGATGGTGACGCTGCAGTTCCCCAACCGCCTGGTGGGCGTGGTGCTGGACCGCTTCGGGAGAGAGGCGGACATCCGCCAGATGCCGGAGGGGACGTTCCGGGTGCGGGCGAAGGTGACGGTCAGCGGCCAGTTCTTCGGCTGGCTGGCGGGCATCGGGAAGGACGCCGCCATCGTGAGCCCTGAGCCGGTCAAAGAGCAGTATAGGAAGTGGCTGGCAGATATCGTCGATTCTATGCCGGATTGTACTTAAGGAACTGTCGGAAAATAGCTGCTGTAGCTTCTGTAGGGAAAATTTATGCCTTTCCCGGCAGATGCCCTGCGCACCAGTAAAAAAACGGACAGTCAGAAAAAGCTTAACTGTTCATAGTCCGTGCTGCGATTCAGCGGGCATGGTATTTTTCGGAGGAGCGAATCTGTCCTTTCGTTGTCCAGAATCCATTCTTTTACTTCCGCTTCGTCCAGCAGCAATGGCATACGGTCATGGACAGGCCGCATGGAGCTGTTTGCGGCAGTGGTCAGGATGACAAAGCGCTCATCATCGCCATAATGTCTACAGCATCCTGCCATAAAGAGTGTCTTTCGGCTTTCCTTTTGAAAAATATATTTGGTTTTCTGGCGGTTCCATTCATAGAAAGCCGTTGCCGGGACGACGATGCGCCTGTGCCGGATGCCTTCCCGGAAAAGATTTTTTTCGGCAGCAGACTCGCATCTTGCATTGAAGACCAGCCCTTTTCCCTGTCCCGGTTGCATAGGGAAGCCCCAACGCAACCAGATGCAGCTGATTCCGCCGTTTTCTGCTGCCAGAATAGGGGCTTTGTCCGCAGGGTGAATGTCGGTGCTGCAGATTTGCCTTAAGGCGGCGGCAGTGTTTTGGTGCAGCGTTTCCTCCGTCTGCCTTATCAGTATTTCGATTTCCTTTGCTGTCCCATCATCTATATGATAACGGCTGCACATACGCATTGCCTCCCTCTGCCTACAATCATCTGTTCCCGCTCTTACAGACAGTACAGTATTCCCTACCTTATGCAATCATAGCATTGTATCTATATTTTGTCAAAAGTGTTGATTTGATTCATAAATCTGAGAATCGATTCAAAAAGTCAAGCCCTGTGCTCCAATCCCTGTTATAATGGAACCACGATATCGAAAGGGGGCGTGATTTGGGATGCGTCGTGTGGAGCTGCTGCTGACATCGCTGGAATATATTGAAGGGCATCTTCGGGATGACATCAAGACGGAGGATGTGGCGGCCGCATGCTTCTGTTCCAAATCCACCCTGGAAAAAATGTTTCGCTGTGTAAACTGTATATCCGTCCATGACTACATCGTCCGCAGAAGGATGATGCAGGCGGCCAGGCTCCTGGCCGGAAGCCCGGAGAGGACGATTCTGGACATTGCGCTGGAATACGGATACAGCACACACGAATCCTTTGCGCGCGCGTTCAGGCAGGTATGGAACTGCAAACCCTCAGAATTTCGGAAAATGAAATATGAGCTGTATCCGAGGCTTCGGATACCGACGGAGAATGGAGGTCAAGACAATATGGGCAACAGGCATGTGGATATCAGCGAGCTTTATGATCTGTTCCAGGAGAGGAAGGACTGCTATTTTGTCTGCTGTGATATCAAAGAGATGATACGGATAAATGAGATTTCCCACAAGACGGGGGACCTGGCCATAATCGAGGCCATGGACCGCATGAGCGCCGCAGCGGGAGAGGGAGACGTGGTGTTCCGCATTGGCGGGGATGAATTCTGCATCCTGACGGACAGCAGAGAGGAAGCCTATGCGGAGAATATTGCGGAGGCGATTCGGGCAAGGAACGGGGAGACATTCTCCGGCGGGGACGGAGAGGTCGCGCTGTCCCTGCATACCACGGCTGTCAGGCTGGAGCAGAAGCGCGTCTGCTACGATGAGCTATACACGGGGCTGCACGAAGCGATGCGCGAGGCAATCCTGGCGGGTAAATGATGTGGGTGCGTTGGCTTGCTGATTTCTTTCTGGAAGAGGCGCTAATTTGATTTCAAATCTGAAAAATCCGTTCCGCTTTGCGGGGCGGATTTTTTGGGGTGCGCCTGGCGGCGTAAACCTTTATGTGTGAAAGAAGTGGATTCGCCTGGTGAGGGGTGGATTCAGGAACAGACGACTTTGTTTAGGGAACGTAATCTTTTTTCATGTGCGCCAAAAAGTGTACTTTTTGGGGCTGTCCAAACGTCCAACAAATTATCCCTATTTTAATACAACTTGGGCATAAAATCAAGAGTGAAGTTACATTTTTTTTGGTAAATATGCCCATCCCCCTGATGTGCCCCAAAAAGTACACTTTTTGCGACAGAGGGAGGGAAGGAGATGGCCGCTGAGCCGTACCCGCATAACGAGCAGGCGTACCGGAAAGCTGTACATATGATGCAGGAGCGCGGGGACGCCGCCCTGATTCACCCCACCGGCACGGGGAAGTCCCTCATCGCCTTCAGGCTGGCGGAGGAGCACCCCGGCCAGAGGATTATCTGGCTCGCCCCCAGCGAGTACATCTTCCGTTCCCAGAAGGAGAACTACCTGGCGGCAGGGGGAGACGGGGAGACGCTGTCGGGCATTGCCTTCTTGACCTATGCAAAGCTGATGTAAAGGATGATGGGCCCTGACCGACCCGATAGTGCGGCTCATACCACTCCTATTCGTTCAAGGTCGGCGGCCTGACCTTGCGAAGGACGGCGGGCTGTTTCTAGTGACCGGAAGTGTGGACGCTGTGGATTTTCAAAAGATTACGAAGGCCATCGTGCCGCTTCTGTAGAAGAACGTCATGCTGGCAGTGGGGCGGACATGAACCGGACGGCTGGCACACTGGAGGCTTTGGGGGAGTGCGATGCTGTGATTCTGGTGGAGGGAAGAGGTAAGTCTTCCAGAGGGCAAGCCCAGAAGGAGCATGAGAGCATCGCTGCGCTGGAAAAGCCAGTGGTGGGTTATGTAATGCTATAGGAATGCTGTTTATGGCACAAGATAGGCTGGAACCAGGGATGTGTAATAGGATGGATGATTTGTGGTAGGGCTAAAGCTGTTTCTTGTGTATAGAAAATACTACTTGGAAAGAAGATTCTTATGTCAAGTGTGGGAAAAGTAAGCATTATCTTTTTTGCAATTATTCGTATCATAGGGAAGTGGCACTTTTAAATCAAGGCGCATAAAACTTCAAATTGGAAAGGGAGTTACAAAAAGACGGAGAAAAATAAAGATGGAAAAAATAAAGATGAGAAAAAAACTGTGTTTTGCTGCATCCTCTGGTGGTCACTTCGAGCAGATTACAATGCTTGCCCCATTAATGAAGAAGTATGAAAGTTTTATAGTTACTGAGAGAACACAATATGAAGCATCTATAGATGGAGAGCAGATATATTATCTTCAGCAGGTCAATAGGAACGAAGCTCTATTTCTCTTTAGGATGACTGTGAATACATTTAAGAGCATGAGATTGTTTTTTAAGGAAAAACCAGATGTCGTAATTACAACAGGAGTCCTTGCTGTGGTCCCGCTGTGCCTAATTGCGAAAGTGTTCAAAAAGAGATTGATTTATATTGAATCATTTGCAAAAGTTTCATCTCCAACAAAAACCGGTCAAATACTTTACAGATTAGCTGATCAATTTTATGTACAGTGGGAGTCGATGTTGGAATTCTATCCAAATGCGATTTATCTAGTACATTGATGCATTAATTTTTAAGCAATATAGTTGTATACAAAAATCTCAA
>CAJUFI010000082.1:10061-16813 GCA_910585665.1 uncultured Acetatifactor sp. | reverse complement strand
GCTTGGTAGAGCGCTGCGTTCGGGACGCAGAGGTCGCAGGTTCAAATCCTGTCGCGCCGATTTCTTCCTTGTTTCCTTGCTTTTATGGAAAACTATGTTTTCCGTGGTTTCTTCCCTTGAATCTGCAACATGATTCAAGGGTTTTTCATTTCCAGGTTTTTTCTTGCCGCTACCTGTTTCTCAGCACACATTTCCCGGCACTTACCCGGCCTGTTCTGCGCAGCCGGCCCCAGGCGCTCTATCCTCGCCCGGGGCTTTCGCAAAACGCAGACCGTACCCTGTTCGGGATTCCTCTTCCGCCGTCTCTGCCTGTCCTTCGCTCATCCCTGTCCTCAGGCCGCAGGGCTTCCCTCCGCACAGGCCCTGCGCTATTTGCGCTGCAGCCCTTTTGCTTCATAGAACATCCTCCGCAGCGTGCAGATATCCCTGGGCAGGCTCTCCCTGTCCGGCGACAGGTGCAGCGTCTTCACCCAGGCATAGTACTCGTTGGCCAGCGGCGTGGTCAGGGCGGAGGTCTTGCTGATATGACCCTTCCTTATGGCCTCATGGGACACATTGCGCATGAACTTCCAGAAGTTGTAATAGGACAGCTTCAGCTTCGTCATGTATCCCGCGCTGTCCTCGATGACGAAGCCTTCGATCCGGCGGCCCTTATATTCGTAGTCCTCCTCCAGAACGTCATAGTACCAGTCGAAGAATTCCTGCCAGTTCGCCAGCGCACAGGCCTTCTCCTTTACCTCCAGCCCAAATCCGGCGGCCACATGGCACATCTCCTCGTATTCATATTTCGAGAACTCCATCTGGTTGCGGACAATGTCCAGCAGATATAGATGGTCTTCCGGATAATCTATCACATGGGGGTCATGAGCCATGTCCACGCACTCGAACACAAAGGACACGTCCTCCGCCCTGCAGTACTCCTTCATCTTCTCCAGGTTCTCCGGCAGCACCTTCCTTCCCACCATCTCCTGGAACCATCTGGCATACTGGCTGTCTATGGTGGATTTGCTGGCCATGAACAGCGTATCCCCGTATTCGTCATAGCTCACGATCCCCAGGAACCCGTTCTCCTTCACATACGCGGTCACCGGAAAGCGCAGCTTGTGCTGCAGCATGTCGAATTTCGTTTCCGGGCGCTCGTTGATATTGAAGAACTTGTCGTAGGCTCTGGCCGCCACCCTGCCCTTCACCACATCCAGGTACAGCCCCCTGGCCTTGGTGGTCTGGGCATCCCAGGCCCTGTCGTAGAAGGCCTTGTCCGTATAGTTGAAGGAGGAGATGTTGCCGAATTTCTTCTCCTGGATATATTTATTGTGCCGCAGGGCGATGATCACGTCCGCCACGGAGCTGTTCACCACTGTCTGCTCCTGCTGCATCTGGGGCGTCCTGTAGACCGTGTTCTCCACCTCCACGCAGTGGATGCCCTCACTGTCCACCTGGACGCAGCGCAGGTTCCCGCCGTACTCCACCTGGCCCTCCAGGTTGAACACTCTGTCGTTGACCTGTATCGGCGTCTGCCTTAAGTTCCTGTGTCCGTGAATCTGATAAATGTTTTCCGACGTAGTGTCAAAAAAGGCCTCCGCCACCAGTTCCGAGTCTTCATAACTCCCCACGCCCTTAATCATCTGCTCCGTGGCCACGAAGGACAGGTTCTCCGGCACGGTGCTCAGCCCCGCATGGGTGACCAGATAAATGTCCTCCCCATACTTGTAATAGGCGCACTGGCCGAACTTCCGGTACAGCTGCCTTACGTCCTTCTTGCTGATTCCCGAGGCCTCCAGGATGGGTCTGGTGACCAGCTCGAACTCCTTGGACCTGCCCTCGCAGTCATTGGCCCACAGCCAGAGCCATCTCTCATGGTTGCCCTCCAGCATCAGCACGTTCTTGCGGTTCATGATGGACAGCAGGAACTTCACCACCTCAGCGTTCTCCACGCCCCTGTCTATGTAATCCCCCACAAAAATATACATTTCATCGTCTTTCAGCCCGCCGTTGTCCGCCAGGTACTTCTGCAGAACCGTATTGCAGCCGTGGATGTCCCCGATGTGATGTATCTTCCGGTAGGAGGACATGTCGAACAGCCTGGTCCACACGCCGTCCAGCTCGTCCGGCCCGATTACCTTAATGCCGGAGGGAATCTTCTGGGTCCGGAACCGGGAATACATATTGTCAATCACCGCCTCCGGCACCTTCTTGAAAGGCTCCCTGGCCGCGTTCCTGCGCTTCACCTCCTCTATGGGAATGCCGGTAAAGTCCACGCAGTAGATGCGGTACCGATAGGTCTCGCACATTTCCTTGTACCGGTTCATCTCGCTGGTCTTGGAATTGGTGGCGTCTATCACCGTGAAATCCCCTCTCTGCATCCTGATCTCCAGAATGCTGAACAGGGTCTTCCAGACGATGCCGTCATTGGCCTGGCTGATGCCTGTGGCGCCGTCCGAGAGCATCACAGGGCTCTGGCACAATAATCTGATGTCATCCGCCGACAGTGTATAGGGCTTCAATCCATGCTGCTCTATCCATGTGGACTTCCCGCAGCTGGCCGATCCTCTCAACAATAATAATATCCTCATTTTCGCTCCTTTTCTATTCCGCACCCGCCTCCGGATGCCCTTGTCTTCTGCCGCGCATATCCTATGCCTGGTCTTTGATGCGCCGCTTTCCGTATGCCGCTCCATGCGTCTCCCGCTGTCCCACCCCATGCCCTTCCTGCCCTGCCCGCAGTCATCCTTCGGGATTCAGAAGCTGCGCAATCAGGTGCTCCACCTCCTGGAGCTGCTCCCTGCTGTTCTCCCTGTGGCTGAGCTTCCGGTACTGGGAGGGGGACATCCCCTTCATGGTCCGGAAAGCCTTGGTGAACACCAGCGCGTCGCTGTACCCGCAGGACAGGGCGATGCTCTCTATGGGATAGGAGGTGGAGTCCAGAAGCTCCCTGGCTTTCGTGATGCGGAAGGTGGTGAGGAACTGTTGGGGAGACATCCCCAGATAGTTCTGGAACAGCGTATAGAGGTAGCTTCGGTTGATGCACACATAGTCCGCTACATCCGTCACCTTGATGGGATTGCAGTAATTGCTCTGAATGAAAGACACCGCTTTCTTCACATACTGATTCCCCCTGTCCTCCTCCTCCCTGGCCACCACCCCGGCGCTGCCCGCCAGCACGGACAGGAACACCCCCAGCAGCCCGTTGCGCCGCAGGTCGTCCGCCACGCCGAAGGTATTGTGCTCCATCATGTCCTTCACGATGGAGTAAAGCTCCTGATCCCTGTCACAGGCGAACACCGGGTGCCTGGCGGACAGCCCCATGGCTCCCAGGTACTCCCCCGCCCGGCTTCCCCCGAAGCCCACCCACAGATAGCTCCAGGGTTCGTCCTTGTCCGACTGATAGAACGCCAGTTCGTTCGGTTGTATCAGAAAGCCGTACCCGGCTTCCAGACGGTATTCTTTATCATGGAACCGGAACAGCCCTTTTCCGTCCAGCACATAGTGAATCAGATAATGGGGCTTGGATGCCGGCCCGAAGCTGTGGAGCCCCTCAGTCCTGGAACAGCCGCAGCAGTTCACATATAAGCTGCCCAGCTTATCATTTTCAAAATCCAGCTTAAATGCCTTTTCCATACGTTATCCTTCCTCTCCGGCCCTCCACATTATTGCGTTTGTGCCGGCCCTTCCTCAGTCTGCCAGGTAACCCTCGCTGTCCAGCCGCACGCCCATCTCAAGGCTGAACTCGTTTATCCTGTCAAGGATTCTTTGGGACTCCTCCCCCTGGGCGGGAGTGGGCTTGTAGTCATTGCGGCTGGGAGTGGAGCTGACCGAGCAGGGAATCACCCGTATCTGCGCGTCCTCCTGTTTCACCCCGTCCACGAACGTGAAGGTCTGTTGGAATATCATGCAGTCCTTGTCCGGCGGGTTCCGATTGGCCCCGAAGCAGAAATTGCCCAGGCTGTAGAGGATGAACTTTCCCTGGTACTCTTCTATGCCCTGGAGCACATGGGGATGGTGCCCGATCACCAGGTCATAGCCCCAGTCGATGCACTTTCTCCCCAGGCTCTTCTGGTAGTCCTCCGGATAATATTCCCTCTCGATTCCCCAGTGGCAGCACGCCAGGACCAGGTCCGCGCCCTCCTCCCGCAGCTTCGCGATGCCCTCCTGCAGATACCTCTCCACGCCCGCGCCCTGTCCCACCTCGTTGACGGACACGATGCCGATCCGGATGCCCTTGGCCTCGTACATGCAGTAGTTCCCGTCATAGGCATACAGGATTCCCGCGCCCTCCAGCGCCGCCACCGTGTCGGCGGTGCCCTGTTCCTTGTAGTCCAGGCGGTGGTTGTTGCCCATGCCCACGGCCTCCACGCTGCCCGCGGTCAGGATGTTCACATACTCCGGGTCGCCGGAGATGCAATAGGTCTGTCCCTCCCGGAAATCCTCGGAATAGGTCAAAGGCCCCTCCAGGTTCACCAGTGTCAGGTCGTCCGCGCTGAAGATATCTTTCACATTTTCAAAGAAATAGTCGTCTCCCGCCCCCTGGTCATAGGTCTGGCGGAAGGAGACCTCGTAGCCCTGTCCCACATAATTCCCCATGGTCACGTCCCCTGCAGCGGAAATCGTGACGCTGACTTCCGATGAGGGCGCCGGCCCGCCGGCTCCCTCCGGCAGCCCTGTTCCCTCCGCGCCATTTCCTTCTGCGCCTTCACCGGACGCACCGTTCTGTCCCGGGGAAGCTGCCCCCTCCGATCCCACCGGGAACATGCCGTCCCCCTCTGCAGCCGTGCCCTCCTGATTGGAGGACATATTCTCGTCCGGGGCCGAACCGGCTCCTCCAGAGGGCCCTTCCGGCTCCTGACCATGGGTTCCGCCGCTTCCTTCCGTCTCTCCCGGAGAATTTCCTGTCCCGTCCTCCGTCCCGTCTAAAGCTTCCCCTTCGCCCAGATAGACCGCGGACACATCCGTGGCCAGGGCCGAAGCGCCATCGCCGTCTCCGCAGGCGCACAGCAGCACCGGAACCCACAGCAACAGGGCCGGTATCGTCATTTTCCTTCTCATGGCTGACTTTTGTCACCTCTTTTTCAGCATTTTCTTTTCGCCCTTGCCGTAGATTTTCATGACAATCACGGCTTCTACGACCAGGAGCAGCGTCAGCAGAAATCTCACCAGCCCTGTGGTGATATTCGCAAAGAACATGGTGATCTCCGCCACGACGCCGAAACCGATCACCAAAGCGGCGCAGAATCGATTGTATTTTTTCACGTCCTCCACCTGGATGGAATATTTGTTGAATACTTTGTTCCTCTCATCGCTGCTTAAAATCTTCCCGGCTACGTACATGCACAATGCGCCTATGAACAACAGTACGATAAAATCCATCTTCTTCCCGCCTTTCCTCTATTCTCCGTATAATTTTTCCTTCAGGTACCTGATATTTTCCTCAAAATCCACTTCCAGCACCTGCATCTTGCGGATGGTGACATCTTTGTAGGTGCCGGGCTGGGGGATGCTGTCGGACACGATTTCGTAACTGATCAGCTTACCCGCCATCAGGCTCAGCCGGAAGCATTCTCCCCTGGTCAAATTCGTGGTCAGGTTCGGCATCAGGCCGTCTATCAGCCCGCCCATATTGGTCAGCGCCGCAGAGGGCAGTTTCCCTATCACCGCTGTCAGAACTTTCCTCTGCCGCTCCGTCCTGCCGAAATCCGTGCCCAGGAAACGGTTCCTGGTGTAGGCAAGGGCCTGGGGGCCGTTCAGATGCACCATGCCGCTGAGGTTTGGATCCAGCTCAAATGTCCCCTGGGGGTTCTCCGTAAGGATGTTGTACTCTACCAGGTAATTGTTGACCCATATCACCTCATCGTTGCTCAGCTCCAGGTCAATGCCCCCAACCTCGTCCACCAGATTCACAAAGGCCCCGAAGTTCACTAGCATGTAGCGGTTCACCGGAAGACCGAAGTTCTGCCGGATTGTCTCCATCAGCAGCTCCGGGCCGCCGTAGGAATAGGCCGCATTCAGGCGGTTGCCGTCATGTCCGGGGATGTCCACATACATGTCCCGCAGAAGGGAAGTCATGTATATCTTCTTCGTCTTGCTGCTGACGGACAGGAGAATCATCGCATCGGAACGTCCGTCCTCTCCGTTCTTCCGGGAATCGTTCCCGATGAGCAGAATGTTCACCACCCCGTCCGTCTCCATGGGCAGCGCTGTATACTCGGCAATCTCTCTGTAGGTCATCTTGCCGTACACTACGCCCACCAGCTGGTACAGCCCGAATCCCAGCAGGGCGACCAGGACCGCCGCTCCAATCAGGAATTTCAGAAGGCGGTGCTTTTTCTTGCGGGGCTTCTTCTTGGAAGCTTTCTCCTGCTTCTGTTTCTTTTTCGACATCCGGGAACCCTCCTCCCGCGGCGGCTCTGCCTCCCGGGACTTTCCTTTCTTCCGGGACTGCCGCCGACCTGCGTCCTGACTCTTTCCAGACGGCTCCTCCCCATAGGCCTTCCCGCCCTTCCGGGACGAGACCTCCCCGGACTGCCGCCTGGGGTATGCGTCCTCCTCTTCATACCGCCCGCTCCCGCGGTATGGCTCCTCTTCTTCATACCCACGGCTCCGGCGGGGCTGCTCCTCCTCTTCATACCCACGGCTCCGGCGGGGCTGCTCCTCCTCTTCGTACCGGCGGATCCGGCGGGACTGCTCCTCCTCTTCGTACCGGCGGCTCCGGCGGGGCTGCTCCTCCTCTTCATACCCACGGCTCCGGCGGGGCTGCT
>CAJUFI010000082.1:0-9961 GCA_910585665.1 uncultured Acetatifactor sp. | reverse complement strand
CCTCCTCTTCGTACCGGCGGCTCCGGCGGGGCTGCTCCTCCTCGTATCGGCGGCTCCTGCGGTACGGCTCTTCCTCCTCATACCGGTAGTTTCGGCGGCCGGACTCTTCCCCCTCGTACCGGCGATTTCGTCCGTACGACTCTTCTTCGTACTGGCGCCTTCGACCGTTTGGCTCCCACTGCCGCCGTCCGGTTACATGCGTCTTTTCTGTCTCCCCGTCCCAGTCGTCCTGATAGAAATCCGCATCATCGTCATTCCGGCTATCCCGGTCATCATATCTGCCGTCGGTATCCCAGTCGTCCTGATAATAGGCATTGTCTTCATCCCGTCTATTTATATACGGTTCGTCCTCTTCCCATTGGTCATACCTGCCGGTATATCCGCCGTTTCCGCTCCGGCGGCTCTGATAAGGCGCTTCGTCCATCGGCTCTTCCGCCTGATAAGACTGATAAGGCTCTTCCCTGTCAGGCTGCCACCTTTTTCTGGCCTGTTCCAGATTCCTGTCACGGGGCTGTCCGATGAGGTCAATCTCCCCCGGCGCTTTGGCGTGTCCCGCTCCCTGACCGTTTCTGCGCCGGCCCTCCTGGGAATTCTGGGCGGAGTCCATCTCTTTTTCCAGGAACGCTTCCAGACCTCGCTGGATCTGCTCCATCTCGTTCTTATTCGTACTGTCGTCCATCGCCTGCTTCACCTCTTATGCTGATTTACAATGAACTATACCACATCTTAGCGCATTCGTCACGAAAGGAAACATTAAGATTTATGAAACAATAGTAACATGGATTACCTCATTTTTCAACACTCCCGCGGATTCCGCGCTGTTTTCCATGCCTTTGCCATATATCGACTCCGCACAGGAGCCTGATTCCTTCCGGAACACAGCTATACTCCTTCCAATGCACAGATGATTCCTTTCAAAGCGCCGCCGGTCCCTCCTGAAAGCCCCCGTTGCACCGGCGCAATTTCCTTGCCTTTTCCCCCCAAAAACAGTATAATAAAAAACATATCTCTATAAAAAACATGAAACAGGAGCGCTATCCATATGAAGAAATATTTTCGTAGATTCATCATGATTTACCTGATTGCCCTTCTGGCCCTGCCCGCCTTTGGCATGAGGGCGTCAGCCGCAGCCGAAAAACAGGTGGACATCCTGTTCCTACACGACACCCACTCCCACCTGAACAGCTTTCTTACGGTGGAGGACGGTCAGGATGTGACACTGGGCGGCTTTGCCAAAATCAAGACACTGATCGACCGGGCCAAAGCGGAGAACCCCGATGTCCTGGTGCTGGATGCCGGAGACTTCTCCATGGGCACGCTGGTGCAGACTATCTTCCACACAGATGCGCCTGAATTGCGGATGCTGGGCGCTCTGGGATGCGAGGTCAGCACCTTCGGCAACCATGAGTTCGATTACCGCTCCTCGGGGCTTGCCGGCGCCCTCTACGCCGCCATAGAATGCGGAGAGCCTGTGCCCGCCCTGGTATTGTCCAATATTGACTGGGAAGCCATGGAAGCTCAGGGGCTTTCCGAAGATCAGCAGCTCCTGAAGGACGCGTTTGAAGCCTATGGCCTGTGCGACTATGTAGTCGTAGAAAAAGGGGACGTGCGGATTGCCGTGTTCGGCATTTTCGGCGAGGATTCCCTGGCCTGTGCCCCTACCTGTGTGCTGCAGTTCCGGGACGCAGCGGAGGCCGCCGCCGACACGGTATCGGAAATCCGCGAAAAAGAGAACGTCGATATGATAGTCTGCGTCTCCCACAGCGGCACTGCGGAGGACGAAAGCAAGTCCGAAGACGAGATTCTGGCAAAGGCCGTGCCGGAGATCGACCTGATTGTCAGCGGCCATACCCATACCTCCCTCTACGAGCCCATCCGGCACGGCAGCACCTACATCGTGTCCTGCGGCTCCTACGGCCGGAACCTGGGTTCCCTCTCCATGACCCAAGAGCCGGACGGGCGCTGGCGCATGGACTCCTATGAACTGCTGCCCATCACCCAGGACATTGCCCCGGATACCGCCACTCAGGATAAGGTGGACAGCCTGATGGAAAAAGTAGATGCCACTTACCTGACCCAGTTCGGCTATACCACCAGACAGGTGCTGGCCCGGAACACCATCGAGTTCGCCACTTCCGACGACCTGTACGATATCCATACGGAGCATAATCTGGGGAATCTGCTGGCCGATTCCTTCTCCTATACGGTACAAAATGCCGATACCGGCGATGACCACCCCGTTGACGTGGCCATCGTCCCCTCCGGCTGCGTCCGGGACACCTTCGCCACAGGGGACATCACCGTGGAAGATGTGTTCAACGCTTACTCCCTGGGGATAGGGGCGGACGGCATCCCGGGATATCCGCTGATCAGCATGTACCTCACCGGCGCGGAACTGAAGACCGGGGCGGAGATAGACGCTTCCGTATCGGATTTCATGCCCTCCGCCAGGCTCTATATCAGCGGCCTCCACTTTACCTACAATCCTCACCGGATCATCCTGAACAAGGTCATCGACTGCTATATGACGGATGAAAAGGGCAGCCGCAGCGAGATTGAGGACGATAAGCTCTACCGCGTGGTCTGCGACCTCTACAGCGGCCAGATGCTGGGCGCCGTCACGGATGTGTCCTACGGCATCCTGTCCGTCCAGCCCAAATTCGCCGACGGCACTCCCATCGAGGACATCGAGGATGCCATCATCACCGCCGACGGCCGGGAAATCAAGGCCTGGGCCGCCATCGCAGGATACCTGGATTCCCTGGAGGACACGGACGGGGACGGCATCTCCGACATGCCGGAAGCCTACGCTGCCGCCCAGGGCCGGAAAGTGGTGAAGGACAGCCGGGCTATCGGCGATTTAGTGAAAAGCCCCAATAAATTTGCCGTCATCATCATCGCCGCGGCGCTTGTGATGTTGGCACTTGTCATCTTATTCATCGTGCTGATCGTAAGGAAGTGTCTACAAATAACTGCTGCAAGTTTATAGCAATTTTTATTGTATTTCCGGGCTTTTGCCTGAAGCAATTGCAGCAGTTATTTTCCGACAATTCCTAAAGCTGATACGAAAACTGCTGGGCAGGGCGACCCCCGCAAAATCCCGGTCATGAGCATAACCTGTAACCAGTTCGAATCAGATATGCTTAAGCCAAAAAATGCCATGATTTGGTTCCGATGACATGCATGCTCCTGACAACCCCCTCTGCCGCAGACATGGCTGCCGGCTTACCCGGAAAGCAGTCAGGAGCCGTTTTTCCCCTGCTGCAGGAAAGAAGCCCGCTGGACAGCGCCCGCGCCGAACTTCTCCCGGATGCTGTCCATGGTTCTGTCCAGCCGTTCCAGCTTCTCATAGTCGGTGTCATCGAACAGGGACATCTGTCTGTTGTCCCCGTCCTTCGTGACTTTCGCTGTCTGGATGCCAATCAGCCGAAGGGGCGTTCCGTCCCAAAACTCGTCAAACAGCCGACAGGCCGCCTGATAGATTTCATCGGTGATGTTCGTGGCATGCCCCAGCGCGCACTGGTGGGACGCATGGGTCAAATCAAAGAAGCGCAGCGTGACCGAGACCACCTCCACCCACGCCCCGTCCCTCCGCAGCCGCCTGCCCACCGTCTCCGCCAGGGAGAGCAGCACCCGCTTCGCCTCCTCCGCCTGGACCACGTCAAAGGGGAGGGTGACGGAATTGCCGTATCCTTTATTGTCCGCCCGCTCTGCTTCCACCAGAGACAGATCCCTGCCATTGGCGAAATTCCAGATGGCTTCCCCGTGCTTCTTCAGGGCGGCCCGAAGAGTGCCCAGATCCGCCCGGGCCAGCTCCCCGATTGTTTGGATGCCAAGGCGCCTGAGCCTCTGCTCCGAAGCGCTTCCCACGGAGAAAAGCTCTCCCACCGGAAGCGGCCACATTTTCTCCTGTATCTCATCCGGGAAAAGGGTGTGCACCTTGTCCGGCTTCTCGAATTCCCCGGCCATCTTCGCCAGCAGCTTATTGCTGGAAATCCCTACGTTCACCGTAAATCCCAGGGTGTCCCGGATTTCGTCCTTCAGCCGGTGCGCCGTCTCCAGGGGGCTTCCGAACAGGGCCTGCGTCCCCGTCATGTCCGCAAAGGCTTCATCGATGCTGTACTGTTCCACCACATCGGAATATCTGCGCAGAATCTCCATGAAGGCCCCGGAGTTCCTGGCATACAATTCCCGGTTCGGGGATACCACGGTCAGATTCGGGCATTTCCGGAGGGCGTCCACGATGGGCTCCCCTGTCCGCACGTCATATCTCTTCGCCGGGATGGATTTCGCCAGTATGACGCCGTGCCGCTTGGACATGTCCCCGCCCACCGCGGAAGGGATTGTCCGCAGATCCAGCGTCTCCCCCAGATCCCGCAGGCGGTGCACCGCCTCCCAGGACAGAAACGCGCTGTTCACGTCAATATGGAAAATTACTCTGTGGTCCATGCAGATGCCCCTCCTGCGGCATGTCTTCATTATAGCAGAACATTTGTTCTATGTAAACAGTTATTTTCACACAGGCACCGAATCTCTGATTTTTGCTTGACAATCCGGCAATTATTCATTATCATGTAAGAGAGTAGTTGAGAGGCGGCTTTTATGTCTGAAACGCACGACTCAGCTAGACGGGGCGCGTGGCTCGGAGCCTTGCATCCATTTTCTATCGCGCCCATTCTGGAAAAGCCTTGCAGAAAAGCCTTGCGTATGAGGCTTTTATTTTTTATATGCCGCAATGCCAATCTCACGGCCCGCAAGACAGCGGAGAGGGCCTGTCTGCCGCATGGAGTTGGGAGGAACCGATTTTGGAGATCAAAGATTATGATATTATACTGAACAGCATGCCGGAAACCGGAATCTATGTCATCCGGGAAGACAATCATGGCCTGCTGTATTTCAACGAGCGGGTGAGGGCCGTTTCTCCGGGGGCGCGGCTGGGGATGCCCTGCCATGAGGTGTGGAGCGGCTCGTGCATCAATTGCCCGCTGCTGACCATCAGGGACAGGCAAAAGAGCCGTTCCTTAAGCTTCAACCCCACCTTCGGCGGCGTGGTGGACATGGTGGCCACCAGGATGCTCTGGAAAGACACTGTCCCGGCCTTCGTGGTCACAGTGACCCCCCGCATAGAAGCCGCCGGCTATACATACCGCAAAATCCTACGGCTGAACCTGAACGCGAACCGCTACGACGTCCTGAAATCGGACGGCGGCACCTGGCTGTCCGACTCCGGCACCGAAGACCTCTCCGCGGAATTCGCGAACCTTGTCAAGAACGGCATGATCCACCCGGAGGATGCTGACAGATTCACCGCTTTCACCGACATCGACCATCTGAAAAGCGCCCTGCGCTCAGGCAAGTCCATGTTGACCTGCATCTACCGCCGCCTGCAGGATGAAGAATTCCGCTGGAACCTGATTGAGGTCATACCCGCTTTCGATTACAGCGAGAACAACCAGACAGCCATATTCTGCGTCAAAGACGTACACGATACCATGCGGGAGGGGCTGGATCTGGAGGAGAACGATGCCCGCAGCCGGGATGCGCTCCTGGCGCTGGGCAGGCAGAGCTTCCGTATCTATACCATTGACCTGGACTCCGGCAAAGCCTGTCCGATCCGCGCGGAGGGCCGCATGCCCGAGGGGCAGCCGGCCTGGGACCATCTGCTGCGCTCCCAGCTCAGGGAACGCATCCATCCCGCCTACCAGGATTCCTTCGAGGAAAAATTCTCCCTGGAAAAATTAAGGCAGACCAGGGAATCCGGCGAGTCGGAGACAGAGCTGCTCTGCCAGTGGGAAAACGAGGGAACCTACCGCTATATCTCCGTCATCGCCCATTTCAACCAGAAGCACGAGAAGGGCCTTGTGGTGCTGGCGCTGGAAGACATGGATGAACAGATTCGCCGGGAGCTGACCCACAGCCAGAACGACATGCAGATTGCCGCCATCCTGAAGTCCCGGTACCAGATCATGAACACGGTCCATCTGGACAACGGCCAGTGCGAGCGCATTCATCTGACCGGCGCCGCCAATCCCCAAAGCGCCCTGGTCGGCGACTACAGCTACCATGTGCAGCAGGCCATGACCCAGCAGGTGCACCCGGAGGACGCGGCCAACTACTGCAGCCTGATGTCCCTGGACCATCTGCGGGAGAAAGCGGCCGCCATGGAAGACTACATGGAAGAAGTCTTCCAGTACCGCACCCGGGAGGAGCCTGTCCGCTGGGTGGAGCAGCATATCATATACAGCCGCCAGAACGGCAAAATCGTCGTGAACATCCTGGGGCATGACATCACCAGGGAAAAGAGCCAGGAGAACGCAAGGCTCCAGGCCCTGCAGGACCGGGCCTATATCATCAGCAGCCTGAGCAGCCTGTTCTTTTCCACTTATTATATGGACCTGGAGCGGGATACTTTCCGTGCCGTCACACAGCTGGGCAAGGTGGGGGATGTCCTGGGCAGCGAGGTCAACTGCACCGCCGCGCTCCAAATCTACGCGGATAATTTCATCCATCCGGATGACCGGGAGGAGTACCTGAAGACCATGGATGTCCACAACCTCCTCCAGAAGCTGCGCTGGTGGCAGCCCTATGTGACAGCCACCTACCGCAAGATGTCCCAGGACGATGAAGACGTCACCGGCGACTATCAGTGGGTGCGCGCCACTGCCGTGCTGGCCCAGATCGGGGAGAACGACCTGCCGAAGACCGCCGTATTCGTGGCCCAGGACATCACGGAGACCCGGCAGAAGCAGACCTCCCAGCAATAAAAGAAAAAGTTAGGGGAAGATATGGACAAAATACTGATCATCGAAGACAGCCGGGCTCAGGCCGAATACCTGAAATCCATCCTGGCCACCGATTACGAAGTGGCCATATGCCTCACGGGAGAGGAGGGCTTCCGCATGGCCAAGTCCGAAGCTTTCTCTCTGATTTTCCTGGACATCATCATGCCGGATGTGGACGGCTTCACTTTGCTGAAGAACCTCCAGGAGGCAATCCTGACCAAATACACGCCCGTGATCCTGGTCAGCGGGCTGGCCGATGTCCAGCACGAGGAGAAGGGGCTTACGCTGGGCGCGGTGGACTATATCACGAAGCCCTTCAGCCCCGTCATCGTCAGGGCCCGGGCCAATATCCACATCAAGCTCCACCACTATCAGATGCAGTTCATGCAGCAGGCCATGGTGGATCAGCTCACCGGCGTGGCCAACAGAAGGCGCTACGAAGACGACAGCGTCATGAAATGGCGGGAAGCCGTCCGGCTGGGGCTGTCCTTCTCTGTCTGCATATTCGACATCGACAAGTTCAAGGTATATAACGACACCTTCGGCCACCCGGCAGGCGACAAAGTCATCGCCTCCGTGGCAAAGACGGCCTCCTCCTTCCTACAGCGTTCCACAGACTTTTTCGGCCGCTACGGCGGGGAAGAGTTCGTGGCGATCATGATTGGGAACGATGCCAGGTCGGCCTTCGAATTCATGCAGACCGTCCGCCAGGCTGTGGAGGATTTGCGCATCCCCCACGACCCTTCCGTCTCCCAATGGGTCACGGTGAGCATCGGCGGCGTCACGCTGATCCCCAAGGACTCCGATTCCTATGACAGATACCTGAAAATTGCGGACAGTATGCTCTACAACGCCAAGCGGGGCGGTCGCAACATGGTGGTATGGTCGGACAGCGGCAGGCAGCAATGGAGAGAAAAATGAGTCCCAAAGGAAAGATGACGCCCCCTGGCCGGTTCCGGCAGGGGGCGTCCAAGTTCAAAGATTCAGCGCGCAGATAGCCAGGATGCCGATGGCATAGCCGACAATCTGGACTTTCGTCAATTTCTCCTGGTAGAGGAAGAGAGAGGCCAGCAGCATGATGGTCATGGTGCCCGCCGAAAAGGTGGGAAAGAGAATCGCGCTGGGAATCCGCGCCCCCAGAATCATGGTGGACAGATTCCCGATTCCGTTGGCCACCCCCGCCGGGGCCGCATATTTCCAGCACCCCTTCAGCCCCGCCCTGACGTCCTTCTTCTGCAGCAGCGCGATCAGCGCCAGAATCAGGAACGCCGCCGCAAGGGCCGTCATCATGAACTCATTCTTATACGCCCCATCGAACTTCAGCTGCTGCATCTTCTGAATCACGGCAGCCATGCCGTTCCCCACAAAAGCGGTCAGGATATACAGGATCCACCTTGCGCTCAGCTTCCCCTCCTCCTTCTTTTTATTGATCAGGAAGATGGAGGCGCACAGCAGCGCGATGCCGATATATGCGGTAATCCGTATTTCATCTTTCAATATTACGATGCCGTACAGGGTAGGTATGATCAGCGAATAGGAATTCACCAGGCAGGAGTAGGACAAAGGACCTGCCGAGATGGCGAAGTTCAGTCCGCCCAGAGCGGCGGCATAGGCGATTCCAAAACCCGCGGCATAGGGAAGAAGCTGCGGCGGAACCTGCACATGCCCCCCGGACAGCACGCAGAAGAACAGCAGCGCCCAGAAGGTCAATACCACCGTATACAGCGTGGGATCGGAGCTGCCGCACTTTCTATTGTACTGTTTCGAAAAGATGCTCTGCAATGACATCACTGCGGTGGCAAAGACTAAAATTATGTAATATCTCATAAGCTCTCTGACATTCCCTTCTCACAACCGTGCATTCCCCTGTGTTGCCGCCCACGTAGAAGCCGTCTACACCGTTCTTCAGATTGTACCGGACCAGTTTTTCCACGCTGTCCTTTTTTACATCCATGCTCTCATTATATATGGAAAAGGCGGCGCTGTATATACCCTGAAACAATATGTTATTGTCCATTTTCATTTTCCGCTCTCTTGAGGCAGGTACGCACGCATGCCTGATATCCTTTTCTCTCCTCATACGGAACCAAATTCCCCCGGGCCGCCGAGGCGGCTATCTCCATCTGCTCCACCTGGGCCCGGAACCTTTGCTGTGCCGCCTCCAGGGCCACCAAGGCCTATCCTTCTGCCCATGCTGTCCCGGAGAAAGCCCTTCCCCTTTCTCTCCATCACGAAGATGCCCCGGGAGGGCCGCACGCCGGGCGTGTCAGAGGCGGAAAACGTGCGGTTGTATGAATGTCCGGCCGTTCTTGAACGGCAGGACCTGCAGTCGGTCTCGTTCCGCTAACGGAAGACATGTGTGGATGATATCGAGATTGTGATTGCGTAGAGGCTGGCGGCGCGGAATGTGGTTTGCGTATCGCCGTAAGCCTGCCGCGGCTGGAGTTATAAAATATAAAAGACTTCTTAATCAAAATAATTACAAAAGAGCCACAGCATAGCATTTATGCACAAAGCGAAGAAAAAGGCGCAGATTGAGAGCCAAAAAGAGCAGATAAGAGCCGAGGACAGAGAGAACGGCATATACTTCCATGCAGGAGTGCAGAACATACCGAGGGCAGGGAAACAGGCGGTAATGTAAATTATGCTCCGCTCCGATAAGCTTGGTGTCACTTCCATAATACGTGACCTTGCACTTGCCCCGGGCTGTTATGAGCCAATGCTGCATTTCTTCCGGGCATCCTCCTGGTCGCTGGAGGGTATCCGGGAACGCTGGCACTCTGCCGTCAGCCGGTATGCGCCTCTTTATAAAGAGGGGAACCTCCATGTCCTTGTAGGCGACGGCGTAAAACAGTCCAAAGAAGGACGCCGTATGCCCGGGGTAAAGAAGCTCTTCCAGGAATCTGGGAACTCCGCTAAGCCCAGGTTCATCCATGGACATATGTTCGGCGGGCTCGGCATCCTGGCAGGGAGCATCCGTAACTGGGCATGCATCCCTTTAAGCATCCGGCTCCACGACGGGCTCCAGGCTGCCAGGGAGTGGGAAGGTGCATCTGTCTCGGCGGCTTCCCATGTGGTCCAGATGGTGGAGGACGCTTATAAGGCAGCCCTTGCTTTTGGGGACTTCCGGGAGCTGAAGCAGCAGACCGGGGCATTCTGCTACCATTTCTGGTCAAAGC
>CAJUFI010000081.1 GCA_910585665.1 uncultured Acetatifactor sp. | reverse complement strand
ACAGATACCGCGAGACACATAACGCCGTTACAGATGCGGAAGACGAACTGAAAATAATGATACTGCTTGGCTACGAGATAAGCGAATATGACATTGCGCTTATCTCATCCAGAGAAAATCCGGTCAGGGAACAACCAAAAAAGAGGTTCAAACAATGAGCATAAGGAATTGTCTACAAATAACTGCTGCAAGTTTATGGCAATTTTTATTGTATTTCCGGGCTTTTGCCTGAAGCAATTGCAGCAGTTATTTTCCGACAATTCCTAAGCAGGAAACATACGAAATCGAAATGGGAAAGGGCTTAAAGCAGTATGTCATCAGAAAACGGCAACTGGACCATGCGCGGCCTGGACTGGGATAATCCATACAGAATCCGCACATGGCAGGAGCTTGTAAATTGGATAAACGAAATAGGCTTCCTCTCCCTGTTCGGCATGACCTATCTTGTGACAGGAGATTTTGTGAGACGTAAGAACAAACGGGGCGAAGAATATGGCATGGCGGTATCCGTCCTTCTTCCGCCGGAGAGCATCTGGGGATACGATAAGGTGACAGCCGCCTATTCAGAGAAGCCTAAGAAATCTCGAAGCGATGGGGTGCCTGACATTTGAGATGCTGGACGGGGCCAACAGCCAGCTATATATCTATATCAACCAGATACAGGCGCTGAAGAATATATTGAACGCGCCATATCGATATCAAAACCGGCTGCTTGACACTGTGGCAGAAAGGCATCTGATATCAGTTAAAATGCTGACATATTTGTATGAAGGGGAGTTCAGCAATGAGCAGATGTGGAATTTGGTGGAAGATTATTTTCTCGGAAGGGTTCCGGAGAAAGTGATGCGGGACTGCAAAAAAGAGAGGCCGGAAATGAGGATACAGGATTATGGCAGCGACTGAATCCATAGCAATCGATGTGCCGGACAGAAATAGAACACTCTTCGGAACCGGATGTATCAGGGAAGTGCCACCATGGCAAAGTACATGGAGCGATACGATGCACCCGGCGAAGGGCTTTCTGCCAGGAAATGCGGAGATACGGGATGCAGAATTACAGGAAAAGAAATCCCAAACCTGTTTACTTTTTTTGTAAAAATGATATAATATAAACAGGAAAGGGTGATGGGATGTTCAGTAAAAACTTGAAATATTATAGATTGAAGAAAAATATGTCCAAAAAGGAACTCGCCTCTTTAGTGGAAGTGACCCCAATGGCTATCAGCCATTACGAGAGTGGCGACAGAAGACCGGGCATGGACGTCATCAAGGCTCTTGCCAGTGCTTTGGATGTCAGGGTTTCTGATTTCCTGCGCAATCGGAATGAAAACCTTGTGTTTACGCATGGGGAGTTCAGGAAGGGAAGCAGGCTTTCCGTGGGCCAACAGGAATATGTCCATGAATCTGTTGAAGAATACATGAACCGATTTTATACGATTGTGGACATTTTGGGCGGGGAAGTCCTGCCGGAAGCGCCGGCATGCCATAGGATAGACCTGTCGGAAAATCCGGAACAGGACGCAAAGGCTCTCAGGAAATATCTGCGGATTTCAGAAGCGGGCCCTATCGGAAACCTTGTGGAATTGCTGGAGAATAAAGGCATATTGGTATGCTTCCTGGAGATAGAGTCGGATTCGTTTTCAGGGATGAATGGCCTTGTAAACGGAAGGCCTTATATCATCGTGAACAAAGCCATGTCGCCGGAGCGCGTCCGGTCTACGATTGTGCATGAAATGGCCCATTTCATCTTTGTCTGGCCGGAAGAGCTGCAGGACAAAGATGTGGAAAATCGTGCTACCGCAATCAGCGGAGCCTTTCTTCTGTCAGAAGAAGACGCAAAGAGGGAGCTGGGCATCAGGAGGAGCGCGGTGACCAAAGATATGGCTCTTATCTGCAGAGAGTATGGAATTTCCATGTATCTGCTCGTAAAAAGAGCTAATTTGTGCGGAATCATTACAGACAGCACTGCAAAAGACTTTTATATTAAGGCCGGACAGCACGGTTGGAAAAGAAACGAGCCAAGCAGAATAAATCAGGAAGAACCGACCTTATTTTCCCAGCTTGTATTTCGGGCGGTCAGTGAGAGTGAAATTTCTGTCCAGAAAGGGGCGGAGTTGTTGAAGCAGCCATATGATTTTGTGGCGGCTCAATGCTTTGCCGCAGAGGGATAGCGGATGGAGTATATCAGCAGCGATACAAATATCTGGCTGGATTTTGCGGTCATAGACAGATTGGATCTGCCATTTAGATTGCCATATGTATATCTGATGGATAGCGATGCGATTGAAGACGAATTGCTGAATCCACCTGATATAGGCGACAGATTAGTCAAAAAAGGACTTCAGAAAACAGAATTGACAGAAGAGGAGTTCTTATTGGCGGAGGCGCTTACCAGTAAATACACAAAACCGTCTTTATATGACTGTATCGCATTGGCGATAGCGAAAGTCCGAGGAATTACATTATTGACTGGCGATGGGCCGCTTAGGAAAGCAGCAAGAGAAGAAGGGGTACAGGTTATAGGGACGATATATTGACTCAAAGGAACTTGAATATTGCATCAATGAATTGCTCAAACATAATGGGGAAAAGGTACGTCTGCCAGAAATTGAGCTGAGAAAACGATTGGAAAAGTGAGAGATGGAATCCCGGAAGAATAACATAATAAGTCCCTGAAACAGAAAGGGGGAACAAAAATGCACATAGAGACCCTGCGGATGACAATCCGCGATTTCACCCCACAGGATGCCGCCGACCTGCACGCCATCTTCGGTGACGACGAGACCATGGAGAACTGCGAACCGGCATACGACTTTGAGAAAACCCGGGACTTCCTTTCCTCATTCTGCATTGCCCGGAAAGGCGCTGTGGCGGCAGTTCACAGACAAAACGGAAAAACGATAGGATATATCCTGTTCAACGAAGCCCATGAGGGCGTCTACGAAATGGGCTGGATTTTCAACCGGAACTTCTGGCGGCAGGGCTATGCCTATGAGTCCTGCAGAGCCGTGATAAATCATGCTTTCCGTGAACGGAGGGCCCACAAGATTTTTGCGGAAGCCATTGATGCCGTGAAGTCCGTGGGCCTGATGGAGAAGCTGGGGATGCGGCCTGAAGGCGTCCAGCGGAGCCAGACCAAAGACAATCACGGCAACTGGGCAGATTTGTACCTCTATGGATTGCTGGAGGAGGACTGGAGGAGACAGTTTCCATAACGCTGTGGATGCCCTCTTTTCCATCGATTAGTGTTGACATCACCCGGGAGACCGGGGAGAAAGGGCGCCGCCCTTCTGCATCATTCACATACAGAACATGATTGAAACCACCGAAGTCACCACAGCAGCCGAAACCGTCGGAACAGCCGAAGCCGCAGAATACAGAGTGGGAGGAATGTTCTCAAGTGAACTGAGACCTTCCGAAAAAGAAGCCCCCGTCACAGACAGAAAACAGGCATTAGGAGGGGCTTTTTACATCAGGAGGTTACATGACAGGCCTGGCAATCTTTTCAACTGGGAATTGAGTCCCTGAAAAAATGCATTATGGGGCGTTTCAAGGAGAAGTTGATAGCTTTTTTGGGCGGACGATGTTTTAATATTGGTACAGGCCTGAGGCAAAAGCAACCATACGCATTTCCGGTATACGAAAAGAGACCAGGAGGAAAAAGATGAATCAATTCAATATGGATCAGATAGGCAGAAAGATTTCAAATCTGCGCAGAGAGCAGAACATGACACAGATGGAGCTGGCGGACAAGCTGGGAATCAGCTTCCAGGCTGTCTCTAATTGGGAACGGGGCAATACCATGCCGGATATCAGCAAGCTGCCGGAGCTGGCGGAGATTTTCCATGTGACCACGGACGAGCTGCTGGGGGAAGCGTCCGGCGGTTTGGTGCGCAGCGCCGCCAAGGGGGAGATGGAGCAGTACATGGAGGTGAATTCGGTCACGGTGGAGGAGTTCGTCCAGGTGGCTTCGCTGCTTTCGACTGTCCAGGCCGAAGCGGGTTTTGAAAAGCTGACAGAGCAGAAGACGCAGCTTAAGTTGAGCGACATAGAGGACATTCTGCCGTTTCTCGGCAGCGACATGGTGGACGAGCTGGCCCTGAAATATATGGATTCTCCTGAGGGGGATGACCTGGAGGACATCGCGCGTTATGCCAGCGGCCCTGTGCTGAAGCAGATTGCGGAAAAGCTTTTGGCTGAGGGGAAGAACATCGAGGATATCGCGCGATACCTGAGCACCGAGGATGTTGACCGGGCAGTCCTTTCCTATATGGAAACTGCAAATTGGGGATACCTGGAAGACATCGCGCGTTATGCCAGCGGTTCTGTGATGGAGCAGGCCGCGGAAAAGCTTGTGGCGGAGGGGAAGAACATTGAGGATATTGCGCGTTTCCTGAGCGGGGAGTGCGTGAATCGGCTGGCCCGTTCTTATATAGAAGCCGCAAATTGGGGACATCTGGAAGATATCGCGCGTTTTTTGAGCAGCGATGTGCTGGAGGAGATTGCGGACAGGCTGGCGGGGACGGGACAGTACGGCAAGCTGGAGGATTTTCTGCGTTTCCTCGCTCCGGAGACAGTGGACAGGCTGGCAAGAAAGGCATATGAGGAGAAGGGCCTGGGCACGGTGGAGGATTTCATGAAGTTTTTGTCTCAGGAGACGAGACAGGAAATCGCCAGGAAGGAGTACGGGAAGAACGGCCTGGGCACGGTGGAGGATTTCATGAAGTTTTTGTCTCAGGAGACGAGACAGGAAATCGCCAGGAAGGAGTACGGGAAGAACGGCCTGCGCAACATGGAGGATATCGCGCGTTTTCTGGATAAAGAGTTCCTGACCGGGCTTGCGAAGGAGACGCTGGAAAAGGAGGGGATCAAGGGCATCAGCCCTATCGCCCGTTACCTGGATCAGGAAATGCTCATCCAGTTTGTCCGGGAGAAGTATTTGTGATTACCTGAGGTTTTCCGGAGGAGAGGAGTGAGAAAAAATATCTGAAAGTACGTGTAAACTACGGAACCGCCTTGGTACCGAACGGTATGCCAGCTGATGTGGAGGGGGGACTAATCCCCCCTATCCGATTGCTCAGGACAATAGGATTTTGGCGAAGCGCGCTATTATTTGAATTTGACCGCCGTGCCATAGACCATGACTTCTGACGCTCCCTGCATAATCGCGCTGGTGGCGTAGCGCACGTTCACCACGGCATCGGCATTCATCTGCGCAGCTTTTTCCAACATGCGCTTTTCCGCGATTGTCCGGGCTTCTTCCATCATCTCTGTGTAGCCTGTCAGTTCTCCGCCCACGATGGACTTCAGTCCGGCGCCGAAGTCTTTGCCGATATTCTTGGACTGGATTGTGGAGCCGTTTACCAGGCCCAGCATCTCCAGCGTCTTTCCTTCAATATAATCTGTGCTCACTACAATCATATCTGTACCGCCTTTCGTTTTTGGTGTATAATCATTGTAGTTTATCGCCGCTATTTTGTCAACGTCCGATTCGGCCGGTCCACCTGGCGGAAACCCACAGGGACGGACAGAACACTATACAGGAGGCAGCTCCATGGGAAAAGAGTACGAGAACGACATTCTATATCACTACACGGACTACCAGGCCCTGGACGGCATCCTCCGCCAGGCCCAGCTGCGGGTGAACAATGTGCTGAACATGAACGATGCTGCGGAAATGCGTTATTTCATGGATGGTCTGTGCGATGCGGTGGCCGGTCGGCTGGAGGGTGACGGAGATCATGAGCGGGCGGAATGGGTGCGGGAGCTTTTTCGGGAGGAACTGAAGAAGGAATTCTTCTATTCCGCCTACGCGGCCTGTTTTTCCCTGTACCGGGACGACGCGGCCCAGTGGGAGCGCTACGGGAACCGGGGGCGGGGCGTATGCATCGCCTTTTGGGGGAAATATCTCCGGAAGATGGCCCAGGGCGCCTTGTCCCTCCAGACAGTCTTCTACCAGGACGACATGGCCGCCCACAATCTGACAGGCGTCTTCTACCGGCTCATGAAAAGGAAGGAAAAGCTGCCGGACGCAGAGAAGGAACCGGATATCAAGAAAGCCATGAACTATGCCTGGAGCTGTTCCGCGGCGTTCAAGCACCCTTCCTTTTCCTCCGAGCGGGAGGTGCGGCTGGTGGTCTCCCCCTCTGTGAAGGAATTTTTCGATGTCAGCCCCTGCTACCATATCGCTGTGGAGCGCATCAAAAAATATTATCCGCTGGATCTGATGGACATGTGCCAGAAAGCCGGAATCGGACTGGAGGAGCTGGTGCCGGAAATCATCATTGGGCCGGAATCCACCCAGTCCAGGTCCATTCTGCAGGATTACCTCCGGGACAATGGATTGAAAGAGCTGGCGGAGAGGGTCTCCCTGTCCCAGTGTCCGCTGCGCAGATCCCTGTCATGACCGCCGAATAGTATAAGGAATTCTAACCCTTTGGTCAATTTGTCCTGTTTATTTTTATGTAAGCAGATGACTCGTAAAATGAATCTGCAAATATACATTGCAGGCAGTGGGCAAATACTTTATAATCAAGCATAAGAACCAGGGTTTAAAGAGAGAAGCCATTGTTTTGGTTTCGCATAGGAGGAAAGGGCGACAAGCTTTGCGGACAGGAAGCGAGTGACAGGAGAAAGTCTATGGGAAATTATCTAAATCCAGGCAATGCCGGATTTGCCGGAATCAGGAATGATGTCTATGTGGATAAGTCGGGATTGATTCAGTTGATTAACCAGACCATCGATACGCCAAGGCGTCTGACATGTATCAGCAGGCCCCGCCGTTTTGGGAAATCTTTTGCGGCTCAGATGCTGTGCGCCTATTATGACAAGACCTGCGATTCGGCAGGGCTTTTTGATGATCTGGAGATTGCGGGAGACATACATTACCGGGATTACAGGAACCGGTATGATGTGATTTACCTGGATATGACAGAGGCTATAGGGGAAGCGTCTGTGGCGAATGTGGTGCCCTATATCCAGGAGAGCGTCATGGAGGAACTTGCAGAGAGCTATCCGGAGTCAAAGGCTGCCAAAGGGTTTGCGGCAACGCTGGCCAATGCGGTGGAAACGGCGGGAAATAAATTCGTCATGATTATAGATGAATGGGACGCGCCTATACGGGAATCTGTGGGGCACCCTGACTTGCAGAGAAGATATCTGGAATTTCTGCGCTCCCTGTTCAAAAACAGCGGAATGACGAGTAAAATCTTCGCGGCGGCGTACATGACAGGCATCCTCCCCATTAAAAAGGACGGCTCCCAGTCGGCCATATCGGACTTTCTGGAATATACCATGGTCAAGCCCAGACAGTTCGGAAAATATGTGGGATTTACGGAGGATGAGGTCAGGGAGCTCTGCCGGACTTACGGCAGCGATTTTGGGAAGATGAAACAGTGGTATGACGGCTATTCTTTCCGGGATTTGACAGCCGTCTATAATCCCAATTCCGTTATGAAAGCAATACGCAATGATGACTTTGATTCATACTGGACGCAGACATCCGCCGCGGACAGCCTGATGGGGTATATCAGCCTTGATTTTGACGGCTTGAGCAGAACGGTCGCGGAGCTGATTGGCGGCGTGGAGACTAAGGTGGACACGAAAGGCTTTGCGAACGATCTGGTGACTTTCCGGGACAGGGACGATGTGCTGACGTTGCTGATTCATCTGGGATACCTGACCTATGATGAAGAGACGCAGAGGGCGCATATTCCCAACGAAGAGATTCGGCTGGAATTCACCAGAGCCATCCGTCATGTAAAACGCGATGACACCATTCGGAGAGTGTGGGAGAGCGCACGGCTTATCGAGGATACCGTCCGGGGAGATGAAGAGGCCGTCGCAAGGCAGATTGAGAAGATTCATGAGGAGGAGTCGCCACTGCGCTATAACAATGAGCAGGCGCTGAGGAGTGTTATTAAGCGGGCTTATTTCAGCTATGGGGACGAATATGTGATGTTCGAGGAACTGCCGGCGGGAGCCGGTTACGCGGATGTAGTATATCTGCCGAAAAAGGATTCTATGCTGCCGGCCCTGGTGGTAGAGCTGAAGTGGAACCAGTCGGCGGATGGTGCCATCGAACAGATTCTGGACAGACGCTACCCGCAGGCTGTGAAAGAGTATGGCGGCGACATCCTTCTGGTAGGAATCAGCTATGCGAAGGATGCGCCGCCGGGGAAAAGAAAGCATCGGTGCAGAATAGAGAAATATTTGGAAAAACGTTAATGCAGCACACTGCGCTTCAGGCTGCTGTAAGCCATCAGGATATACAGGAAATAAATCAGGAAGAACAGCCCCAAGGCAGTTCCCAGGATTCCGGCCAGATGTGCAATCCCTGTTATGGTGCCGGGTTCAAAAGCATAGGACATGGCACAGAGGATCGGGATGCCGATCAACAGGGGCGGCAGAGCGGGCATGGCGTAGTAGATGGCGAACTGCTTTAGCAAAGTTTGGGACATGTCCCGTCTGTCCATGCCCAGTTTTCGGAGCAGGGTGAACTGCCTCCGATACCTGGTGCTTTCGTCAAGCTGCTGCACTGTGAGGATGGTGGCGGAAGCCATGGTGAGAACCAGCGCCAGATAGTACAGCGGGAAAATGGTGCAGGCCGACAGGGAGGCGTATTCCCTTGCCAGGGAAGTCCTGGTCATCAGGGTAAAAGAGCCGGCGGAGAAATAGGTCAGTCCGGCGTTTCCGCCCATATGGTTCTCGTGGATTTCCCGCAGCTCATCGTCCTGTTCCTGTGTCAGAGGTACGCTGGTCATGACGCCGTATACGCTGTGGCTCACAGGGCAGGAAACCAGGCATTCGTCCGGCACCACCAGGAGAAATCCCCGTCCGTTTCCGTCCCACAGCTTCTGGGCGAAGTGCTCTGTATATACGCCGCCCGGGGAAAGCCGGTTTCCGTCAATATTGACTATATCATTGTAGTCAGACATCAGATTGCCCAGATATTCCATGCAGTGGATGATATAGTGTCCGGGCTCCAGGGTGGCCTCGCTGTATCCGAGCATTTTCCGCAGGGCCGCGTAATCGCTGTAGGCCATCAGGGGGTCGTAGTCGTAATAGGCATAATACGACGCGTTTTCGCCAATATAGTTCGTCACCTGGAGATTTTCTCCCCGGTAGATATGATACTGCATGGAGGCCCGCAGAGGAACCTGGTCCCGGACATATTCCAGATAAGGCTGGAACTCCGGGAATGCGGACTCCGTATGGGATTCCGGGTTCTGTATGCTGCGGGTAGAAGCGCCCGCGGGGGGATTGTTCGCTTGGGGCGCGGCCGTTTGGGCTGTTGCGGAACTATCCGATATTGCAGCATCGTTGTTATTTGTTTGTTGCGGGGCTTCTTCCGAATCGTCGGCATCGATGCCGGAGGCTTCCGTACCCACAAAGATGTCAAAACAGGTGCTCCCGTCCACTCGGCTTTCAAACAGGGCACTGAACAGCATGCCCGTTCCCTCACAAATCAAAGTGACCGTAAAAAGCAAAGAGATTGTGGCCATGGTCAGTCCCATGGTATTCAGTTTGGCGGACAGGCTGCGGTAAATCAGCAGCGTATGGGAGGCGTATTTCTTCCCGGGCCGTCTGTCGAAATAAGCGGGCACGCTGGAGGAGAAGCTCAGGAAGAATCCGTACAGGAAGACGAGGACGCACACGACGCCCAGTAACGCTAAGGGCAGGATTTTCGTCAGCAGCAGCGAGATGCCCAGGAGGCCGGACAGGACAGATATCGTAAATAATTTCCGGCGGTTCCGGCTTTTTTTGACAGCTTCGGTCTCGTTCTTTTTTTCATAATAAATCAGGTCATGGATGTTCATGGTCCGGATGCGTTTCCGGCTTTTCCACAGCACCAGCAGATAGATGGCGGCAAAATATACAAAGGTCAGCGCCACCGCTTTTGGCGGAATAGCCAGGCTGAAGGTATAGGGGGCATGGAACAGGGACAGGGTGACGGCCCGCAGCACCTGGAAGATCAGGTTGCCAAGGAGCAGCCCCAGCCCCAGGGCCACGCCGCCTACCGCCAGGTTTTCCAGAAAGAACAGTCTGGCCACCTGGCCGGGCTCCAGGCCGATGAGAATATAGGTGCCCAGCTCTCTGCTGCGTCTTGTGAGCATGAAGGCGGTGACGTAGTGAATCAGCCACCCTGTGACGGCGATGACCAGGATGCTGGCCATAATGATGAAAACGGGCAGGCTTTCCATGAAGGAGGACAGGGTGAGCAGCTCCTGGGAGAAGACCAGTCCGTTGAAAGCGTGGATCAGGGCGGCGGACAGGATGACAGTGACGAGATAGATCAGATAATCTCCGGCCTGCCGTCTGGCGTTGCGCAGGGAAAGTTTAGATAACGTCACTGATATCACCCCCTAACAGCCCCAATACGTCCAGGATTTCATGGTAGAAGACGGCCCTTGTCCGGTCTCCGCGGATTAGCTCGTTGAACAGCCGGCCGTCCTTTAAGAACAGCACCCGGGTGGCATAGCTTGCGCTGTATGCGTCATGGGTCACCATGAGGATGGTGGCATGGCAGCTCTGGTTCATCCGGGACAGAATTTCCAGAAGATTTTTGGACGCTTTCGAGTCCAGGGCACCGGTGGGCTCATCCGCCAGGATAAGGGACTGCCCTGCCACCATGGCCCGGGCGCAGGCGGCGCGCTGCTTCTGGCCGCCGGACACCTGGTAGGGGAATTTATCCAGAATATCGTCAATCTTTAGACGCATGGCCACATCCTGTACCATATCCCGGACCTGGTGGGGATTTCTGTGGTTGATGGTGAGGGCCAGGCCGATGTTCTCCTCCAGAGTCAGTGTGTCCAGCAGATTGAAGTCCTGGAAGACGAAGCCCAGCTTCTCCCGCCGGAAGCTGGCCAGTTTGGCGGGGGGCAGATTGGAGATATCCTCTCCGTTCAGCAGGATATGCCCCGCGCTGACGGTATCGATGGTGGAGATGCAGTTCAGCAGCGTGGTCTTGCCGCTGCCGGAGGCGCCCATGATGGCGATGAATTCCCCCTCCTTTACTTCGAAGCTGATGCGGTCGAGGGCTTTGGTGACGTTGTTTTTGCTGCCGTAATATTTTTCGATGGCTTTTACCTGTAGCATGCGTGTAGACGGTGGCATATAAACGGAATATCGTTTTTGATAATCCGGGATGCCGCGCTCTCCTTTCCTATGAAGCTGCTGCGAAAACTGGGATTCGCAGCGGGATGTTGTAAGGCAATGATACACCCGCCACAGGGAAAATGGTATCGAATTTATATTGATTTAGCTTACAAATTTGTAAGATTCTATTTTTCTTATCATTTGTACCATGGGAACTGTGCCATCGGAGATGCGGGCGATTACAGAATCTCCCTGTCATTTTATCCAGCATTTGTCATTTTGGTCTTGTCTTATGGCAGATGCTGTTTTATATTTATTATATGGGAAATGGGCCGGGGAGGCAAATGAATGTTTTGTGAACGGCGTAAAAGCTGGAAAGAAAATGCAGAAAGCATCTGAAGAAAGGAAATGGAAGATGACAATCCGCGAAATGAAACTGGAAGATATAGAGCTGATTCTGCCCATGTATCTCTCCTATTATAACGAACAGGAAGGGGGCTGCTGGACGGCTGAGACGGCGGGGAAACGAATCCGCCAGGTGCTGCACATGGACGACTCCTATGCATTGCTCATGGAAGACGACATAGATGTAATCGGATTCGCTGTCGGATATTTCAAGCAATACGATGACATCGTGGGATACACGCTGGAGGAAATCGTGATTGCCCGGGAACACCAGAACAAGGGCCTGGGCAGCAGCCTGTTGGGGGAGCTGGAGCGGCGGGTCCGGGAAAAGGGAGCGGCCTGTGTGGAGCTTCAGGCTGTGAATGATGAGATGCATGAGAGATATTACGGAAAAGCGGGCTATCACAATGCGAAAAATTTCGTGATGAAAGTGAAATGGTTCTGATAGCCATGGGTTTTCCGGGAAAGACTAATGGAGGGATTTGAGGAAAAGCATGGGGAGTTTAGACGGACTGAGCATTTTTCTCAGCCAGGTGCTGCGCCACAAGCCGGAGAAAGCGCATGTCACGCTGGACGAGCATGGCTGGGCCGATGTGGAGGAGCTGCTGGCAGGAATCTGCAGCACCGGCCGAAAGATGGACAGGGACATATTGGAAGAAATCGTGGCAACCGACAAGAAACAGCGCTACAGCTTCAGCCAGGACAAGAAGCTGATTCGGGCAAATCAAGGCCACAGCATACCTGTGGATGTGGAGCTGAAAGAACAGGAGCCGCCGGAAATCCTGTACCACGGAACCGCTGAAGCATATCTGGACGCGATAAACGCGGAAGGCCTGAAGCCCATGAGCCGGCTGTACGTCCATCTGTCAAAGGATGTCGAAACCGCCGTAAAGGTAGGAAAACGCCACGGCAAGCCTGTGGTGCTGCAGATTCGTAGCGGGGAAATGCACAGAGACGGCCAACCGTTCTATCTGTCGGAAAACGGCGTGTGGCTGACGAAAAAAGTTGCGTGCGGATATTTTGAAAGAATGGACATCCTCTCCGGCTTTCCGCCAGGCTGAAAAGGAGTGGAGGAAGTGCTGCGTTGTATGGCCGGATTTTTTTAGAATGGATTACAAGTTATCTATCAAGTTATGGCATACCTAATCAGAAATTGCTACAGCTCAAAATAAACGAAAAAATGGAGGAACATCATGTTAGAGACAGGAACGAAAGCACCGGATTTTGAACTGCCGGATCAGAATGGAGATATGCACAAATTGTCGGATTACGCGGGAAAGAAAGTAATCCTGTACTTCTATCCAAAGGACAATACCCCTGGGTGCACCAAGCAGGCCTGCGGCTTTTCGGAGAGGTACCCCCAGTTCATGGAAAAGGGCGCGGTGGTGCTGGGGGTCAGCAAGGACACCGTGGCATCCCACAAGAAGTTCGAGGAAAAGTACGGCCTTGCGTTCACGCTGCTGGCCGACCCGGAGCGCAAGGTCATCGAAGCCTATGACGTCTGGAAAGAGAAGAAGAACTACGGCAAGGTTTCCATGGGCGTGGTGCGCACCACATACCTGATTGACGAGAAAGGAATCATTATCCGGGCCAACGATAAGGTCAAGGCCGCGGAGGACCCGGAGAAGATGCTGGGCGAATTGGAATGAAGATTATTTGTGATGGTCAGTATATATTGTCACCGGCCAGGAAGATGCGGGCGGATTCCGACAGCCTGGCGCTCGTGGGAGAGCCCAGGTTTCTCAGCCGGGCGGCGGAGATCCTGGGGTGGCTTCGGGAACAGTCTCCGGATGAATTAAAGAATCTCTGTATAAGAAAACTGACATGTGTTTTCATAAAAGTGAGGAATTATGCGAAAGAAAATTTCTATTATATGCGTTGTATCTCTGTTTTTGGCAGTTTCGATGTTGTGCATGGCATGCGGAGCGAAAGCTACTACGATGAAATTAGCGCGGACGGAAGGCGAAGCTGTCGTCAGGAATGAAAAGGCAAGGGAGCTGGAACCCTTTGTGGATATGAATCTGTACAGCGGTTATCAGATGGAGACCAATCCGGAGAGCTATGCATGGATAAATCTGGACGACGTAAAGCTGATAAAAATGGACCAGAACAGCGATATTGAAATCCAAAAGGAGGGAAACAGTCTGGAAGTCTTTTTGAATTCCGGCAATCTGTATTTTGACATATCGGAACCCCTGGCCGATGATGAGACCATGGATATCCGCACTTCCACAATGGCTGTAGGAATCAGAGGTACCTGCGGATGGATAGAGGTGCCGGATTCAGAGCATATGCGAATCTATCTGCTGGAAGGCAAGGTGGAATGCATGATAGGTCAGGAATCAGAAGAACCGACGGCAGCAGTTATCTCCGAAGGGGAAACGGCAGCAATGTCTGTAGAGGGCGGGCAGGCAGAAATTACTGTGAAAGCGTTTGACATGTCGGATATCCCTGGCTTTGTCAAGGAGGAAGAGCCGCCTGTACCCATACAGACATTTATCCCCTGGGATGAGGCAGGGCTGGAGGATCATGTGATGGAATGGGGGGATGAAAATCTGGAGCAGGCAATGCGCCGCTATTTACGGATGGAAGAAGGAGACATCATGCTCAGCGATGTGTGGGAGTACATGGATCTGGGCAATGCATTTTTGGGCATGAATATTACAGATATATCTTCTTTGGGAGAACTGGTTAATATCCGGGTTCTTATACTGGAGGGCAACCAGATCAGCGATATTTCTGCCCTGGCAAATTTGACAAATCTGGACAATCTTATATTGGAGGGAAATCAGGTCAGCGACATCTCGGCCCTGTCTAATCTGAAGCACCTCCACCAGCTGATACTGGCGGATAATCAGATTGAAGACATTTCAGCTTTGGCGGGAATGAGAAAATTGACAAGGCTTGATCTAAGAAATAACCAGATTGAAGATATTTCGCCCCTGAGCGGCTTGACGCAGCTGTTATACTTGAACCTTGGGGGTAATCAGATCAGTGATATTTCACCTCTGGCTGGTTTGCAATCGTTAGATAATCTCTATTTGGGCAATAATCAGATACGTGATATTTCTGTTTTGGCCGATTTGCAATTGCTGACTACCCTCGACTTGAGAAATAATCAGATAGATGATTTCTCTGCCCTGGACAATTGGGATGAGGGGCATACTTTAATGCTGGATTGAGCTTGACTTTGTGCTTTTTGCCGGAAAAGTAAGCGTCACGCTGGCCCCCTGGCCTTCCGCGGATTTCATATCCAGCCGGATTTCCAGGTGGTCTGCCAGTTTCCGGCACAGATACAGCCCCATCCCGGTGGAACCGCCCCGGGCGCGGCCGTTGCTGCCCGTGAAGCCCCTGTCGAAGACCCGGGGCACCTCCTGGGCGGGGATGCCGATTCCGTTGTCGCTGACCACAAGCTGCACCAGGTTCCCCAGGGATTTTGCGGAAAAAGCCACCACCGGCTCCCCGCTCCGGTACCGCACCGCGTTCTGCAGAAGCTGCCCCAGCATGAAGCAGACCCATTTCCTGTCCGTATAGACCACATGTTCCAGGTCACAGGTCTCTATGCGCACGCCGTTTGGAATCAACAGGGAGCGGTGGCGCTCGATAGCTTCTGCCACCAGGCTGTCCAATGAGGTCTGGCGGATGAGGAAGTCCTGTTCCGGGTGCTCCGCCCGGGCATAGAACAGAACCCGTTCCACATGGTTCTCAATCTGAGCCAGTTCTACGGTAAGTTTCCGCTGCAGATTTTTGTCCGCGTTCCGGCACAGCAGGCGCGCCGCCGTGATGGGAGTCTTGATTTCATGAACCCAGCTCTCGATATATTCCCGATACTCTTTTTGGGCGGCCCGGGCATCAGAGACCGTCTCAATCATGTCCTTGCCCGCCCGGCGCATCAGACTGAACAGCGCCCGCTCATAGACAGTGTCCGGTTCCGGAGCGCATTCTATAATCAACTGCTTCTGATCCAGCCCGTCCATAATACTCTCCAGTTCCCTGAGATGCCCCAGCTCCCTAAAATAATCAAAAATAAGCACCCCCGAAACCATCAACACCCAAAAGACCCCCAAAATAACCACAATACCCGCCTGCGTCCCTGTAACCAGCAAAATGACCGCAGCAGCCAAAACAAAAACCCCCTGCATGACCACCCGCCCCATCCGCTCCCCCAAAAACTCCCCCAATTTCATGTCCCAAGCTCCTAACCTTTCCGCCTAAAATGTTGCATCACAATAGCGGCGTCCTTTGACGCCCTAGAACTTCTTCTCACACTGGTAGCCAAGTCCCCGCCTGGTCCGAATATACTCCGGCAGTCCCAGCAAAGCCAGCTTCCCCCGCAGTCTCGTCATGTTCACGCTCAAGGTATTATCGTCAATATAGATATGTTCATCCCATAAAGCGTCAATCAAATCCGCCCGGGAAACGATCTCGCCGGGATGCCGCATCAGATGTACCAGAATCCGCAGCTCATTGCGGGTCAGCTCCACGCTGGCGCCCCCGGCGGATGCCGTTCCCCGGGACAGATGTACGCGAAGCCCGTTTCCATCCAGCACATCCGGCTCTTGTGCGCCTAAAGACCGGCGCAGAAGGGCATTGATATGCGCCAGCAGCAGAGGGATGCTGTAGGGTTTGGCGATATAGTCGTCGCCGCCCAGATTCAGCGCCTGAAGCTCGTCCAGGGCGGAATCCCGGCTGGTGAGGATGAGGATGGGGACCTGGGATATCCGGCGGATTTCCATACATAAGGTAAACCCGTCCTTCCCTGGCAGTCCCAAATCCAGCAGCACAAGCTGGGGAGCGGATGCCCTGACCTGTCCGGCCACATCCGTGAACGCGGTCACAGCCTTTACCTGGAATCCCTCGTTTTCCAGCAGCAAGGTCAGCTCGTCCCGTGTCACGGGATCGTCTTCGATTATCATGATTTTATTCATATTGGATTCCTGTTGCATTCTCATAATGGTTTTGTCTGTCTGTTTTCTATTCCGCGATGAGCACGGTATTTGCGAACCACTCCCCGGCACAGGGAATCAAGTCTCCCTCCATAGGTACAGGCCATGTCGATGCTGTGATTCCGGATTGGAAGAGTTCGATTTTCCGTTGATTTTCTGTCTTGCCGGCGTCAAATTTCCGGTCGAGACTGTCATCGCTTTCCGCTTTCGAATATTCGCTCCAGGAATTGAGGAGTTCCTGTTCCTGTGACTGAAAATCCAGAATGCCTTCGCGGATGGAAAAAGAATGCCCTTTTCCGCAGACGATTTTCCCCGTAACGATTTCCCCGCCATCCTTTTTGCTTTCCGTAAGTTCAAATCCTGACCCGCAATGGGGGCAGCGTAAAACTGGCAGTATACTGGCGTACATTTTTGTTTCCTCCTTTTTCTGTCTTTTTGTAAAAATGCTCCTACGAAATCTCCTAACCGAATATCACGCTGTTTTCCGGAGCTTCTCCGGGCCGATTGCCCCGCCTTTCCGGGTGCCGTCCAGCCCCAATGCCTGATTCTGCTTCCTAAAAATTCCGGGAGCCTGTTTTTCTTAGGAATTGTCGGAAAATAACTGCTGCAATTGCTTCAGGCAAAAGCCCGGAAAT
>CAJUFI010000080.1:11062-17682 GCA_910585665.1 uncultured Acetatifactor sp. | reverse complement strand
ACAGTCTATACCATCGGTTTCTTTCAGTCAAGCCGACGTGTGAACAGTAACTTCTGTCTTTCTGCCGCCCCTTCTGGCTCAGGTATAGCGCAGCAGCTCCAGGGGATATTCGATGATGGCGTCCGCGCCGCCCGTCTCCAGCTCTTCCCGCTGCCGGAAGCCCCAGAGAGCCCCCACCGTGAAAGCGCCCGCGCTTTTGCCTGTCTTCATGTCCGTGGCCGTGTCCCCCAGATAGAGGATGTCCGCCGCCGTAAGCTCCAGCCGCCCCAGGATCCGGAACACGCCGTCGGGGCTTGGCTTGATGGCCATGCCCTCCTTCTGTCCCTCTATCACGTCGAAATAACCCTTGCCGTACAAAGTCTCGATGACGTTGACCGTCTCGGCGTGGGGCTTGTTGGAGAGCACCGCCAGCTTCACCTTCTGGGCCTTCAGGGCTGCCAGGAGCTCCGGAATGCCCTCATATGGCCGCACCTGGTACATGCAGTTCTCCCGGAATATCTCCCGGTACAGGGCATAGGCCTCGTCAAAATGCGCAAGCTCCGCGTCCCCGGCCGCAGCCAGGGCCCGCTTCACCAGATTAGCCGCGCCGTCCCCCACAAAATATTTATACTGCTCTTCGGAAAAGGGACCGTATCCAAAAGCCTCCATCGTCCTGTCTCCGCTGTATTTGATGCTGTGGATGGAATCGGAAAGCGTCCCGTCCAAATCGAAAATCACTGCTTTTTTTCTCATGTAATCCATTCCTTCGCTTCCTGGTAGAGCCTGCCCACCGGCAGTCCTACTACATTATTGTAATCTCCTTCAATGCCCCGGACATATCTGGCAAAGACGCCCTGTATCCCATAGGCTCCCGCCTTGTCCAGGCATTCCCCGGAGGAGACGTAATCGGATATCTCCTTCTTTGTCAAAGAGTAGAAAGAGACTTTCGTCCTCTCGTAAAATGTTTTGCGGCATATCTCGCTTCCGCCGCTTTCTCCGGCAGCCGGACGGTACAGCAGCGTCACCCCCGTGTACACCTCATGGCTCTTCCCGGAAAGTCCTTCCAGCATCCCCGCCGCATCCTCTGAATCTGCGGGCTTGCCCAGGATATGTCCCTCCAGCGCCACCACTGTATCCGCGCCGATTACGATGGTGTCTTCCGCAGCCTCCTCCAGGGCCGCCAACACAGCTTCCGCTTTCTGACGTGACAGCTCCTCCACCAACTGCCCCGGATCCAAGACGGCGGCTTTTTCCTCCACATCGCTCACCCTTACCTCAAAGGGAAGCCCAATCTGCTCAAGCAGCTCTCTCCTGCGCGGAGAAGCCGATGCCAATACTATTTTCATGCAAACCTCCAGCCGCTATGAGCGGCTTCCGCTATAAGCGGCTTCCGCCCTGTGCGGCCTCCTTTTCTCATACGCTTTCATGATGGGTCTCCGGAATGAATGTCCGCGTCATCTGTTCCTCCTCCACGGACATCTTCTTCGCCTCCGCTACCGCCTCGCGGCAGAACGCCTCCTGGGAACAATGGGCGGGCCGGCCCCTCTTGCTTGCCTTCACATAAGTCCCGTCCGCCTGCAGCACAGAGGCCTTCACATTGTCGTCCAGCTGGCTGCGCAGAATGTGCAGCAGCTTCTCCTTCAGTTCCGGCCGCTCCACCGGAAACAGGATTTCCACCCGCCTCTCCAGGTTCCGGGGCATCCAGTCCGCGCTGCCGCAGTAGATTTCATAGTGCTCGTCGTTCTCAAAGTAGAAAATCCGGCCATGCTCCAGGAAATTGCCCACGATGGAGCGCACGGTGATATTCTCGCTGACCCCCTTTATGCCCGTCTTCAGGCAGCAGATGCCCCGGACGATCAGCTCAATCTTCACCCCTGCCGCCGCCGCCTCATACAGCGCCGCGATCACATCCTGGTCGCAGAGGGAGTTCATCTTGGCGATGATGTGGGCCCGTCTTCCCTCCATGGCGAATTTCTTCTCCCTGTCTATCAGGGCAAGGAAGCGGTCCTTCAGCCACAGAGGCGCCAGAGACAGCTTGTTCCACACCAGCGGCTCGGAATATCCCGACAGCATATTGAACACTGCCGTGGCATCCTGCCCGATGGCCTCGGAACAGGTCAGCAGTCCCATGTCCGTATAAAGCTTGGCCGTGGCATCGTTGTAGTTGCCTGTGCCCAGATGCACATACCGGCGGATGCCGTCCTCCTCCCGGCGCACCACCAGCGTGATCTTACTGTGGGTCTTCAGCCCCACCAGACCGTAGATCACATGGCAGCCCGCTTTCTCCAGCATCCTGGCCCATACGATATTGTTCTCCTCGTCGAAGCGGGCCTTCAGCTCCACCAGCACCGACACCTGTTTGCCGTTCTCGGCGGCCAGGGCCAGGGCCGCGATGATTGGAGAATTGCCGCTGACCCGGTACAGGGTCTGCTTGATGGCCAGGACTTCCGGATCCCTGGCTGCCTGGCGGATGAACTCCACCACCGGCTCAAAGGTCTGGTAGGGATGATGGAGCAGGATATCCCCCTTGCGGATCTCATCGAAGATCCTGCACCCCGGCGGCAGCTGGGGCACCGGCTGGGGCGTATATTTGGCCGCCTTCAGATGGTCGAAGCCCTCCAGCCCATACAGCTTCATCAGCACCGTCAAATCCAGCGGGCCATCGATGAAGTAGAGATTGCCTTCCTCTATGCGCAGCTCTTCCTCCAGGATGCGCAGCAGCCTCTTGTCGCAATGGGCCGCCACCTCCAGCCGGATAGCCTCTCCCCACTGGCGTTTCTTGAGCTGTTTCTCGATTTCCTTCAGAAGGTCCGCCGCCTCGTCCTCCTCGATGGTAAGGTCGGCATTCCGCATGATTCTGAACGGATATGCGCACACGATGTCATAATTCAGGAACAGCTTGTGCATGTTCCTCTCGATGATCTCCTCCAGGAAGATGATTTTCCTCAGTTTCCCCTCGGAGGGAAGCTCTATGATACGGCTGAGCACGCTGGGCACCTGCACCATGGCGAACTCCAGTTCCTCGCCGATGTCCTTTTTGCGCACCAGGGCAGCGATGTTCAGGGTCTTGTTCCGTATCAGCGGAAAAGGCCTGGAGGAGTCCACCGCCATGGGCGTCAGCACCGGATAGACATTCTCCTCGAAATATTTATCTACGAAAGCAGTCTCTTTCTTCGTCAGGTCCTCATGCCTGGCAACAATCTGCAGCCCGTTCTGCTTCAGCTTGGGCACCAGAGAACGGTTGTAGGTAGAGTACTGCAGCTCCACCAGTTCATGGACGGCAACGCTCAGGATTCCCAGCTGCTCCCTGGGAGTCAGCCCCGCGATATCCGTCTTCTGGTATTTCGCATGCACCATGTCCCACAGGGACGCGATGCGGATCATGAAAAATTCGTCCAGATTCGAAGCCGTGATGCTCAGGAACTTCAGCCGCTCGAACAGAAGCGTGGTCTTGTCCCTGGCCTCGTTCAGCACTCTGTGGTCGAACAGGACCCAGCTCAATTCCCTGTTCGTATAATACTGTGGATCATAAAAATCGATTTCACCCATCATTCTCACCTGTCTCAAAATGTTTTTCTCTGCTTCAACACCGGTTCCACGCTGAACACTTCCTTGAAGAAGTCCCCATTGGCCTCCACAAACCCCTTCTCCAGAGTGACGTCCTCCTGGGTGTCCACGGTCAGGACCAGCTGCGCGTCCTTCAGCAACGCCCTCAGGCCTTTCAGCTTCTGCTTATGGCTCCTGTCCAGGCAGCTGGCCAGGCGCAGGATGGCCGTCAGCTTCGCCACCACCAGGAAAGCCTCCCGCTCCAGGCTGCCTGTTCGCTGTAAATCGTAGATGAACCTGCTGTGGTTGAACCGGACTACATTGGCCACGATTTCCCGCTCCTGATGGGACAGGCCGATGATCTCCGTGCCCATGATGATCAGGTAGGAGGTCTCCCCGGTATTCACCAGGCTGATATACTTCCCGCAGTCGTGGAGGATGGCAGCCAGGCGCAGATAGAGCCGCTCCCGCTTGCCCAGCCCGTGCACTTTCCTGATGCTGTCGAAGATGGTCGTGGCAATGTTGTCCAACGCCTCCGAGCGCTTTCTGCTCACCATATAGCGCTTGCTGATATTGAAGGCGCAGGCAATGATATCCTTCTCGAAATCATGCTCGCCCCGGAACATCTTGTTCTTCTCCGCGTATTCATAGGCAATCCCGTCGCAGAGCGTCACCCCCGGCGCCCAGATGCGCCTGACCCCCATGAGCTTTGCGATGCATTTTATCAAAACGGCGCTGATGAACACCAGCGGAATCCGCTCCTCCGGCAGGTCCATGTCGGATGCGGCCTGGGCCAGGTTCCGGTCCCGCAGCTTTTCATACAGCACGTCGAAATCCTTCTCCTCCAGAACCGCCTTCCCGCTGTCTCCTCCGCGCTTTCGCACCGCCCAGGGGGAGAGATAATCGTCCACGACAATCAGCGTCTGTATCTCCCTGTCCTTCAGATACAGCTTCTCATAGGTATCCAGCCTGGCCATGGCCATCTCGTAGATCAGCTCCTCTATCTGGGTGCTCTTGGCGGAAAAGCGGTTCAGGTAGTCCTGAATCCGCAGAACTCCCAGACGTACGTTCTGCGTGGACACCAAAGTATCGTTGTCGAACAGGGACAGCTGGATGCTGCCGCCCCCAATGTCCAGAATCGCCGTCTTCTCCTCGATGACTTTCCGGAAGCCTTCGCCCTTGGAGGCAACGGATTTGTAGTCCATGAAACGCTGCTCGGAATTGCTCAGGATTTCCACATTGATGCCTGTGCGCTGGGCTATCCTGTCCTGGACGATCGTGGTGTTCTCCGTCTCCCGGATGGCGCTGGTGGCATAGGCCTTGTAGTCCTCCACCTTATAGGCCTTCATGATATCGGAAAAATCTTTCAGGGTCCGGCACAGCTCGTCCATTTTCTCATTGCCGATCTTGCCCATAGCGTAGGTATCCGAGCCCAGGTCCAGGCGCTTGCTGACGCAGTCAATCTCCCGCATGTTATGCTTCCCGGAGAACTCGAATATCTTGATCGTCAGCTCGTAGCTGCCTACATCTATGGCAGCAAAAGTCCTAATCCCCATAAAAAATCACCTCCTATTCCAGTTCCGCATCCCCCAATATATAGTCTATGAATTGCTGGGCTGTCCTGCCGGAGAGGCCTCCGTGGGACAGTTCCCATTTGTTGGCCTCCAGGAGCAGCTCCTCCGGCGGCCGCCGGATTCCGTATCTGTCCGCCAGAGCCTTTACGATGCCCTGGAACTGCTTCTTGTCGGGGGCACCGAAATAAATGGTGACGCCGAAGCGATATACCAGGGACAGCTTCTCCTGCACAGTATCGCTGGTGTGCATGTCCTGCCGGATGTCCGGAAGATGGCCGTCCTCGTTTTTGTCGCCGTAGTTCTCACGGATGAGATGACGGCGGTTGGATGTGGCGTAAATCAGCACATTCTCCGGCTTCTTCTCCAGCCCGCCCTCAATGACGGCCTTGAGATATTTATATTCAATCTCAAAATCCTCGAAGCTCAAATCGTCCATGAAGATGATGAACTTGTAGTTACGGTTCTTTATCTGGCTGATGACTTCGTTCAGATCCTGGAACTGGTGCTTATACACCTCTATGATGCGAAGGCCCCTGTGGTAATACTCGTTGGCGATGGCCTTGATGCAGGAGGACTTTCCCGTGCCCGCATCGCCGAACAGCAGGCAGTTGTTGGCTTTCCTACCTGACACGAACGCTTCCGTGTTGTCCCGCAGCTTCTTTTTCTGCAGTTCGCAGCCCACCAGATCGTCCAGGTTCACATGGGCGATGTTCAGGATTGGCTCGATCCGCATTCCAGAACATGTGTTCTGCCCTGTGCCCTGCTTCCAGGAAACGCCCTTTGTTCCCTGCGCCGCCCCATGGACGATGCGGAAGGATTTGTGGAGACCGAACTTGCCGACGCCGTACTCCTGATAGAAGCGGGTCAGGGTATCCTTCATCTCCTCCGGCGTACTGTCCCGGCAAAAATTCTCAGCCAGCTCGCAGATGCGGGCACAGATCCTGGTATTGTAGACCTTGCTCTCCAGGCTGCTGCTCTCGTAAGCCTCAATCAGTGCAAACTCCGGCACGTGGAGCCTTTCACATATGGGGTCGAAATCATAGTCATAAAACTCTTTGAAAATCACAATGTCATGGAGCACCGCCTCGTTGATGGTGCCCTCTATCCCGCCGCGGATCTCGCAGCCGCAGCTGTAGCTGTTCTCATCGTTCACCAGCAGATTGGCCAGGTAGCAGTGCCACAGATTGCCGTGGAAGCCATAGGTGCCCGCCAGCTCTATCAGCCGGTGGATGCAGTCATAAAAAAGCGCCCTCACGGCCTCCACCGTGCAGATTCTCCCCGCCGCGAGCGCCTCCCCCCTGCCGGCCTCCTCATAGTGGGCCATCAGCCAGGCCATGTCCGCCAGCAGTTCTCCGTCCTGAAATGTCCTGTATACAATCAATTCCTGTTCTCTCATCCTGTGCTTCCTCTCATTCCCCGATTCCAGGCCGCAGCATTCTTCCTCAATTGCGCCCGTCCTGGGGCGGCTCTCCCTCTCAGCAGCTGCCTGGGGCCACTCCCGGGGCGGCTCTCCCTCTCAGC
>CAJUFI010000080.1:0-10962 GCA_910585665.1 uncultured Acetatifactor sp. | reverse complement strand
TCCCTCTCAGCAGCTGCCTGGGGCCACTCCCGGGGCGGCTCTCCCTCTCAGCCGCTGCCTGGGGCCACTCCCGGGGCGGCTCTCCCTCTCAGCCGCTGCCTGGGGCCACTCCCGGGGCGGCTCTCCCTCTCAGCCGCTGACTGGGGCCACTCCCGGGGCGACTCTCCCTCTCAGCAGCTGCCTGGGGCCACTCCCGGGGCGGCTCTCCCTCTCAGCCGCCTCTGGCGTTCCCCCAGTGCACCCCACAGCCTAATAGTTTCCCAGAATCTTCATGTTCCGTGCCTCTTCCCGAAGCCCGCCCAGGGCGTTCTTCACTGCGCCGTCCGCCAGATTGCCCTCGAAATCTATAAAGAAACGGTACTCCCAGTTCCTGTCCTCGATGGGGCGGCTCTCAATCTTCGTCATGTTCAGATTATTATAGATGAAATGGGACAGGATATGGTACAGGGAACCGCTCTCATGAGGCACCTCAAAGCAGATGCTGATTTTTTTCGCGTCCCTGCGGAATATCTTCTGCCCGCTTACGATGATGAACCGGGTGGAATTGGTGCCGGAATGGTTCACTTTCCGCTGCAGCACCTCCAATCCATAGATATTCGCCGCGTGCTCGCCGGCGATGGCGGCCTGGGATCTGTCCTGCTCGTCCGCCACCTTCTTCGCTGCGAAGGCATTGTTCTGCATGCTGATCTGCCGCCAGTCGTGGGCGGCCAGGTATTTCGCGCTCTGCATCAGGGACTGGGGATGGGAATACACTGTCCGGATGTCCTCCAGCCCTGCCCCCGGCACGCCCAGCAGGCAGTGCTCTATCCGGATGATCTGCTCTCCCACGATATAATTCTCATATTCCTGCAGCAGATCGTAGATCTCGCTGACGATGCCCGCCGTGGAATTCTCGATGGGGAGCACCGCGAAATCCGCGCTGCCCTCGTCGATAGAATTCATGGCGTCCCGGAAGGTATCCACATGGAAGCTGTCTATCTGGTTCCCGAAATACTGCATCATGGCCGCCTGGGAATAAGCGCCGTCTGCCCCCTGGAACACTACCCTCGCCCTGTCCACCTCCAGCTCCTCCACGCCGATGAAAGGCAGCCGCTCCAGCTTCCCCCGCTCCATCAGCAGCCGATATTGAAGCTTCCTGCTCATGGCCATGATCTGCTCGAAAAGCTCCACGATGCAGAAGCCGTTGAATTCATCTTGGGCAAGCGCGCGCGCCTTCGCCAGCTTCTCCGTCTCCCGCTGCTTATCGAAGATCCTTTTCCCCGTGGAAATCTTGTACTCCGCCACCTGCCTGCTGATATCCATGCGCTGCTCGAAAAGCGCCACGATCTGCGCGTCTATGCCATCTATCTGTTCCCTCAGCTCCATCAAATCCATGTTGACGACTCCTTTATCTTTAACCTTTTTTCTATCTTATACCAAAACAATCTTGATAGCAAGCAAAAAGGGGTGTAAAATAATGATGAATCAATTGCAAGCCAATAGGCCGGGAGGTAAAAAACAAACATGAGACTAAAGAAATCCGTAAAAATCACACTGGGAATCATCATCGTCGCCCTGATCATCGGCATCGGAGCCCTTCTGATGCTCTCCCAGCGCATCGTCATGAATCCGGAGGGCACCGTGGGCAATACTGCCGGCAACCTGAACAATGACGGTCGCTTCTGCGAATATGACGGCACCGTCTATTTCCTCAATTCCTTTGACGGCGGCGGGCTCTTCGCCATGAATCCGGACGAAAGCGACATCCGCAGGCTGAATTCCCTGGATGTCCGCAACATCCTGGCCGGGGGCAAGTATCTGTATTATTACCATACAGGCATCTCCTACGATAACGCCGGCTTCTCCGGCGAACTGGGGTTGCACGCCCTCCAGCGCGCCAGGCTCAACGGCAGCAATTCCGAGGCCCTGACCACGGAGGTGGTGGTGACTGCCCAGCTGGTGGACAATTATCTGTATGTGCTGTCCGCGTCCGGCTCCGGCCCCTCTTTCTTCAAGGTCAAGATGGACAATTCCGACCGGGTGAACCTGGCCGAATATGAAATCAACCCTGCCTGCGCGGAGAACGGCATCATCTATTATAACGGCACCCAGGGCAATCATTATCTCCACGCTCTGGACACCGCCACGGATGTGGTCCGGGAAATCTGGCGGGGCAATCTGTGGTATCCGATCCTGGAGGGGGACTATGTCTATTATATGGACGTGGCCAATGATTACAGGCTGTGCCGCTACTCCCTGTCCCAGGATGTGATCGAGGTGCTGGCCCAGGAGAGGGTGGACTGCTTCAACCTGGGCGGCGGCTATATCTATTACCAGACGAACGGCACGGACGCCGCCCTGAAATGCATGCGCACAGACGGCAGCAACGCCACTGTCATCGCCAGCGGCGTGTACCACCACATCAGCATGACCTCCCAGTATGTGTATTTCCAGGACTTCCGGGACACTGCCACGATTTACCACTCTCCGCTGGGAAGCAGCAGTTACGAAGTCTTCGAGGCAGCCAGGACGGCGGCATCGAACTGATGTTCTGTGTCTGGGGCAGCGCCCGGCGCGGCCTCTCTTCGCCGCGCCGGGGTTCCGAATCGGCACCGCTGGCGAAAGCCCCGCAGAAAACCGCTCACTCTTCGATGTGGTCCAATCCCTGGCTCAGGATCGTCACGATATGAGAATCCGCCAGGGAATAAAAGATGGTCTTGCCCTCCCGGCGGTTCTTCACCAGGTCCATCTGCTTCAGCACCCGCAGCTGGTGGGAAATCGCCGACTGGGACATTCCAAGGACCGCCGCGATGTCATAGACGCACATCTCCGTGCTCAGCAGCACATAAAGTATCTTCAGACGGGTCCCGTCCCCGAATACCTTGAAGAACTCCGCCAGATCCTGCAGTTCTTCCTCGGGGGGCATTTTCTCGTCTATGTCCTTCAAAGTCTTGTCATCCACATGGATATACGCGTTCTCTTCCATCCGTTCCCCTTTCTCCCGTTCTCTTGATTTTGACCTGCATGCCTTTGTCTCTTCTTTCTATTTTATTACAACTTGCCCATTCGCGCAAATCCTTTTTCGCCGCATTGACAGTTCCGCTTTTCCAAAGTAAAATAAAAAGGCGAAAAAACTACCTGAGACGAAAGGACTATACCCATGATACTGTCTTGTCACAATATAAGCAAAGCGTTTCTGGAGAACCAGGTGCTGGCAAATGTCAGCTTCCATATAGAAGACTACGAGAAAGCCGCCATCGTGGGCATCAACGGGGCGGGCAAGACCACCCTGCTGCGCATCCTGGTGGGCCAGATGCAGCCTGACCAGGGCAGCGTGACCATGGCCAGAGGCAAGACCTTCGGCTATCTGGCCCAGGACGACGCGGTGGACACCGCGAAGACAATCTATGAGGAGCTCCTGTCCGTCAAGCAGAAACTGATCGACCTGGAAGACCGCATCCGCGCATGTGAGCTTTCCATGCAGACAGCCCAGGGGAACAGCCTGGAGACCCTGATGCGTCAGTACGACTCCCTGACCCACGCCTTCGAATCCGGGGGCGGATATGCCTATAAAAGCGAAATCGTCGGCGTGCTGAAAGGACTGGGCTTCGCGGAGGCGGAATTCCAGAAGCCCGTGTCCACCCTTTCCGGCGGCCAGAAGACCCGGGTGGCTTTGAGCAAGCTCCTTCTGCAGGGGCCGGAGCTGATCATCCTGGACGAGCCCACCAACCATCTGGACATGAACTCCATCGCCTGGCTGGAGACTTATCTGCTGAATTACAAAGGTGCTGTGATCGTGGTCTCCCATGACCGCTATTTCCTGAACCGGATTGCCACCAAGGTCATCGAGATCGACCAGACCGTGTCCACCACTTTCCTCGGGAATTATTCCGACTACGCCGTGAAAAAAGAACAGCTGCGGAAGGCTGCCATGAACGCATACCTGAACCAGCAGCGGGAAATCCGGCACCATGAGGAAGTCATCGAGAAGCTCCGCTCCTTCAACCGGGAGAAATCCATCCGGCGGGCCGAAAGCCGGGAGAAGCTGCTGGAAAAAATAGATGTGCTGGAAAAGCCCACGGAAGTCCGCACGGACATGCGCATCAAGCTCACGCCCCGCAGGCAGAGCGGGAATGATGTGCTCACCGTGGAAGACCTGGGCAAGTCCTTCGGCAGCCAGGTCCTCTTCCGGCATGTGGACTTTGAGATCAAGCGCGGCGAGCATGTGGCCATCATCGGCGACAACGGCACCGGAAAGACGACGCTGCTGAAAATCCTGAACCGCCTGGTCACGCCGGACAGCGGCAGCTTCCGGCTGGGCACCAACGTGGAGATCGGCTACTATGATCAGGAGCATCATGTGCTGCACAGCGAAAAGACGCTGCTTGAGGAGCTTTCCGATGACTATCCCACCCTCACCACTACGGAAATCCGCAATCTTCTTGCCGCTTTCCTGTTTACCGGGGACGATGTCTTCAAGCGCATCGATGACCTGAGCGGCGGGGAAAGAGGGCGCGTCTCTCTGGCCAAGCTGATGCTGGGCAACGCCAATTTCCTGATTCTGGACGAACCCACCAACCATCTGGACATCATGTCCAAAGAAATCCTGGAGGACGCCCTGAACAGATATGAGGGCACTGTGCTGTACGTGTCCCATGACCGGTATTTCATCAACAGGACAGCCCATCGGATATTGGACCTGACGGCCCGGCAGTTCGTGAACTATATCGGCAACTACGACTACTATCTGGAAAAGCGGGAGGATGTGATGGCGGCTGTGAACGCGGCCCCTGGCGGAAGCTCCGCTTCGGGAGGCGGCGCTTCTGTCCCCGGCTCGTCTTCTGCCGGGAACCCGGCCGTCAGGCCCATGGTGCAGCCCAATCCCTCCTCCGGCCCAAAATCTACGGATTCCGAGGCAAAGCAGGACTGGCTGGCCAAGAAGGAGGAGCAGGCCCGGCTGCGCAAGAAAGAGAATGCCTTAAAGAAATGCGAGGAAAAAATCGCCCAGCTGGAAGACCGGAGCCAGGAGATCGGCAGGCTGATGTCCAATCCGGAAATCGCCACCCAGGCGGCCCGGCTCCAGGAGCTGACCACCGAGCAGGCGGATATCCTGAAGGAACTGGAGCAGCTGTACCTGGAGTGGGAAGTACTTGCGGAATGAATTTGTCCATTGACAGGCGCGAATTTTGTCGATATAATATAGCAATCTGGAGTGGGCATCCAGAAAAATACGTTAAGGAGGTATGTCATATGACTGACACAGAACTGCTTTTAGAAATGGCCAAAAACATACAAGAGATAAAGCATGACATGCATGTCATGAAAGATGACATACACGAGCTCAAGACAGATGTCAGAATGCTCAAGGACGATGTCCAGGCGCTCAAGGACGATGTCCAGGTGCTCAAGGACGACGTCCAGGCGCTCAAGGACGACGTCCAGGCGCTCAAGGACGACGTCCAGGCGCTCAAGGACGATGTCCAGGTGCTCAAGGACGACGTCCAGGCGCTCAAGGACGACGTCCAGGTGCTCAAGGACGACGTCCAGGTGCTCAAGGACGACGTCCAGGCGCTCAAGGACGACGTCCAGGTGCTCAAGGAAAAAGTACAGATACTCAATGACGATGTCCAGGTACTTAAGGAGGCCATGGCATCTTCAAACCAGAAGCTGGCGGAACTCTCCCTGAAGCTTGAGAACGAAACCAATCACAACATTCAGATTCTTGCCGAGAACCACTTGAATATCATCGACAAACTGAATGCGGCGATTCGGGTACAAGACAAATCCATTCTGTATGAAGTGCAGATATCCGGCCTGAAGTCACGGATGGACTGTCTCGAACGAGATGTCGAAACGATAAAGCGCCAAGCTTCCTAAGGTTCTGATTTTTTCCTTCTGCGGAGAAGGTTTTAAACGGGAATCCATTCGAACGTACATTCGCATGGATTCCCGCTATTTTTGTCCCTTATCCGGTTTTTATGCAATCTTTCATCACTGTCACAGCAGACTGTCCAGGGTCTCCCGGATGGCCTTGATGAAGCCCAGGCTGTTCAGGATGACAGGATTCTCGCAGGTGGAAATCAGCGACAGGCTCTTAGTCATCTTGCCGTCCTCCACAGTCTTGATGCAGGCCTGCTCCAGCTTTCCGGCAAATGCCGCAAGCGCATCATTGCCGTCCAGCTCTCCACGCTTTCTCAGGGCCCCTGTCCACGCGAAGATAGTGGCGATAGAGTTGGTGGAAGTCTCCTCTCCTTTCAGATGCTTATAATAATGGCGCTGCACGGTCCCATGGGCCGCCTCATATTCATAGACGCCGCTGGGGGACACCAGCACGGAGGTCATCATGGACAAATCGCCGTAAGCCGTAGCCACCATATCCGACATCACGTCCCCGTCATAGTTCTTGCAGGCCCAGATGAATCCGCCCTCGGAACGAATCACCCTGGCCACCGCATCGTCAATCAGGGTATAGAAATATTCAATGCCCAGCTCCTCAAACTTCTGCCTGAATTCAGCGTCATAGATTTCCTGGAAGATATCCTTGAACGTATGATCATATTTCTTGGATATGGTATCCTTGGTGGAGAACCACAGATCCTGCCTGGTGTCTATGGCATATCCGAAGCAGGCTCTGGCAAAGCTGCTGATGGACTGCTCCGTGTTGTGGATGCCCTGCAGAATCCCGGCTCCCTTGAACTCGTGAATCAGTTCCCTTGTCTCGGTGCCGTCCTGGGCAGTGAACACCAGTTCCGCCCTGCCGGGCCCGGGCACTTTGATTTCTGTATTCTTATAGACGTCCCCATAGGCATGTCTGGCAATCGTGATGGGCTTCGTCCAGTTCTTCACATAGGGGACGATGCCCTTCACCAGGATGGGGGCCCGGAACACAGTGCCGTCCAATATCGCACGGATGGTGCCGTTGGGGCTCTTCCACATCTCCTTCAGGTCATACTCCTTCATCCTGGCCCCATTGGGGGTTATGGTGGCGCACTTCACGGCAACGCCGTACTTCAATGTGGCATTGGCGGAATCCACCGTGACCTGGTCATTGGTGGCATTCCTGTGCTCCAGGCCTAAGTCGTAATACTCTGTCTTCAAATCGATGTAAGGGAGCAGCAGCTCCTCCTTGATCATCTGCCAGAGAATCCTCGTCATCTCATCGCCGTCCATCTCTACCAAAGGGGTCGTCATCTTAATCTTGTCCACTTTTCAATCCTCCTAGTTTAGTTCCGCATCTGCCCCGCCAGTACCCGGACATGGGCTGGTGCCATGCGGAGCAGACGCTGTATTAAGTTAGCTGGTGACATTTCCAAACCCTATCCCATATCATCTCTGACATATGCCTCCCGCAGGCCATTTTTGACCATGTTCTCGTAGGCATTGATCATATGCTGGTGGGCCAGGCGCTCTGCCAAATCCCCATCCCCCGCCTTGATGGCCTCCATGATATTTTTGTGCTCCTCATTGGACTTCGGCCCCCGGTTCACATTTGCCAGGGTCTTTTTGCGCACCCGCAGCACGTACTGGTGGAAATCCTTCAGCTGCCGCTCCAGAATCTTGCTGTTGCAGGCCTCATACATAATGTCATGGAATCGGTTGTCCAGCTCCGCCAGCTGCTCCAGATGCCCTTTCTTCGCATGGAACTCCGCCAGGTACACATTCTCCTCCATCTCGTCCATCTGTTCCCCGGTGATATGCGCCGTGGCCCAGCGCGCGCACAATCCCTCCAAACGGGAGCGGATCATATAGATGTCCTTCACGTCCTTCTCCGTGATGCCGGTGACGTACGCCCCCTTGTTGGGGATGATCTGAATCAGCCCCTCCAGCTCCAGCTGCCGGAAGGCCTCCCGCACCGGAGTCCGGCTGACGCCCATCTCCTCGCCGATGGCCACCTCCTTCAGTTCCTCATGTTCCTCGTATTTCCCGCTGAGGATATCGTCCCGCAGCTTGTTGAATACACGACCCCGCAGGGAGTACTTGTCCGTTACCTCCTGCTTTACGTCATAATTACCCATTTCCCTTCGTCACAACCTCCTGCCGCCGCAAGGCGGATTCTTTTCGGCTTACCGATTCTTTGAAGCCGCTCCCAGCGAAATGTCCTTCTCCCGGCAGACGCGGTCCACACAGGCCACCATTTCCTCATCCGTCATCACCGTGACGCGGCCTCCCGCATATTCCTCGTCCACCCACCTCTTAATCTCCGTCACCAGCTCAGAGCCCTTTTCCACCTGCTCCTCGTCCTTCAGCTTATAATAGGTATTGATCCAGTGGGCAATGCCCGCCAGGCCAGAAGTATTGGACACCGCGCAGAGCACCGGCCTGTTCAGGAACTTCTCTGTATCAAAAATATTGTAGATCTCCTCGTTCTTCAGCAATCCGTCCGCATGTATCCCCGCCCGGGTCACGTTGAAGTTCTTTCCCACGAAAGGCGTCCTGGGCGGAATCTGGTACCCTATCTCCCTCTCATAGTACTCTGCCAGCTCCGTGATCACCGTAGTGTCCATCCCGTTCAGGTCGCCCTTCAGCTGGGCGTACTCGAACACCATGGCCTCCAGGGGCGTATTGCCTGTCCTCTCCCCGATGCCGAACAGCGACGTATTGATTCCGGAACAGCCGTACAGCCAAGCCGTGGTGGAGTTGGACACCGCCTTGTAGAAATCATTGTGCCCGTGCCACTCAATCAGCGCATGCGGCACCCCCGCATGGGTATGTATTGCATAGACGATGCCCTGGACGCTCCTGGGAATCACCGCCCCGGGATAATTGACCCCGTATCCCATGGTATCGCAGGCACGTATCTTGATTGGTATCCCATACTCCTCCATGAGCTTCATCAGTTCCAGACAGAACGGAACCACATAGCCATAGATGTCCGCCCTGGTGATGTCCTCCAGATGGCATCGGGGGCTGATTCCCTCCTCCAGGCACTCTTTGATTACGCTTATGTAGTGTTCCATGGCCTGACGCCTGGTCATCTTCAGCTTCAGGAAGATATGATAGTCCGAGCAGCTGACCAAAATGCCCGTCTCCTTCATGCCAATCTCCTTCACCAGCTTGAAGTCCTCCCTGCTGGCCCGAATCCAGCTGGTAACCTCCGGAAAGCGGTACCCTTTCTCCATGCACTTGTACACGGCGTCCCTGTCCTTCTTGCTGTATAGGAAAAACTCGCTGGCGCGAATCAAGCCGTTAGGGCCTCCCAGCCTATGCAGATAGTCATATATCGTCACAATCTGCTCCGTGGTGTACGGCGCTCTGGACTGCTGTCCGTCCCGGAAGGTCGTGTCCGTGATCCAGATCTCCTTCGGCATATTGTGGGGCACGATCCTGTCATTGAACGGAATCTTCGGAATCTCAGAATAGGGGAACATATTGCGGAATACATTGGGCTTCTTTACATCATCCAGGATGTACATATGCTCCTCGATTTCCAGCAGATTGTTGTGGTTGTTCATGGTAATCGGACGATTCTGAAATGTCTCGTTGTCTCTCATAGTCCCACTCCTTTTCGCCATGCGGCCGGTTGTCCTTTGTCTTTCAGTTCCCGCATCTGTATCATTGTATACAATCATGAAGTCCCTGTCAATGCTTTTTTCACAAAATTAAGGAATACGGCTGCCGGACATTCATCTGTCCAACAGCCTCTCCACATTCAGCAGCCCCCAGCCCTGCCTGTTCCAGGGAAGCCCCAGATCCGTGGCCGTGAACTGCAGCTTCTGTTTGCATTCTTCGTTGGTCATATCCGGAAATTTCTGAAAAGCCAGCGCGGCCGCCCCCGACACCACGGGGGTAGCCATGGACGTGCCGCTTTTGGCCACATACAGGGTCCCTGCCCTGCCGTAATGATTCCGATGATCAAGATTACAGGAAACAATGTCCGTGCCGGGGGCCACCAGGTTCGGCTTGCGTATCAGGCTCCCGGACATCCCCCTGCCCGAATACAATTCACAGCTGCGGGGATTCCCCAAAGCATAGCTGCCATCATAACAGCCCACCGTCACCACGCTGCCCCCTCCCACGGCGGAGATGCTGCCGTCTCCGGGCCCCTTGTTGCCCGCCGCGCAGACCACCAGCAGCCCGCTGGCCCACAGTTCCTCTACCTTGTCCCGCAGGGCCGTCTCCTTCCCCTGCTCCTCCAGGCTCCCTATCCCCACGGAAATGTTCACGATCCGTATCCCGTATTCCCGCCTGATCCGCAGCACCCAGTCCAGCCCCTCCAGCATGGCCTCCGTAGAGCCGTCCCCTTTCCAGTCCAGCACCTTTCCCACAGCCAGCCTGGCCCCCGGCGCCATCCCCCGGTAGCGCCCTCCCGACAATCTGCCGTTTCCGCACAGAATCCCGCAGACATGGGTTCCATGGCCGCTGTCATCGTACATCCGTCTCCGATGCCCCACAAAGTCGCGGAAACAGACTGCCCGGCCCTGCAGATCAGGGTGTTCCTCCATTCCCTCTGGTGTCAATCGGCTGCGTGCGTTTTTTTGAAATTTTTTCCATATAAATTCAAGGTTTTCTGCCAGAGATACCATCTTTGTGTGAAACTTCTGCCATAAATCGCCCTGTCCATGGGTAATAACTGCAAAATCACCGGAAAATACCTGCCTGCGGCAATCATGCGCTCGACCAGGAAGGCCCACGGGATGCACATCCAGCTTTGTGGCAGGGTTGCTGGTATGACAGTTCTCCTTTGTCGGGCAAGTCTGTTGGGGCCGTGTTTCGGCTCTGTGACGGTGCCGCTCTTGCCTGTAAAGCCGTTGATGATACCGGCAGAGAGCAGTGTTGTGAAACGCTGCCAGTCCGTCTGGACATTGTTATACTGCATAACGCTGAATACTGCCTAATGTAATCTTGCGATTGAACCAGTCAGCGTTATGCAGTCTGGTTTCACGGCAAGTGAAATCGTTAGGCAGTCCATGGGAACCGGGAATCAGAAATGCGCCGGCTTTCCGGCCCTGGCGGCTTCGGCTTCTCTCCGCTCCATATATCCGG
>CAJUFI010000079.1 GCA_910585665.1 uncultured Acetatifactor sp. | reverse complement strand
GACAGACAGACAGACAGACAGACAGACAGACAGACAGACAGACAGACAGACAGACGCTATCATTCTATAGATTTTGTCAAAGGAATATGCATCTTATTCATTATTATAACTCATTACACTTGGGAGGAGGCTGAAAGGCTAAAATATTTATTTCCTTTTTGGATAGATATGGCTGTCCCAATTTTTATGGTTGTATCTGGCTTTGTTTATACGAAGTCATTCCAAAAAAATCATATAAATACAATAGAAAACGCTTATAGAGTAGATTCTTTTTTTGTGTAAGATTATCAGGTACAGTGTTCCTTTTATCATGGTATTTATGCTAGAGGAAATAGTAGGTAATGTAACTGGAGCAGTTCATCATAATATTACGCAAATTGGTGTTTTGTTTTTGAAAGGTGGCTTTGGACCGGGAAGTTATTATTATCCCATAATGATACAGTTCATTTTCTATTTTCCTGTGCTATTTGGTATTATAAAAAAATATAATTTTAGCGGACTCATTCTTTGCGCCTTTATCAATTTATTTTATGAAATTCTTAAATATTCTTATGGAATGAATGAGGAATGCTATAGGCTATTGCTTTTTAGATATACATTACTTATTGCCTACGGATGTTATCTGGCAATGGGCAATTTTAATAGACATAATATATTATCTGTAATATGTATGTGTATTGGAATTACATATATTATTATCTGTAAGTATATGCGGATTGTACCGCTTATTACTAATTTTTGGACTGGTACAAGTTTATGGGCCTGTTTGTTTATTATCCCAATTTCAGCACCGATTATTCTAAATAAGGCAAGCAATCGTTTTGTAGAAACTTTAGGACGTGCTTCCTATGATATATTCTTGATTCAGATGGTTTATTATAATGGTGCTGGCTTTATATATAGCCTTGTAGATAAACGATGGATGCAGCTGCTGATAAACATTGTTATTTGTGTTTCTATGGGGTTAATATTCTATTGCATTGAAACACCGATTACCAAAACAATAAATGACAAGGCATATGGCATATGGCATAACTATGGCAAACAGTATCGATAAATATTGTCAGAAAAGGTATACAGGAGTTGTCTTTGGAATGGACAGCCTGAAAATGGGTGCACACAATAAACAATGGGGTAAGTGTAAAAGTGTGTTTTACGTCTACCTAGGGCTTGAAAAAGCCATCCCTCCAAATATTATCGGGGAAGCATATGATAATCCTGAAGGGATAATCCATTGGATACTATAGATTGAGTATGGCACCCTATGAATAAAGTGAGGAGGAGTACTATGGGCAAAAAAGTGTTCACTGACGAAGAGATGGAGATGCTGCGGAACAATCCGTATACATATTCAGTCACACCATCCACCCTATACTTCACAAAAGAATTCAAAGAGCTCTTCTGGCAAGAATACCAGAAAGGGGAGGTTCCCCGCCAGATTCTTGATAAATACGGCTATCCGGCAGAAGTGCTCGGCAAAAAGCGAATCTGGGGGATTGCTCATAACATAAAAGACCAGTATTATAGCGAAGAAGGACTCCGCGAGGGCTCCCTGAAAAAGAGTGCTTCTGCCAACAATAGCAATGAAATCACAGAGGAGACTGTCAGGCAGCTTCAGGAGGAAGTCCGGCAGCTCAGGCAAGAAATTGAGCTCATTAAGAAAATTTCCTCGTGCAGCACGACCGGGGAGTAGGCTCTTTTTTGTTACGGTTGTAGCTTTGATGACCCAAACGCTTTCAGGAGTTCTGTCCTATCAAAACATGCTTGCCTTGGAACGCAAAACCGTATTTCCTGATTCGCGCTGCCGGTATTCCTTTCGCCTCAAGGGCAGTGGCGTACTGCATGCGGTCAATCTGGTTCAGGGCGTCCTGTATGGTATCCGCAAGTGTCTTTTCGCCGTTTTCGGAATCCAGGACCTTAAACTCGATAATAATTGCATCTTTTTCACAATCTGGCTGTGCGCTTCCGTTTGCCTGGCAAGGCTCCAGCATGATATCATAGCGACCAAAACCACTTTCACGATTGGAAGTGATAGTATAGCTTCCACGAAGCTCTACCAGGAGTCCGAGGACGAAGCCATGGTAGAAGCGCTCCGGCTCTGTCTCTTCGGAAGGCTTGTTCCCGCTGTCGAAAAAGCTGATGGTATCCATTGCGACCCGGTTCATATAATGATTCATCTCCCGCAGGTTTCCGTTCAGAAGCGCCTTTACGAAACCGTTGTAGGACGGGGCGGATTTTGCAAACCATCCGCGAATGATTCTCTGGAACATGGAGAGCACTTCCCGGTTGGTGAGACAGAGACGGTACTGCTCGTTGCCGCTTTCTGTGTCGAACCAGTGTTCCTCCGCTCTCAGGTAGCCACTGGCCAGCAGCAGGCTCCAGATGGCATCTTCATCATTCTCCAGCTGGCTGAATACAATCTGCTCATCGATTTGAGACGTAAAGGAGTGGCCTTTGAGTAGGCCTTCCATGGTCGTTTTAATCCTTTCGCTCCCTTTCTGAACCAGCTTCCCGACCAGGCTGTTGGAGCTGGTGTTTGCCCAATAGGCAGAGAGATTTCCTGTCTTCATATAGTTCAATATGGACCAGGGGTTATAGATATCCTTTTGGTTTCCGAAAGTGAATCCATCGTACCATTTCTTGACATCAGCTTTTCTGTCCGCCAGTCCATATTCCTCCAGAGCGGCAAATACTTCAGCTTCCGTAAAGCCAAAGCAATCGGAATACTGTGCGGACGTGGTAGACACTATGTTTAGATTGTTCAAATCTGAGAAAACCGATTCTTTGCTAACCCTGGTAATCCCCGTCATAATGGCCCGCTCCAGGCTTGGATTGGTCTTAAAGGTAGCATTGAACAGACTTCTGGCGAAAGTTATCATTTCTTGCCAGTAGCCATGGACCCAGGCTTCTTGCATGGGTGTGTCATATTCATCCAAAAGGATAATGACTTTTTTGCCGTAATAACGATAAAGATAATTTGACAGGGCGTTCAGGGAGCCTGTGGCCAGGTAATTTTCCATCTCTGCAGAGATTTTTTGGAAGTGCTCTTTCTCGTCCCCATTGAGACAGCCGCTTTCCGGTAGGAAGTCATATTTATTATAGACATTCCGGATAATCTGGCAGATTTGCTTTCTGGTGTCCGAAAAACAGCATTCTTTCACTGAGGCAAAGGACAGACTTATGACCGGGAAAGTGCCCTGGAGCTTGCGATATTTGTAATCCTCTCCCAGAGGATTTTCTCCGTCAGGGGATTTTGCCTGCCAGATGGAAAGTCCCTCAAATAAATCTCCTCTGTCGGCGTATTCCAGAGAAAAGAACTGCTCCACCATGCTCATGTTCAGTGTCTTGCCGAAACGCCTGGGGCGGGTGATGAGGGTTACTGCATCGCCGCTCTCCCACCATTCGCGGATGAAAGGTGTCTTATCGATATAAAACAAATGGTTTTGTATTATCTGGCCGAAGTCCTGATGCCCGATGCCCACCGTTCTTGCCATGCCGTCACCTCCATGAAGAACTCGAAATAAAATTCTAATTTTTGGAACATACTTTGCTGTAAAAAGCTCAGCATATTTTCAGGGGGAAGCCTACCAAAAAGATTTGGCGGAATCACTCCGCCCAGACATCAAGAGGTTTCCTCCCATATTTCCGAAGCGCATATAGAGGACTACCAGCACCCAGATGCCGATGAATTCAAAATACAGTGTGGCAGTGACAAGGACATCGGAACCTGTCATGAAAGGAATGAATTCCAGCAGCACCCCAAGCGTCTGCCCGAACAATATGAGGATCAATGTGACGGCATACAGCAAGGGCGCGGTATCGAATATCCCGCGTTTCATCGGGTTTTGCTTTGTTTCCGGGGTTTGTCCGTTTTCTTCCGTCTTCTCGAAATTGTCCATTTTAGTATTCCTCTTTCTTGCTGTTCCCAAGTATATCACTGATTCACTGCCCTGGCAAGCTGTTTTGTGAAAGTTAAAAATGGTCTTTCTTCCTATTCCCATATTGACAGAAATAAAAGCGGAGTGTACGATAGCCTGAGAAGTTCCGCTCTCTCCGGATTCAGAAAAAATGCCGCCGCAATCCGCAGCAGGCGTGAAGAGAGCCGGAAGGAAGAGAGAGGAAATACCCAAATGGAAACAAACTACCAGAAGACAATGTACGCCTGTTTCATCGGATATATCGTGCAGGCCATCATCAACAACTTTTTCCCGCTGCTGTTCCTGACCTTTGAGGATACTTATCAGATTCCCCTGAGCCGGATAACCATGCTGATTACGATCAACTTCGGCATCCAGCTGTTGGTGGATCTGCTGTCAGCCGGATTCATCGACAGGATCGGATACAGGGCCGCCATCGTGATCGCCCATATCTTTGCGGCTGCCGGGCTGCTGGGGCTGGCTGTGTTGCCGGAGCTGCTGCCGGACGCATACACCGGGCTTCTTGCCTCTGTGGTCATATATGCCCTGGGCGGCGGGCTGATTGAGGTGCTGATCAGCCCCATCATGGAGAGCTGTCCTACCAGGAACAAAGAGAAGGCCATGAGCCTGCTCCATTCCTTTTATTGCTGGGGGCATGTGGGCGTGGTGCTGCTTTCCACTCTGTTCTTTCAGGTTTTTGGCGTCGGGAACTGGAGGATATTGGCTTGTATCTGGACGATTGTGCCCATATGCAATGTCTTTATCTTTGCCAGGACGCCCATAGCGGCGCTGGTGGCGGAGGGCGAGACCGGAATGACCGTGCCGGATTTGTGCAGAAACAAGATTTTCTGGGTGCTCATGGTGATGATGCTCTGTGCAGGGGCCAGCGAGCAGGCCGTGAGCCAATGGGCCTCCACCTTTGCGGAGAGGGGACTGGGCGTCAGCAAGACGCTGGGAGACCTTGCGGGTCCCATGGCCTTTGCCGTGCTGATGGGCAGCGCCAGGGCCTTCTACGGGAAGTTCGGGGACAGGATCGATCTGGACAGGTTCATGATGGGAAGCGGGCTGCTCTGTGCCGTTTCCTATCTGTGCATCTCGCTGTCGCCGTCGCCGTTTCTTTCCCTGGTGGGCTGCGGCATCTGCGGGCTGTCGGTGGGAATCATGTGGCCGGGAAGCTTCAGCAGGGCTTCGGCATCGATCAAAAACGGCGGCACTGCGCTGTTCGCCCTGCTGGCGCTGGCGGGGGATTTGGGCTGTTCTGCCGGCCCCACGCTGGTGGGATATGTCTCCAGCATGGCGTCCGGGGACTTTAGGAAAGGGATTCTGGCAGCAGTGATTTTTCCGGCGCTGCTGATTGCGGGAATCCTTCTGTTGAAATCCTTCAGGACTTCATCCGGGAATCCATGAATACGACATGGTGTCTTCCGGCTGGCCATATATGGCTCCGCGGTAAGCCGGGAACTGTCTGTGACCATGGCATGGTTACTGTGGAAGAGAGCCTTTGGGTGGCGGGCGATGGAGCGATAGGACAATGGAGCGATAGGGCGATGAGCCGATGGAGCGATGGAGCGATGGAGCGATGGGGCGATGGAGCGATAGGACGATGGAGCGATGGGTCGATGGAGCGATGGGTCGATGGAGCGATAGGACGATGGAGCGATGGGTCGATGGAGCGATGAGCCGATGGAGCGATGGGTGATGGGACGATGAGCGATAGGACAGGAGGATAAGGGCCGGATTTGACAGCCTATTTGACGGTTCGGCGAGATTATTGGCTTGACAGTGCTAACTTGCAAGGATACAATGGAAGGACAAAAAGAAGAGGAGAGTATCAGTATGGACAGATTAAAAGACAAAGTAGCAATCGTCACCGGCTCCACCAGCGGTATCGGCATCGGCATTGCGAAGACGTACGCGGCGGAGGGCGCTAAAGTGGTGGTCTGCGGCCGGAGGGTGGAAAGCGGCGAGGCTGTGGCGGAGGAGATCCGCAAGGCGGGCGGCGAGGCTTCTTTCCATGTCATGGACATCACGGAGCCTGCCAGCATCGAGGCTTTGGTGGCGGACACGGTGGAAAAGTACGGGAGACTGGACATTTTGGTGAATAACGCAGCGAATGTAAGCCTGGCTGACGGCCGGGTGGACGAGGTCACCATCGAAATGTGGGACGCTATCTTCGAGAGCGACCTGCGGGGGACTTTCTATGTCATCAAGTGCGCTCTGCCCCACATGATGAAGAATGAAAAGGGCGGCTCCATCGTCAACATCGGCTCCATGGCTTCCTGCAGCGGCGATCTGGGCTCCACGGCCTATGCCTGCGCGAAGGCCGGAGTGGACATGCTCACCCAGTCGGTGGCCCTGCAGTATGGCAAGAGCAATATCCGCTGCAACTGCGTGCGTCCCGGCCTGATCGTGACGCCTCAGAATGAGCCCCGTATCCCTCAGGTTCTGAAGGACATCTTCCTGAGCAATATCATGGTGAACCGCTACGGCTGCCCTGAGGACATCGCCCATGCCTGCGTCTATTTCGGCGCGGACGAGAGCGAATATGTCACCGGCCAGATTATTACCGTGGACGGCGGCCTGAATTCCCATACGCCTACGGTAGCGCAGTTCCGCGCCATCGGCTCCCGCACCTGGTAAAATTATTATGATGTTGGGGTCAAAAGGTTATCAGTGGACAAATTGTTTTAATTGTGTTTGAATTGTACTTTCAAATGGGTAGGCTACCCGATAAAAGTATTGGAATTTGACAAACAATTTTCCAACAATTAACACAATTTGTGCTTGCATATGGTTTTGACCCTGGCATCATCAACCCTGGCATCATTGTTATTTTCTTATTGCAAATTCGTAGGAATGAATGTATAATGAATCCAAATCTGACGAAAGGTGGTGAGCGGTATGAGACGATACGAAGTCCTGAGGGCCAAGAAGCTGTTTGACGGCAGCGATGTCATACGTGCGTATAGTTACAGAGCAGCGGCAGCAGGGGACAACTATGCCCTTTTTTGGGAAACGGATTGTTTTGTGCGCTGCTCGCCATGTGACAGGATAATCGGGAATACGGCAGATTTATCATGATTTTCCGATAGGGAAATTGGATACGCTGTGTGCGGATTGACGGTCGAAAGCGAATGCCCTGTGCAGACAAAACAGTCTGGACAGGGTATTTTTATGCCCCAAAAAGGGCTTGTACAGCAATGCCGCGATGGCGGAAGAGAGGAGTCAAGATGATTCGTAAATATATGGCGACTGCCCGGATGGCAGTACAGGACAAGACCAACGGGGGAGCATGGTATCTGCTGCCGGATATTGTCATGAAGGTCATATATCTGGTGCCGGTGATGTTTATCTGGCGCTCCCTGGCGGAAAGCGGATATGAGATAGAGATGTCGGTCACGCAGCTTTTGAGCTATACCTATGTCAATGCGCTGCTGACGGACTTGATGGTCGTGGAGACCTGTCTGTCAGCGTGGAATTATGACACGAAAAGCATGGAAATGTTCACGCGTCCCATGCCTGCGTTTGGGCAGGTGATTTCGCGGACGATCGGAGAGTGGACGCCCATGTTGGTTTTGTTTTCAGCGCCCATGTTCCTTGCGGCGCCCCTTTTGGGGATACAGGTGCTGCCGGAGACGCTGTGGGTGGTCCCGTCGCTGGCGCTGAGCGTATCCCTGGGATTTGCCTTTGAGTTTCTGTTCTACTGCGTCACCATCAGGCTTCGCAATGTGGCCTGGCTTACCTATGTCATACGGAGCGCCGTGGTATCTTTTTTCTCGGGGACAGTGATCCCTTTCAAGATACTGCCCTTTGGCATGGACAGGTGGATTGACTATCAGCCCTTCGGGAGCCTGGGAGGAGCTTTTTTGTCGTTGTATGTAGGAAGCGCAGAGGTTTCCAGGGTGATTCCGTTACAGCTGTTCTGGAATATCGTAATCTGGACTGCCGCAGCCCTATGGTTCCGGAAATCCAGAGAGAGGATGGTGAGCTTTGGTGGGTAAGGATAAAGGCATGGGTTATGGGATGAAAAGATATTTTGGGCTGCTGGGGATATATGCCAGGATGGATCTGGCTTCCCTGACGCGGGACGGGAAGTTCATGGCGGTCGTCATGGCGGCGGACATTATTTCCAATCTATCGTCCATCTCCGGAATCTTCCTCCTGGCATGGAAGCTTGGCGGGATAGGCGGCATGGATCGATTTGAGGTCCTGTTCATGCTGGCGTACGGCAATATCGTGATGGGCTTCCTTAATATGATGGGTGGCTGCAACGCGCTGTTCCCAAGCAGGATCATCGGAAGAGGGCAATGGGAACATATGTTCATCATGCCTCTTCCCTACATAGTGCAGCTGACGGTGGGAATCTTTCCGTTTACCGGCTCTGGCGGCTTCCTGTCAGGGATCGGGATGCTATGGGTGGCGGTATGTCACATGGAGACGGTTCTGCCATGGTGGTGGCCAGGGGCCCTGGTCCTTCAGCTGCTGATCAGCATGGTGGTCGTGGTGGCGTTTTCGTATCTGTTTTCCAGCCTTGCCTTTTATGCGCCGGTACAGTGCGAAGAGATATCCGGCACGGTGGTATATAGCCTGGAGCATACCAGGACGTTTCCGCTATCCGGCATGCCGGTGTATATCAGATATCCCTTGTTGACCATTTTCCCTGCAGGTCTCATGGCGTGGCTGCCTACAAGGATTCTGCTGGGGAAGGCCGCCACATGGGAAACTTTTTATCCCGCGGTATCTGCGCTGCTGGTATCGCTTGCCGCGGCTTATTTTTTCAGGAAAGGATTTAGATATTATGTTAAAAAAGGAATCAACAGATATGTTCCGGGCGGCCACCGTTCCTGACCCCATGGCAGGAGAAGGATGCCCTGTGGTCAGTCTGGAGACAGTGAGCAAGTCGTTTACACGGTGGCAAAGAAAGGAAGGCGCTTCCGGAAAAGGCGAAAAGAGGGGCATTTTCGGGCAGGAGAAGAAGACGGTGGCTGCCCTTGACCATGTCTCCTTCCGGATCGGGCAGGGGGAGTTCGTCGCCTACGCAGGCCCCAACGGAGCCGGCAAGAGCACCACCATGAAGCTGCTGGCAGGCATGCTGCAGCCTACAGACGGAAAACTGTCCGTACTGGGGATGTCGCCTGAGAAGGACAGGATAGCCCTGATGAAAAAGCTCGGCGTGCTCTTCGGGAACCGGACGGAGCTTTGGTGGGACCATCCTGTGATACAGAGCTTTGAGTGGAAAAAGGTGGTATGGGACATCCCGGACGCAGTGTACAGGCGGAATCTGGAGATGGTGACGGAATTGCTGGATATGGGCGAAATCAGGAACGTTTTTGCCAGGGAACTGTCGCTGGGACAGCGGATGCGGGCAGATCTGGCGATGATGCTGCTGCATTCGCCGGAGCTGATCTTGCTGGATGAGCCCACCCTGGGGCTGGATGTAGTGGCAAAGCGCCAGATGATAGAATTCCTGAAAAAAATCAATCAGGAAGAAGGCGTGACGATCATGGTGACCAGCCACGACATGGACGATCTGGAGGAGATGGCCCGGCGGATACTGATGATCTCCGGCGGGAAGCTTGCCTTTGACGGAAGCTTTGACGGCCTGCGGGAAATCACGGGGAACCTGACGCGTCTCAGGGTCACCACAGACGGTAGGAAGCCTGCGCTTGAGGGATGCAGGCTCATCAGTGAGGGGCATGGGATTTTTGAATTCGAAGCGGATTTGTCCCGCCTGTCCATTCAGGGATTGCTGGAAGGGCTGTCCCGGGCTGCCGGAATCCGGAACGTGGAAATCGGGAAAGCGCCCATCGAGCAGGTGATCGCACAGCTGTACCAGGCCTGGGACAGGGCGGGAAGCCCGGGTTCGCTGCCTGGGTGAGACTGACAGATTCCTATTGCTGAACCCGGGCTATAAAGTTGTTGAACCTGAGTGGCCGCATCGGGCGAGTTAGGCCAGATGAAAATGACTATGACTATAAAAGTTGCTGAACTCGGGCAGCCGCATCGGGCGAGTTAGGCTAGATGAAAATGACTATGACTATAAAAGTTGCTGAACCCGAGCGGCTGCATTGGGCGAGTTAGGCCAGATGAGAACGACTATGACTATAAAAGTTGCTGAACCCGGGCGACCGCTCAGGTGAGAGGCATATGATATCCAGCTGAACTTGCAGAGGGCAATCAGCTGGATATCGTACCATGTGGAGCCTGGTGTGTCAGCGCCGGAAAGCACAGAATCTCTGGAAAACCTGGCAAAGCATTTCTTCATCGCCAGTTTCAGTTCATGTGCCGCACGATGCGGTAATACGCCATGGAAGTCCTCTTGTAGCTTACGCTGTACAGCGCCGCGAACACCAGGCAGCCTCCCGCAGTGCAGGCAATCAGCAGGGACATCTCAAAGAAACCGATGGAGCCCAGGAGCATATACACCATGCGCAAGCCCACCGCTGTATGGCAGATGGCCCCGATCAGCGGAAGGCCGAACACCATGCTGATCTGTTTCCTGATGGTGCGCCGGATTTCGCCGTCGCTCATGCCCACCTTCTGCATGACCTCGAAATTCTTCTGATCTTCGAACCCCTCCGTGAGCTGCTTGTAATACATGATGATCAGCAGGCAGATCAGGAAGATTGCCCCAAAGAAGATGCCGATGAACAGAAGCCCGCCGTACATGCTTTCCTCATCGCTCATCTGTTCCCGGTAATCCCGGTATTGGGCGAAGCCCGGCTGTCCGCTCGCGTACTGCTCCAGCTCCCGGGAGAAAACGTCCTTGTCCCCTTCCGCCCCCACAGGCTGGAAGCCGTAGAAGTAGGAGGCAGACTGTGTGCTGTCCATAAGGAAAAGGGCGCTTACCCGGCTCATCTGTTCCTCGTCTGCGAAGACAATGAAGTAATCGATTGACAGGAGATTGTTCGGTGTCTTTTTGTCCACTTTACAGGCGGACAGTTCTTCTTTTATCCGATATTCCGCATCCAGGAAGCGGACCGTGTCGAAGGAAAAATCAGGCCCTGTGCTGTAGAGGAGCACTTCGTCAGGGGCAAGCCGCGCTTCCGTTCCTTCCATTTGATTGTATGTGGCCAGAGTCATGAGCTGTATGCTGCTCGTGTTGTCGTGGCTATTGTTCCCTTCTCCCCGAAGCCGGAAAACGTTTCCTTCCTTGATGGGACGGATTTTTACGTAAGTGTAGGCCAGTTCGTCCTGAATCTGAATCTGATGCTGCTCAGCCAGGCCGGCCGTTTTCTGCGTCAGGGCATCCTCGTCCATGATGTCGCTTCCGAAGAAGGAAATCTCGAACTCCCGCCGGAAATTCGAACTCACGATATTGTCCATGTCCAGGTACACCACCACCGTGCACACTGCCGTGATGATGACCATGGTGGAGAAGATGCAGATATTGGACAGGCTGGCTGCGCTTTTCTTCATGCGGTAGAGCATGCCGGAGACAGTGACGAAATTCTCGGAGCGGTAGTAGAATTTCTTCTGTCGTTTCAGGAAGCGCAGGGCGGCGATGCTTCCGGAGGTGAACAGCAGGTAAGTGCCTATGACCACCAGGAACACGGCCAGGAAGAAATCCATGAACACCTTGGATTCCAGCTGGGCCTTCAGGGCCAGGTAGTAACCGCAGGCGGCTGCCAGCAGTCCCAGGATGCTCCAGGGTAGGATGAACCGGGGCTCTTTCTCGCCCTTTCTGGAATCGCTCATCAGCTCTAATGGGTTAGACTTCCCTACCTGGATCAGGTTCACCAACAGGTTCAGGCCTGTGATGAAAGCGTAGAACAGGGCGGTGTCGCTGATTGCCCGAGGGCTGATGGTGAATTCCACGTTCACGGGGAGCTTTGCCAGGTTCAGCAGCAGCAGGAAGACCAGCCTGGAGAAGACCAGTCCCAGCAGGATGGCGGCTGCCAGGATGATGCCGTAGAGCGCCAGGCTTTCCCAGAACATCATGATGCCGATGTGCTTCTTCTCCAGCCCCAGGATGCTGTACAGTCCCAGCTCCCGCTTCCGTTGCTTGATCAGGAAGCTGTTGGTGTAATAGAGGAAAGGCACCATGATGATCTGCAGCAGCACGAAGCCTATGGAGATCAGCACCAGCGTATAGGCCCCTTTGGGGAGGTTGCGCATGACATCGTTCTTCAAAAGCAGGTCGAAGACAAAGAAGGTGAACATGGCAAAAGTGCTGACGAACATGTAGGGAAGGTAGGTGGAAGCGTTTTTGCGGATGTTTGTTATGGCCATCCTGGGCAGGAGGGAAGTGTATTTTCTGGTTCCGGTCTTCATATCAGATGGCCTCCTTTCGGTCAGCGGGCATATGGGCAGGGCTGTCTTTCTGCCCGTTGTCCCGGCGTCTGGCGTTCTCGGTCTGCAGCACGGTCAGGGTGTCGGATATCTTTCGGTACATCTCTTCGTCGGAAAGCCGTCCCCGGTAGATTTGGTTGAAGACACAGCCGTCTTTGATGAAGAGCACTCTGCCAGCCCGGCTGGCGGCCTGGATGCTGTGGGTCACCATGAGGATGGTCTGGCCGTCGGCGTTCACCTGGGCGAAGATGCCCAGCAGCCGGTCGGAGGCCTTGGAGTCCAGCGCTCCCGTGGGCTCGTCGGCCAGCACGATCTGAGGGGAGGTGATCAGTGCCCTGGCCACCGCCGTGCGCTGCTTCTGGCCGCCGGAGACCTCATAGGGATATTTCTCCAAAAGTTCTTCGATGCCCAGCTTCCTGGCCAGCGGGGCAAGCCGGCTTTCCATAGTGTCGTACCCGCAGCCCGCCAGCACCAGGGGAAGGAAGATATTGTCCTTCAGGGACAGGGTGTCCAGCAGATTGAAATCCTGGAAGACGAAGCCTAGGTTGTCCCGGCGGAAGGCGCAGAGCTCTTTCTGCCGGATGTCCGCCAGGTTCTTGCCTGACAAGATGACCTGGCCGGAGGTGGGTTTGTCCAGGGATGCCATGATGTTCAGGAGCGTGGTCTTGCCGGAGCCGGATTCGCCCATGATTGCCACATACTCGCCCTGTTCCACGGTGAAGGTCACATCGTCCAGCGCCTGAACTTTGTTGCCACCCAGGCGGGTGGTATATACTTTTTTGAGATTCTTTACTTCTAACAGCGACATATTCGTCCTCCTTATTAGGTTTGGCATCTGCTCTGCCCGGCGCATTCCCGGCATCGAGCCGTCTGCCTTAGGGCTTCCGGAGAGTTCCCCAGGCTTCCGGGATTGGGACGCCGCCGACGGAGATGGGAGCCCGTGGGACGGCGGTCTGGCGATGCCTGATTTCTCCGCGGCCTTCTGTGTCGGCCGCAATATAAGAATACAAAAAAAGGAAATGTATTGCCATCGAACTACCTTACATTTCCTTTCTATAACCTTACGCTTTTGTCATGTTGCGGGATGACGGAAAGACGGGAAGCCAGGGACGGAGAAGATGGCTTTACGCGTCAGTCCCGGATGCGTTCCGCTGCCAGCGGGATGCCCAGGACAATCTTCGTCCCGGCCCCTTCCTCGCTCTCCACCCGGATGGCGATGTTCAGGTGGGTGAGAATCTGGCGGCACAGGTACAGGCCGATGCCTGTGGACTTCTGGTCGAGCCTGCCGTTGTAGCCTGTGAATCCCCGTTCGAAGATGCGGGGGAGATCCTCCGGACGGATGCCTATGCCTGTGTCTTCCAATACGAGAGACACCCTGTCTGTGCCTGGCCCCGGCTGCACGGACAGAGCGATGCCGCCCTGGGGCGTGTATTTGATGCTGTTGGACAGCAGCTGCTCCAGGCAGAAGACGAACCATTTCTCATCCGTCAGGACGGCGCACTCCGTCTTCTGCAGCGTAAGGCCCAGGGACTTGTTGATGAAGAGGACGGAATATTTCCGCACGGCTTTTTTCACCAGGGCGTCCAGACCGTATTTCTGCAGCACCAGGTCGGCGGATAGGCTTTCCAGCCGCTGGAAGGTCAGCACCATGTCCACGTACTGTTCGATTTTGAACAGCTCTTCTTTCAGCAGAAAGCTGTTCCTGTCGTCCCGCCCGGATTCCTCCAGCAGCAGTTTCATGGCCGCGATGGGGGTCTTGATTTGGTGTGTCCACATCATATAATAATCGTTCTGGTCTGCGGATTTGGCTTCCCACAGCCGTTTCTGCCTTTCATGTTGTTCGCAGACGGCCACCAGGAGCGCGGCGTATGCCATGGACATATCCTGGGCGGATTCCGGGTTCCCCTCCGATTCCTGCAGCCATTTCTCTTCGTCCGTCTCCCAGAGCAGCTTGCCGGACTGCTCGAAATGCCGGAAGACCTCTTCCAGCCGTCTGCTTCTGCGGACATATTTCCACCCGTTCCACAGCCCGGCCAGGACCCAGAACACCAGGGTCAGGAGGGCGGCGTAGGAAAGCTTCTCCAGATTTTCGATATGGTATAGACTGCCTACCGTCAGGAACAGGAAGACGGTGAGGAGATATAAAAAAACAGTTCCTTTTTTCTCTCTGAAATAGCGAAGCCAAAGTTTCATGGTCAGTCTCCAATCATGTAGCCAAGTCCCTTTTTCGTCTGGATCAGCGGCCCGGCGCCGCCGCTCTCCAGCTTTTTGCGCAGCCTGGTGACGTTCACGGTCAAGGTGTTGTCGTCTACGAAGCAGTCGTTGTCCCAGAGCCTTTTCATGATGGCTTCTCTGGACACGGTCTTTCCGGCGTTCTCAAAGAGGAGCTGCAGGATTCGGAATTCGTTCTTGGTCAGCTCCAGCTTTTGGCCCTTCACCACCAGGGACGCGTCCGTCAGATCCAGAATCAGGCCCTGGTACTCCATGAGGTTGGTCTGGTCCCGGAAGGCGTAGGTGCGGCGCAGCATGGCCTGTACTTTGGCCGACAGCACTTCCGGTTCGAAGGGCTTGGTGAGAAAATCGTCCCCGCCCATGTTCACGGCCATGACGATGTTCATGTTGTCGCCGGCGGAGGAGACGAAGATGATGGGCACCTGGGAAATCTGGCGTATCTGGGAGCACCAGTAGTAGCCGTTGTAAAAGGGCAGTCCGATGTCCATCAGCACCAGGTGGGGGGAGCAGGCGGCGAATTCCGCCAGAACGTTGCCGAAGTCCTGGACGCAGTTCACCTCATAGCCCCATTTCTCCAGATGGCGTTTCATCTCGCTGGAGATGACGAAATCGTCTTCTACCAGCAGCAATCTGTATGCGGTGCGGTTCCCTGTCCCGATATCCATTGTCCCGGCCTCCTTAATTAAGTTTGGCATCTGCCCCGCCCAGTATCCAGACATGTGGCAGAGAATTTTCGGCCGCAAAGGGAATGCGTCTGTAAATTCTCTGGGGTGCCGTGGGGAGCAAGCGCTGTTTTAAATTCGCTTTTAACACTTCTTAGCTGGACTTTGCTCCTTCCTGTTTTCCAGACAGGGCCTTTTAACATCCCTGCCTATTATAGCTTTTTCGGACGGCGAACGCAAGAGGAGACCTCTTTCACCCGCAAAATGACCGCGAAACAGGTGCGGAATCATGGTAAAAAGCGGATTCTGCTTGATTCTTTATAACATTTTATTGCTATTTATCTTTTTATCAGGTATTATAAAAAGAAATATTTTGTGCCCCGGCGGCTGTGGCCGGAGAGCGCGGCCGGAAATTCCCGCCCATGTCCGGGTACCGGGCAGGGCAGTGCGGAGCTATCGATTACGAGGAAAATGCCGCGGGCTGGAGCCAGGCGGAGGAAAGGAAAGAGGAAGATGGAATTACATATCACATGCATTCCCGGCGACGGCATCGGGCCGGAGATTATTAGAGAAGCGAAGAAAGTATTGGAGAAGGTGGCGGAAACTTATGGGCACAGGATGGTCTTTGAGGATATCCTCATGGGAGGGGCTTCCATCGACGTGCACGGCGTCCCTCTGACGGAGGAGGCCGTGGCGAAGGCAAAGGCAGCGGACGCCGTGCTGATGGGCTCCATCGGCGGCGACACCACGAAATCCCCCTGGTACAAGCTTCCCCCCAACCTGCGCCCGGAGGCAGGGCTTCTGGCTATCCGCAAGGCCCTGAATCTGTTCGCGAATCTGCGGCCCGCGGTGCTCTATGACGAGCTGGCGGCAGCCTGTCCCCTGAAGGAGGAAATCAGTAAAGCGGGTTTCGACATGCTGATTATGCGGGAGCTGACCGGCGGATTGTATTTCGGTGAACGGAAAACCGTTGAAGAGGACGGCGTGCGCAAGGCCATCGACACCCTGACCTATGATGAGAACGAAATCCGCCGCATCGCCATCAAGGGCTTTGACATCGCCAGGAAGCGCCGGAAGAAGGTCACCAGCGTGGACAAGGCCAATGTGCTGGACTCCTCCAGGCTGTGGAGGAAAGTGGTGGAGGAAGTGGCGTCGGATTACCCGGATGTGGCCCTGGAGCATATGCTGGTGGACAACTGCGCCATGCAGCTGGTGAAGGATCCGGCCCAGTTCGATGTGATCCTGACCGAAAATATGTTCGGAGACATCCTGTCCGATGAGGCCAGCATGGTCACCGGCTCCATCGGCATGCTTGCCAGCGCCAGCCTGAACGACAGCAAGTTCGGCCTCTATGAGCCCAGCCACGGTTCCGCGCCGGACATCGCGGGACAGGACATCGCCAACCCCATCGCCACAGTGCTCAGCGCCGCCATGATGCTGCGCTACAGCTTCGACCTGGACAGGGAAGCGGATGCCATTGAGGCGGCTGTGAAACAGGTGCTGAAGGACGGCTACCGCACAGGCGATATCTATTCCGAAGGCTGCAAAAAGGTAGGCTGCAGCGAGATGGGCAGTTTGCTGGCAGAGAGGATTGTGAGGAAGTAACTGTCTCGCGGTTCCAGGGAGACAGTTTATGAAAATAGAGCTGAGGGAAATCGATGACAGCAACAGAGCAATTTCCTTCGCTCTAAAGACAGCCCCAGGGCAGGAGGCTTACATTGCTTCCAATGAGGGCTCTCTTCGTGAGGCCCGGGAAGAAGAAAATGCAGGCATTGCAGTTTCTAAATTATATTTCAGAAAGGTGTGAAAAGATGAGGAGTGACGCAGTAAAGACGGGCACCGCGCAGGCGCCCCACAGAAGCTTGTTCAACGCGCTGGGGTATACGGAGGAGGAGAGGAGACGTCCGCTGATCGGAATCGTCTGTTCCTACAATGAGATCGTGCCCGGCCATATGAACCTTGACAAGATTGCGGAGGCCGTGAAGATGGGCGTGGCCATGGCGGGGGGGACCCCCATTATGTTTCCTGCCATCGCGGTGTGCGACGGCATCGCCATGGGACATGTGGGCATGAAGTATTCTCTGGTGACCAGGGATCTGATAGCGGACAGCACGGAGTGTATGGCATTGGCCCATGGTTTCGACGGGCTGGTGTGCATCCCCAACTGCGACAAGAACGTGCCCGGACTCCTGATGGCAGCGGCCCGTGTAAATATCCCCACCATCTTCGTGTCAGGCGGCCCCATGATGGCGGGGCGCGTCCACGGTCAGAAGAAGAGCCTGTCCTCCATGTTCGAGGCCGTAGGCAGCGTGGCGGCGGGCACCATGACTATGGAGGAGCTTTGCGAGTATGAGGAGAAGGTCTGCCCTACCTGCGGCTCCTGCTCCGGCATGTATACGGCTAATTCCATGAACTGCCTGACAGAAGCCATCGGTATGGGACTGAAGGGCAACGGTACCGTTCCGGCGGTTTATTCTGAGCGTATCCGTCTGGCCAAGCATGCCGGCATGAAGATCATGGAGCTGGTTGAGAAAGATATAAAACCCCGTGATATCATGACGGAAGAAGCCTTTCTGAATGCCCTTACTGTGGACATGGCCCTGGGATGCTCCACCAATTCCATGCTGCATCTTCCCGCCATTGCCAGAGAAGCGGGAGTGGACCTGAACCTGGACATCGCCAACGAACTGTCTGCAAAGACCCCGAACCTGTGCCATCTGGCCCCGGCAGGCCCCACCTACATGGAAGACCTGAACGAGGCGGGCGGCGTGTACGCGG
>CAJUFI010000078.1:6258-18104 GCA_910585665.1 uncultured Acetatifactor sp. | reverse complement strand
CTACGGCGGGATGCTGCGCACGGAATGCAGGGACGGCATGTTCTGCGCGTCCGTGCTGCTGAAGCTGTAAGGGGAATGCGTTCTCTCGGGACATCCTCCCCACCGGAATTATGCCGCATGTCCCTGCGCGGAACCAGCGCTCTTTCCCGCGCGGCTTTTCCTCATGCCCTATACAGAATCCCCACTCGGCAGGCATCCTCTCCGGCTCCGCTGTCCGGGCAGGCATCCTTTCCTGTTCCGCCGGCCGGGCATCACACGCTATCCTCCCGCATAATCTGCTCTGCCAGCTTCCTGGCCCCCGCATAGTAAGGAATTGTCTACAAATAACTGATGCGAGTTTATAGCCGTTTTCGTTGTATTTCTGGGCTTTCTCCTAAACAAGTTGCATCAGTTATTTTCCGACAATTCCTAATAATCGAATACCTCATCCCCGGCCTGGGATTTGTCCAGCAGGCTGTCCTCGATGAATTCGATATACTCGTTCAGCACAGCCAGACGGATGTCCGCCAGGTACCTGCCATAATCGGGCTTTCGCTCCAGCAGCTCATACGTCCTACCCGCGAACTGCTCCTTGTGGGCCTGGGGGCACAGCCGAACTGTCCGATGCGGAAATGGTAGATCTGATGGGTTTTGTGAATAGGAACTGCCGAAAAATAACTGCTGCGATTTGTTTAGGCAAAAGCTCAGAAATGCAATAAAAATTGCTATATACTTGCAGCAGTTATTTGTAGGCAATTCCATGCTATCATCACACATATTGCCAATGGAAACAAGAACGAAGAAAGGCTGGTGAATGTAATGGGCGGAACTATAATTGAGACAGAATCCGAGAAATGGGTGCGCCAGGGCATACGCCAGGGCATGCAGCAGGGACAGGCAAAGATGATTATCGAACTGGGGCAGGAAGACGGGCAGAACGACGATACCATTTGCCATGGCGTGCCAATGCAGAAAAAGGGATTTATGCGCACCTACTGGTCTTGCAGACCGAAAAATGCGCATAAATCCCTACATCAATATAGCATAAGCATTTACAGGCTCATCATTCATCCAGAAACAGCTGCACCCTGTTCTGGATAATCGCCGCCACATCCTCTGGTGTCTTGTCCCCCTTGAAATAGGCCTGGCTTTCCTCCAGAACCACACCTTCTATATGTTCATGCCATATGGGCAGGGGCACTGCATTCTCCAGAACTTCCAGATATTCCTAGGAAAGAGCTTCCGTCCAGCTTTGTGGCCAATCAGGTGTTTTTCCTTGGCCGCCCCCTTGGTCGCTTTGGTTTGTCTTCCGCTGGATTTTTCCTCGGCCTGCCCCGCTTTTTTGGCGCTGGCTTAGGAATCGGCTTTGAAAGACCAAGGGCTTCCAGCTCATCAAATTCATGACTCCGCGTATGTACCCAGAAACCATCATCTGTGGCAGGCTCTTCTGGCGAGTCGACCATGCGCCATGCACTGGAAAGATCATCAAGCAGCTCGCCATAAGATACCTTTTCTAACAGCCCGGTTTCCCGCGCTTTGCGCAGCATACGGCAGGTGAGCACCGTGGAAATAAAGTTTATAAACTCTGAGCCAAGCAGCGAGAAATCGCCCTGGACTTCTGTCCTGTCAAGGCATTCGTTGCTCTTGTAGCGGTTGAACACCAGCTCCAGCAGCCACCGGTCGTCATAGCAGAGATAGGCAGCCCTGGGATCGATATCCTGGTCTGACTCGAACACGATCACCCCAAAGACGCGCCGCTTCTTTTCATACGCGTCAGGGCAGAAATCGTTCTGCTTCTCCCTGCGGGCCAGGTAGGAGGCCTCCTCTGCTGAAGCTTTCCTTGCAGACCTGTAGGCGTAAAGATAGCGGCCTCCCTGAATCGGGCACTTCCTGTACAGGACATGGTCGTCAATGCCGGGGAGCACGCCCTCGAAAGAGAGCATGTCATTGTTGGCGATCCTGACATCGTTCCTTTTTATCGGCGTCAGGAAGTGCAGGTCAAGCCGTTCCTCCAGCTCCTTTTTGATCTGGCTGAGCGGGAATCCTTTGCCGGAGACGATGATTCCCCTGGGGATGTCGTTATCACGTATAAAAGCGGCATAGGAACTGGCATCAATGCTGTTGCCGGGGAACTCTTGGCAAAGGATGTGTTTTACAATTTTTAGAACTGAAACTTCGCAATTCCGTAAATCGGAATCGTGATTATATTATTGGCTTTTCCGCCGCAGGTGCTGCCTTTTGCATACAGAACGTAATCCGCTTTTTTCTTCTCCAATGCTTCCGCTGCAGTCTTTCCGCTGTTTTTTCCTGCTTTTACCTCAACCGCATATGTCCTTTCCGATGCCAGCCCTTTTACATAAAAATCAATTTCGCCGTTGCCCAGGGTCGCAAAAGCAGGGGTTTCCAGTGCAACCTCGCTGGGATGAGCAATCCGGCGCCTTAAATCAAGATAGACAAAGTTTTCGTTTAGAATGCCGGATACCGTAGCTTTTGGTGCGCCTGACTTTGTGAGAAAATAATTTGTAAGCCCTACGTCCAAAAAGTAGCACCTTGCCTTGGCCTTGAAATCCAAAAGGCTGCATTCAGGCAGCTTTCCGGCAAACCCTATGACCCCGGCGCTATACAGCCAGTCAATGGCCCTGTTTACCGACACCTTAGTTATATTGCTGGAATAATCTTTCACAACAATGCCCTGGAGCTCCTCGCTGAAGCTGTCTTTGTCGAATCCTTTCTTCTCTTTGGCCAGAATGCGGGCAACACCGGTAAAAATATTCTCGTAGACAGCGGCATCCAATATGTCTTCAAAATACCTTCTGCTCTCATTGGCAAACAGACGGATGATTTTAAGCAGCTCTGCCTGACAGTCCTGCAAGGGCGCATTTTCCAGATATTTCAGGACAACGCTGGGATACCCGCCAATCGCGCAGTAATCGTCATATAGCTTCTGCAGCTCCTGATAGGTTTTCGTGTCGCTCCCTCCGTACAGGCTCATCTCCTCATACAGCTCAATGCGGTCAAGGGCTGTCAGGAATTCTTCGAATCCAAGCGTGCGGATTTCAAGATAATCCAGGTCACCGGAAGAATACTTGAACTCCTTTTTTAAAATTCTACCCAAATAACTCCCCGTAATAATGAAGTCACATTTCAGCGTGCGCGTGAATTCCCGGATGCGGTTGTAAATGTCCGCCGATTCCTGGATTTCATCAACTATTACAACTGTGTGGTCTGAATCCTCAAAATCAGGCTGGTGCCTTTTTATCAGTTCATAGATTGGATTCTGGTACCTTTTCCCCGCTTTCATTTCCTGCCATAGTTCCCGGTACTGTTCCAAAAAAAGTTCCCCGGAAAGATCCATCAGGTTTATATATATCTTTTGTCTGTACTGTTCATCCGCAAATCGGTTTACAATATAGGTTTTGCCTACCTGCCTTGCACCGGATACTTCCAGGGTGGAATGATTCGGGCGCTTTTTCCAGGCCGTCAGCTCGTCATACGCTTTCCGCTTCAGGTACATCGCAACCCCTCTCCTTTCTGCTTGCGCAAAGTTCCATTTCCATATATTTCAGGCTTATTATACAACGGAAAAAGCATAATTGGTAGGTTTTATAATAATTTTCCTATCTGGCTCTCATGCTCCGGAATCATTGCCGCGCATTGCTGACTGTGTAACAGAAATCCGCTCTGAGCCTCCCACATTTCCCTGTAGAGACCCTTCTTCTCCAGCAGCTCCTCATGGGTGCCCTCCTCCGCCAGTCTGCCGCCCTGCATCACCAGGATGCGGTCTGCCAGCCGGGCCGAGCCCAGTCTGTGGGATACGATGACTGCCGTCCTTCCCCGGGCCATCTCCAGGAACCTGTGGTAGACAGCGCTTTCCGTCAGGGCATCCAGAGCCGCCGTGGGCTCGTCCAGCACGATGATTTCATGCTCCCGGTACCTTCCCCGGGCAATCGCCACCTGCTGCCAGAGTCCGCCGGAGAGCTCCACGCCGCCGAATTCCCGGGAGAGCATGACGCTGTCGCAGTTTCTGACCATCTCCGGATCCAGTCCGGTGCCCGCCAGCAGCTCTTCGGGTTTTCCGGTGCCTGCGAAATCGCTGATTCTCACATTTTCGGACAGGGTCATCTGGTAGCGTCCGAAATTCTGGAAAACCGCCGACATGTGCTTCTGGTACGTCTCCGGATTCACGGCATGGGTCTCCAGCCCTCCGATGGCGACGCTGCCGGAAGTGGGCTGGTAGACGCCCAGCAGCAGCTTGGCCAAAGTGGATTTCCCCGCGCCGTTCTCTCCCACGATAGCTACATGCTGCCCCTGGGGAATCCGGAGACTAACTTCCTCCACGGAAAGCCGCCCCGCATCGGGATAAGCAAAAGAAACTCTGTCCAGCACGATTCCCTTGCTGAAGTCAAGTGCGGCATATTTTTCAGAAATCGGCGTTTCTGGAGTCTGTATTTCGCTTATTATTCTATGTTTTTCCGTTCTCCTGTTTTTCCTAAAAAATTCGCTCTGCGCAAAACGGCCGCCATCCGCCGCATCCCCTACAGCACTCCCATTTTTTGCAAAATTCTCATTTTCCACGGAATGCCCTTTTTCCACGGAATGCCCTCTTTCCACGGAATGCCCTCTTTCCACGGAATGCCCTCTTTCCGTTTTCCCGCTCCTCTCCAAAAAGGCCACGAAATTCGCCACCTCCGGAAGCTCCGCCACGGTGCTGCCGATGAAGCCGCACACCATGGCGAACATCATGTCGAACAGCTTATTCAGGGAATTGTAGACGGCGGCAAAGGCCCCCACGGACACGCTCCCGTTCAGCACGCTGGCCACCAGCAGAACCAAAGCCCCCAGATAGCCCGTCAGGCTCACCGTATTCTGGAGGAGGTTCAGCAAGTTGGACTGGGTCTTCACCCGGACTTCCTCCCTGCCCAGGCGCTCCCACTCCCCGGCGGCCTTGCCGAAGAAAAAGCCCGCGGCCCTCAGAACCCTGGTCTCCCGGAAATACTGTCTGTCCGTGACGCAGCCCTTGTAGGCCTGGTAGCGTCTGCGCAGCGGCGCGGCGGTGTCCTCAAATTTCGCGTATATGTTCCGCTGCATGTACAGCGTGACCCCCGAGGGCAGGAAAGCGGCTGCGATGCAAAGCAGCAGCCAGGGATTCAGGGATTGCATATAGAAGCACAGGAAAATAAGGTACGGCGGAACCATGTCAACGATTCCAATCAAATGGAACACAAAGGCTCCCGCTCCCTCCAGCCCTTTCTCCGCTTTCCCAATCTCGTCCAGCCCGGCGCTGCTCTCGAATTCAATGGGGGCAAGGCCGGAGATGACCTTATGATAGGCAGACCGGAACTGTTCCCCGCAGATCCGCAGATACTCTCCCAGGATATAGTTGAAGCCTGTGTTCAGCAGCTGATTGCCGATGATGCCCGAAACATACAGCAGCGCCCACAGCAGCAGCCCTCTGCTCATTTCCCCTTCCCTCGCCGCGTCCACCAGGGCATCCACGAATCTGGCCAGCAGAATCGTATTTACCGCCAGCACCGCCGACTGTAAGATGCCGAACATGTTCACCGCCCAGAACCGCAGCGGGGCGGCCCGGTAGGCCATGGGGAGCATGACCCGGGCTGTGTGCAGACCTGTGACCTTTCTCATAGATACCACTCCCTTTGCTTTTCATACATTTCGCTGTAAATCCCCTGTTTCTCCATCAGCAGGCTGTGGCTGCCCTCCTCCATGACTCTGCCGTCCTCTATCACGAAGATGCAGTCGCTCAGCCAGGTGGCTCCCAGCTTGTGGGTGATCATGATGGTGGTTTTATCCTGGTTCATGTCAGAAAATTGTCGGTATACCGTCTGCTCCTGAACGGGATCCATGGCGGCTGTGGGCTCGTCCAGGATACGGACGGATGCCTTGCTGCACTCCATCCTGGCCATGGCCACCCTCTGCCATTCCCCGCCGGAGAGGTCAACGGAAATCTCGGAGAGCTTTCCCAGCTCCGTGTCCAGGCCATCTGGCAGTTTCTTCAACAAGCCCTCCAGCCCCGCCCTGGAAGCCGCCTGGCGGACTCTGTCTGCCGCGGGCTCTGCACACAATCCGTCTCCTGATTCCACTGTCTTCTTCCCATTTGCGCTCCGGACGCCGGCACCAACCGTTTTCTTCCCGGCATCCATTTTACCTTTCAATCCGGCTTTTTGGGCTGGCCCGTTTTCCCCGGAACCAACTCCCCCTTCGGGCCGACCGCTTATGGCAGCCGCATTCTGCATCGCCCTGTCACCCAGCGCGATATTTTCATAGACGGACACCGGATACCTGGCATAGTCCTGGAAAAGCACCGCGAACATGCTCCATATCTGCCCGGGGGCGTATTCTCTGATATTCCTGTGGTTCAGCAGAATCTCTCCCCCGTCCGGCTCGTACAGGCGCAGGATCAGCTTCACTATGGTGGACTTCCCGCATCCGTTCCTGCCGGCAAAGGCGTAGTGCTTTCCCCGTTCTATCCGGAAGGAGAGGTTTTTCAGCACCTCCTTTTCCGTCCCCGGATACCGGAAGCTCACATGGCGGAATTCCAGCGTCTCAAAGGCCGTTCCTTCCGCCGGTATGTCCGTCTCCGGCTCCGCGGCCACGGGCATCTGCAGCACGGTATTGAAATCCCCCAGCATGCGCCTGCCCTTTGCCATCTCTTTCAGCATCCCCGGGAACTGCCAGGTGATGTTCTGGGTCATGGACATGAAGGCAGTCACCAGGGACACAAAGAGCCCCACGGATATCCGCCCCTGCAGAACCGGCGTCACCAAAGTAAGGATGACCAGCACGGATATGCCGATGGCTATGTATGCGCCCAGGTTCATGCCGATGAGCCACCTTTTGCTGGTTTTCCGCTCCAGCTTTCTGGCTTCTCTGCTCTCTTTCAGATAAGCTTCATCGATGCTCCCGCCGTATCCGAACAGCATCCGCTCCTGGGCCAGGGTGCGGTTCTTCAGGATGTCCCCATAGTACTCCGCCTTTCTTCTGCGCAAAGTCACCTCCGCCCGGGCTTCATACTGCCGCTCCCCGCCTTTCACGGCGAAGATGCCGAAGCAGACCAGCAGCCCGGTGATGACGGCGGACACCCACGCCGGGGCCTGGGTCACCAGCACCGCCACCAGGCTGACATTGGAGACCAGGAATCCGCCCAGCTCCAGATAGCCCTCGATGATGCCCGAGAGCAGTCCCTCCGGATCCTCTTTCACCCTGGAAAGGATGTCCTGTACCCTGTCGTCCTCCACCTTCTCATAGGGGAGGGCCGCTATCTTCTGCGCCACCATCCTGTCCATGACCGGATAGGTCCGGCTCCACTGCTTCGTGCGCAGAAATGCGTACAGGTTGCTCCCCACTTCCCGCACCAGCATCAGGAGCGCAATCAGGGCTGCGCTGCCAAGGGCCCCTTTCTCTCCCTGGAAAGACATGTCCAGAACCCTGTCCACGAACCGGGCGCTGGCAATCACGGTCAGGAAAGGCAGCAGGGAGAACAGGATTTTCAGCAGATACATCCCCAGGGTGGCCGCCGGGGCATGGCGGAAGTAAAAGGCTGCTGACTGCCGCAGGCCAAAACTGACATTTCTGTCATATATTTTATCAGAACCTTTCTGATAATCGGTCATTCTATCAGCCCTTTTACCCCTCCCATGAAAAATCCTACATAATTGTCTTTGTATTCCGCATATTCCGCGGCAAAGCTCAGAACGGCCAGCAGCATGCTCAGTTTCCCTATCTGGGTCAGTTCATAAGTCGTCACCTGGCTGCCGTCCACGTCAATCGTCTTTACCCAGAACAGTTTGCTCTTCTCCAGCTTTTCCTTCAGCGACGCTTCTTCCTGTATGCCGCAGCGGCTACGGAGGGTGCGGAGCGTAAAAAAGGTAAGGCGGCTTCTGCAGATTTCTTCCAGCGCTTTTCGGAACTCTTCATCCCCCACCAGGTTCAGGACTTCATCCAGCCCCTCCTGCTTAAAAAGTTCCTGCCATCCCTCCTGGGGCTTCCTCAGCAGCAAGGCACCCAGCTTCTCCCGGTAGTACGCAATGCCGTGGCCTTCCATCACAGCGCTCCTCATATGGTCATCTTCTTTCAATCCTCTCCTGTATTCTGCCATCGCTCTGTCGTAATCTTCCCATCGGTCAATGTCTCTGAACGAACAGGCTCCCAGCTCTTCGGCGACTGCGCCGCAGCATCTGTCCAGGACTTTGTCGGGAGCGCTTTTCCTCATGATGTCCCCTCTGCCGAACAGGTCGTCAATCCTGCACCGGAAAATGTCCGCCAGCACCGGCAGCAGGCTGATGTCGGGCATATTGACGTTGCCCTCCCACTTTGAGACGGACTGGGGCGACACGCCAATGATGCCCGCCAGCGCCTCCTGTGTCATGCCCTGTCTCTTCCGTAGTGTTGCAATGGTTTCGCCTATTGTGCTCATGTTCTGTTCCTCCTCTTTTTGGTTTTGATATCCTCTCAGAATCTCTGGGCCGCATATCACACTGCTTTCCTGAACTCCTTTGAGCCCGTTCCCCCGCTTTTCCAGGTGCCGTCCAGCCCAATGCCTGATTCTGCTTCCTGAAAATTCCGAGAGCCTATTTTGGTGAAATATTCTTTCTGCACCTTTATCATAACAAAATGCAGCCCTTTTATCCATATACCAAAGGGCAAGCAACTCGCGCAATCGGTTGGTTCCTCCCTCTCCGGAAACGGGACTGCAGCCTGTCCCTCCGGGTCCTGGCAGCCAAAAAGGCCGCTGGCTTGCAAGGGAAAGTTTCCTTGCGGGCCCGCGGCCTTTTCTTGCTAATCTCATAATAAGAGCGGCGACAGTCAGTTTTTTATTTCTGCCTTATACCTATCGGCAATATCGGACGGCCCGCAACTATCAAGCCAATCTCTTTCAGGTTCTCTATCTGCTCTCCAATAGCCAAAGGAGGCTGATGCTGCTTTAATTCCCCCATACAATCTTCTCCTTAAAAGTTAAAAGACCCAACGTGGTCCGCATCGTTGAGAGGCGTGTTGGGTTCTGTTGGAATTATTATACGCAAAAAACAAGCAAATTGCAACTCTTTTTTCAAAACTCCAGAAAAAAATGACAAGGCCGTCATTGCACCCTACAGTTCAAACCGCTCCGCCAGCTTCTCCCAGGCGGACTCTGGCATCTGGTCGATTGCCCCGACTCCGGCTTCTTTGGCTTCCTTCTCCATGGCCAGGATGCAGTGATAGAAATAATTGACTCCCGTCACCAGGCTCTTCTTGATTGCCCGGTTCAGAACCATGCCGAATTCGTCCACGCCGCTCTCCGAGAAGGCCCTCAGGTATCCGTCCACATCGTAGGGAATGGACAAGAATGCCGGCTCCCATTTTTCTGACACTCCTGTCAGTATGGCGAACTGGGCATGCCGCCCTACGTTGTCCACGGCAAAGCCCAGGGAGCCGGGGTTGATGTAGGTCTTGCCGTACATGCTGTCGATTTCCTGGTGGTGGCTGTGGCCGCCCAGCAGATAGGGGTAGGGCAGTTCCTTCAGGACTTTCTCCTTCAGCCCCTCCTCCTCATGGACATTCCCCCGCACCCTGCCGGGGGTGCCGTGACAGAGGTACAGCACAGGGCACCCCTGGATCCGCAGCTCCCGCTCCGTGGGAAGGGTCTTGAAAAACGCAAAATCCTCCGGGCGCATGTGCTGCAGCGTATAGTACAGGGTGCCGTTGGCGGAGGACGGCTTCCAGCCCGCTTTGTTCCCCACATTGTCCAGCAGGTAATCCTCTCTGTTCCCATGGATCATGTAGCACTCATGCTCTTTCCGCATCTGATACAGCAGCTCCATGGTTCGCTCCGGATAGGGGCTGTCCGTCACATAGTCCCCCAGGCAGATGATGCCATCCACCGGATGCACTTCTATATATTCCAGAAAGGCTTCCAAGGCCTTATAGTTCCCGTGGACATCGCTGATAAGCGCCAACTTCTTCATCCCGACAATCTCCTGTTATTCTTCTTTGATTTCTGTCTTTTCCCTTATTCCAACCGTCTGTACAATCTGTAGCCAGCTTCCACATCTGCCAAATCGTTCCTTTGAGCGCTAACTACAGGGGGCATTTACGATACAACTCGCCACCTCTTGTATTTCACATTCATGAACCTTGGTCTTGGAATCATAATTTACCCCTACCAATAAAATTTTCCCTCCAAAATCAATCAACGACTCCGGATATTTATTTTGCTGAATCTGCGCAATCGCCCCTTGCGCAGACTTGTTCCACTTGAGTTCCACCACCAACGCGGGCTTATCCGAATGGTTCCTACGGGGGACGTATACGATATCGGCATATCCTTTTCCTGTAGGGAATTCCCTGACCATCATATAATATTCTCTGGCACAATACAACGCCAGCGCAATCGTGTAGGAAAGCGCGTTTTCATTATTGTAAGTCAAAATAGAAGTTTCCAGATGCGCCGCTTCCACCCCTGCCGCCACTTCCTTTTCATCCTGTCTCAATATGGCAAAAAGCAGCCTTTCCGAGTTCTCCAGCGCGTTTGCTATAGCCACCCATTCAGATGTCCTCACTGCTGCTGCAAATACACCTGCGACTTCGAAATTAGGGATATGCACCTCTTTCTTTTTGAAATCATAAGTCAGATATCCCAGATGAATCAGCAAAGTCAGGATGTCATCCGCAATGTGGAAAGTGCTCATGTCATTGCTGAAAGACTCCGTATTCACCCTGACGCTGTCCCCAGCCAGGAGTCTTGTGACAGAATCTTTCAGCCCATCAAAATTCATCATGATATAGGTCTTCAGCGCTTCAAAGGTTTCCGTCTGGTTCCAGTAGCTATCATAACAGTGACTTAGCATGGAACTTACCACTGATTTGGGGCTATAGATATGTTCCCCCTCAAGGCTGTAGCCATCATACCACCGTCTGGCCTCCTGGAAATCCATATGATATGCTTCGCACAAATCTTTGACTTCCGGCTCCGTAAACCCCGCAAATCTGGCCATTTTTCCCGGATTTGCCATAGAGTACTCATCAAACATATTCAATGCCGAATGGGTTCCATACTTTTTTATCGGGAGGATTCCAGTCATATATGCCAGCGATACATAGACTTGATCCTTTAACAGCACCCGCAGGAAATCCAGGTACTGTCTCTGCTCCTCCGCATGGTTCTTTCTCTCCCTGAAAATACAGTCCCACTCATCTATGATGAACACAAACTTATCTCCCGTCTCCTGAGTAATGCTCTGCAGCACCTCAATCAGATCTTCTCGGTCGATATAGTCGATATGGGGATATAAATGCAGCAATTCTTTCAGCAAATATCGGCTGATACGCGCCAGCATGGCTGTCAAGTCAGACGAACGGCTCAAAAATGACTGCATATTCAGAAAGACCAAATTATATTCATTCATATATCGCAGAAATGTCTCATCCTGGCTGATTCGATAGGGACGGAACAATTCTTCCGATTCAATCCCACGACTATAATATGCCGCAAGCATATAGGCTGCCATAGACTTTCCGAAGCGTCTGGGCCTGCTGACACAGATATATTTCTGTTCTGTATTCAGACATCTGTTTGTATAGGCAATCAATTCTGTTTTATCCACATAGATTTCTGAAGAAACCGCTTCTGCGAAACGCTGACACCCCGGATTCACATAAACTCCCATCGCAATCCCTCCTATTCCAGTTCCGCATCTACCCCGCCCGTGCCAAGACATGGGCAGAGAATTTCCGACCGCAAAGAACATGCGTCCGTAAATCCTCTGGGGCACTGGACGGGGCAGATGCTGTTCCAGTTCCGCATCTACCCCGCCCATGCCAAGACATGGGCAGAGAATTTCCGACCGCAAAGAACATGCGTCCGTAAATCC
>CAJUFI010000078.1:0-6158 GCA_910585665.1 uncultured Acetatifactor sp. | reverse complement strand
TCTGGGGCACTGGACGGGGCAGATGCTGTTCCAGTTCCGCATCTACCCCGCCCGTGCCCACGCCTCTCCTTTTTCCAGTATAGCACAACGATTCTGAAATATCCAATTTTGATTTCGCTTTCTTACAGAATTCGTAAACGGCCGCATAAGACAAACAGGGCTGCCAACCGACAACCCTGTCATATTTCTCAAATACTCTGTATAAATCTGTCAAAAGCCGCCTGGCCCTCCGGGGTCCGCTTGTACACACCTGCGTCCTCCAGCACCTCCATGAACACCAGGCCGATTTCTTTCTCAATGACGCTGTCGATGTCAGATGCATCTATCTTGTCATACTTGGGCGCAAATTCCTCCACCCAGTCCGCATGCTTCGCCAGCAGTTCGTCCGCCCGCAAATCCGCACCGGACAACATGGCGGCTTTCAGCTGAGCCATCTCCTCTTTCAGCCGGGCGGGAAGCACAGCCAGCCCCATCACCTCTATCAGGCCGATATTTTCTTTCTTGATATGGTGGAGCTTCGCGTGGGGATGGTAGACGCCCAGGGGGTGCTCCTCGGTGGTGATATTGTTGCGCAGCACCAGGTCCAGCTCGAAATTCTCCCCCCGCTTCCTGGCGATGGGGGTAATGGTATTGTGGGGCTCGTTATCCGTATAAGCGTACACAAATGCGCCTTCATCCGTAAACTCACGCCACTTTTCCAGTATCCTGTCTGCCAGCCCAATGATGCGGTCGCTGTCCGGCCCGTTCAGGCGAATCACCGACATGGGCCATTTCACCACACCCGCCGAAACATCCTCAAAGCCCTCCACAGCAAATGTCCTCTCCACAGGAGCCTTGGCCATGGCAAACTCATAATGGCCGCCCTGGAAATGGTCATGGCTCAAAATGGAGCCGCCCACAATGGGGAGATCCGCGTTGGACCCCACGAAATAGTGCGGGAACTGCTTCACGAAATCGAACAGCTTGCAGAACGCGGCATGGTCTATCTTCATGGGCACATGCTGGAAATTGAACACGATGCAGTGCTCGTTGTAGTACACATAGGGCGAGTACTGGAAGCCCCACTGGCTGCCGTTGATTGTCACCGGGATGATGCGGTGGTTCTGCCTGGCGGGATGGTTGATGCGGCCCGCGTAGCCCTCGTTCTCCCGGCAGAGCAGGCACTTGGGATAGCCGGACTGCCTGGCGTTCCTGGCGGCGGCGATGGCCTTGGGATCCTTCTCCGGCTTGGACAGGTTGATGGTGATGTCCAGGTCGCCGTATTTCGTGGGCGCAATCCATTTCATATCCCTGGCGATGCGGTATCTGCGGATGTAATCGGAATCCTGGCTGAGTCTGTAATAATAATCCGTAGCCGCCCTGGGGGATTCCGTCTCGTACAGCTGCCGGAATCTGCGGATGACCTCGCTGGGCCTGGGCATCAGCATACTCATAATCTTCGTGTCGAACAAATCCCGGTACACTACGCCGTTTTCGGCAATGAGACCTTTCTCATAGGCGTAGTCGCACATGCGGTTCAGGATTCCCTCCAGCTCTGCTGCCAGCGCTTCCTCGCCGGAACCCTGCCGTGTCTCCCCGGACGTTCTTTCCCCGGAGCTATGCCGCCTTTCCCCAGAGCAATGCCTCTCTTCCTCGCACATCCCTTCCCCGGGCTCACCAGGATTACACCCTTCCTTCCGGGCATTCATCTGTCTCTCCGTGCTTTCCTCCGGATCCCGGGAAGCTTTCCCGTCCATGTTGTCCCCGCTGTCCATGCCCTCTGCGCTGACCACGCCGTCCATGCCCTCCGGCAGCTCCGAACCTTCGCCAAATTCCTCCAGCCCGAACAGCTCCAGCAGACGGTTGACCGTAAAGACCACATCCTCCCGGGGCACCAGCCCCGTCCGCACTCCATATTCCACCAGTTCCCTGATATCAGACTCTATTCTCTCCATCTTAGCCACCCTCTCTCATGCACCCTTTCCGTCACATATCCCCAGCCCAGCCGGGAACCTAACCTTTGCCATACCCCGTAGGAAAATATTGTCATCCCTTAGTACATCCCATTCCCGTTAGGAACTGTCGGAAAATAACTGCTACAACTTCTGTAGGAAAAAGCCCTGAAACACAAGGAAAACGGCTTTCAACTCGTAGCAGTTATTTGTAGACAATTCCTTAGGAACTGCCGGATAATAACTGATGCAACTTGTTTAAGAGAAAGCCTGGAACTACAAGGAAAACGGCCATAAACTCGCATCAGTTATTTGTAGGCAATTCCTTAGGAATTGTCGGAAAATAACTGCTGCAATTGCTTCAGGCAAAAGCCCGGAAATACAATAAAAATTGCCATAAACTTGCAGCAGTTATTTGTAGACAATTCCTTACGCCCCCGCAAGACTGCCGCGGCACTTCCGGTTCTACAACGCTACAGGGCCGTTGCCTACTTCCACCACATAGAAGTCCGCCGCATAGCCGATTTTGGCTTCGTAGGCCTTGCCCACTTTCTCGATGAAACTGTCGATGGCTTCGTCTTTCACGATGCTGACGGTGCAGCCGCCGAAGCCCGCTCCCGTCATTCTGGAGCCTATGCATCCGTCCACCTTCCAGGCTTCCTCCACCAACGTGTCCAGCTCGATTCCCGTCACCTCGTAATCGTCGCGCAGGGACACATGGGAAGCGTTCATCAGCTGGCCGAACAATGCCACATCGTTCGCCTTCAGGGCTTCCACCGCGCGGATAGTCCTCTGGTTCTCATAGACCGCATGCTTCGCCCGCTTCCGGCGCACATCGTCCTGGATGGCAGACTGATATTTTTCAAACGTTTCCTCGTCCAGGTCGCCCAGGCCGTTTATCTTCACTTTTTCTTGCAGCTCTGCCAGCGCCGTCTCGCACTCGCTGCGGCGCTCGTTGTACTTGGAATCCCCCAGGCCGCGCTTCTTGTTGCTGCTGGCGATGACGATTTTGGCCCCCTCCAGCACGATGGGCGCGTACTCGAAGGACAGATCCGCCGTATCCAGGAAGATGGCGTTGTCTTTCTTTCCCATGGCGATGGCGAACTGATCCATGATGCCGCAGTTTACCTTATTGTAATTGTTCTCCGCAAACTGGCCGATCAGCGCCAGATCCTGGTTCGTCACATCGAACCCAAAGAAGTCCCGCAGAATATACCCCATCAAAACTTCCACGGAAGCAGAGGAGGACAGCCCGGAGCCGTTGGGAATATTTCCGTACAGCATCAGGTCCATCCCGGAAGGCACCTTCATCCCCTTCTCCCCGAATGCCCACATGACTCCCTTGGGGTAATTGGTCCAGCCCGCTTCCTTCGAGGACACCAAATCATCCAGCGAGGACTCTATCATGCCCAGCTTCTCGAAATTCATGGAATAAAAGCGCAGCTTATTGTCCGTCCGCCTGCGGGCCGCGCCGTAGGTGCCGATGGTCAGCGCACAGGGGAACACATGGCCGCCGTTATAGTCGGTATGTTCTCCGATCAGGTTCACCCGGCCCGGCGCGAAATACGCTTTCACGTCCCCCTCCGCTCCAAATACCTCCGCAAATTTCTGTAAAATCTTGTCTTTCATGAAAATCCCTTCCTTCATTGCTGCCTCCATTCCGCGCCGTGCCGCTTCCCGCACCTGATGCGCTTTTCTGTCTTTTTGTTCTCCTAAAGTTTATAATTACCAGTTACAAGCAAAACTGAATTGCATACAATCATCCCAGCATAGATACTCCGCAATGGCTTCTGTTTTCTTTCAAGGGTTCCAATACCTTCTCTTTCGGAACCCACCGCTTTGCATTTACTTCATTTTCATCGATGTGGACAGTTTCCGTTTCAACTCTTGCCAGGAACAGATGCACTTCCAGATCCGACATGCCATTGTTTGGATTGTGGCAGCAAAGATAGGTCAAATTCATCTCTACATGTCCCCTCAGGTTTTATTATACACAAAAGAACAAACAGATCTCCACATCCATTTGTTCTTTGAACCTGTCAAAATGTTAAATTTTCCACAAAGCAGCTTTACAGTTCCAGCTGCTTAAAGGTCTTAGAGGCGGCCTCGTAAAGGTACACCTTGCGGGAGAGCGTTTCATCTGCCGGGAACGCACGGTTGGTATCCCGTACTCTCCTTAAAATGTGTATTGGCGGTATCGTGCCTTTTTTATGGATTCTCAAATCGTGGATGCTTGTAAACGCCACATAGTAATCGTCCCCGAACAGCTCGGCAATGCGCTCCATCACGCCCGGATAGAAAATCGCGATTGCGCCGTTCATCTGCGAAGTAGTGGTGACCACTGGGACTGAGGTTGCGGGAAGGGATTTGATGTCGCTGTTCAGCGCCATGAACGCGCCCTTATGGTAAGGCGGGTCTGCGGTGTCCATGGGGTTTAGGTACATTCTCGGCGGCGCCATCAGATAGGTATTCGCCATGGCGTTTTCCCAGAGTTCCTCCTCGGACAGATTCCAGCTCTCTGACAGATGCTTTGGCAGCTTTATGGAATATACGTCATGCCGTCCGTCCTTGCTATGCTCATCGCTTGCCATCAGGTAGAGAACCTGCACAATGTCGCCGATGCGCCTGTAGTGGTTCTCCTTCAGTTCGTAGCGGTGGTCGTTGAAATTCAACAGGCGGATAAAAATCCGTTCCTTTAACGCTTTGTAGTCGTTCTCGTCTATCAGCTGCATGATATCGAGAGATGCGTTTTTCCGGCAGCTATCCAGGTTGGCAGTTATGATTTCCCACACACCGTCCCAGCCCTCTTCCTCAAAAGTCTCATACAGGTACTGGCAGGAAAAACGACAGCTACAGTCATACCGATCCGTATCCGATAAGTACAGGATGATATAATCCCCCAGGAGCATGTCGCACTCTGTCTTGTGGTAACGGATATTCGTGTTCCGGATGATTTCAAGTTCTTTTGTATCCTCGGACGTAAAGCCCTTCTCATAATAGTCCATTGTACTGTAGCCTAATTTTTCCCTGGACACTTTTAGCTTTTCCAAGAGCGTGCCGCGAAATTCTTCATAATTCACATCCTTCAATGGTGATCCTCCATTTCTGCCGCCTGGCAAAAGCGGCGGCTTTTGATTAAAAGCGCTTCATTTCTCAACTTCTCTCCTTCTTCCAGGCTTCGATGACACAGGCATGCTCCTTGGTCTTCTTGTCATAGCTGATGCCCACCAGAAGGATATCCCCGGTATAGCCCTGGATCCAGGACGAGTACTGCCTGTCCTTAATCTGGGCAATGGCTCCCCGGGCAGATTTGTTCCACTTCAGCTCCACCACCAACGCCGGGCGGCCTGTACCATATTTCGGCAGGTACACCACGTCAGCGTAGCCCTTGCCGGAGGGCAGCTCCATGACAGGGTTCAGGTAATAGGCTTTCGCGCTGTAGTATGCCATGAGCACGGTGCAGGTCAGGGAGTTCTCATTGTTGTATTTCAGGAGGGACGTGGTCTCGCTGTGGATGGCAGACATACCGGCTGCCACCGTCTCCCCGTCCAGAGCCCAGGTGCTGCGCAGCAGCCCCTCCGAGCGGTTCAGGGCTTCTGTCAGGCCATCCCAACCCCCCGTCTTCATCGCCCTCAGGTATTCCTGGGCTATCTCCTGGTTCGGGATAGCCGTCTCCTCCCTGTCCTTATCGTATGCCAAGTACCCCAGATGAATCAGGAGCGTCAACACATCATCCCTGGTCTTAAAAGTAGTCATATCATTCTGGAAAGTGGTAGGGTCTATCCTACACGGCATGCCCCCCAGCATCCCCACAATCGCCTCCCTGAGCCCATCGAAATTCAAATCGATGTAGACCTTCAGCGCCTCATAGGTCTCCGATCCGGTCCAATAGCTCCGAACACTTTTCCACATCAGGGCATCTGCTACCGATTTTGGATTGTAGATATGGCATCCTCCCATGAGGTAGCCGTCGTACCACCTCTCCATTTCCCCATAGTCCATGCCGTGTCTTTCGCACTGCTCCCGCACTTCCCTCTCCGTAAACCCGAAATATTCCCCCAGCCCTTTTGGATCCGTCATCGAGTACTCATCGAAGATGTTCAACGCCGAATGCTCCCCGTACTTCTTGATGGGCAGAATCCCCGTCATGTAGGCCAAATTCACGTACTCCGCCCCTGAAGTGCTATAATAGAGTTGTAACGGGAGTGGCTAATGAAGTATAATTAA
>CAJUFI010000077.1:17498-18300 GCA_910585665.1 uncultured Acetatifactor sp. | reverse complement strand
GCCATCCTCCGTATTTGCTGCCATATCCCCGTTTTCCGCCGCAAAAAGCATCCTCTGCTCACTGGAACTGCCTTCTACACTGTTAAGCTCCTGCATGACCTCCATCGAAGATGCGTCGATCACTACCACTTTTGACTGGTACATGTCACTCAGCCAGTAGTTCCCTGCCCCGTCAACCTGAAGATTGGTCACCGCAGGGTATCCGTTATCGCCCTGCTGGCTAAGATAAGGAATGGACTGCTCAGCACCTGTCTGTCCGTCCTCACTTTTTGCAATATGCGTAAGCATCTCTTCGTCCGTACTTCTTGCAATCTGTGCCCCCTCTTTTGTTTCCTGTATCTCCTGCAGGCGGAGGTTCTGCCCTCCGTAAAGCTGGCCAATCCAGTCCAGCGGAGTCTGTTCCCAGTTCCCTTCCTTATATTCATAACGGAATACCTTCGTATCTTCTGCCTCTGAAAATAGAACCGGGTTCCCATCCTTTGACTTTGCCATGTTCAGGATCTTCTCCCCCTCCTGTATCGGCAGTTCCATATCATTCTCCACATAACGGCCCTTCACAGAAGTATTCTCTTTATTCTGTTCTTCCGTTTTTCCCTTGCCGCAGCCGGATAATAAACCTGCTGCCAATACGGCAGATAACAAAAATGCCGCCGTACGCTTTACGTATCTTCCATGCCTTCCCATTTTCATTCACATAATCTCCCTTCATACATAATGCGCAGTTTATGAACAGCTGCACGCCAGCTTGCTGAAAGCAGGCAGGTCATAAATGCTATCTACCACTATACACATTTTTCCTCAA
>CAJUFI010000077.1:0-17488 GCA_910585665.1 uncultured Acetatifactor sp. | reverse complement strand
AGGTTTCCATCATCTCACAGCATTTTACATTCACCACCGCCCCTGACTCTGGCTCCTCCACATCTGCCTCGATTCCTCCCCTGTAACCAAGAGGACAAAGAAGGGGTTGCACGTCAAGCTTTGTCCATACTAACCGTCCTCTCCATTCTTTAAGTTCTTCCTCTGTCTCATAGTGTTCTATCCTCACGCCGCCTGCATATCCATCCCCCACATAAGTTTCTTCTTTTCTATCTGGAACATCCTCCTTTACCTTAAGGGATTGAACCGGATAATCCAGCAAATCCTCCCTTATCTCTTCATGCTCCTTAAGAAATGCACAAGTCTTTTCAAAAAACGGATAAATCAAGAGCTCCTCTGTCTCGCCCCATTTATCTGAGTTCATTTCCACAATTCCGGCCGGCGCTGCTTCCCTAAGCTCTTCCATCCGAAATTCCAGTACCTCTTCCTTATTGTAGCCCAGCAAATTAAAGTTCCTATCTCCCGCACAAAAACGTCAAATTATAATCTCAGTTTTTAAACACTGTCTATAAAAGTGTGCTACAGGAGGCGGCACGTTTTCCTCTTGACCATCCCATGTCATTCCGATATAGTTTTTATGGAACAAAAAAAAGAGAAAGAACAGCACCTTCCACAGTTCGTTCTTTCTCTCACATACCAGTGTGCCTGCCATATACGGGATCATGTCCCGCTCATGAGGCTCCAGCACCACCGACATATATTATGATAAGAGAAAATTCCCTGTTTTGCAAGCTGGTTCGTATAAAAAGTTCATCAAAGATCCTGTTCGATTCCTTTATGGCCGGATTCCGTTCGGAACTGCAGACCTGTCCCTGCTGTGGGGTAAAGGGATCCTGCCGCATCCATGCCTACTATGACCGCTCCCTGGTGGACTTTATAGGCGGCACCCAGGTCCGCCACAGCCTCTGCATCATGCGCCTTATCTGTACCTGTGGCCATACCCATGCCATCCTCCCGGACTTCATCATTCCCTACTCCGGCTACGGCCTGTTCTTCCTTCTACGTGTCCTGGCAGAGTATTTCCTGCGCCTTTCCACTGTGGAAAGGCTATGCGAACGCTTCGGCATCACCCTTTCCCAGCTGCGCCGGTGGCTGCAGCTCTTTCGGGTGCAGAAGGAAGTTTGGCTCGGCGTGCTTTCCTCCATGGAGGTTTCCGGCCTTTCCTTCCTGAAGTCCCTGCTCACGCAGCCGGCTTATTCGGATTTCGCCTCCGCCTTTGTCCGCCGTTTTACAAAGTCTTTCCTCCAGTCCCATAAAAACCCGGCACTTTACTGCCAGCAGGTGTTCGGCCCCTGACCCTTTTTCCGTCGGCCACACGCCACGGGTATGGTTTCCCTCCCTTCTCTCCTGCATAATGGTGGAAAACCACCTAAGGAGGACATTTTTATGGACAACAATCCAAAAAACCTTTCGGACGCAGCCGCCATGGCACAGTTCCGCCTCGCTCTCATAGCGCCGGTCATCCATGGCCTTTATCCGGATGCGTCCAGGAACGCCTATTACCAGAGAGTCACGGAAAAGCCCCTCACCCTGCCTGACGGCTCCGCGTTCCAGTACAGCCCCAAGACCCTCAGCAAATGGGTGTCCCTCTACCAGAACGGCGGCATCGACGCCCTCATGCCGCAGGAGCGTTCCGATAAGGGCTCCACCCGGGTGCTCCCGGACACGGCCATCGAGGAGATCTACCGCCTCAAGGAAGCCTTCCCACGGCTGAACTCCACACAGATCCACCGGCACCTCGTTGAAGAAGCCTTCATCCCTGCCACAGTCAGCGTCTGCGCCGTCCAGCGCTTCGTCAAGAAACATGACCTGAAATCGGCACGCAACCCCGGCATGCGGGACAGGAAGGCATTTGAAGAAGACGCCTTTGGGAAGATGTGGCAGGCCGATACCTGTTACCTGCCTTATATCACGGAGCACGGCCAGCGCAGGAGAGTCTACTGCATTATGATTATTGATGACCATTCCCGTTTTCTGGTGGGCGGCGGCCTCTTCTATAACGATAATGCCTATAACTTCCAGAAGGTGTTCAAGGACGCTGTGGCAGCCCATGGAATCCCGGCGAAGCTCTATGTCGATAATGGCTGCAGTTACTCGAATGAGCAGCTTTCCCTCATCTGCGGCTCCATCGGCACCGTACTTTTACACACAAAAATTCGTGATGGTGCTTCCAAAGCCAAAATAGAACGCCAGTTCAGAACGCTCAAGGAGACTTGGCTCTATACGCTGGATCTGGATTCCATCACCACGCTGGCACAGTTCAACCGGCTGCTTAAAGACTATATGCGCACCTACAATACATCTGTCCATTCCGGCATCGGCACAACGCCCATGGACCGCTACCAGCAGTCACGCTCCTCCATCCGGAGCCCTAAGTCCAGGGAGTGGCTGGAGGAATGTTTCCTGAACCGCATCACCAGGAAGGTGAACAAGGACTCTACCGTCTCCATCGACAAGGTGTCCTATGACGTTCCCATGCAGTTCATTTCTTCAAAAGTGGAGATCCGCTTCCTGCCAGACGACATGTCCAGTGCCTTCATCCTTTATGAGGGGGAACATTATCCCATACGGCCTACGGATAAAAACGAGAACTGCAGGACGAAACGCAATAACACGCCGTCCATCGATTATTCAAGGATTGGGGGTGAGAGCTGATGTTCCGTTCCTACTATGGGCTTTCCTTCAATCCCTTTGACAAACAGAACGCAAGAGAAAAGGACCGGTTCCTCTCAAAGGACATCTCGGAAATGACGTCCCGGCTGGACTACCTCAAGGACACAAGGGGAATCGGGCTGTTCACCGCACGCCCCGGCATGGGCAAATCCTTCGCCCTGCGCTGCTTCGCAAAGTGCCTCAACCCCAACCTCTACCATATGGAGTACATCTGCCTCTCCACGGTCAGCGTCATGGAGTTCTACCGCCAGCTCTGCTCTGTTCTGGGGCTAGAGCCAAGGGGCGGCAAGCCTGGGATGTTCCGCGCCGTACAGGAGCAGATACTCTACCTCTACAAGGACAAGAAGCAGCCCCTCCTCCTGGCAGTCGATGAGGCACAGTACCTCTCCACCGGCATCCTGGAGGACATCAAGATGCTCATGAACTATGGGTATGACTCCCTCAACTGCTTCACGCTCATCCTCTGCGGCGAGCCCCACCTGAACAGCACCCTGAAAAAGCCCGTCCATGAGGCCCTGCGCCAGAGGATCACAGTGCACTACAACTTTTCCGGGCTCTCAGACTCCGAAGTGGCGCAGTACGTCCTCCACAAGATTGCCTGTGCCGGAGGGGCCGCCTCCATCATCGACCAGGCCGCGCTTTCCGCCGTCCACAGCCACTCCCAGGGGAGCCCCCGCCTGGTGGACAACCTGATGACCGACGCACTGACACTGGGGGCGCAGATGGAGAAGAAGGTCATTGATACGGATGTCATCCTGGCCTCCGTCAGCAGCCAGAATCTCGGATAGGAGGCATGGAACATGAATTATACCTGTATCCTGAAAAACGGCTCCCGCAGGGAGACCTGGACGGGGCAGATCATCCTGCTGAGCACGGGGAACGGATGGTATGAAGCTGAGATCAATGGGCGGGGGACTTACTTCCACATCCTCGCCGGACGGCATAAATATGGGAACTACCTGTGCATCCCTAACCATGATGTAGGGTGCGAGCTCTCCGATTTCTCCGATATCTTTTGGAATGAAGAAAGGATCGGCTCCCTGATGCGGAAGGTGGATGCGGTGACTGTCGCCACCGGCCTGGTTCATCTTCCTGTTCTGGCCGACAGGCAGGGGAAAAACTAAATTTTTCATATGGGCCATGTGTCTCATGAGGGATCCATGGCCTTTTGCATTTCAGGCGCAAAACAATACCGACAACAACGTGCAGCATTTTTGACAGGATTGTGCATTTGCAGACAGCACTGCGCAGTCAATAGGATAAATGTCGGAAAAATAATTCGCTGTTTGCGTCTCCATCAATTTGCCGTCCGACAGGCAGAAAAGCGGATTGCGGAACTCTCCGCCATTTTCAAGCGGCTGTATGAGGACAGCGTGACCGGGCGCATATCGGACGAGCGTTTCACGGAACTTTCGGCAGACTACGAAGCCGAGCAAAAGGAACTGAAAGAGAAAGCCGCCGTTCTGCAGGGCGAGCTTTCAAGGACACTGGAAGCCACGGCAAACGCTGAAAAGTTTATGAAAGTGGTACGCAAGTACACCAGCTTTGAGGAACTTACCCCTACCCTGTTGCGGGAGTTTGTGGAGAAAATCGTAATCCACGAATCGGAAGCCCTTGACGGGAAACGGCGGGGGAAGCTCCGCAGACAGGAAATCGAAATCTATTACTCTTTTGTCGGCAAGGTAGAATTGCCCGACTAAAGCCCGACCCGTCCGGCAGTCAGCCGGACAGGGAACGGCAAAATTTTTTACACTTCTTTTACTTCTTTATCTCACATGAGCAAATGCTCAAGGATTCATGCATCGGAGCACTAGTACCATCCGCGGAATAAACCAGCAGTTGAAAAAACAACACAAAAGGAAACCCTGCGGTTATTGCAGAGAAACCGGACCGATCATATATGATATCAAGACGGGCACTTGTTTCTATGACCTCCTATTGATAAAGCGCCCTATGAAGCGGGCAGATATACGTCAATGTTCTCGGACAGGGGCAGCTATTCAGGAGAATCGGTCTACCGGAATAACGAGGCGGGCCCTGTGGGATGGATGAAGAAAAGACTGGAAAAGAAAGTACATGATTTTCTGTCATTCAATCCTTTGGAATTGTCGGAAAATAACTGCTGCAATTGCTTCAGGCAAAAGCCCGGAAATACAATAAAAATTGCCATAAACTTGCAGCAGTTATTTGTAGACACTTCCTTTCCATGGCAGAAAACCATTACAGGCAGGTAATCATTTGCCATACAGATTACCTGCCTGTCGAAAAACACATCAGAAGCTCCCGTTCCTCTAGTTGCATCTGCGAAACAGAACCGAAGATGCAGCCTACCTTTCTATTATATATCCTCTCGGAATCTCCAATCCGCATATCACGCGGCTTTCCGGAAATCCTTGGGAATGATTCCTCCCCTTTTCCAGGTGCCGTTCTGCCACAATGCCTGATTTTACCTTCTGAAATTCCGAGAGCCTATTTATAGCCTTTTGCACTGCAAATCCGTCTTCCCTCTGCGAATCAATCCAGCGGAAATTCCTCAGTTCTCCGGTTCAATCAACCCGTAAGTGTCGCCCTTCCTCTTGTACACCACGTTCACCTGATCCGTCTCAGCATTGATGAACACGAAGAAGCTATGTCCCAGCAGCTCCATCTGAATGCAGGCGTCCTCCGGATACATGGGCTTGATATCGAACTTCTTGGTGCGGACAATCTTCACTTCCTCATCGTCCATGTAATCGTTCTCCATGTACAGCTGGCTGAAGGACTCTGCCGTCTGCTGCTTGTCCACTATCTTCGTCTTGTATTTCTTCAGCTGTCTCTCGATAATCTCCTCCACCAGGTCTATCGAGACATACATATCGCTGCTGACCTGCTCGGAGCGAATGATATTGCCCTTCACCGGAATCGTTACCTCAATCTTCTGGCGGTCCTTCTCAACGCTCATGGTCACATGCACTTCCGTGTCAGGATTGAAATACTTTGCCAGCTTGCCAATCTTGTCCTCAACCGCTGACCTTAACCCAGGTGTCACTTCTAAATTTCTGCCTACAATGATAAACTTCATATAATCATCCCTTTCGGTTGTTTATTGTATAGACATTATAACACGCCTCCCTATGGTTTTGCAACAATTTAACAGATTATTTATATATTTTTGAATTCGTTTCTGTCAATTGCTTTGTCATTCTCTTTTTGGAAAAAGCGCTTTTTGTCTGTTTTACACAAAACATGTATTCGATTTTCTTTCCTTCGTCAGTATCCCCAAAAAGCGATATCCACTGTGGATAATGTGCATAACTCCGTGCATAAGTCGTTTTTCGTGCCTTTATGGGATTCTTGAATGTGGATAACTGGTCTTCCTTTCCCTGTCCAAATTTTACGGACAGATATTTTATGGAAAAAATTAGTCATTTTGCACAGGATTGCCATGACAGCCCAATGAACATTTTTCTGACAGCTCTTCTAAATTGTGGAACAGATGCGCCGCTTCGGCGGCATATTCCAAGCGGCTATGGCACTTTTGTATCCGCGTGTGCGCAAAAAAGACCGCGCAGTTTCCGCGCGGTCCCAAATTGTTCTCTTTTCTGTTTTAGAAGATTCTCCTGATAGCCAAAATCTTTCTGTAGCCTGCATTGGAGACGATGATTCCGGTCTTGGAGTTGGAAGCATGCACAATCTGTCCGTTGCCGATGTAGATTCCCACATGGCCGGAATAGCAGATGATGTCTCCGGGCTGTGCATTCTCCAGGCCGTCCACCCCATATCCCTGGGAACGATCCGCTGCAGAGGAATGGGGCAGGCTGACACCGAAATTCGCATAGACGCTCATGACGAAGCCGGAACAGTCAGTGCCGTTGGTAAGGCTGCTGCCGCCATAGACATAAGGATAGCCGACGAACTGCAGTCCATACTGTGCCACAGCCACACCCATCTCGCTGCCGCCGCTGACAGTGTAGGAGGTATTGTTCTGGGCGGGTGCGCTGGGCGTGTTATTGGCCGCGTTGCTCTGGGCCGCCGCTGCTGCAGCAGCCGCTGCAGCCTGAGCCTTCTTGCGCTCTTCTTCTTCCTTGGCCAGACGCCTTGCCTCTTCTTCCTTGGACTCCGCCTGGACGAACTCACTGTGGAGGGACACATAGTCGGTAGAGACCCAGCCGGTACCTTCCTCCACGTCTACCTTCGCCCAGCCTTCCGTCTCTTCCAGCACCAGCAAATCGTCCGCTTCCGGCACCATGCCTATGATGGAACATTCCGTGCTGGGTTCCGCGCGCACAAACAAAGTCTCCGTGGTGACTGTAGCGATGCGCTTTCCTACCTGTCTGGCGATTTCCACTGCGCCCTCGCCGGTGACGCAGTACTCTCCTTTCACATAGCCGGTGACGCTGCCGGAAGTAATCTGGTACCAGCCGTTCTCCTCGGAGATGAAAGTGCCTACGGAATTATTGTAAAGCTTGCCTAAAATCTCGCCCTCTTCACTGGGAAGGCTCCTGACGTTCACATAACTATTGACCTGAGCGATTACCAGATTGCGGAACAAATCCTCTTCCGTGGGCTCTGCCTCCTGGGAATCCGCCCCGTCCAGCTTGATGTACTCGATGATGGACTGAATGGGAATCGCCGAATCCGATGCCACATCCTCCAGCTTGTTGCCATTGGCAAGGGCAAGGCTCACACCGCCGCCGGGGAGTACCGAAGCCTGTGCCGTCAGGCTCATCGCCCCAAACGCCAGGGTCGCTGTCAATATATATACGGTAACTTTTTTCGTCTTATGTGCCATTTTGTTCTCCTCTCCATTCGGATATATGTATGTTTGATTATCATCTGTCATGAAAATTTTCATTTATATCTATAATTTATTACAGATTTATTACATCCGTTAATAAATATATCACTCATTCTTAAGTTTGTCAACCCATAGAATAAAATGATTGCATATTCGAAAACCCAGTATTTATGGCCTTTTCTATTATGGCATAAAAAAAGACCGCCAAATCAGGCGAATCTTTCTTCAAGAAATATTTTGTTTTTCTTAAAACATTTCCACCGCACAGGTGGAAACATTTTTAGGAATCCTATTTTACCGTTTCAGCAGAAGGCTGCCTGCGGCAATACTGTCCCGCGGAAACGGCGGCATTGGCCCCGTCCGCCACAGCCGTCACAATCTGCCGGATGGGCTTCCTGCGCACGTCCCCCGCCGCATACAGCCCTTCCATGTCGGTGGCGCAGTCTTCACCCGCCAGCACGTATCCTCCCTCGTCGCATGTCACCAGTTCCCGCACCAGCTGGGTGCCCGGCCGGATGCCCACTGCCACGAACACGCCACCTACGCACAGCTGAGAGATATCCCCGCTTTTTACATTTTTCAGGCGAAGGCCCTCCACGGTCTCCTCGCCCAGAATTTCCTCCACCACATGGCTGTAGAGAATCTCCACATTGGGCAGCGCCTTCAGCTCCTGCTGCAGTATCGCCGCTCCCCGAAGCTCGTCCCGGCGATGAATCAGGTACACTTTTTCACATGTCCTGGCCAGGTAGATGGCATCCTCCAGCGCCACGTCCCCGCCGCCTACCACGGCCACCGTCCTTCCCCGGAAAAAGGCCCCGTCACAGGTAGCGCAGTAGGACACGCCCCGGCCGCCGAGCTTCTCCTCCCCCCGCACCCCCAAAGATGCATGGACTGCCCCTGTGGCAAGAATCACCGCTTTCGCCTCCAGTTCTCCTGCGTCCGTGCGCACCAGCTTGCTGTCCCCTTTGTCCTCCAGGGAGAGGGCTTTCCCTTCCCGGAATTCCACCCCCAGCTTATCCGCATGCTCCCGGAACCGCATTCCCATGTCGAAGCCGTCCGTCCCCGGCATGCCCAGGTAATTGTCCACCTCATAAGTATTCAGCACCTGCCCGCCGCTCATGGGGTTCTGTTCCAGCACCAGCAAATCGAGCCCTGCCCGTTTTCCGTATATGGCCGCCGAAAGCCCCGCAGGGCCGGAGCCGATGATAATCAAGTCGTACATTTGGGTTTCTCTCCGTTTCTTTTCATACTCTATGCCGCTGTGCGCTTGCCGCGGCAGCACTGAAATTATTATATGCCCTTTGCTCTCCTTTTACAAGCCCATATTCATCCCGCAAAAGCACAATCACAAGAATATACAGGCACAAGCTTCCATTCATGCCCTATTTCCCGGTCTTCTCCCATCCCTTTGACCGCCAGTTAAATGACATTTATGTCATATTTTCCGATAACCTTGAACCACAAAAGAATCTATGTTAAAATCAGGATATAAATAGCCCCATAAACGGGGCAGCTTCCCGTTTTCCCCACAGACAGCCAAATCTCTCGGACTCTTCCCCCTTCCCATTGCCTGCGGGAAGCAAAAGGACATCCGACATCCCTGAAAGGAGGAAGCCATGCAAACAGAGGAAACCAGAAAACGCGCCCTGATTACCGGCGCGTCCAGAGGAATCGGCAGGGCTACTGCGGAAACATTCGCGCAGAATGGCTACGACCTGGTCCTCACCTGCCACAATTCCATCCAGGCCCTGGAGGATCTGGCCCAATCCCTGCAGTCAACCTACAGAATCTCCTGCCTCCCCCTCCAGGCGGACATGGGCAAAGAAGAGGATGTAGCCCGGGCCTTTTCCCCCCTCCGTGAGCTGGACGTGCTGGTGAACAATGCGGGCATGGCTTACTTCGGCCTGCTGGCGGACATGACCGCCGACCAATGGCACAGAATCCTGGCCGTGAACCTGGATTCCTGCTTCTATGCCTGCCGCGCCGCCATCCCTCTCATGCTGAGAAAGCATGCCGGCAGCATCGTCAATGTCTCCTCCGTCTGGGGTGCCCAGGGCGCTTCCATGGAGGTCGCCTACTCCGCCTCAAAGGGCGGCATGAACGCGTTCACCAAAGCGCTGGCCAAGGAACTGGCCCCCAGCAACATCCAGGTCAATGCCATAGCCTGCGGCGTCATCGATACCGCCATGAACAACGCATTGTCCCCGGAAGACCTGGACTCCCTTCGGCAGGAAATCCCCGCTGACAGGCTGGGACGCCCTGGGGAAGTGGCCGAGCTGATATTCCGCACCGCCACGGCCCCCACCTATATGACAGGTCAAATCATAACAATAGACGGCGGATGGTACTCCTGATCCGCCGTCCCCATTTTTAGGAAAAACTTTCCTTTTCTTCTTCATAGACGCCCTGAATATCCTCGCCGGGAACCAGGGAATCCACGATTTCCTGCATCTGGCTTTTCGTCTTCACATCCTTGCAGCGCAGAATGACCTTTTCTTTCTCAGCTTCCGTCAGTCCCGCATAGCCTGCCATAGCCGCCTCATTCATAGCCAGGGCCATGCCGAAGCCCGCCGGCAATCCTCCATCGGCCAGCATCCCATTGTAGGGAGCCATAGCGCCGCCGAAACCGCCAAAGCCGTTCCATCCATTGATGTCCATTTTGCCATACACTCCTTTCGTAGCTTCACAATACAGAATGTACAGTTTTTCGACATTTATGCAGCTTAGGCACACATCCTTTTCCTGGCAGCGCTGGATCTGGCAATGCTGCGCCAGTTGTAATCCTTCCCGGCTTTTCTGCCGATTTTCCATTTTAATAGTAAACGACTTTAATATCTTTACTTTGACGAATTATGCTGATTGCTGTTGCAATTCCGGCTTTGAATCAAAGCAAGAATAATCATGACGTTTACGATAGCTTATGGGACTCAATTTATGACAGCATCGTCATTTTCAATTCGCACGCTTCAGGCGGCTCTCCGCATCCTCCACGCTTTCATAGCCGTACATCTTCACGTTGAGTTCCATGATGTCATAGGCCAAGTTCCTGCCGGCTCTGGCATATCCCACCACATATCTGCCGTACAGCTCCAGCATCTTGTCCGAATAGGTCCCCAGCTCGCCCCGCAGATAGGTCTCATAAGAAGTATTGTCGGCATCGTCCTCCGCGGTATGGATGCTCCTGGCATTGCCTGCCAATTCCGGATACTCCTGAGAAAACGCCTCCATCCAGCCTACCTGCAGCCCCACGATCTGCTCGATGATCGCTTTCTTCTCCGGGGACAGCTCCGGGAAATGGGACTTGATTTCCGCATATTTCTCCGGTGCGGTGCTCTCCATCATCCTTCCGTATTTTTCCTCAATGAGATTGTGGCCTCTGTGATATTCTCTATGAAAATCATAGAGGTACTGCAGCAGCATGCACCTGTCCCAAGTCAGATACTGGCTCTTGCGCATGATGGAGAAGGTGCCCCAGTCATTCTGGCAGCTGGCCCGGCCCCCTTCGTTCTTCACTTTGTCAAAAGCCTCGAATTCAAGCTTTGCGATGTCCTCCACCAGCTCTTCCTTGGCCTTCATCGCAAGAGCGCCCTTGTACACCAGCTCTTCGCTGTGGGCGTCAAGGTAGCTGTCCGTGTCGCTGATGAACCCGGCGGAGTACAGCTCCCTGGCGAAATACGCCCCCAGCTGTTCGATATATGCCGCCGCGCCTTCCTCGTTTTCCTTTACAGACGATATCCCGGCAGCCGAATCCGCAGCCACTGCCAACACAGCGCCGCAGCCCAAACAGCCTGCTATCTCCTCCAGCAACCTACCGACCTCCCTGCCCTCCCGGGACTCCAGCAGGCTGCGGCGCAGCCATTTGTCGTGGGGCGGATATTTTCCTTCTATATAATGCTGCAGCTTCATGGCCTCTTTTATGCCGTCCCAGGCCATCATACAGGCAGTGAGGCCATCCCCCCTGTGCAGCATCCTGAGATAATTATACTGGGCAGACTGGGCGAACCGGGCAGCGCTCTCCGCAAGCTTCAGGTAACGCATCCTCTCTGGATATCCCTGCTTCAGACGGTTCCGGAACGCAGTAAAGACCCCTTCCTCGTCCCGGAACACCTCTCCGTTGACCGCAGCCGCCAGAGAGGCATCGCTGACGCTGGCCCAGTCAATGGCCTCATAGGAATCCGCCTCCACAAGCCCCCGGTAGAAGTCGGATATCCGAATCACCCCCCGCCTGTTGCGCCCATTCACATGAGCCCCGCGGCGGCAGCCCTCGAATTCCCCGGGGAGCCGCTCATAAGCCTGCTGCAGCGCTTCCCCGATTTCCTCATAAGTCTCGTCCGTGACCCACATGCAGAAGTCCGGCCCCCAGTCATGATCCCTGGAAGCCTCGTCATCATAGCCGAAACAATCGGAGCCCCGGCCCACCAGGCCGACAGCGATTTTATCGGCATATTCGGAAAAATCTTCCTCAATCATCTGTCTGCCGAAGCTCTCGTAATATTTCCTCGCCAGCGCAAGGCCGGTACAGCTCTCCGCCTTCCGCGCCTTCTCCTCTTCCACCAGCCCGCTTTCTTTTAAGCCGACTGCCGATGCCTTTGAAGCGACTGCCGATGCCTCTGCGCCGCCTGCGGCCTCCTCTGCGCTGTCCGCAGCCCCCGCTGCACTGCCTGCGACTTCTTCCGCATTATCTCCGAATCCTACTTCCCTGCCTTCCATTTCCTCTTGCCTGCCTGCCGCGCCGTCTCCACGCGCCGAGACCTTCACATCCCCTGCCTGTCCTTCCGCAGCAGTTCCGGCCTCCTTCGCCAGGGCCTCCTCGCACACAGCGGCATTCGCCTGCAGCCTGCGGAAATACTCGTTCCGGCCCAGGTTCCTCTCCACAGCATCCATTCCCTGGCGATAATACCGCACCGCCTTCCCATAGTCTCTTCTATGGTAAAAATATGCGCCCAAAGTGGCCAGCGCAGCCGCGTAATGGCTGTCTGTGACATTTTCCCTCCGGAAGATGTCCACGGCTTTCAGCGCATACTGATACGCTTCTTCCCTCTCCTCCAGCTGCATGCAGGTGCCTGCCAGATTGGCGCAGGTCACCCCCGCCTCATAGGCCGCCCCCTTCGCCTCCACGATTCCCAGGGCCTCCGACAGCTTCGCCTTGGCCTGAGCAAAATCTCCCATCTCCTGATAAAGCAGAGCGATATTGTTCTTCAGCCCTGCCACCAGCATGCTGTCCGGCTCCAGCTGGCTATCATAAATCGCCTGAACCTGTCCGTAATACCCTGCCGATTCCTGAAGCCTGCCGCAGGCCCTATAGGCAGTGGCAATGTTCAGCAGCGTGGTGGCATAGGGTATCGTCCCCTCCAGCCCCATCTCCTTCGCCTGCCGGATTGCCTCGGAAGCTGTCCGCAGAACCATCTCGCACTGGCTTGTCTCACGATAATAGCCCAGCAGCTCATTCAAAAGCTGCAGCCGCACGCCGTCCTCCCGCTTCCCGGCCGCCTCCTCCAGAGAGCGCAGCATGAGCTGCTCCGCTTCCTCCCCCTTATCCGCCTCGTAAAGCGCGTCTACCTGCGCAAGAATCGCATTGATGTCCATCTGACCGTACTGTCCGTTTTCCATCCGTTTCCGTCCCTCCAATCCACAGATCCGTCCATCGCCCCATTCCAGGCACGATCTCATGCTTTTATCATACTCCCCACAGCAAATATTTGTCAATCACGGAACGGATGGCGTTTTCCATACCTGGCCTCAACGACCGTGCCACCCCTCCGGCAGCCCTCTGGAAAAACATGCTCATGCCCTCGCCCTGTCCCGGAGCATCAGCATGGCGATGCTTCCGCTGACAATGCCGCCCAGCACGCCGAACAGCACATCGGTAGGATAATGCACCCCCACATACAGGCGGGATATGCCTATCAGCCCTGCCAACACAAGCGCGGAAATGCCGTATCCAGCAGGCAGCTTCCTGAACAGGACCCAGGCTGAGGCGAAGGAGCTGCCCGTATGCCCCGATGGAAAGGAGTAATCCCGGGGCCTCCCTATCAGCGGCACCAAACCCTCCACCATCTCATAGGGCCTTGTCCTTGCCACCAGATTCTTTAGGATTATGTTATTGATCAGCAGGGACAGCAACAGGGCAAGGATGCTCATGAGCCCAATTCTGCGGGTCTTCTTGGGCACCAACAGCGCCAGAGAAAAAATAATCCATATGATTCCGCTGTTCCCCAAGGTGGTGATTGCGATGAGCAGTGGCGTAAGGATTGGATTCCTTACGTTTTCCTGAATGAACATTAATATATTACCGTCTATGTTTATAATCCATTCCATGGTTTTCCGCCTTTCAGTCTTCCCTATCCAAATCCGTCTGCCCACCGGTTCTGCTGACGATATCCACCACTACGTACTCGCAGTGCTCCGCGGTGCGGATGGTGTAGCCCCATCCCGCCACTCCCGAGGATACGATGACCTTGCAATCCCCTCTCTGATATTCCCCATAGTTCATCGCCCCAGTCAATTCGGTCACAAGGCCTACCGGCCAGATCTGCCCCGCATGGGTATGGCCGCAAAGCATCAGGTCTACCCCCTGGGCGGCATTCTCCTCCGCCTCCACCGGCTCATGATCCACCATGACGATGAATTTGTCCCGGCTCACCCCCTGTAGGATTTCTTCCGGAGCGATACGATATGTAAGGTATCTGGCAATGATGGCGTCCTCCCGGCCCGCAAGAATGAGATCCTCTCCGATTTCAATATATTCATCCCTTAGAATCTGTATGCCTGCCGCCTCTATGGCCTCCTCCAGCTCCTCATTGGAATAGGTACGATCCATGGTATACGGCTGTCTGTCATGATTGCCATAGATGTAGAAAATGCCACATCTGCTCTCCATGCCGCCCAGTAGCCGGAACACCTCCTGCATCTTTTCCTTCGAAGTGCCCTCCTCTACGATATCGCCTCCCAGCACCACAATGTCCGGATGCAGCTCCTCAATCTCCGCCAGTTTCTCTCCCAAAATGTCCGGATTCTGAATAGTCCCATAATGGATGTCCGTCAGCAGCAGAATGCGGTAATTCCCCACCTGCTTGTCCGTCTCCACCTGATAGCTGGTCTGTCGAATCTGATTCATATTGAAATAGCCATACAGGAATATCACTGCCACAGCCAGCACAGGAATCAGGCCGCAGCCGGAAAGCTTTCTCCAGAAATCATATCCCGGCCGCCGGGCCTTCCCGGAGCCTTCCCTATGTACCGAAAACCATCTGTGCACCCTGCGAACCAACAACGCCACAAGGTCCGTCACCAGAAACAGCCCCGCAAAATGCAGAATCACCATAGCCCTCGTCGTCCACAAATCCAGACAGGACGCCCCCAGGCACGCCGCAGCCACAAGGCAGACGATGGCCGTTCCCTTCTTCTTTCCCACAATGCCATAGAACCGCAGCAGCCGCCTGATTCGAAAGAACATATAGATTCCCACCGCTGCCGCCAGCAGCATTTCCATGATATCAAACAGCCTCATCTGCCGTCCCCTTTCTTTTCCCTGCACGAACCAAAACTCCAGAACAAAGGCACCGCATACGGCAAATCCCTCTCACCGCATACGATGCCTCTTTCATCCACGCCGCTTACCCAGACAACGCCAGCGTCATATCGGTCCATGCCTATTTCTTCAGAAAATCCTTCAGCGCATCCACAGAATCGGACAGTTTATCCGTTGTAAGCTTTGCTTTCACGCCCTGGATGACCTGATCGATGACATCATCCGGCAAATCCACTCCCAGCACGCTCTCCAGCGCCTTTACCGGCTCTTTCCGGAACTGCTCCTGAAGCTGTTTGTCCTTGGTGATTTTGTCCACCGCTTTTTTGATCTGCTCTTTTACGTCCATTCCTTTCTCCTCGCTTTCATTCCACAGTTTATTCCACAGTTTATTGTCCTGAGCCCCTCTATTATATCCGCTCCTGTCTCTCCTTGTAAAGCAGATCTTTCCGTCCTTGCCGCCGCTATGTCCCACATCATTTCCTCATGCAGATTGCTTCTTCCTGAAATGGATGCATTTCTCCGGACAGACTTCCGCGCACTTCCCGCATCGGATGCACTCCGGGGAACGGGAAATCTCCCTGGGCGAAAGGTCCACCGGACAGGCTCTCTGGCAGGCTCTGCAGAAGATGCATCTCTCCTCCTCCCAATGCACCTGCACCAGGCTGAACCGGTTGAACCAGCCGTAGATAGCCCCCAGTGGGCATAGATACTGGCAGAAAGGCCGGTAGACCTTCACGGAAAGCAGCAACAGGAAAACCAACAGCCCAAGCTTCCAGAAAAAAAGCCCACCCGCCTGTCCCCGCAGCGCCTCGTTCGCCCCCAGCAGAGGCAGAGCGCCCAGCAGTGTGCCTGACGGGCATAAATACTTGCAGAACGCCGGCACCTTGGCAAAACCTCCGAACAGAAACGATGAACCGACGACCACCAGGCATACAAGCACCACATACTTGCCATATTTCAGCACATGATGGAAGGGCAGCCTTTTCCTCTTCCGGAACAAAGGAATCCTGTGCAGCAAATCCTGCACCAGTCCGAAGGGACAGAGCCAACCGCACACGAACCGTCCGAACAGGCTCCCGAACAGAAAGAAGAAGCCCAGCGCGGCAAAGGGGACCTGGAACCCCTGCCGATTCAGCAGGGCCTGGAGCGCCCCCAGGGGGCAGGATGCCACCGCGCCGGGACAGGAATAGCAGTTCAGCCCTGGTACACAGGCATATTTCAGGCTGCCGCGATATATCTTCCCCTGCAGAAATCCATACATATATCCGTTTGTGACAATTGTAAAAATCAGCTGTACCGCCGTCCTCAGTTTCTTCATATGTCTACCCTATCCCAATGCATTCCATGCAGATCATCACTGCCTTTCTCCAAATCACCGCCAAATCCCCCGATGCCGCGCCAATCCCAAGGAACAGCGCTCCGGTCAACAGCCCTGCCAGCCAGCCGTGGCGTCTACAGTTCTTCCAAAAGGCCATCTATCTTCTCCTTCCATGATTCCTTGTCCATCGCTCCGACTACAGTGTCCAGCACATTGCCCTCCCCGTCCAGGAAAAAGGTGGTAGGCACAGCCGTCACATCCGTCAACAAGGCCTCATACACCGAAAGGTTCAGCAATAGATGCGGATAGTCCGCCCCCGTCTGCTCAATCAACGCCTCCGCCTCTTCCATCTGGTTCCCATCGGTGCCCTCCATCAAATCACTGATGATGCCAATCAGCTGGAAGTCCGCGGCATCATATTCATCCGGCAGCTGCGCAAGCTCCGGCATCTCCCGCAGGCAGGGATTGCAATAGGTCGCCCACACATTGATCATCGTGAGCCTGGACTGCGCGAAGATGTCCGAGGATATCACGTTCCCCTCCATATCCTTCCCTTCGAAGACAACACTGGCGCCAGGGTTCTCTTCCTCTCCGGTTCCTGAGACAGCGCCCTGAACGTCCTCTCCCTCTCCCTTGTGGGCTGCGTCGCCCTGAGCGGCTTCTCCTTCTGCGGTTCCCGAGGTACCGCTCTGGTCCTTATCGGCACACCCGCTCAACAAGACAACCAGCAATAGGATTGACAGCAGAAACACACTACCTGTTTTTTTTCGAATGCTTTTCCTTTGAATATTTTTCCTCTTTTTTTGAAACATGCCTTTCCCTCCGAAGCACATCTTTCCGCCTGTCTCTGGCGCCCCAAGACGCCACTGTCTAAAGCCGCAGGCTGAAAACTGAATTCCACAATGATTCCTGGTTTCTATGTTGCGAGTTCTATCTGGAATTATATCATGCCCCCATCTCTATGTCAAGCAAACAAGAACATTTGTTCTGCCTTTCATTTCTAATCTCAATCCGTCTTCCCGCACAAGAGGACTTGCCTCTTCAATGTGTAGGCATTGGGAAAGGCGATTTGTTATGCCTTTTTCAAAAAATCTAGATTTTATTTATTCGCTGTGGGATTGCGCTCCGGGAACAGTTCCACAGCCTTGCGACATCGGCCTGCCGGTATCCG
>CAJUFI010000076.1:11113-18814 GCA_910585665.1 uncultured Acetatifactor sp. | reverse complement strand
CGCCTTTCATGTCAGCGATTTCGCCTTTCATGTCAGTGATTTCGCCTTTCATGTCGGCGATTTCGGTTTTCATACCTTGCATTTCTGAGAGAATCAGATCAAGTTTTTCAGTATCTGTCATATTCTGGCACCTCCCCATAGAATGAATTTGTCCTTTTTTATGTGAGCTCCGGCGTACATGGAATCAAAAGCTGCTGCAATGGTCTTGTATGTTGACATTATATCATGTCACCACATTTTAGTAAATCAAAATTTTATGTCGGCACTGTAAGATTCGCAGGAGTTCGCAGGTAGAATCATCGTAGGAGCGGAAGAATGAAGCCGAGAACAATTATAACCATTTTTGCCCCTGACGTATCAGCCGCTTATCATGCATAATGATTTTATAACAGGCAATGGCTAAGGAAACATGATTTACTGAGCGACTGGTTCACCATGTCATCATCCTGGATGAACCCATGGCCGCGCTGGATCCTTACGCAGAGTTTGCGCTGTACGAACAGTTTGACCGTCTGACCGGGGGAAAACGACCATTTACATTTCCCATCGTCTGTCATCCTGTAGATTTTGCGATAAGATAGCCGTGTTCGATGACGGCTGTCTGGTTCAGTTCAGGCCCCATGAGGAATTGATTCAGGATACGGACGGCAGATACTATGCCCTCTGGAATGCCCAGGCTAAGTACTTCTGTTCGGAAATGTGAGCGTCCGCGTATTTTGTTGACAAATTCCCCGGATATGTTAAGATAAATGAAAAGCATATCATTTTTCTGCTGATTCAAATTGGGGGAGCCAGCGAAATGAAAGTCAAACAGACGTTCAAAAACTCTTTTTATGCGCTCAAAATCGTCTTCACATACGCACCGTGGGTCGCCGGCGGATACGCCTTGTTCTCCCTTGGCGGTGCGGTGTTCACCCTGCTCCAGGTGTTTTTTCTGCAGCACCTTGTGGACAGCGTCATGAGGTACGCATCGGGCAGTGAAATCAACGATGTGATACTGTGGGGCGTCCTATATGTCAGTTCGCTTCTGCTTGCTCAAATATACACCTTTTCGCTGGGCAAGATGGGGAGGTTCCTCAACCGCCGCCTGACCAAGGCGCTGTCCCCCGCAATCATAGATAAATTCGGGCGCATAGAATATTACTATTTCGAGAGCGCGGATTTTCAGGACATCATGTCACGCATGACCGCCGACCCACAGCAGATGATACACAATACGTTCTTCTCGGTCATATCCTGTATCAACAGCACCTTGAAGCTCATAGGCATCCTCGGCGTATTCTTTGCCGCTTCGCTGTGGGTGGGCTTAGGTGCGCTTGTGATTGGCCTGCCTATGACGATACTGGAACTGCGCTCCACCGATAAGAAGCAGACCTTACAGAGAGAGAACACGCCGGACAAAAGAAAAGAGGACTATATACAGGGCTTATTCAGCAACAGAAGTGCTGCTTACGAGATGAGGATTTTCGGAACCCAAAACCATATGCTCGCTCTTTGGCGGGCAGTCCATGGCAAAATCGTCCATCGGCAGAAAGACATAACGGTGTCTTACATAAAATCCCGTTCGGCTGTGGCCCTGCTCAAAATTCTATATGCTTCTTTTACGATTGCGCTTTTGGCGTTCTATCTGGCTTCCAGGCGCGTCACTTACGGCGTGTTCGTTTCAATCGTTTCGTCAATCGGCAATCTGTTCTCCATATTGAACACCGCGGCATATTCGATTTCCGCCCTGGGCACAAGGACGCATGAAATAGGTTACTACAGGGATTTCACCGAATTTGCGGAAAGGCGGCAATGGTCTGCAGGTATGGACGTAAGGAATTGTCTACAAATAACTGATGCGAGTTTATAGCCGTTTTCGTTGTATTTCTGGGCTTTCTCCTAAACAAGTTGCATCAGTTATTTTCCGACAATTCCTAAATGAATACAGCATAGTCTTTGATGACGTGCACTTTACATATCCGGGAACAGACAGGGAGATTCTGAGTGGCGTAAGCTTTGAGATAAAGGAGGGTGAACACTCCGCTTTGGTGGGGGTAAACGGCGCGGGAAAATCGACCATCATAAAGCTGTTATGCGGGTTGTATAAACCCGATTCAGGCAGGATCCTTGTGGGAGGTAAGGACTTAAGGGAATTTTCGGACGCCGATAGGAACCGTTTCTGTGCGGTGGTGTTCCAGGATTTCTGTTCCTATGAACTGACATTGCGCGAAAACGTGGCAATCGGAAATCTCGGAGCGATGGACGACGACCAGAAGATTCTATCCGTCATGGATATGGCGGGAGCAGAAGAGGTTGCAGGACTTGGCCTTGAAAAAAGTCTCGGCCGGCTCACCGAGGACAGCATCGATATATCGAAAGGACAATGGCAAAGAGTGGCTATTGCCCGCGCCCTGATTTCAGACGCTGCTTTCATAATCCTGGACGAGCCCACGGCTTCCCTTGACCCCGTCGCCGAAAGCAGGATGTATGAGTCGTTTTCTTCCGTCATGCGCGAACACGGCTCAATCATCGTATCCCATCGGCTTGCTTCCGCTAAACTCGCCGATAAGATCATAGTGATCGACGGAGGTGTGACTGCGGAAATCGGCAGTCATGGCGAGCTTATGGAGCGCAACGGGCTGTATGCGAGAATGTTTGACGAGCAGCGTTCATGGTATGTAGATTCGGAGGTGACGGAATGAGTACATATGAAAACAAGAGCAGCTCCAATTTTCGTTATCTGGGGCGCATAACAAAGGATCTGTTTACGATCATGCCGTTTGAGGTATCGGGGATATTGCTTATCAAGATTCTGTCCGCCGCGGCAGCCTTTGTCCAGGTATACATATCCGCTGCGTTCTTTGACATAGCCTGCCGTTTTTTCGAGGGGACGGCTGCCGCATCCGAACTGCTTGGAATCTGCGCTGTCTTTATCGCTTTCCTGGCGGTTCCTTTTGTCCTGGAGCTGCTGCAGCTTTTTATAAACAATATCAAGATATTTGACAAGAACCATGCTTTCAAGGACAGGCTGCTTGAAAAGATAGCTTCCGCGCCGCTTATAGATTTTGAGGACTCTGAATTTTACAATAAAATCTCACGGGCCGGTTCCTGTGTGAGCGGAAACGGGCTATTGAATTACTTTTACGGCTTTACCGATTTTTTCCCTGTTATTTTCAGGTTCATCGGGGTCATTTCGGTTATCGCGTCGTTTCATGTGGCATTTATTCCCATAGCCGTCATAAGCATCATCCCATCGTTTGTTTCAAAATGGGTCTACAATAAAGCTTTATACAACATGAAACGCCGCCAGACGCCGCTTGCCAGAAGGCGCGACTACCTGTGGGGCGTCCTCACCGGGGTAAATACGGTGAAGGAGCTCCGGGTTTTGGGCAGCGAAGCTTATTTCAAGAAGATATGGACAGAGGCGCGGGATGAATGCCTTGACCAGGATTTCAGGATGGACATGAAAGCCGCCGACGTATTCCTGTTCTGCGACGTGATAAAGTTTCTCGGATTTGCTGCCAGCGTAGCGCTTGCCGTATATTTTGTCGGCAACGGAAGCATCTCCATCGGCCAGTTCAGCGCCTGTATCGCGGCTTTCGGGACATTGCAGGCTTCAACGGCGGATATCGCGGGCATGATAACCGACCAGAATAAAAAAGCCGACTATGCGGGGGATTATTACGATTTTATTGACAGCATGGAGACGGAGACTGCCGATAGTTCTCACGCTCATATTGACATACCGGAGCATGCGGATATTGAAGTCAGAAACCTCTGTTTCGCATATTCAGCCAACATGCCCCAGGTGCTGCGGAATATCAGCTTTACAATCAAATCCGGTGAGCGGGTCGTGATTGTCGGAGAAAACGGTTCGGGCAAAACGACGCTGTCGAAATTGATTAACGGCGCTTTCGGCCCTGAATCAGGACAGATTTTAATTAACGGTATTGACTGCGCTGCCTTATCCCGTGAAAAAAGATACAGTATCTTTTCGGTCATTCAGCAGGATTTTGTCCGTTATCAGCTTTCTTTGCGGGAAAATATCGGTCTTGGCTCGCCCGATGACATGGCGGATGATTTGCGTCTCATAGACGCTTCAAAACGCGCGGGAGCGTCAGATATAGTGGAGCGTGTGGGTCTGGACACGCAGCTGGGGCGGGAATTTGACGGGGTAGAGCTTTCGGGAGGTGAATGGCAGAAAATTGTGATTGCCCGCGGCCTGTATAAGGATGCCCCATGTATTATCCTGGATGAACCCACATCTGCCCTTGACCCGCTGGTGGAAAACGAAATCCTGAGCAATATGGTCGGCATGACAATCGGGAAGACATCTGTAATCTTCTCCCATAGAGTAGGCATCTGTAAGTACACCGACAGGATAATCGTCTTACGGGCCGGAGAAGTGGCCGAAGTTGGCACGCACACTGAATTACTGCAGGCGGGTGGCGAATACGCACGACTGTGGAACGAACAAGCGAAATGGTATACGAATTAAGACAGAAGGGGGGTAGAGGTGCGCTGGATCCAATCAGCGAGGATGATTTTTGAGGTTTTCCCTGACAAGACCATCGTGATGATTTCCCATCGTCTGGCGACGATTCGATATGTGGGTCAAGTGTACTTCATGGAACCGGGCGAAATCGAGGAGCATGGGCCGTACCGGCAGCTTATGGAATTACAGGGACAATACGCAGGGTTCTACAGGACACAGGCTGAAAAATATGAGTATTGACAGGGATGCCTGAGCGACAAGATTCTGATTATTGGCGATGGCCATATCATAGAGCGGGGCTTCCATCAGGAGCTTCTGAAGAAAGATGGAGTGTACGCGCACCTGTTCCGCCTGTAGGTCAGTAAGGAATTGTCTACAAATAACTGATGCGAGTTTATAGCCGTTTTCGTTGTATTTCTGGGCTTTCTCCTAAACAAGTTGCATCAGTTATTTTCCGACAATTCCTAAGTATATCTGAGCATGTGGAGTCTGCTCCGGCTGGGGCGGACGGTTTTATGTTGATTTTGCGATGATTTCAAAAGTCTGGTTGACAAATCTGCCGGATATGGTACAATCATGTCAAAGCACAACACTTTCTAGGCGATAGTTGACAGAATCATTCTTATATTCTCATTTGTTACAAATCCGGAAAATCTATGCTTTTACCCATATTTATTAACAAAGCAGGAGATTTTCAGATGGATGGAAGCTGGGGCTCAGACAGTGACATCACAATTGAATATATGGAGGGAAGGAGCAGTAAGGCATGTCTATACCGGAAAAGAAATATACCTTCAAAGATTTATATATCGGAATGATGGCAAAAGCGGAACAGCTTAGTGAGATATATAATAAATATATGATTTTGCTATTTGATGATACGGAGAGTAAGACAGGAAAGCTTGTGTTTTGTGGGGATGTACAAAATCAGGAATATGACAGCTGGTTTATGCAGCCGAAACCGATAACACCTATTTACAATGACAAAGCGGAATTGGAGGATATGGCTGTATATGATGAGTGAATATATAGAAGCTGAAATGGTGCCTACAGCTTGCGGAATAGGGTTGTATTGATTATTTCTTTGCCTTTTTGATTCATTTGTGTTGTTTCATTCCTCATCCTGTAGCAGCTTTATTGTCTTCTGGTTTCCCATTTAAAAAAGCTTTTCGGGCATACTGCTTTTATAGTAGTCTGAGATATTGCACAACTATGCAGCTGTCCTTGACAATGGGAAAAGATGAATCATTATCTTTTCAAAAAGTTTCCAGAATGTTTCCCCATCACCCACCTAACAAATCCGACTTCCCAAAGACTATATAAGTAGAAGCAAGAAATCTGATGGAAATCATGATAAAAAGGAGCGCGATCATGAAGGAAAAAATCAGGCTTTTACTTACCTATTCCAGGAAGAGCATCCGGTTTATCTGGAGAAATGACAGGCAATATTATCTGCTGACGGCTATCAGCATTGTCCTGGGCGCAATCCGGGTATTTCCGGGAATGTTCCTGATGAGCTATTCCATAGACCTGCTGGCGAGACAGGCTCCGCCTTCCGACTATCTAAATGTAGTATTATCGATTATCTTAATCATGCTGGCGCTGTCGGTAGCTTCCAACCTGACGGACAACCGGCTCCAATATGTCAGAAAGCGTCTGGAAGCGAAAATCAGGCTGAACGTAGACGAGGTCTGTCTGCAGGCCGATTATGCCGACCTGCAAAGTAAAAACTTTATAGAGAAGAAGAACTTTGCCCTTGCGGCAATAGACAACGGGAGCCTGGAACTGGTGATACAATGTCTGAAGAGCCTTCTGTCCAGTATCATGATGATGGCGGGCGTATTGTGGATTCTCTCCGCGGCGTCGTTCTTTGTGTTGATTCCTCTGGCGGTTTCCCTGCTCATCAGTGTCTATAATGACTATCTGAATGCCCGGCAGAACTTCATTGATACGAAAGAAGAGACGGAATACAGAAGAAAATCTTCCTATCTACAGAAAGTCAGCACCGATTTTGAGTACGCCAAGGAAATCCGCATGTTCCATCTGAAAGACAGCTTCCAGGGCCGCATGGACGAAGTGGAGCAGCTGCTCTACCGATGCCGGGAAGTCCGGAGAAAAAGGCGCAGACCCTCGGGTATCCTGATCTATTCATCCGAAATGATTTTGGAGACGGCAATCTATCTGTATTTTGGCTTCCAGGTGCTGGCGGCTTCCATCACATTGGGCCAGTTTTCCCTCTATGCAAATGCTCTGAGACAGCTAAAGGGCTCTTTGGACGATATCATATATGCAATGACAGCGTTTTATGTCAACATTGATTATCTGGATGGACTGTTCGGATTTACGGATTGGAAGCGGGAGCTGCCTGCTGCGGGCGGTACAGGGCCATCGGTCTCACAGGCCCGGATCCGGTTTGAAAATGTGAGCTTCCGCTATCCTTTTTCCGACAGAGATGCCTTGAAAGACATCAACATCACCGTGAATGCGGGAGAGACGCTGCTGGTGGCGGGGGAAAACGGGGCGGGGAAATCCACTTTCGTCAAGCTCCTGTGCGGCCTTTATCAGCCCACCGGCGGGAAGATTTATCTGAATGAAATGGATATCACCCAGCTGGATCCGGCACAGTACAGGAAAATGGTCTCGGCGGTCTTTCAGGATTTCAGTCTCTTTGCCATGCCCATAGCAGAAAATGTGTGCGCTATGAACGAGAGGGAGGACGGAAAGCTGAGACAGGCATTGGTGCATGTCAATCTCACAGATGTGGTGGACGGGACTTCGCAGAAGTGGGACACGCCTTTGTACCGCATATTTGACGAAAACGGCGTGGAATTTTCAGGCGGGGAGATGCAAAGGCTTGCCATCGCCAGGGCGGTCTACAAGGACGCGCCGATCCTGATTTTGGACGAGCCCACTTCCGCGCTGGATCCCAAAGCGGAATATGAGATATATGACAGCTTCCGGGAAATGGCCCGGGGGAAGACAGCAATCTATATCTCCCATCGGCTCTCCGGCACAAGGTTCTCGGATAAGATAGCCGTTTTTGACCAGGGGGAGATTGTGGAGTATGGGACGCATGAAAGCCTGATGGAAGAAGAGGGGCTGTACGCGGAGCTGTATTCTTTACAGGCAGGCCTGTATGACAGACGCGCCTGAGACAAGGCGGGGAAGACGCGGAACTATAACAGCGTCTGCTCTGTCCGGCGCCCCAGAGGATTTACGGACGC
>CAJUFI010000076.1:0-11013 GCA_910585665.1 uncultured Acetatifactor sp. | reverse complement strand
ATTTCTTACGCGGCCGGAAATACTCTGCCTATGTCTGGGTGCAGGGCGGAGCAGATGCGGAACTATAACAGCGTCTGCTCTGTCCGGCACCCCAGAGGATTTACGGACGCATTTCTTACGCGGCCGGAAATACTCTGCCTATGTCTGGGTGCAGGGCGGAGCAGACGCGGAACTGGAATAGGAGGACTTACGATGGAAAAATGGAGGGAATTAGGGCGGGCATTTGGCTACGTGCCGAAACTGTTCGGGATGGTCTACAGAACCGACAGGCGGTATCTGTTCTACCTTATCTGTGAGACGCTGAGCTTTGCGGCGCTGGCCTATCCGGGCATGTTCCTTGTGAAATATGCCTTTGACGCCATGGAGAGACGGCAGCCCTTTGGGGAATTTGCGGCAGTATGCATCCTGCTGCTTCTGCTCCAGCTGGCGGTCAAACTAATCAAATCATTTTTTAACAGCATCCGTCCCGGAAGGACTTCCCTGGTGGTGGGAAAGCTTTACAACGCTTTCCACCGGAAGAGCATGGAACTGGATTACCAGCTCCTGGCAGAAAAAGAAATCCAGGAGCTCCAGGTTCTGGCTGGTGACTTTATCAGGTACCGGCTGGCCAATACGGTATGGAATTTCGTGGCGCTTTTTTCAAGTCTGATGGCCTTTCTGGTTGCCTGTATCCTTTTGATCCATATCGATATCCGGCTGATTGCCGTGGTGGTCGGAGGGATGCTGCTGGATGCGTTTCTTTCCGCAAAGTTTGTCCGATTCCGGTTCCGTCTGGACAACCGAATCATAAAGAACCAACGGCATGTCCGCTATTTCGATGAAATCGCCACAAGCGATAAGTGCGCTAAGGACTTGCGGATTTTTGACTTGGGCGGCAAGATGAAGGACAGGGCAGCGGCCTATATGAAGGAGAATCTCGGCCTGGAGCTTCGCAAGAAGCGGTATACGGATCTGCAGGGAGGAATCGGGGCTGTCCTTTCCCATGGGATTGATTTTGCTATTTATGGGATTTTGGGGTATTATGTTTTACAGGGGGCTCTGTCCATGGGCTCATTCTCGCTTGCCATTGGGAATATTGCGCTTTTCCGAGAATATTTCGGGAAGATTTCCGATACCCTGGTGGGTTATTCGGACACGGCGAAATATATGGAATATTATAACCGTTTCATGGTGCTGGAAAGCCGTTTCCGAAAGACGGGCCGGGAACGGGTAAGGATTTCCGCGGACGATTCTTTTGACATTGCGTTCAGGGATGTATCGTTCCGCTATCCCGGACAGGCCGAATTCGCCCTGGAGCACATGTCTTTCACTGTCCACAGCAGAGAAAAGATTTCCATCGTAGGGGAGAACGGAGCGGGGAAGAGCACTCTGGTGAAGCTGCTGATGCGCCTGTACGATCCCACAGAGGGTGAGATTCTGGTAAACGGCATCGATATCAGGCAGTACGATTATGAGGAATATCTTTCCATGTTTGCCCCGGTCTTTCAGGACTATAAATTGTTCGCCTTCACGGTGGGGGAGAACATCAGTTCTTTCGGGAATGAGAACCAGGAGAAGGTAGAGGAGGCCGCACGTAAATCCGGAATACACGGCAAAATCATGCAGCTGCCCGGGAAATATGAGACCTTCCTGACAAAGCAGTTCGACGAAGAAGGGGTGGAGTTCTCCGGCGGGGAGCAGCAGAAAATCGCCCTGGCCAGAACCTATTGTAAGACCCGGGCGCTGATAACCATCCTGGACGAGCCCACCAGCGCCCTTGACCCCAGGGCGGAGTACGCGGTGTATCAGGAATTCAACGATTTGATCGGAGAGAGGACGGCCTTTTTTATCTCTCACCGGCTGGCCAGCGCGAAATTCTGCGACAAAATCCTCGTCATCAAAGACAAACGGGTTTCTGAGTACGGGTCTCACGCGGAACTGATGCAGAGGGACGGTTATTATCATATGCTTTATGACATGCAGGCCAGTTATTACCAATAGCCGTCATAGTGAGGGGCAACAGGATGGCTGAAGAACGGCATTGGAAAGGCCCAAAGCGCGCCAAGTCTCCGGGAAAGGCCGGACAGACGATATTTGGAGAAGCAAAGAACGATGAAAAAACAGGAACTGCTGAAAATCATGGATGAAAACCTGATGGAGAAGCTTTTCGGCTTCTGCTATGCCAGGACAGGCGACAGCCAGGAAGCCAGGGAGCTGTGTTCGGACATCGTATTCGAACTGGTAAATGCGGCCAACACAGAGGGCGATATCAAGAACCTCTACGGATTCCTTTGGCGGATTGCACGGAATACGTATTATGATTTTGCAAATAAAAAAAGACGTAATTCAGACATAATGTACCAGGGAGACCCGGAAGAGATATTTCCGCTCCTTGCCCATGAGGACGGCGAAGAGAATGGCGAGGACGACAGCGAGGCGCTGCTGGATGCCGTCTACTGCCAGATTGCTTTTCTGACAAAGGCGTACCGTGAGGTGATGGTGCTGTTCTATCTGGACGGACTGTCCACGGCAGAGATTGCCGTCCGGCAGAATACCAGCGACACCGCCATCCGGCAGAGACTGTTCGCGGCCAGGAGAAAGATTCAAAGCGAGGTGGAAGAGATGAAAGGAATCAGTCCCAAACCAGTCATTCTTGATCCGATAGAGTATTGTATCTATGGAATGGGCAATCCGGCCTGGGGAGACCCCAGGGATGTGTGTACCAAGCAGTTTTCCAGGCATCTTGTGTGGCTTTGCAGAAAGAGATCGATTACCCCGGCGGAAGCCGCGGAGCAGCTGCATGTCCCCGCCGTGTATGTGGAAGAGGAGCTGGAAGCCCTGAGGAAAGGGGCAAACGGCCAGTACGGTCTGGTGCGCAGGCTTGACAATGGCAAGGGCGCCAATGGCATCCATGCCACAGGCAGATACGCAATCAACTTCCCTCTCTTCGACAGAGAGGAGGTAAGGCAGCTCCGCAGCGTCTATATGGAGCAGGTACCGGCTTTTTGCCGGATTGTCACAGATTTTGTGGAAGCCCAAAGGGAAGAATATTTGGCTTTTCCTTATCTCAACCGGGACAGGGACTGGAACCTGATCCTATGGCAGCAAGTGCACATGATGCCCAGTGTCTTCGCCCGCTGTGTGGCGAGGATTCTGGCTGAAAGATATTTTGCCCATGTGGAGGAGGTGGAGCGCCCTTTCAGCGTGTATGGCTATGTGGAGGATGGCGAGGACTTCGGCACGGGATGCGACTGCGTGGAAGCCGAGGACGATATATATGGCTGCTGGTATGTGGAAAATATCTATAATAAGTGGATTGAGGGGCATTTTTTCTGCTGGTACCATCTGGAGGACAATCAGGAACTGCGTCTGGCCCTTAAAGCCTTGCAGGGGCTTGCACTGGACAGCTTATCCGAAGCAGAGAAGGAATATGCCGCCAGGGCTCTGGAATGCGGCTATCTCTACCGGGAGGGCGAAATGCTCTACACGAAGATTCTGGTGTGCAGCCGGAAAGACAGGGAGAGGTTGTTTCATGTTACGGAGGGGCTTGCCGACGGCTGTCTGGAAAAATGCGCGGAGACGGTGGCAGAAAAACTGTTCAACTTAATCCGCAGGTTCCTGCCGGGGTATCTGCTGGGAGAGTGGAGGCTTGTGAACGACCTGGCGTATGAGCCGGTAGTGCTGAACGCCTTGCTGGAATCCTTGGTGGAGAAGGGCATCCTGGTTCCCCCGGAGAACGGTATCGGCGCGGAGGGATGTTGGATGACTGTGGAGAGCTTCTGAATGAAGTTCTGACGCGAAGCGATTGATTCTGTGGGGGAGGGGCGCTTGTTATTTCCATAAATGTATGGTAAGCTAAGCATACCACGAGGAGGTGAGGGCTTTGGGAAATTATCTGAATCCGGGAAACAGCGGCTTTGCAGTGATACGCAACAGCACATATGTAGATAAGAGCGGCATGATAGATTTGATCAACAGAACCATTGACACAACGGAAAAGCTGACCTGTGTCAGCCGTCCCCGCCGTTTCGGAAAATCTTTTGCGGCCAAGATGCTGTGCGCCTATTATGACAGAAGCTGCGATTCTTCAGCTCTGTTCAAAGATTTGGAAATCGCGACAGATTCCGGATATACCGATTCCTATCATAGGCATCTGAACCAATATGATGTCATCTATCTGGACATGACGGCAGTGATCGGGGAGACGTCTTTCGGGGATTTGGTGCCGTATATCAAAAGAAATGTAGTCCGCGAGCTGACGGAAAGCTATCCTGAAGTAAAGGTTGCCGAAGGTTTTGCCCCCACACTGGCCAATACGGTCCAGTCCACAGGGACGAAATTCATCATGATTATCGATGAATGGGACGCCCCTATCCGGGAAGGAAAAGATGACCCCAGGATAGAGCGGGCCTATCTGGAATTTCTGCGCGCCCTTTTCAAGAACAGCGGCGCCACCGACAAGATTTTTGCTGCTGTCTATATCACAGGGATTCTGCCCATGAAAAAGGATGGTTCCCAGTCGGCGATTTCGGACTTCCATGAGTATACGATTGTGAACCCAAGAGGGTTTACGGAATATGTGGGCTTTACAGAGAAGGAAGTGAAAGGGCTCTGTGCGGATCGGAAATGTGACTTCTCTATGATGAAACAGTGGTATGATGGATACACATTGGGCGGGATTTCTATTTATAATCCGAATTCCGTTATGGAAGCTCTGCGCAGCCGTGAATTTGCTTCCTATTGGACGGAGACTTCGGCTTCCAAGAGCCTGATGGAATATATCAGCCTGGACTTTGACGGGATGTCGAAGACCATTGCGCAGCTGCTTGGCGGCATTGAAGTTCCGGTGGACACAGATGGATTCGCCAACGACCTTGTCACTTTCCGGGATAGCAACGATGTATTGACCCTGTTGATTCATCTGGGGTATCTTGCCTATGAGAAGGAGACGAAGACTGCCCGTATTCCAAACGAAGAGATTCGGCTGGAGTTCGCAAAATCCGTCCGCAAGGTGAAGCGTGATGAAACGATTCGGCGTGTCCGTGAAAGCGACCAGCTGATAGTTGATACGGTTCAGGAAAATGCGGAAGCGGTAGCGGCGCAGATTGAGAAGATTCATGCAGAGGAAACGGCTCCTCTGTTCTATAATAATGAACAGGCGCTCCGCAGCGTGATAAAACTGGCCTATTTCAGTTATAAGGATTATTATCTGAAGTTTGAGGAACTGCCCTCGGGAGATGGATATGCGGACATCGTGTATCTTCCGAAGAAGCTGTCTCCCATGCCGGCATTGGTGGTGGAGCTGAAGTGGAACCTGTCAGCCCAGGGGGCAATTGCGCAGATTAAGGACAAGAGATACCCTGCGGCATTATCAGGATATGGTGGAGGTATTTTATTGGTAGGCATCGTATACGATAAGGGGGCGAAAGAGACAAAAAGGAAACACACCTGCGTGATTGAGAAAATATAGAATTTCTACAAAAATTTTCTCAAACCACCCAGCAAAACTCCTTTCACAGACACTTTACAGATGAAAGGCAGGTGAGAACGATGGAACACGCTATTCTGGAAAACTATATCGAAAAAGTCTACGGATATGCCGTCAACCGCACCTACTCTCGGGAAGAGGCGGACGAACTGGCACAGGAGATTCTGTTTATCGCAGTCAGGGAGCTGCCCAGGCTCAGGGAAGAGAGCAGATTCGAGCCGTGGCTTTGGGGCATAGCGAACAATGTGACAAAAAGGTTCAGGCGTAATCTGGGAAAACAGCGCGCGATGTACTCTTACGATACGCTGGAACAGCTGCCCTACGAGGATGAGTATTTCCAGGAACAGGAAGAGATATACGATTCTCTGCGGACGAAGATTGCCATGCTCTCCGGGATATACCGTGATATCATCGTTCTCTACTACTACGATGGCCTTTCAACGAAAGCGATTTCAGAAAAACTGGACATTCCGGAGGGCACCATCCGGTGGCGGCTGACGGAAGCCAGGAGAAAACTGAAAAAGGAGTGTGCTGAAATGAAAGAAACTGCGTTAAGGCCTGTGAGGATGAAAGTGGATATCTATGGAACCGGTAATTATGACGGAATAAAGGTTCCTTTTCCCAGCGTGTATGTCAACGACGCGCTCTCTCAGAATATCCTGTACTATTGCTATGAACAGCCCAACGGTGTGGAAGAGCTGGCGAAAGCATGCGGTGTCCCGGCCTATTATATCGAGGAGCGTATCGAGAACCTGTTGAAACGGAAGGCGGTGCTGGAAATCTCCAAAGGCAGATACCAGACCGATTTCATCATCTGGTCGGATAAGTACGGTATCTACTGCGAGGAGAACGCCGAAAAAGCGCTGATGCCGATGATGGAAAAGTTGCTGGGAGCGCTGGATGGCATAGCCAGGGAAGCCGCCGGGATTGATTTCTATAAAGCGGAGAAAAGCGGGACGGACTTATTTTATCTGTATGGAGCCATGGCGTTTTGGTATGCAAGCGAGCGCTACTGCAAGCTGCCCAATCCGAAGATTCCGGAGAACTATGACGGTTATGAGTGGCGCTATATAGGAAACATGGAGACCGGTAAGCACCACAGGACAGCGGTCTCGAGGCAGAATTGCTCCAATTTAGGCAGCCGTGGAAACTACCATCATACCGTATATGGAATCAGCGGCATGGAAAGCAGACCGCCGATGTATGATTGTTACATTAATGTCTGCGAAGATATTTTAAGCCATGGTTCAACGGAGGACATCGATGCGGCAGCCTGTGCGATTCGGGACGGATATATCACGAAGAGACAGGACGGCAGCTTTTTCGTGACTGCCCCTTCCTTCACGAAAGAGCAGAAAGCGGAATTTGATGCCATAGCTGACAGATGTCTCGGCTCCTTGATGCCGGAATATTCGGAAATCGTCAGCAATTTTATCTCGGGATATAAGAAATTGTTCCCGAAGCATTTAAACGATGACGCAGACCGTATGTGCCAGCGCTTGTTCCCGGAAATGTATGCTGCCATCATCGAATATGCCCAGAGAACTGAAGCAATCAAGAGACCATCCCCCGATTGCTGCTGCGATGTCCTGATTCAATTCAAGAAAAACTGATGTATGCCGCCGGGGCCCGTGTCCCCGGCGGCTTCCTTCGTTTTGAATGGATTCTGGACGGCATCCTGAAAACCAGGTTAGTGCTTGCCGATTCCGGAAAAATCTGCTATAGTGTAGGAAACACGACAGAAAGGCGGAGAGAAGACATGGAGTTAGAACAGCTGAGAAGCGATATGGTGGCCGCCATGAAGGCCAGGGACAAGGACAGAAAGGATGCGATTTCCTCGCTGGTGTCCGCGGTGAAGAAGGTGGCGATTGATGAGGGATGCAGGGAGGATGTGCCTGCGGAACTGGTGGACAGGGTCATCACGAAAGAGCTGAAGACTGCCAAGGAGCAGCTGGACACCTGCCCGGCGGAACGGGAAGATTTAAGAGCGGAATATCAGAAAAGATATGACGTAATTGCGGAGTATGCCCCGAAGATGATGTCCCCGGAAGAGGTGAAAGCCTATATCGAGGAACATTTCGAGGAACTGATTGCCACGAAGAACAAGGGCCAGGTCATGAAGGCCGTGATGGGCGTGCTGAAAGGCAAGGCGGACGGCAAGGTCATCAATGAGACAGTGGCCCGGCTGTGTGAGTGACGGACATTGTCTGATGTTTATTTATGCGAATAAAGCAGAAGCTGCAGTTTGCGGTAGGCCGCAGCAGCAGTGAAACAGAGGAGGCTCCGGTGCAAGGGATGGCATGGGAGCTTGTTCTCTCGGAAATTGTTTTGGTTAATTTATACATTTTTTATTGACACAGGATATGAAAAAACGCTAAGATATAAGAATAACAGATGAAGGAGGGAATTGCTATTGAAGAAAAACGAGATTGCAATGAATGATTATGCACAATTATGCAGAAGCGCCGACCATTTGGAGCCGGAGATGTTCGACAAGTATGAAGTACAACGAGGACTGCGCGACAAGAATGGAAATGGCGTGGTGACCGGACTGACTAATGTATCGCGCATTGAGTCCTTTCGAATGATAGATGGGGTGAAGACGCCCTGTGAAGGCCGGCTCTGGTACCGCGGCTATGACTGCATCGAGCTGGTGAAAGGCTTTCGGGGCAGACGGTTCGGCTTCGAGGAAGTCAGCTATCTGCTGCTGTTCGGCCAACTGCCTAGCGAGAAGCAATTGAAGGAATTCCGGGACATCCTGGTGGCCTGTAGGACGCTGCCCACCAATTTCACCAGGGACGTCATCATGAAGGCGCCCAGCAGCGACATCATGAATTCTTTGACCAGGAGCGTCCTGACCCTGGCTTCCTATGACAAGAACTGCAACGATACCACCATCGAGAATGTGCTGGGGCAGTGCTTTCGGCTGATCAGCGTGTTCCCTATGCTGACGGTATATGGATACCATGCCTACAATCATTATCAGAATGATGAGAGCATGTACATACACCGTCCCTCCAGGAAGCTTTCCACCGCGGAGAACCTGCTGATGATGCTGCGGCCGGACAAGAAATATACAGAGCTGGAGGCGGCCGTGCTGGACATCGCGCTGGTGCTGCACATGGAGCACGGCGGCGGCAACAATTCCACCTTCACCACCCGTGTGGTCACATCCTCCGGCTCGGATACCTATTCCGTGATCGCGGCTGCCCTGTCCTCCCTGAAGGGGCCTAAGCACGGCGGCGCCAACATCAAGGTGGTGGAGATGATGCGGGAGATTGAGGCCAATGTGTCCGACTGGGAGGACGAGGACGCGGTAAGGGCCTATCTGAAGAAAATCCTGAACAAGGATGCCTTCGATGGCAAGGGGCTGATCTACGGCATGGGCCACGCGGTCTATTCCCTGTCGGATCCCAGAGCCCAGGTGTTCAAGAGTTTCGTGCATCAGCTTGCGTCCGCCAAGGGCAGGGAGAAGGACTTCGCCCTGTATTCCATGATAGAGCACATCGCACCTCAGGTCATCGCGGAGAAGTCCAGGATCTACAAGGGCGTAAGCGCCAATGTGGACTTCTACAGCGGATTCGTCTACAGCATGCTGGAGATTCCCCTGGAGATGTTCACGCCCATATTCGCCATCGCCAGGATAGTAGGATGGAGCGCCCACAGGATCGAGGAGCTGATCAATATGGACAAAATCATCCGCCCTGCCTACAAGAGCGTCATGCAGGAGCGGGAGTACGTGGAATTGAAGGACAGGTAATAGATGCAGTGCCAGGTGACGGCAGTAGGGCTGGCGGCCGACCGGGAGCATGACGTGCTGGGAGGGAACGCGGGAGCCATCCTGGTGTTCCTCAAGGCATACCATCTGACAGGCCGGGAACAGTACATGGCATGGGCAAGGGAAGCGGGGGACCATCTGCTTGGCTCGGCGACCCTATATGGGCATGGCATGGGATGGGTCAATCGGCCAGCAGGGACGGCGCTGACGGGCTTTGCCCACGGGACAGCGGGCATCATGTTGGCATTGGCCAGGCTGGGGCATGACGCGCAGGAGGGCAGATATCTGGAAGCGGCCTATCAGGCCTACCGCTATGAGGAGCATTATTACAGGGAGGGGCTGCAGGACTGGGAGGACCTGCGGGATGGGGAGGACGCCTCCCCGGAGGAGCCCCGGATGGCCTGGTGCCATGGATGGGGCGGCACCACCATGGCCCGCATGGAAGCGGAGAGGTATGCGGAAGGGGCATTCAAGGAGGAGCTGGGGAAGTGCTATAAACTCGCATCAGGATTGAGGACGTGTATACGCTGATGGAGAGCCATCCGGAAATGACGGAGCTGGTCAGCAGCGGATTCAGGAGGCTGGACGGTCCGGAAGGAGGGAGGGCCGAGGGGAAAGGGAGGGACTACATGCTGAAGGAGTTCTTCCCGGCATATTACCTGGAGCGGTTCGTAGACTGGGAGGCCGGGGAGTGCAGCTTCGACAGCGGGGAGTTCAGGGAGCTTCTGCTGTGACTGGAAGAGCATGTGGAGAAGGAGCAGCCGAGAACGGCGATAGGCGGAACCGCATGGGTGTCGGACTATGTCCCGGAATATGCCCTGCTGATGGAGGCGGAAGGGGGTAGAGTTCGACAATCTTCTCCAGATAGAGGTTCAGATTGGCGGGAAGGTCAGGTTCCTGGGCTTTCCCACAGCGGACGGCAGGGGGACGGCCGCCTGCAGGGTCATGGACAAGCTGGGCATGGTCTCCCATAGCCTTCATAAAGAGGGCGCATGGGACTTCCTGGAGTACTTTATCTCCAGGGGGGCAGAGGATAGCTATTATCTGCCGACCCAGATATCATCGCTCAGGGACATGGCGGAAAAAGCGACAGCTCCCCAGCCGGGTATGTTGACTAACCATTACAGTGTACGGATAGGAATAGGAGATGATGTGCACGAGATGGATGAATTTCCGCAGTACCTGACAGATGCCCTGATGGAGCAGATAGAGGGCATGGACTTCAGGCCCCGTTCTGCGGCGGAGGAGCAGATTATCGAGATAGTGGCGGAAGAGGCGGACATCTATTACAAAGGGGACAAGAGCCTGGAGGATGTGACGGCGGTCATCCAGAACAGGGTGGAGCTGCTGCTGAAGGAGACGCATTGAGCCGTTGGCTGGCAGGGAAGGCATTAAAGAAGAACCATCCCGGAAGATACTGGCAGTCGGCTAATTGACATATGCGACCAATTTGTTGGCTGAATGTAGATAGAAAGTGAGTGGAGACAGAAAAAGAGACACTAATTCAGTGCTGCATGGGAGGAGTGTGCCAGAATGTACGGTAGGATTGTATGTACTTCTGTCCTCGGCTTCGCAGTAATGATGAGATTATAGAGGCGAAGGAAGAATTTCTATTGAGGGGCGGAAATCTGATGATTAAGATAGATAGCTGCATTTGCCTATACATGGGATGGGCAAGTAAAGCGGATTTTCAAAGAGGAGTCATATATAGACATCGTGTTAGTCAATAACTGTGTTGGTTTCGGATTGAGTCCGTTTTATGGGATTC
>CAJUFI010000075.1:1282-19829 GCA_910585665.1 uncultured Acetatifactor sp. | reverse complement strand
TTATTTTTCTATTGTCGAAAACGTTCAGGTGTAAAATTTCAGGAAGTTAACATATTAAGGAGTGTGTCGGTTGCTTTTATGGACTTTATCCACAATTCTGGCTCTGCATCCGGCTTATTGGGACTTTCATACTCATTCCGTACTCTCATATCATAAGATAACAATGCCTGACGCACGCTTTCCAGATTCGGCTTTTGATCCATTTTAAGCCAGGAATAATTTCTTCCGATTCCCCATAAACCATGCTTTGCATCTTTTTCTGAACACGGATTATCAGAAAATGTCAGAAATGGCAATCCAGCTTCTTTTGCCAACGAGTAGGCCTTGTACCATTCTTTTGCTTTATCATCTGAAATTTCCTTGTCATATTTTTCACTTAATAATCTGCATGTCTCTTTTATATCCTTGTTGTTTTCATACACATCCCATACACTCTTATTCACAATCTGAACAGCATTTATATATTTTCTGTCCAAAACCTTTTTGATATTGTCATGGCTGATTTGAGAAATTCCGCTGTAATCATCTATATGGGCAGCTATCACCAATGCTCCCGCCTTTTGCGCCATATCGCATATCTCAAAAATACTCCCATTAGAGGTATTAGCGCTATTTCCCAATTCATTTTTTGTGATTCCTACCTTTGCCAAAAAGTCTCTTACATCAGCTCCCTCACAGTGAACATCAAAAAGGATTAGAATATGGATTTTACTTGAATCACACGATAACTCTACCGCCGGGAAAACTACTATTCCCTCTCCTTCACATATTGCTTTAATTTCATCTATTCCTCTGTAGTCATTATGATCTGTAATCGCTATACACTGTAATCCTTTCCTTTTTACTTCCTCAACCCATTCACTTGGAGTATCTTTCTTCTCCCTGTAGCACGCGCTGCACATTGTGTGCAAATGAAAATCACACTTATACCATCTTAATCCTACGTATCCCATCCTATAAATCCCCCTTTTATTTTACATTTGTACTTAATTCTTTAAAGTAACCTATTTTTTTAAATCTTCCAAGTGTTTCCAGCGCCCCTCAAAGCAAATCGGGTAGCCCCGTAGGTTCTCAAGGCATATCCCCTTTTCCGGAAGACATCACCGACGCAGGATTTTCTCCATCGCCTTCCCTTTGGCAAGCTCGTCCACCAACTTGTCCAGGTAGCGGATTTCCTGCATCAGGGGCTCTTCAATATCCTCCACGCGGACTCCGCAGACCACGCCTTTTATCAGCCTGCGGTTCGGGTTCAATGCCGGAGCCTGCAGGAAGAAGTCCCCGTAGGTGATATCGCTTTCCATCAGTTCCTCTAATCTTTCCCTGCTGTATCCTGTCAGCCAGGCGGTGACTTCGTCCACTTCTGCCCTGGTGCGCCCTTTCTTCTCCGCCTTTGCAATCAGCATGGGATACAGTTTCCCAAAAGGCATGCCGTATATCTTTTCGTTCGCCATGATGCACCTCCCTGGAAGAATCTCAGTCCCGCTTGGGTTCCCTGGCCGGCTCTTCCTTCCGCAAATCTTTCTCATACATCTCTCTGCTGTTCATCAGCCAATCCAGTTTTTTCCGCGTCTCTTCGCGTTTTTTTCTGTCGAAATCCTGAATGGACATGTGCTGGAAATACCTGGACTGCTCCTGGCTAAACCCAAACTTTTCTCTCATTGTCTCCGCATATTCATGGAACCCATCGGCATTTTCCATGATTGCAATGATTTCGGGATAGTTCTCCGCCGCAAGCAGATGCGCCTTTGCTTCCTCTATCTGACGGTCCAGCTTACCGATCTGCGTCCGGGCATATCTCTCCCGGCTTTCGTCATCGTATGGCAGATCTGGTATGCCGTTCCTTCTTTCTTTCATCTTCGCCGCTTCCTCTTGATAGCTTTTATATTCCTGCTCCGTGAGCATGTCAAATCGGATCTGCAGCAGCTTCTTTACCTGATAGTCGGATAGGTCAAACGCTTCTTTCAGGGAAACAATCATATCTCTTTTGTCTTTGCTTCCCTTTATCACTTCCAGAATCTCCGCGCTGTGCTCAAACGCCCAAATATAGTCCTGGCATAGCTCTAAACGGCTGTCATAATACTCCCAGTTGTCATCATCCTCATACCGCAACCTCCCTTTCGGGAGTTTCCCGTGCATTTCCCTGTAATCCGACTTAGAATACTCATTCGTGCTCACATCGGCCCTTACCCCAATCTGCTCATATTCCGCCAGTTCATCCACGGCTAGCGCATATGCTTTGGACAACGCTGCATAAATGGACTTAAAATCGTCCACATACACTGAAATCCGCTGAACATCACCCGGATAGTCCTCCGGAACATACTTCCCGAAACGTTCTATCAAAATTCTCACCTGGTTGCACCGCATATCAATCCCTCTCTCCCATAAATTATTTTGGTGTTAGTCAGTAAGTGGGTTGGTGGCACAATTTCAGGCTTTTCAGGACCTTAAAATATGCGGACTGCAAATGGGGAAAGCGGCTTACCAACCCATATGCTGACTAACACCATTATTTTTCATCTTTTCAGAAAATCGCTGAACTCTTTCAGTTCCTTTTTTCTGCTCTCGGGAAGGCTGTTGAACTCCACATTGCAGACCGCTCCTTCCAAGGCATACAAATGCACCAGACAGACATTCGGATACCTTTCCTTCAATTTCAGGAAGGCCTGTTCCGCGCCTGAACGGATCAGCTCCTCCGCCGAGCCAATCCCAACGGAATCCAGCTTCTTTGCCATTTCCCTGCCAATATTCATCATGGATGCCAATTCCGCCATGTTCTTCTCTCCTCAAACGACTACAGTCGCGCATTCCTATTACCGGCAGTTCTGTAGACCGCTCATTCATCATATTCACAAATATAACCGATCCGTCCTGCATAGGAGGGCGCGGCAGACAGGATATCCTCCGGCACATCGTTGAGGTAGCACCTGCCATCCGCCTTTCGGTATAGGATGGCTACGTATTCCTCTTTTACCTCTCTCCCGTCCTCGGTAAGCCCCTCATAGCTTGGCTCGCCCTCCAGCCAGAAACCGGCGAACAGGGCCTTATACAGGTCTAACATACCGTATCCCTCCGGCGTTCCGGGCTCCAGCCAGCCGAATCCAAATCTGTCCGCCCTGTTGGCGCCTACAAAGAATGTAACTGCCGTTTTTTCTTCCGAAACAATCTGTTCCTGCACCTGCCGGAATTCTTCCCATGAGGTGAGGGTCGCCAGATAACCGCCCTTTTCCTCACAGGCCTCATACGCCTCTGTCCACGTCAAATCTTCCACGATCAGTTCATAGCGGTGTGCTGCCGAGGCCGTTTCCTTTCTTTCCAGCAGAGAGCGCATCTCAACTTCAATATAATACGTCTCCGGCGTCTTTCCCTCCTCTTCCGGATAAACGGCATGAAACCGCTGTTCATATTCCGCTTTCTCTACCGGCTGCTCCAGCCAATGGTATTCGAAAATATAATCATCATTTTCATCAAGCTTCGGCCCGTCCGGCGGATCCTGGCAGGTTCCTCCGCCTATGAAATCCCAGGAGCCGTCCTTGATGGCGTATACATTATCATAATAATATCCCATGTTCCCTTCGGAATTGCAGAGGAGATTCCCTTTCTCAATATAGGTAAAATACAGGCGGCTGGTCTGCAGCACATCCAGAACCCCATCATGCCAGGTCAAAATCTGGCAGCCTCCCGCTTCAAAGCCGGAATCTATCACAAGCTCCGGAATCTCATCTTCGTCCACATAGATCAGGCTGTAAGTGCAGGAACCGCTGGCTTCAAATCCATCCAGATAATCAAGGTATGCCTGCTCCCAGGGCTCCTTATCGGCAGGGCTTTCCATGTCCGTTTCTGTGCCTGAAGCTTCCTTGTTTTCTGAATCGTCTGAATCATCCGGGCCGTCTTCCTCTTTCGCACCACTGCTTTGCGGCTGGTTTTCTTTTGGTTCTGAGTCGTCTGAATTATCCGGGCTGTCTTCCGCTTTCACGTCGCTGCTTTGCGGCTGGTTTTCTTTTGTCTCTACATCCGGTATCGTTATTGTATTGTTTCTTCCACAGGCCGTAAGGAAAAGGGCGGCCATACCGCACAGCAGGGCCAGCTTTTGTCTTTTCATTCAAAATCTCACTTTCTCTATCTTGATTGGGGTTCCGGCGGGCTATCCTTCAGGCCCCTGTGCAAATTCTCGTGCAAATTTTCGGAAAATATCTTCCCCAGCGCGCAAGTACAGAAACCTATCGCGCAGAGGGCTACAGCTCGTACTCCGGGCTTGTGCGATTGCGAAACAGACCGGAATATTTGCATGGGGGTTCGGTATGGACTACTGGTTTCCACTGCCTTGATTATAAAATATTTACCTACAACATGCAATGAATATTTATAACCTGAAATCCCGCCATTTTTTATAATTACACCCTAAAACCAAATAAGCTGTTGTGAATACTTCCTTATCACCGTAAAACTAAGGCGTAACAAGCAGTCTGCTGATTTCGCCCTCTTTGTTACCCCTAACGGTCGAAACGGAATTTTAAATTTGATGTGCGCGGAGTAGCGCCGCAATACTGCCGCCAACAACGGTTTTTTATTTACCGCTTGCGGCTGTCCGACTATCATATACTTAATTTTACTTGTACTGCAAATTTAACCGGTGCACAGTATAAATAGGGGTTCAATCTCTCTTTTTATGAAATCTATCCTGTCTTTCACTCTTGGAACAAATAAAGAGGAAATAGCGACTACAATTTTGTCTTTAACATTGACATATATCGCATTTCCACCGTCACCTAAAGCCGCATACGAATGCTCCGCTTCATCTATAACCCACCACAAATACCCATACTTTAAATGGCGTGCTTTCCAAACGCTTTGTACCTGCGTACTCTCGAAAATCCATTGATCGGAAATAACCTGTCTGCCGTTCCAATGTCCCTCATTCAAATATAACTGCCCTAATTTAGCCATATCCATAGTTGTAAGGGATAATCCCCAGCCAGCCGTATTCGTTCCCTTCGGGTCAGCAACCCAGCCGTTTGCACCCTTTGATTGATAAAAATCCAGTTGTTCTTCTTTGCTTTGAAAATAGATGTTTTTATCCACCGAAATTCCCAACGGAGAAAAAAGATTGTCCTGTGCAAATTCTAATACGGATTTCCCTGTAGCATTGACAAGTATGCCCGATAAAATATCAATTCCGATGACAGGAGCATATTTGAAATTCCCAATTTTTCCGTTTCCGCCCAAAAGATCAAGAGAGGAAATTACCCAATCATCACTGGAAAAATATTTTGGATAAGGGTTAAACCTATACTTATAGGGGGCGGTCATTGTAAGCAGATTCCGGATTGTAACATGCTGTATTGTTTTCTCCCTTTTCCTGGTTTGATAATTTGGAAAAAAATCAATTACTTTTTCATCAAGGTTTTTGATACAGCCTTTATCTAAGGCAATTCCGAATAACATGGAAATGATGCTTTTCGTCACCGAAAAAATATGAATGGGGTCATATTCTGAACACTGATTAAAATAACTTTCGTAAGCAGCATTATTATCTTTCAGTACAATGATTCCGGTTATATTGCCATATTCTTTTTTTATTTTATTTTCTAAAGATGTTATTTGCTCCTGTTTCATGCCGTTTGATCGACCTCCGCTTTAAATTTTTCTAACTGGATAATAGACTTCTGTAATCAGTTCATCTTCCTCCGCAACCTGAGAGGGGTCTGTTACATACACTTCAAACAATGCGTCGGTGCATTCATACCCTTTCTGTTCTGCCCATTTTATCTGCTTTGCATATACAGAAGATAAAATCGAATAGCTTCCCTTTACAACAGTTTTCAGACATAACCCCGCCTTAAAATCTCTTGTTCCAGTCACATATTCTTTAATAGGGACAGCAAATTCTGTGTCTAAACCAAACGGGCTAAATTCATTGCTGTGGAATAAAACCATTGGGGGATTGGCTATGGTTAAATTTTCTTTCCTTATCCTGCCTGATAGCCTCCCAAAGCAAACGCCGTAATCGTCAGAAAAATTATCCGCTTGAACCATTTTGCGGATGGAGAGCAGGCACATCACCGGAACCTCCACAAGTTCTACATCAATATCATCTAAATATGACATAATGGGCTTCCCATTTTTTAGGTTCGATATATCGCATTCCAGTTGATACAGACGCTTCTCCTGTTCATGTAATTGCTTTTTTATATCTTCCCGTTTTCGGGTTAGGGCAGCATACAATTTTTCCTCATACAATTCTCCCGATTCTATCATCTGCTTTATTTCCTCCAATGAGAAATTGTATGATTTCAAACGGATAATAAGCAGCATAGTTTCCAACTGTTCAATCGCATAGTACCTATATCCGGTTTCCGGGTTGATTTCACTTGGCAGAATAAGCCCTATTTCAGCGTAATATCTGAGAGTTTTTGTAGATACTTTGCATATTTTTGAAAACTCACCAATAGACAGCACTGATAATCACCTTCCTTTTCTTTAAAGTATACACTTTACCGTAAGGGTAAAGTCAAAGGCATTTTTTGTTGTCGGCTTCTCATGAGAAATCTTAACGCTATATAAAATCCAAATCAATATGAGAATTTCGCCGAACCAGGATACTGATATCGCGCCTGTCTTGGCCGCAACCGCACCATCGGAAATTTTCCATCTGTGCATTGCAACCGCACAGGTGGAAAATTTTTCATTTGGAACTGTCGGAAAATAACTGCTACAACTTCTTTAGAAAAAAGCCCAGAAATGCAAGGAAAACGGCTTTAAACTCGTAGCAGTTATTTGTAGACAATTCCCTCTTGACAAATTCGCCCATAGTGCATATACTCAATATATACAGTAAACACTCCACAAAACAACACCACGCCATGCCGAAGAACCGGCGGCGCCGTGGGGAAACATACAGACCGGAGGTGATGCCCAAAATGAACATCCATATTTCCCTGCAAAGCGACATCCCCACTTACGAGCAGATTAAGATACAGATCAAGGCCCAGATTCTGGACGGACGGCTGGCCCCGAACCAGCCCCTTACCTCCATGCGCCAGCTGGCAAGAGACCTGCGTGTGAGCGTCATCACCACCACCAGGGCTTACAGCGACCTGGAGGCGGAGGGGCTGATCTACACCGTGCAGGGACGGGGGTGCTTCGTCAAGGGGGACGCGGAAATGGTCCGCCGCCAGTATCTGCAAAACATCGATGAAGCCTTTCGGACAGCGGTGGAAAAGGGGAAAGCGGCAGGCCTAAACCTTGCCGAACTACAAGACAGACTGGAGGAGATTTTCCATGAAAAATGCAATTGAAATCCATGATTTATGCAAGACCTATCCGGGATTTTCCTTAAAAAACATCAGCTTCACCGTGCCGGAAGGCCTCTGCTGCGGCTTTGTGGGACCCAACGGAGCCGGGAAGTCCACTACCTTAAGGATGATGGCCGGGCTGGCCTTTCCTGACAGCGGGGACATCCGCCTGCTGGGCAGGCCCGCCGATGCCCCTGCCGCGAAGGAGGATATCGGCATCCTGTTCGACCAGCCCTACTACCAGGAGGAATGGACGCCCCTGGATATCGAAAGAAGCCTGTCCCCCTTCTATCCCGGCTGGGACGCTGCCCTGTACAAAAGCTGCCTGTCCCGCTTTGGTCTCGACCCCCGGAAGAAATTCAAGAGCTTTTCCCGGGGCATGAAGCAGAAGCTGGGCCTGGCCGTCCATCTCTCCCGCAATACCCGATTGCTTCTGCTGGATGAACCCACCGGCGGGCTTGACCCTGCGGCCCGGGACGAGCTGCTGGACATCCTGCGGGAATATCTGGTTCCGGAAAGCCGCACAATCCTGTTCTCCACCCATATCACCAGCGACCTGGAACGGCTTGCGGACTGCATCGTCTATATCAGCGGCGGCGCCATTTCCTATGCCGGGGACAAAGAGGAGCTGGTCTCCCGCTATTGCGTGGTGCGGGGCGACGTGCTTCCCGAGGGGAAGAAATCCGCCGCCATCGGCCTGCGCCAGACCGGCAGCGGCTATGAATGTCTCATGGAACTGGACAGGATTGGCGGACTTCCCCCGGACGCCGTCACGGAACCGGCCACGATCGACGATGTGGTAGTCTATATGGAAAGGAGCAGAAAACATGCTTAGAATGTTGAGATTGAACTGGTCTGCAATGAAATGCTATCGTATCAGGTTCCTGATCATCCCCGGGAGCCTTTTCGTGACGGGATGCTTTTCCCCTGTCCTGCTGGTACCCATGGGAACCTTCCTGCTGTTCTCCTTCTCCCTGAATCCTTTCGCCATAGAGGAAAAGGGGGATCTGAACCGGCTCTATCTGACCTTGCCGGTGCAGCGGCGGACGATTGTCACCGGCAGATACGTCCTGTCTTTTCTCCTGTTCGCGGCGGGCGCCCTGCTGGGGCTGGCCATGATGCCCCTGGCCAATCTGGTCTCTTTTTCCAAATGGTACCCGGGCTTCAGCTGGAAGCTGGCGCTGGTTTCCTTCAGTTTCCTTTTCTACGGCGTCATGAGCCTGGCCATGTATCCGCTGCTCTTCAAGGTGGGGTACCAGAAGGGGAAGGTCTGGGGATATTATGTGCCTGCGCTGCTCGTCTGCCTGGCTTATATCGCGTTGATAGAATATGATATGCTCCTGGGGAACGGAACTTTTATCTTCGACCTGCTGGTGTATGCTTCTGACCACATTTTAATCGTCAGCGGAGGGATGTTCACGGCAGGCGGGATTCTGCTGGCCCTCTCCTATCTGCTGTCCGCGAGACTGTATGGGCGGCGGGAGTTTTAGGCACGGCGAAGAGCCGCATGCTCCAATGTCTGCAGCGGAGCGTCAGCCTTATGTCCTGCATGGGGAGAGCGCTCTGCTGTCCGGACTGGCATCCTCTCCTCGCTCAGAAACTGCCGGAAGACAACTGATATAACTTGTTTCGGATAAAGCCCGGAATACCACAGAAGCTACCATGAACTGGCATTCGTTTTTTATAGACAGTCCCCTGCCGCGAAGCAAAAATTGCGCCCCTATGCCATTTTGCGCGGCCTGCCCGCGGGAATCCTGCATATATCTAATCCCCAATCTCATAGAAATACTGCGTCCCCGCACCCGTCCTTACCGCTCCCACGGCCACGCCGTAGAGCCGTTTTGCCATATCCTGCGCGAGCATCTCCTCCGGCGTGCCGCTCCAGATGACCTTCCCCTCTCCCAGAGCGGCAATCCGGGCGGATATCTTCAGAGCCAGCAGGATGTCGTGCAGCACCAGGACGACAGTCTTGCCTTCGTCCGCCAGCTGCCGGACTGTCTCCGCGAACTTCACCTGCTGCCCGATGTCCAGGTAGGTGGTGGGCTCGTCCATGACGATGACGGGGGCCTGTCCGGCCAGGGCCATGGCGATGTAGACTTTCTGGCGCATGCCGCCGGAGAGCCGGGACATGTGCTGTTCGGAAAGCTCTGCTATCCCCATCTGCTCCATGGCCTGTCTGGCTATCCGCATGTCCTCCTCCCTGTATTTCCGGGGGTAGGTCAGATAGGGGAACCGCCCGTGGAGCACCATGCGGCCTGCCGAGATGTCGGGCACGTTCTTTCCCTGGGGCAGGTAAGCAATCTTTCTGGCCAGTTCTGTCCGAGAGATACTATTTATCGAAATACCGTCTATCCTGATGTCTCCGGAGCGCATGGGCAGGAACCCCAGCAGCGTACGCAGAAGGGTGCTCTTCCCGCTGCCGTTGGTGCCGATGATCGTGGTGATTTCACCGCTTTCCGCCCGGAAGTCCACCCCGTGCAGAATCTCGGCCTTCCCGTACCCGGCCCGGACATCCTCCATCTCAACCATAGCGCCATCCATCTGAAACCTGCCTCCTTTGCTTCCCTCTCCCGCCGGGGTCATCCTTTCCTGGCCACGGCATCTCACCAATCCGATTCCCCAAGCCGTTCCTGACCTGCGCAATCGTCCGCGCACAGGCTTTAATCACCTTACTCGGCCTGTTCAATCCCCTCACCCAAGCCTTGCTCGCCATACTCGGCTTGTGCAATCTCCTCGTATAGGCTTTAATCGCGTACATGCCTGTTCCATCTCTTCACCCAAGCTTTGCCCGCCATACTCGGCTTGTGCAATCTCCTCACACAGGCTTTAATCGCTGTACACAGCCTGTACAGCAGCCACCATAGCAGCCTGGCCTGCTCTTTCTGCCAGCGCCGGGGCTTCTACAGCTTTACAGCCCCACTGGTACAAGTATATCATAAGCGCAGCCCCTTGACAGCCACAAATTCATGATTTTCTTAAAAGCATTTTCCCGAAAACGCCATACTCGATTCCTTCCTCGCCCCCTGGGATTCCTGAATTTTCTTATTTTTCCTCGCCGATCCGGGCGGCCGCATAATAGATGAAGAAAAGCAGCCCGAAGACCAGTAGGGTGCGCCCCAACACCCTCGGGAGCCACAGGGGGCCGCAGATGCCCGGGAAGTAGAAAAGGCCCCGCTCCAGCCGCCCTGCGCAGAGGATCACATAGGCGCTGCTGACCAGGATGGCCGGCGGCAGCGGCAGCAGGAAGAACAGCCCCATCTGCCACCTGCCGGTCCGGGCGACCTGCCGCTCCTCCATCCCCAGCCGGCGCAGGAGGTCGTTCTGCCTGCGCCGCGCCGCCCTGTCGCTGAGAAGCTGGGTGGCCAGGATGGCGGCGCCGGTGATTTCCAGCACCAGCGCAAGGTAGAACAGGCAGATGCTCATAGCGGGCAGATAGCTTGCGGAATCCCTGTCCGCCCATTTCCCGGACAGATAATCTCCCTCTGCCACGAAGGCGGTGCAGCCCGAGCCCGGGGAGACGCTCCGCACGGTGCTGCGCCGAAGCCTTATGAGACCGCAAGTCTCCGCGATTTCGTCCAGAGCTTCGTGGGACAGGGGGCTTTCCGTCAGCACGGCGCACATGCTGTAGAGGACGGAGCACTGCGCCACCGCCCCATCCGGGACTACGAGAATGTAGCCAAGCCCGTTCCCATAAATGTCCGACTGGGAGAAGTCTTCCGAGAACAGCTCCTGCCCGGAGACGGGATATCCGGCATAGCTCCTCTCTTCCCGGCCCAGGAAATCGCGGAAGGCGCCGGCCAGAGCCGGGAGACAGTGGACGTAGCAGACAGCCGGATCCAGAGAAACCTCCTCCAGCCCCAGCAGCTCCCGGAGCTTCCTGTAATCGCTCTGCTTCATGTAGGTGTCCTGGAAGAATTCCCGGTACATGGGATTGCCAGAGTACCCCGCCTCCGCCGCCGTCTTTTCCCGCAGCTTTGAGAAGACAGTCTCCGCGTCCGTGTAGACGGCATAGGAATACGAGCCTTTCAGGGGAACAATCCGGGCGATGACCTCTTCATAGGAGAAGAAATCCCGCAGCCCCTCCGGATGGAGGATCTGGACGTCCCAGAGGTTCATGTCCACCAGCCTGTCCGTCACCGAACTGATCCCCAGCCCGATGCCATAGAAGGCCAGCGCAAGGGTGAACAGGGCGGACAGCAGACCCAGGGCGGCGCTGGCGGAGCGTATCCTGGCGGCAAATCCTCTGAACACCGTCAGCCGGTGTCTCCTGTATTTCCAGGCATCCCTGTCCTCCAGCACCCTGGCCAGGAACCCCGGGATGCTCCCGAAGAACCCGAACAGGAACAGCACCAGACAGACCGTGCCCACCAGCAAATCAAAGCCCGCTCCGATGGGCAGGGCGATAAGGAACCAGAAGCCCACCCCGCCCATGCACAGGGACAACAGGAACAGCGCCGCCGTCAGGGCATTGCCGGACAGAAGCACGGTCTCGTTCTGCCGCTCTGACAGGAGCAGATCCCGGAGGGTCACCCTGCGGATCCATCTGCGGTTCTTTGCCAGAGAACACAGGAGCATGAGGAAAAAATAGGCCAACGTGAGCCATGCCGCAGGCAGAGAGAAAGGGAACCGCAGGCGGTACCGGATTCCCAGCATGGGCAGCACCGCGGCCTCCAGCAGCTGGGACAGCACCATCCCCAGCACCATCCCCGGCAGAAAGGCCAGCACCCCCATGAGGACAGTCTCCCGGGAGAGGAGCCGGGCGATGTCCCGATTGGGGATGCCGCAGAGCATGTAGACGCCGAACTCCCGGCTGCGCCGCTTCAGCATATAGCCCGCCATATAGCCGATGATCCGGCCTGTAATCAGGACGATCAACGCGGAGGCGGCTACGATCATGTAGGGCAGCACCTGCATCTCCGGCAGGGACTTCACCCTGTCCGAGAAGAGCAGGGTGTTGAAGGCGTACAGGAAGGACACCGTGCAGGCCAGGGTGATGAAGTACAGCGCGTACTCCCTGGCCTGGCGCCTGGCGTTGCGCAGAGACAGTTGTTTCAGCATGGTCTGTCACCTCCCAGCACGCAGAGCACGTCCAGAATCTCCTGGTAGAATACGTCTCGCTCCTTTTCCCCCTTCAGAATCTCGTTGAAAATCCGCCCGTCCTTCAGGAACAGGATCCGCTCCGCGAAGCTGGCGCTGAAGGCGTCATGGGTCACCATCAGGATGGTGGCATGGGACTCTTCGTGGAACCGGTGCATAATCTCCAGCAGCACCCGGGCGGAGGCCGAATCCAGGGCTCCCGTGGGCTCGTCCGCGAGAATCAGCTTCGGCTCCCCGATGACGGCCCGGGCAAAGGCGCAGCGCTGCTTCTGGCCCCCGGACACCTGGCAGGGGAATTTCCCCAGGGCGTCCCACAGCCCGAGCCTATGCGCCATGACGTGTACTTTCTCGCGGATTTCCGTTGTCGGCATTTCCCGGACGGTCAGGGGCAGGGCGATGTTCTCCTCCAGGGTCAGGGTGTCCAGCAGGTTGAACTCCTGGAACACGAAGCCCAGGGCCTCCCTGCGGAAGGCCGCGATGTCCGCCGCGGGAATGGCGGTGATGTCCCTGCCGTCCAGCAGGATGCGGCCAGAGCTTACGGTGTCGATGGTGGAGATGCAGTTTAAAAGGGTGGTCTTGCCGGAGCCGGAGGCGCCCATGACGGCGATGTACTCCCCCGCCTGGACCCGGAAGCCGATCTGGTCCAGGGCTTTGGTCACGGCCTGGGGGGAGCCGTAGTATTTTTCTACGGAGTCTACCTCCAGCAGACAGGCCCGGCGCTGATTGTTTCTGTGATATCCGTCCATTTCTGATAACCTCCTGTTTTGGATGATTCCCCATTATTTTATAACATAGAAGGGGCGGGAGGTATAGATGTCTATTGATTTTATATGACAGTTTTGTCACTTTGAAAAGCATCTTGTCCCGGGCGGCATCCAAGGAGTCCCTGGGCGAAACGGCCTTGGCAAATTGAGCAAACTGCGAGCAAAACTTGAAAAATCAGAAAAGAAATGCTACAATATTTCTGTCAAATGTATCTTCTTCCTGACTTGCGGCATATACCAATGATAATCCGAAATACAAAAAGGCTCAGAAAGCAAACAACAATCAGAAACAAATCAGGAACTGTCGGAAAATAATAGATGCTACTTGTTCAGGAAAAGACCCGGAAACACAACAAAAGCTGCCATGAACCCGTATCAGTTATTTGTAGACAATTCCTTAATATAAGGAGCAAGATTGCGCATGGAAAAGTTAAAAGTATATTTGGATACGTCAGTTGTCAGTCATTTACTGCAGGAAGACGTGCCTGAGAAAATGGCAGACACAAGAAAGTTATGGGAAAAGTTTAAGGCTGAACAATATGATGTATATCTGTCCACTGTCACATTAGAGGAACTATCAGACTGTAAAGAACCGAAGAAAAGCCAGATGTACCAGTATTTAAAGCAGATAAAATATACTCCTATTCAGATTACGGACACCATGTCAGCAATTGCAGAGCAAATTATTGATATGGGAATCTTGACAAAGAAGAGTTATGACGATTGCCAGCATATTGCAGCCGCGGTTATATGTGGTTGTGATTGTATCATTTCATGGAACTTCAAGCATATTGTAAATATAAAAACCATTAGAGGGGTAAGGGCTATCACAAATTTGAGAGGCTATAAACCTGTTGAGATCATCAATCCGTCTGCACTATTGGAAAGCGAGGTATGATTATGGAAAATCTGATAATTAGTCCGGACTTTACTATCGAGGACATCCATAAAGTTAGAGAATATAACTATAACATCACAAAGGATATGACGCCACAGGAAAGACGGGATTACTACAACAAACGTGGCATGGAGGTGCACAGGCAGATTCAGGAATTGAACTTGCAGGAAATATAATGTCCGTTTCCTGTAAAGCATGCATATCAACCTCCTCCACATTCAGCATAAGGAATTATCTGCAAATAACTGATACAAATCCATAGCGGTTTTCATTGTATTTCCGGGCTTTTCCCTGCGCAAATCATATGGCAATATGCCTATGAAATCATTTAGAAGTTCCCTGGAAAAGCATTCCCGATGCATCTAACTCATTCGCCCGTCCATGTCCCCGGGGAAATACAGGCGGAGGGAAGCGGACTCGTTCCAGTCCGATTCCGCCCGGATTCCGATGCCCAGCCGTTCGCAGAGCCGGGCGCAGAGGTACAGCCCCATGCCGGTGGCGGCGCTGGCGGGACGTGCGCCTGCGCCCCGGCCGTTGCTGCCCACGAACCCTTTGTCGAAGATGCGGGGGAGCTCGCTTGGCCGGATGCCAATCCCGTTGTCCGTGACGGTCAATTCGATATGGCCGCCGCAGTCCCGGGAGACGATGTCCAGGACGGGAGACCTTTCGCTCCGGTATTTCAGGCTGTTGGAGATAATTTGGGTCAGGAGGAAGGACAGCTGCCTGGGGTCGGAGCGCACGGTGTGGGGGACATCCGTATGGACGCTGGCGCCGCTCTCTATCAGGAGCTGCCTGTTCCTGGCCAGCACATCCATGACGCAGTCCCGCAGGGAGACTTCCCGGATGAGATAATCCTTCTCCGCGCTGCCCAGGCGGGCGTAGAACAGCACCTTCTCCACGTCCTGCTCTATGCGCTGGGTCTGAGCCAGAATCTTCCGGGTGACATCCGTCCTGTTGTTCTCGCACAGCAGCTGGATGCCCGTCACCGGCAGCTTAATCTCATGCACCCACTGCTCCAGGAATTCCCGATACTCCCGGGCCTGCCTTTCGGAGACCGCCACCTGGTCAGTCATGGACTTCAGGGCTGCCCGCAGCAGCCCGAAATAGGCCTGCTCCAGGGCGGAATCCGGCGCATCCGCGATTTCGGCTAGCAGGTATTTCGGCTCCAGCGCCTGGAAGGCATCCGACAGATAGGAGAGCCGCCTGTGCTTCTTCCGCCAGCAGCAGGCCAGGGTGGGAAAGAGGATAAGGCAGAAGGAAATCCAAAGCAGCACAAGCTGCGCCGCACCCATGCCGAAAGCGGCCAGAATGAGGGTAAAGAACAGCCCGCCGGCGAAACACACCAGCAGGACCGCCCTGACTTCATATAGGTAATCAGAAAATCTCATAGTTCCACCTCTTGCGTCTGCAAAATGAATTGCCGCGGGGTTCACACCTGGTATCCCATTCCTCTCCTGGTCTGGATGAAATCCTCCTCCCCCAGCGTCCGCAGCTTCTCCCGCAGCCGCATGACGTTCACGCTTAAGGTATTGTCATCGGTGTGGATTTCATTGTCCCACAGGTATTCTATGAGGTCAATCCTGGGGACGATTTCCCCCGAATGCAGGAAGAGCAGGGACATAATCTTCAGCTCCGTCCTGGTCAGGTCCACGGAGCCGCCGCCTTTGGCCAGCGTCCCGGCCACAGTGTCCAGCCGGACGCCCCTGTGCTCCAGGAGACAGGGCTGAGACCTGGCAGCCGGAGCGCACCGTCTGAGCAGCAGGCCGATCCTGGCCAAGAGGACAGGGATGTTATAAGGCTTGGAGACATAGTCGTCCCCGCCCAGAGTCAGGGCCTGGAGCTCGTCCATGGCGGTGTCCCGCCCTGTGAGGAACAGAATGGGCACCGCGGAAAAGCTGCGGACGGCAGTGCAGATTCGGTAGCCGTCCTGCCCCGGCAGGTTGATGTCCAGCAGGATCAAATCGGGGGACGTCTCCCGCACCTGGCGGGGCACGTCCCGAAAATCCGTGACGCAGGCTGCGTCATAGCCCTGATTGGAGAGGAGGGTTCCAAGCTCCTGCCGTATCAGGGAATCGTCTTCTATGATGAGTATCTTGTTCATAGGCCTATTCGCTTTCCTGGCTTTGCGTCATTGTCCTTTCGCCCCGGAATGTGCCGCCCTGTCTTCAGCGGAACTGTGACCAAATCCCGGCGCACGGAGCCGGATTGCGCGGGGCGCCAGGCCGGCAGACGCTACATCACATGTAATTCCCGAAAAATCAGTGTGATATTCTTTTCGTCCACCTTCACGATCCAAAATAAGGCGCTTAAATCACTTGCTTTTCCGTCAAGAGGTACATTACCAAAAAGAACGTCGCCAATGATATTTTCATAATCCAATCCGGTTATTCCCCATGTCCTGGCCATCTCAGGCGATATTGCGTAATCATAAATATAAATGTCAATCGTCTCCAACCACTTCTCTTTATCCGGGCGGTTCAGGATTGAAGTCACTTTGTAGTCAACCCGGCTGTCCGCCCCATACAGACGTTTGATATCTGCTTTCGTAAACCACGGCAGTCCGTATGTAAAGACAGCCGCCTCCAGCTTTTGGGGCGTCCACACCCAGGTCTTCCCGTCTATCTTCTGCGTGTCATCATGCAGAATAAGTTCTAACGCTTCTTCGTATTTTTCCTGTGCCAGAAGCTCGTTCCATTCAACCACCAGATTTTTTATCTCCTCTTGATCCGCATCTATGGGCAGCGTCTTCAACGTTGTCACCCTCCTTATTTTTCCGCCTGTTGACGTTTTGTACCGAATCCGGCTTCATCCCGGGAGCTGTCGGAAAATAACTGATACAACTTGTTTCGGAAAAAGCCCGGACATACAACAAAAGCTGCCATGAACCCGTAGCAGTTATCCGGAGACACTTCCTTAGATACTCTCCAACCGCTTAATGAGCTATGACCTATGTTATCCCCAGTGGTTTTCTAATCATTCAGAGCATAATATAATGCCCTGAAATACTGCTCCGCATCCTGAAATTCCGAAAGACCAGAAACACTTCCGTCACCAGCTTCCATTATCTTCCATGTTCCATCCGCCAATTCCGCAAAATCAATAGTATAATAAATGCTGGGGAGATTTCTATATTTCTCCACTAATTCTTTTGGCGGTTCTGGAGTAAAATTCTCTTGACCCGAGTTCCTGCTGATGCTGACAATTTCACCATTTGCATAAAACACCCTATACTCATTTGTCCTTTCGCCATAGAACTTTAAACTCAGGAACTCTTTCATGCATATACCGCCAGTAAGCAAATTCCCACGATACTTATAGAATACTTCCATCCAGTTATCAAATTCCTCCTGGGTAACAGACGCATCAAAAAATTTCGGGAACTCCGTGCCTTTTACGGATTTAACAAAATCTTTCACCAGAAATCGATTGAAATATTTTTTCACATCACTTATCTCTATCTGCTCATGCAGCGGATATATTTTCATAAATGCTGTATCGTCTCCAAAAAACTTATATGCATTTGGAAAAATATGCATTTGCTCATACTCACTTGGAGCAACGATCAACTCTATCTTATTGGCAAGCAATTTATGGTAGAATTGGTTATATTGACTTGGCTTCATCATCCAACCGCGCATAATAGCTTTTCTCATGGCAGCAGGCGTCTCACTCAGCACTAACTTATCTTCGTTAAACCATTTGTCATATCCAAAAAATATTGTATCATATAGTCCCGTTGAACGCACCGCATCATATTCACTTTGTAAATCCTCATCAATCTTTTTTACAGAGAAAAAACTGGATGGAAATAATATTAAATCTACCATATTCTTTTCTTCATTCCTTAATTCATATTTCTATACAACCCAAAACCGTATTATAGTCACTCAAAATACGCGCAATACCGCATAACCACAGGCATTGATGGCTAAAATGTATTAAGTGTCTATTTTTTGTAGACACTTAACAAAACATTCGACAAATGCTGTTAAATCAACAATAATTCATATATTTACTCCCTTTTCGGAAAAGTGTTCCCGCTGCTCCATAACACCAATTTGGAACTGGCTTTATTCATTTGAATCCATAATATACATGCTAAACGCCTTATTATGCACTTGAAATGTATATTTACAAGCCTATTTTTACCGGGTACACAAATCCGAAAAGGGAGTATATTTAATGTCCAAAGTTCGGATTTTAGGATACAACAGAAACTTCAAACTACCGATTTATCACTGGCTTCATGATACCCTATCCCATTGAAAAATATAGCTGGATTTCAAAAAACTTGTCAAGGCTCGTCACTGGCCGGCTCAATCACGTCCGTAATGCCACAATCCAGTGTTTCACAAATATAGGTTTCACAAATATGGGCAAGCGTGTCCATTGTACCCAAAAAGGTTACAGAAATCCCCTAAGGAGCCACGGAACCACCTCTCACCCGGCATGCCCGCCCTTATGCCGGATCAGCATATAGAGGAAAACAGGCC
>CAJUFI010000075.1:0-1182 GCA_910585665.1 uncultured Acetatifactor sp. | reverse complement strand
TCTCACCCGGCATGCCCGCCCTTATGCCGGATCAGCATATAGAGGAAAACAGGCCCGCCCACCACGGACATCAATATCCCCACCGGCAGCTCATAGGGGGCGAACAGCAGCCTGGCCGCCATATCGCAGAGGGTGACGAACCCCGCTCCGGCCACGGCACACATGGGCAGGAGCCGCCCGCTCTCATTGCCCGTGAACCTGCGGACGAAATGGGGCACAATCAGCCCAACGAAGCCCAGGAGCCCCGCAAAGCTCACAGCAGCCCCCGCCAGCAGGGCAGCCAATACCAGAAAAAGCATGCGGTACCGCCCCACCCGCAGGCCCACTCCCTGAGCCGTCTCGTCCCCCAGCGTCACCACGTCCAGCTCGTTGCACAGGGTGAACAGCACTGCCAGCGCCAGCGCGATCAGTCCGGCGGCAGGCAGCAGGCGCATGTAGGATACCGCGGAGAAGCCGCCCACCCGGAAGTCGATGCTCAGCATGGCCACGTCCGTGTCCAGCACCGTCACGGATTCGCAGACGGCGTTCAATATACTGTTCAGCGCCACGCCCCCCAGGATGACCGTGGTTTTGGACGCGCCTGTCCGATGGGAGAACAGGAAAATGAACAGAACCGTAATCAGGCTCCCGCCGAAAGCCGCACAGGAAACAGCCAGGCCGGACAATGTCCCCGCCGCGCAGCAGAGGGTCACCCCCAGGCCCGCCCCGGCGTTGACCCCGATGATGCTGGGGGAGGCCAGCCTGTTGGCCAGCACGTTCTGCAGCACGGCTCCCGACACCGCCAGACCTGCCCCGGCCGCCAGCGAGGCAAGGGTGCGGGGGAGCCTGGCGTACAGCAGGATGCTGCGGCTCACCTTATCTCCCTGGCCCCGGAAAAGGGGGATCAGCTCCGCCGGGTTAAAATGGACATTCCCCAGGCACAGGCTCATCACCGCAATCAAAAGGCAGATGGCAATGCCGCAGCCGAGCAGCAGCCGGTTATGCTTCTTACTGTACATACAGGGATTCCCTCCGTCCTGTCTCGATGCTTCTTATCTCCAGGTCTTATTCCCCGCGGCTCTGCTGCGGGGAGCTTCATTCCTCCGCGCCGGGATACAAAAGTCTCTCCAGCTCTTCATAGGCTTCGGCCCAGCGGGCGTTGGGCTTCAGATTGTACAGATGCTTGTCCAGGACATGCACCTG
>CAJUFI010000074.1:10983-20402 GCA_910585665.1 uncultured Acetatifactor sp. | reverse complement strand
ATACGAAGCTTGCTTGCCAGGTTCGCATACGAAGCTTGCTTGCCAGGTTCGCATATGAAGCGGAGCGGGCCGCTGCATGGGGCAGGGCGCTGGCGGCAGACGGCCGGGGAGAATGCGTGCGGCAAAGACACAGGCGGAAAGAAAGAGGTGCTGTATTTATGAAGGGAATCATATTGGCGGGGGGATCGGGCACCAGGCTGTATCCTTTGACGAAGGCGGTGTCCAAGCAGATCATGCCCGTATACGACAAACCGATGATTTATTATCCTATGTCCACGCTGATGCTGGCGGGCATCCGGGAGATTCTGATTATCTCCACGCCCAGGGACCTTCCCGTGTTTCGGGAGCTTATGGGGGACGGCCATCAGCTTGGCATGGAGCTGTCCTACGCGGTGCAGGAATACCCCAGGGGACTGGCGGAGAGCTTCCTGATCGGGGCTGACTTCATCGGCAGTGACAGGGTGGCGCTGGTGCTGGGGGACAATATCTTCTATGGGCAGAGCTTCTCCAGGGTCCTGCGGGAGGTGGCGGCCAGGGAGAAGGGAGCCACCATTTTCGGGTACTATGTGCGCGATCCCAGGGAGTACGGGGTGGTGGAGTTCGACGAGAGCGGAAAGGCCCTCTCCATCGAGGAGAAGCCGGAGAACCCCAAGAGCAATTACGCGGTGCCCGGGCTGTATTTTTATGACAATGATGTAGTAGAGATTGCCAGGGCGGTGAAGCCCTCGGCCAGAGGGGAGCTGGAGATTACCAGCGTCAACAACGCCTATCTGGAGCGGGGCACCCTCCATGTGGAGACGCTGGGCCGGGGATTCGCCTGGCTGGACACAGGGAACCATGACGCGCTGTTGGACGCGGCGGATTTCGTGGCGGCTTTCCAGAAACGGCAGGGGCTCTATATCTCCTGCATCGAGGAAATCGCGTACAAGAGAGGCTTCATCGACAAAGAGCAGCTGCTGGAGCTGGCACAGCCTTTGATGAAGACCAATTACGGGAAATATCTGGTAGAGGTAGCAAATGGACTCTAAGTTACGCAAAATGGCAATCCTGGCCTCCATGGGCGTGATTCTGCTGGTATCGCTGCTGGTGCTGTACACCAACGGCAGCGGGAACGGCAGGGCGGACGGCCCGAAAGGGACTGCGCCCCCCAGGCAGGAAAGCGGCCAGGGGGCTTCCGAAGGACAGGCCCAGATTGGCAGCGATGGGGTGGTGAACGGCCAGATTGGGAACGATCTGTCGGCTTTTCTGCGGGACGATACCTTCTTTGACCAGGAAGTGAACCCCATCCTGGAAGAGGCCATGGACAATGCTTCCAGGCTGTCTTTGGTGGTGACTTCCGTGGAGAAGGACCTGCGCGTCCAGATCGTGGACATGGAGGGGAAACCGGTCACCGGCGAGAGCTTTTTCGTGCGGCTGGACGGCCTGGGGGAGTATAAGGACCTGGACAAGGACGGCATCATCTATATCGGCGACCTGGCGGCGGGGGAGTATTCCGTGGAGCTGATGCCCATGGAGGGCTACCGGGTGCCGGCCAACGAGACCCGGGTGAAGGTGAAGGATAAGGTGGAATATGTGGCCATCGACGACATCTCCCTTCTGCTTCTGACAGAGGACGACATCGACGCGGCGGCGGAGGACACCGCTGTGGCGGACGCCCTGACAGACGCGGACAGCACGGAGATTCAGAAGCTCCAGAGACCCACGGCCAACTCCAAAGTGGGCATCGATGTGTCCAAATGGAACGGTGACATCGACTGGGACATGGTGAAGAACGCAGGGGTGGAATTCGCAATCATCCGGGCGGGCTACCGGGGTTCCGTGACAGGCAGCCTGGTGGAGGATCCCCGCTTCGCGGACAATATCAGAGGCGCCACGGCCAGCGGCATCCCGGTGGGCGTGTATTTCTTCACCCAGGCGGTGAACGAGGTGGAGGCCGTGGAGGAGGCTTCTGCGGTGCTGCAGCTGATTCGGGAATACAATCTGGAATATCCCGTGTTCATCGACACCGAGGGCGCAGGCGGGAACGGCAGGGCGGACGGCCTGGATCCGGACACCAGGACGCTGGTGTGCGAGGCGTTCTGCCGCACCATCGCCAACGCAGGGTACCGGGCGGGCATCTACGGCAGCCGCAACTGGTACAACAACAATCTGCATGCCCAGAACCTGGAGCACTACTGCATCTGGCTGGCGGAATACCGCAGCGCCCCTCTTTACCAGGGGTATTACCAGATGTGGCAGTATACCTCCCGGGGCTCCGTCGAGGGCATCGTGGGGAATGTGGACATGAACATCAGCTATCTGCCGTGACGGGGAGTGCCCGCGCGAAAGAAGGACGATAGAACGGAATAAAAAATACGCAAAAACATAGGAATCTTGCCCCAGGACAGGCTGCCGACTGTCGGCAGAAATACGGCGGCCCGCACTGTCCGGGGAAGCAAGCAAGGGAAAGAGGGGTAGACGGATGGGAAAGATTACAGTAGAGACATGCGGGATAGAGGGGCTGAAGGTCATAACGCCCGCGGTGTTCGGGGATGCCCGGGGATATTTTTATGAGTCCTATCACTATGAGGCTTACAAGGAAGCGGGAATCCCCCAGGTGTTCGTCCAGGACAACCAGTCCTCGGGGCGGAGGGGCGTCTTAAGGGGGCTTCATTTCCAGAAGGAGTATGCCCAGGACAAGCTGGTGCGGGCCATCCGGGGAGAGGTGTTCGACGTGGCGGTGGATCTGCGGGAGGGCTCGCCTACCTTCGGCAAGTGGTACGGCGTGCTGCTTTCGGAGGAGAACAAGAAGCAGTTTTTCGTGCCGAAGAACTTTGCCCACGGCTATCTGGTGCTGTCGGATTACGCGGAATTCTGCTATAAATGCACGGACTTCTACCATCCCGGCGATGAAGGGGGGATTGTATACAATGATCCCGCCATCGGCATCGAATGGCCGATTCCGGAGGGGATGGAGCTGATTATGGTGGATCGGGACAGGAACTGGGGCGGTCTGGACAGTTTTAAGAGGTAGGAAGAGGCAGGATATAAGAGGTAGCAAATGAAGATTAGCAAAAAAGCTGGAATCGCCCTATTTTTCCTCATGGGCCTTTTGATGGCGGCAACCATCATCGTGCATCAGAATCCGGGCCCCAGCGCGGATCCCAGGGAAGAACTGTTGAAAAAGGTTCTCTCCTGCGGGATGATTCTCATGGCCTGCCTTGTGTTCGCCAAATGGTATGAGAAGTTCACCACGATTCCGGTGGAGCTGTACCAGAGCAGGCATCTAATCTGGAAGCTGGCGAAGAACGACTTCAGGAAGCGCTACGCGGGCTCCTATCTGGGAGCGGTGTGGGCCCTGGCTCAGCCGGTGGTGACGGTGGCAATGTACTACATTGTGTTCGACAAACTCATGGGCGGCACCGGCCGGGGGGCGGAGGGCGTGCCATTTGTGCTGTTTCTGACAGCAGGGCTGGTGCCCTGGTTCTATTTCACGGAAGCGCTGAACAATGGGACCAATGCCATGAAGGAGTACGATTACCTGGTGAAGAAGGTGGTCTTCAAGATTAGCATCCTGCCCATCATCAAGATCATCGCCGCCACTTTCATCCATGTGTTCTTCCTGGGGGTGCTGCTGGTGGTGGCGGCTCTGTACGGCTATTATCCCACGGTTTATACCATACAGCTTGCCTATTACAGCTTCTGCCTGTTCATGTTCGTGCTGGCGCTGTGCTATACCACCTGTTCCATCGTTGTCTTCTTCAAGGATCTGACCCAGATCATCGGCATCCTGCTGCAGATTGGGATATGGGCTTCGCCCATCCTGTGGAACATCGATGCTGCCCCGAAGGAGTGGGTGATGATACTGAAGCTGAACCCGCTGGTGTATATCGTGAACGGCTACCGCAGCGCCATCTATGAGAGGAGCTGGTTTTTTGAGGACTTTTTTTCCACGATGTACTTCTGGATCGTGACCGTGGTGCTGTTTGGCATCGGGGTGGCGGTCTTCAAGCGGCTGAAGGTGCACTTCGCGGATGTGCTGTAGGTGGATCAGGACGGAGGGATGAAGATGAAAGGGCGGAAGGATAAGATAAGGAAGATGATATTTTGGAGACCGGATGTGAGACTGGTGGCAGTGATTTCAGTGATAATGCTTGCATTGCTGCTGGTGCCCCTGGTTCGGATGGCGTTCTACTCTGCGCCCTGGTATGACGATTATAACTATGGCGGCTTTGTCAAGTCCTTTCTAAGCGAAGAACATAGCCTGAAAAGCGCCTTAAAAGGTGCGGTTTATTGCATGAAGACACAGTGGCATGCCTGGCAGGGGACGTTTTCTTCCATTTTCTTTATGGCATTTGTACCGGTTGTGTGGGGTGAGGAATACTATTTTTGGGGGCCGCTGTTTTTGATAGGCATTCTAACGATTGCAGTGTTTGTTTTTGTAAAAGCGCTGACCCGAAATGTATTGCAGGCAGACGGAGCATCCGGCACGATATTGGCCTCCGGTGTGACGGCAATGGTGGTCGTGATGATACATCATGCCCAGAGGGGATTTTACTGGTACAATTCAGGGATTCACTATATTGGGATGCATGCCTGCCTGTTGCTGCTGATTGCTGCCTGGGTAAAGCTGCTAAGCGGCACGGGAAAGCTGTCGTCTGTCCTGTTGATTGTCTGGACATTGTTGGGGGCTGTGCTTGCCGGGGGGGGCAAACTATGTGGCTTCTCTCCAGGGACTTCTGGTGGGCTTGAGCATCCTTGCGCTGGAGGGGGTCGTTCTTCGTAGGAAGCGTGTCTGCCTGATGCTGCCCTCCATGCTTGTCTATGGCATTGCGTTCTATATGAACGTGTCGGCGCCGGGAAATGACGTGAGGGGAGCAATCTACAGAGACTGCGGCATGACTACAGATGTAGTATCTGCCGTGCTGAATTCGTTTTTGGAAGCTTTCCGCTATATGAAGACTTTCAACTGGCAGATGACGCTTGCGGTCATGGTCTTGCTGGGGCCGATTATGTGGAGAATTGTGAAAAACAGCAAATGCAGGTTCCGTTTCCCCGGAATATTGCTGGCCTGGTCTATCTGCCTGTATGCAACGGGCTTTACTTCAAGTCTGTATGTCACGGGTGCGGTGGCGCTGGCACGGGTAGTAAATGCGATTAAAATTACTTATCAGATATTATTGGTTGTGAATGAGATATACTGGCTGGGATGGATATGCAAAAAGCTGGAGCAGCGGAAAAACAGAGAAGAGACCGGAACGGATTCTAAAAGCGTACCGTTTGTCTTTTTCGTTGCCATGGGAATGCTGATGCTGGGAATCTTCGCAATGGATTCCAGAAAGGAAGAGAATTATTCCTCGTGGGCGGCCTATCATTATGTGCATACAGGCGAAGCCAATGAATTCCACAGACAGTATGAGGAGAGGGTCGAAGCAATCAAAAATGGCGGCGATGTGGTGAGGGTGGAACCGTATGTTTTCAGGCCATGGATTCTGGCTACGGTTGATTTGAGCGATGACCCCAATGATGAAGGGAATGCTGCTATGGCAAAGTGGTACAACAAGCAGGCTATTATCTGTACGCATCAGGAAACGGATGAGGCGAAAAACTAGGATGTGGAAACGCGGTTATGGAAGATAAGGATATCAAGTTACAGGAGGCAGAGCTTCCTGCCATAGAGATCAAAGACCTGGTAAAGGGATATAAGCTGTACGACAAGCCCAGGGACAGGGTGAAGGACGCTTTCGGCCTGGGCGGGAAGCAGTCCTATAAGCTGCACTATGCCCTGAACGGCGTGAGCCTGTGCATCCACAGGGGAGAGACTGTGGGCATCATCGGCACCAACGGGTCGGGGAAGTCCACCATCCTGAAGATTATCACGGGCGTGCTGAACCCCACGGCCGGAGAGGTGGCGGTGAACGGGCGCATCTCCGCGCTGCTGGAGCTGGGAGCCGGATTCAATCAGGAGTACAACGGAATCGAGAACGTCTATCTGAACGGCACCATGATGGGCTTTTCCGACAGGGAAATTGATGAAAAGCTGCCTGCCATCCTGGAATTTGCCGACATCGGAGACTATGTGAAACAGCCGGTGAAGACCTATTCCAGCGGCATGTTCGTGCGGCTGGCTTTTGCGGTGGCCATCAACATCGAGCCGGAGATCCTGATTGTGGACGAGGCCCTCTCCGTGGGGGATGTGTTCTTTCAGGCAAAGTGCTACCATAAATTCGAGGAATTTAAAAAGATGGGCAAGACCATCGTGTTCGTCAGCCATGACCTGAGCGTCATCAGCAAATACTGCGACCGGGTCTTTCTGCTGAACAAAGGCCAGCTGCTGGGAGAGGGCGCGCCCAAGGAGATGATAGACGCTTACAAACAGGTCTTGGTGGGGCAGTATGAGATACCCGGCAATCAGGAGCATGTGGAGTTCCTGGAGGACGTGAAGCGCAAGCGGGCCGCCGGGGAGGACCGGGAGACGGCGGCTGCGGGCGTTAATCCGGAGACACTGGAGTACGGCACGGGGCAAGCCCGGATTGTGGAATATTATCTGACGGACGACAGGGGGATAAGGACCACTGCCGTGATCAAGGGGAGCGTCTTCACCCTGCATATGCGGGTGCGCTTTCTGGAGCATGTCCCGGCGCCGATTTTTGCCTTTACCTTTAAGAATGTCATGGGCACGGAGATTACCGGGACCAATTCCATGGTGGAGAAGGCCTTCCTGGAGAGCGCGGAGCCGGGCCAGGTGAAGGACATCACCTTCACCCAGAAGATGAGCCTCCAGGGCGGGGAGTACCTGCTCTCCCTGGGGGTCACGGGATACAACGGCGATGCCTTTGAGGTATACCACAGGCTCTACGATGCCCTGGACGTCACTGTGGTCTCGGACAAGAATACGGTGGGGTACTATGACATGGAATCTGTGGTAAAGGTGGCGGACGCTCCCGGAGCGCAGACGGAGGACTCTTGAAAAGCCGCCCAGGGACAGTGCCGGAGAAGGACAAAGGCCCCGGGACTGCCGGATGAGAAGGGCGGCTAGGCGGAAAGAAGGGGCTTCAGGCCAGACGAAAGCGTGAGGACCACGAAGGCTGTGGAGGCTCGTACACCGGTGCAAGGATTCATGCATCGGGGCACTGGAGGCGTGGAGGAGGGAGCGGCTTAATATTTTAGGAAGAGAACCAGATAAAAGGAGCGCACTCGGAAGAGGAAGAATAGCAGAAAAAGGAAAAAGATTTGGGACAAAACGAAAATCTGAAAAAAAATAAGATAGAAGAAATCGGGAAGGTAAAACTGGACTACAGCGACTACTCCGGGGAGGATCTGTACTGCGATGGGGATGTGGAGGACGAGCTGCTGGAAATCGTGAAGCACAGGCCTCCGTCTGACTATGCGGATGTAATAGAAGAGAGGAACAGCTGGCCCATCCTGTACCATCTGTCGCCTCTGCGGGGGAATATCCTGGACTGGGTCCCTTTTCCGGCGGGAAAGAGCGCCAGGGTCCTGGAGGTGGGGAGCGGATGCGGCGCGATCACGGGAGTGCTGTCGGAAAAGGCGGGCTCCGTGACCTGCGTGGAGCTTTCCAGGAAGCGCAGCCTGATCAACGCCTACCGGCACAGGGAATGCGGCAATATCACCATCCATGTGGGGAATTTCAGGGAGATAGAGCCGAAGCTGCCGAAAGATTTCGACTTTATCTGTCTCACAGGCGTCTTTGAGTACGGCCAGGATTATATCGGAGGCGAGGCCCCCTATGAGGATTACCTGAAGATTCTTCTGCCCCACCTGGCAGAGGAGGGCCGCCTGCTGATTGCCATAGAGAACAAGTATGGGCTGAAATACTTCGCCGGATGCAGGGAGGACCATCTGGGGACATATTTTTCCGGCATAGAGAACTATCAGGACAGGAAAGGGGCCAGGACTTTCGGCAGAAACGGGCTGGAGCAGATATTCCGAAGCTGCGGGGTGGAGGAGTATCACTTCTATTATCCCTATCCGGACTATAAATTCATGAAGATGCTCTACAGCGATGCCTATCTGCCGGGAAAGGGAGAACTGTCTGATAATATACGAAATTTCGACAGGGACAGGATGCTGCTTTTTGATGAAAAGAGCGCTTTCGACGGGCTCATGGAGGAGGGGCTGTTCCCCCTGTTCTCCAATTCTTACCTGGCGGTGATCGGAAAGGGCTTTGACATCAAATATGTGAAATATTCCAATGACCGTGCGCCGGAGTATGCGGTCAGGACGGAGATTGCCATAGATGAGGAGGGCGCGGCCTTCGTGAGGAAATGCCCCCTGAGCAGAGAAGCCCGGGAGCATGTGAGGGGGATGGCGGCATCCTTTGAACAGCTCCGGGAAAGGTACCGGGGCGGCCGTCTGGACATCAATGCCTGCTGCCTGGAAGAGCAGGGAGAGGATTTGTGGGCGCGGTTCGCGTTCGTCAGGGGGACTTCCCTGGCGGAACTGATGGACGGGTGCCTGGAAAAAGGGGACATAGAGGGATTTTACAGGTATTTTCGGGAATATATTGACCGCGTGGGGTACAACAGCGAATATCCGGCGGCGGATTTCGACCCGATTTTTTCCAATGTCCTGGTGGATGGGGACAGGTGGACGCTGATTGACTACGAGTGGACATTCGGGAAGCCCGTGGAGACCAAGGAACTGGCTTTCCGGGCGCTCTATTGTTATCTGCTGGAGGACGGGAAGCGGGAGCGGCTGCAGCTTAGCCGGGCGCAGAGGGAGATTGCCGTCACGGAGGAGGAGGCGCAGAAGTATCGGGCGGCGGAGCAGGCGTTCCAGCGTTTTGTCACGGGAGACAGGCTGGCCATGTGTCAGCTGCGGGACAGGATAGGGGGGAAAGTGACCGCTCCCCTGGACTGGATCGACAAGTATGAGGATTCCGCACAGATCAACCGGGTTCAGATCTATGAGGACAAAGGCGAGGGGTTTGCGGAGGAAGGTTCCTATTTCGTGAAAGACGCTTATGAGGGGGAGAACCGGATCGCGCTGGAGCTTCGGGTGGCCGGTGACGTGAAGCAGCTGCGGGTGGATCCGGCTTTCGCGCCCTGCGCGGTGAAGATACAGGAAGTGGCTTGGAACGGGGAGCCGGTGGCGCTGTACGGGCGGAAGGTTCTCCGTGCCAACGGGCGCATCGCTTTTCCGGGGAAGAAAGGGGACAGGAACTGCCCCAGCATCGTTTTTCCCACGGAGGATCCGGGCTTTACTATCGCTCTGGGGAAGCTTCCGCGCCGGGAGGAGAATGTGCTGTGCATTCGGATGGAGATTGTACGGCTGCCCCTGGCCATGGCGCAGGATTTGGGGTAGCGGCTGTCCTCAGGCCATGGAAGCAGGATTTGGGGTAGCGGTTCCCTCAGGCCATGGCGCAGGATTTGGGGTAGCGGTTCCCTCAGGCCATGGCGCAGGATTTGGGGTAGCGG
>CAJUFI010000074.1:6707-10883 GCA_910585665.1 uncultured Acetatifactor sp. | reverse complement strand
TTCCCTCAGGCCATGGTGCAGGATTTGGGGTAGCGGTTCTCTCGGGCCATGGTGCAGGATTAAGGGGGCGGCGTGGCAGCAGAAATTCTGAGAAGGAGCGGAATCAGATTGGATGTCAAAAGGCTGGCAAAGCGGATATGGGAGGAAAAAGAGAATAGACGCTATCGGAAGAATCTGGCTCGGAGGCGGATTTCCTATGGGGAGTGGGCGGCAGTGAAGGAAGCCGGGCGGAAGGTCGGGCCTTTAGTCCCGGGAAGGGAGACGGATTCCGATTTCGTGCTGTTCTGCGCAGGAGAGGGGCGCATTGCATCCGGGGCGGCTGAGAGCATTGGAGCGTACTTTGCTGCGCATCCCAAGGTACAGCTTTTATATGGGGACGAGGATGTGGGCGGGCAGACTGCTGCAAAAGGGCATGTGACAGACAGGCGACTTCCCTGGTACAAGCCGGACTGGTCTCCGGAGCTTCTGGACAGTTTTTTCTATTTCGGCAGTTTGGTGGCTCTGCGGAGGGAATTGCTGGAACGGGCTTCGGTTCGTCCGGAGGACTTTAGCAGCCGGACGGATGTAAGCGGCCGGAGAGAGCTCAGCGGCCGTGGGGAATCTGATAGCCGGACAGAGTTTGAGCGGACGAAAGGGGCGGAGCCGGGAGCGGCAGGGGGAATAGATTTCTCTAAAGGGGACGGGACTGTCCCGGAGACCGCCGTCTATCGTGTGAACGATTTTAGCGTTTATAGGGAAACGATAAGACGTCTGGCGGAACTGGCCGGGGGATATGAGAAAGGCGCCTGCTGCGTAGGCCATGTGGAAAGCATCCTGTTCCATGGGGAAAGCCAGGAGGGACAGGAAAAGTTCCTGGAAGCCGCCCCTCATTTGGAAGTATGGGAGGAGAGAGAGCCATGGCCTCTCCTCTCCATCGTGATACCCACCAGGGATCATCCGGAGGTGCTGGAACGCTGTCTGCGGAGCTGCCTGCTGGGGGCGGAGCCCCCGGTCGGAACGGAGGTTCTGGACAGAACAGGGATAGCGCCTGTAGGGAAACCTCTGCCCTTTGAAATCATCCTGGTGGACAACGGCAGCACTGCGGAAAACCGGGAAGGCACGGAGCGGATGCTGCGGGAGATGGAGGAAGGGGAACTGGCAGGCCATTCCATTCAGTACCTGTACCGGCCCATGGAATTCAACTTTTCAAAGATGTGCAATCTGGGAGCGGCCCAGGCGCAGGGGGAGCTGCTGCTGTTCCTGAATGACGATGTGGAATTGTGCCAGGCGGGCACTTTGGGACGGATGGCGGCTATGGCGGCTAAGGAGAATGTGGGTGCGGCAGGACTGAAGCTGTATTATCCGGATTCCCGGCGCATCCAGCATGCCGGTATCACCAACCTGCCTATGGGGCCTGTCCACAAGCTGCAGTTCCAGGAGGATGACAGAATCTATTATTATGGGGCGAACCGGGGCAATCACAACATGCTGGCGGTGACGGCTGCCTGCCTGATGGTGGGCCGGGAAAAGTATCGGGAGGCGGGAGGCTTTCCGGAAGATCTGCAGGTGGCCTTCAATGATGTGGATTTCTGCTTTACCTTATATGAAGCCGGCTACCGGAACGTGTGCATGAACGGGCTCTCTGCCTATCATCACGAATCCCTGAGCAGAGGGGACGACGAATCGGCGGACAGGCTGGACAGGCTGGACAGGGAGCGGGAGCTGCTCTACAGAAGGCATCCCGGCCTGAAGGGGAGGGATCCCTACTATGGGGCAGGCCTGGGCCGGGAAGGGCTGGATACAGGGATACGCCCTGCCTATCAGACGGCAGGGAACTGGACGCAGGCAGTTTCGGAGCCCATAAAAATTGTTTCGCTGGCTTATGCCCTGGCGCCTGGCGTTTCGATGCCCGGTGAACCCATAACAGGTATTCTGCCAGGCAGCGCCCGGGATTCGGAAAGCTGGCCGGAGATAGAGAAAATGCCCTGGGACAGACGAATCTCCGGAGAGGGATACCGCAGGGATGCCTGCGTGCTGCTGCGGGTGGAGGACTGCCGCGGGCACAGGGTATTGGGCTATGGCGTGGTATTGGGAGATAATAATGCCTGTTACGACAGGATGCTGCTGCTGTGGGAGGACAGAAAGCCGAAAGCCGGTGCCCGACAGGCGGCGGGGATGATATACGCTCTGAGGCTGCAGGACATGTACCGGCCGGATTTGGAGGAAAATATGCCGGATCAGAAGAATGTGGCTCTGTGCGGTTTTGACGTGGAGATTGACGGGGAGGCAGTCCCGGCCGGAAGATACCGCCTGGGAATGGCTGTCCGGAACCGGATTACCGGGCTGGGGCTGCAGAACTGGAGCAACCGGTTTCTGACGGTGCGAGAGGAGGACAGTGTCCGTCCTGGGGGTATTGGGAGTTGACGGGCACCGCTTTTCCTACTTCACGGATACAGACGGGATTCCGGATGAATATTTACGGCGAAGCGGATATATCTGGCAGTCTGGTTTCACGGCAAGTGAAATCGTTAAGCAGTATATATTAAAGATAGAAGGAGAGCGGCATGGAAGAGATGGATTTCAGAGAGGCCTATGAGCGGGAGCATTTGAAATGCGCCGACCTGGCGGGCCGGATCGCCGACCTGGAGGCGAAGAACGAGGAGCTGGAGTGGAAGCTGAACCGCATCAAGAATAATCCCCTCTGGAAAGCCAGCAGGCCCGCCAGGGACGTGCTGCACTGGATCATCCGCCAGCGGGACAGGCTGAGGAACTGCGGCGGCCCCAGGGGCGTGCTGCAAAAGCTCTCCTACAAGAGGCGGGAGCGCCAGGCCATGAAGCAGTTCGGCACCGAGAGCTTCCCCTCCCCGGAGCAGGCGGCGGCAGAGCGTGAGGCCCTGTTCCCACGGATGGTGAAGGTCAGCATCCTGGTGCCCCTGTGGAACAATCCCGAACAGTACCAGAGGGAAATGCTGGATTCCGTCATGGCCCAGACCTATCAGAACTGGGAGCTGTGCCTGGCGGACGGCTCCGACGAGGCCCACGGCTATATCGGGGAGATCTGCCGGGAATACGCGGAAAAGTCCGGCGGCAGGATCCGCTACCGGCATCTGGACAGGAACGGCGGCATCGCGGGCAATACCAACGCCTGCCTGCAGATGGCCACGGGAGAGTATCTGGGCCTGCTGGACCAGGACGACCTGCTCCATCCCAGCACGCTCTACGAGTATGTGAAGGCTATCAATGAACAGGATGCGGATTATCTGTACTGCGATGAGACCACCTTCAAGGGGGACGACATCAACCGCATGCTGACCATGCACTTCAAGCCGGACTACGCCCCGGACAATCTGCGGGCCAACAACTACATCTGCCATTTCAGCGTCTTCTCCAGGAAGCTCCTGGACGGGGAGGAGCTGTTTCGGCCCAAATTCGACGGCAGCCAGGACCATGACATGATCCTGCGGCTCACGGACAACGCGGAGAGGATCGTCCATGTGCCCAGGCTCCTGTACTACTGGCGGAGCCATTCGGGCAGCGTGGCGGCGGGGATCGACGCCAAGCCCTACGCCATCGAGGCGGCAAAGGGGGCGGTGGCGGAGCACCTTGGGAAGCATGGCTATGAGCACTTTAAGATCGAGAGCACCAGGGCCTTCGAGACCATCTTCCGCATCCGTTACAATATTATCGGTACGCCGAAGATTTCCATCGTCATCCCCAACAAAGACCATGGGTCAGATCTGCGCCGGTGCGTCACCTCCATCCTGGAGAAATCCACCTATGACAACTATGAGATCGTCATCGTGGAGAACAACAGCGAAACCAGTGAAATCCGGGAATACTACAGCCAGCTGCTGGGGTATGGCTGCGATGTTCCGACAGAGCCGGGGGATTCCGGCCAGAAATCCCATTCGGAGGCACACACAGAAAAAGAGAGGATAAGCGGGTCCAGGCAGGAAGAGGAAAGCAATCCCCAATCTCTGCGGAGGGATGGCCGATTGCCGGATACAGGGGCATTGCGCAGCCGGGACGGAAAAATCGCAATCGTCACATACAGAGGGGAATTCAACTATTCTGCCATCAATAACCTGGGCGTGGAGCAGTCGTCAGGCGAATATATACTGTTGCTGAACAACGACACGGAAGTCATCACCGTCAACTGGATGGAGGAGCTTCTGATGTACGCCCAGCGGGCCGACG
>CAJUFI010000074.1:4443-6607 GCA_910585665.1 uncultured Acetatifactor sp. | reverse complement strand
GTCATCACCGTCAACTGGATGGAGGAGCTTCTGATGTACGCCCAGCGGGCCGACGTGGGGGCCGTGGGGGCCAAGCTCTACTATCCGGACAAGACCATCCAGCACGCCGGGGTGGTGATCGGGCTGGGGGCCCACCGGACGGCGGGGCATACCCATTACAGGCAGCACCGCCAGAACCTGGGCTACATGGGGCGGCTGTGCTATGCCCAGGACGTGACCGCTGTGACAGGGGCCTGCCTGCTGGTGAAAAAGGAACTGTACCTGGCGGCGGGAGGCCTGGACGAGGGCTTCGCGGTGTCCCTGAACGATGTGGACTTCTGCCTGAAGCTGCGCCGGATGGGGCTCCTGAACGTCTTCACCCCCTTCGCGGAGCTGTTCCACTATGAATCCGCCTCCAGAGGCCTGGACGATACCGGAGAGCGGGCGGAGCGCTACAATCGGGAATCGGCTCGGTTCCGGGAAAAGTGGAAGAAGGAGCTGGAGGCGGGCGACCCCTATTACAACCCCAATTTCTCTCTGGACAGGAGCGATTATTCGCTGAAGGTGGGATAAGATGCTTTTTAACTCGGTGATATTCATTACGGCGTTCCTTCCGCTGGCGCTTCTGGGGTGGTTTCTGCTCCAGAAGCTGGAGAATCCGGCCTGGGCCAAGGCATTCCTCATCGGGATGTCGTTCTGGTTCTACGGCTATTATAATGTGAGCTACCTGTGGATCCTGCTGGTGAGCCTTGCGGGGAATTATGCCTTCAGCTTCCTGCTCCGCAGGATCCGCGGCGGGGGCTTCCGCAGGGGGCTTTTCGTCTGCGGCGTCCTGGGGAATCTGGGCCTGCTGTTTTATTTTAAATACTTCAACTTCTTCATCGACAACTGCAATTTCCTCCTGCACACGGATATCAGGCTGGAAAAAATCGCCCTGCCCCTTGGCATCAGCTTCTTCACCTTCCAGCAGATGTCCTTCCTCATCGAGAGATACCGGGGGAACGCCCCCCATTACCCTCTTCTGGACTATGTGTTTTTCGTGAGCTTCTTCCCCCAGCTGATCGCGGGCCCCATCGTGCTCCACAGCGAGCTGGTGCCCCAGCTGCAGGGCAGACAGAACAGGCGCTTCTCACCGGAGGGCTTCTACGACGGGGCCACCCTGTTCATCCTGGGCCTGGCGAAGAAGGTGCTGCTTGCGGACTCGCTGGCCGTGCTGGTGAACGCGGAGTATGACAACATCGCCATGCTGGATACCCCCACGGCATGGATCGTCATCGTATGGTATATGATGGAACTGTATTTCGATTTCAGCGGCTACTGCGACATGGCCAGAGGCATCGCGGCAATGTTCGGCTTCCGGCTTCCGGAGAATTTCGACTCTCCCTTCAAGGCGGCCTCTGTCCGGGAATTCTGGCGCAGATGGCATATGACCCTGTCCCGCTTCCTGTCCCAGTATGTGTACCTGCCGCTGGGCGGGAACCGGAAGGGGAAGAGGCGGCAGATTCTGAACCTGCTGGCGGTGTTCCTGGTCAGCGGGCTGTGGCACGGGGCCGACTGGACATTCGTCCTCTGGGGGCTGATGCATGGCCTGGCGGCGGCCTTTGAGACCGCATTCCCCCGGGCGCGCTTCCGGCATGAATGGATGAACCGGGCGGCCACGGCGGTATTCGTCACCCTGTCCTTCTCCGTCTTCCGCAGCGACTCGCTGGAGTCCGCGGCGCTTCTGTGGCGCAAGCTGTTCACCGCGGGCAGCCAGGGGAAGCTGCTGGGGGTGTGCAATACGCTGGTCTTCCCGGAGAACTACGCGCTGCGCAAGCTCCTGGACATGGCTGCGCCGGGGCTGACCAACGGGCTGTTCCTGTCCTGCTTCCTGCTGCTCACGGCGGTGGGCGCAGCGCTGCTGGTGGGAGGCAAGGCAGAGGCCTGGATCGAAAAAAAGGGGCATACCCTGGGCGGCGCGTTCTGCCTGGCCACCCTCTTCACCTGGGCCTTCCTCTCCCTGTCCCAGGTGAGCGTGTTCCTGTATTTTAATTTCTGAGTGAAGAGATGTGCGCCGAAGAGACTTTACGCAATTGCCGGTCACGGCAATTTAAGAGCCATCGCGCAGCGAGTAAAGTCCCGAAGGCGCACGAGAGGAAATTTTATGAGAGCCCTTCCGAATAAAATTTGCTCTCAAAAGTGTGCG
>CAJUFI010000074.1:0-4343 GCA_910585665.1 uncultured Acetatifactor sp. | reverse complement strand
GAGAGGAAATTTTATGAGAGCCCTTCCGAATAAAATTTGCTCTCAAAAGTGTGCGTCGAAGGGACTTTACGCAATTGCCGGCCACGGCAATTTAAGAGCCATCGCGCAGCGAGTAAAGTCTCGAAGGCGCACGAGAGGAAATTTTATGAGAGCCCTTCCGAATAAAATTTGCTCTCAAAAGTGTGCGCCGAAGGGACTTTACTCTTTAGAGCCATCGCGCAGCGATTCTAATAGGAGGTGATGAGATGGACGGAAACAGGAAGAAGAAGGGGCTCAGGCGCCTCCTTCTCTTCATCGCGGCGGAATTTCTCCTGGCGGCCCTGACCGTCTGGATGTTCGACCCTTTCTACCAGTACCACGGCCCCTTCTTCGGCATGGAGGCTGTGCTCAACGACAGGGACAACCAGATGCCGGGCACAGTCCGGAACTTCTCCTATGACAGCGTGCTGATGGGCTCCTCCGTGGCGGAGAACTTCGACAGCTCCTTCCTGGACGGGACATACGGCTGTAGGACGCTGAAGATCATCCGCGCCTCGGGCTCCGTGGCGGATCTCCTCTATTATCTGGAAATGGCCCAGGAAAGGGGGGAACTGCGGAACGTGTTCTGGTGCCTGGACATCCCTGCCCTGGAGGCTTCCACGGAGGTGACGCTCAAGGGCGGCGATACGCCCGGCTATCTCCACACGGCAGGCATCCTGGACGACCTGCCCTATCTCTTCAATAAAGAGATCCTGTTGGAGCGGATACCGGCCATGCTGGCCTATTCCCACGCGGGCATCAATACCGGCGGACATGCCTACGACTGGTCAAGGGGCAAGGAATTCGGCGCCGCCCAGGCCATGCGGGCCTATGACCGGGCGGGCATCGTGCTGGAGGGGGAGCCCCCGGACAGGGATTTCTCTGACAAAAAGGGCCTGATCGGGGACAATGTGGCGCTCCTGACAGAGCAGGTGTCATCCCATCCGGAGACCACCTACCGTTTCCTGATTCCACCCTTCTCCATGCTGTGGTGGGACTGCGCCTACGTGAACGGGGAGCTGGAGGAGCGGTTCTATGCCCTGGACAGCGCCGTGACCGCACTGCTTCGCTTTGAGAACGTGGAGGTGTACTGCTTCCAACAGGAAGACTGGATCGTCTGCGACCTGGACAATTACATGGACATGGTGCACTACGGGCCTGAGGTCAACCAGTACATGCTGGAGCGGATGGCCGCCTGCGGGAACCGGGTGGAGCCTGAGGACTGGGAGGCCGTGCTGGCGCAGCTGCGGGAGCTGGCACGGCGGATTTCCCAGGAGGAAATCTACCGCTATTATCCTTAAGTCTTGCTTCCTGTTCTGTTCCGTGATAAAATAAATCGGAAGGCTTTCGATGGATTGGAAGTAGGGGAGACCGCACATGGATATCAGAGATTATGAAAAGATATTAGATGCCATACCGAATACAGGAATCTATGTCATCCGGGAGGATAACCACGAAATTCTATATTTTAACGAACGTATCCGCAGGATGGCTCCCAATGTGGAGAAGGGGACAGCCTGCGACAGGATGTGGGCGAACTCCTGCTCCAACTGTCCGCTGCTGCACATGGGCCAGAGGCAGGAGGGCAAATCCATCATCAGCGACAATGCGCTTGGCACGGTGGACATGGAGGCCAGGCGCATGCAGTGGGAGGGCGGCATCCCGGCCCTGGTCATCACGCTGACCCCCCACATGGACGAATTCAGCTATGTCTACCGCAAGATCCTGCGGGTGAACCTGAGCCGCAACAGCTATGAGGTAGTGAAGTCGGGCGCGGAGGAATGGGCCATAGACAGCAAGAAGGAGAGCTTCACGGAATGGCTGGAGCAGTTCAAGAAAAAGGGCACCATCCATCCGGACGACCTGGACCGGTTCCTGAGCTTCACCCACCTGGAGTACCTGAAAAGCGTGCTGCAGACCGGGCGCAAGCACCTGACCTGCAGCTACCGGCGCAGCTCCCCGGGAGGCTACCGCTGGAACCTGCTGGAGGTGACCCCGGATTCGGGATATACGGACGGGAACCAGACCGTCCTGATCTATATCAAGGATGTACAGGACATGCTCAAGGAGAGCCTGGAGCTGGATGAGACCAGCGTGCGCCTCCAGGAGGTCACCCGGACGCTGGGAGAGCAGAACCTGGGGATATATACCATCGATTTGAAGGACGGGAACGTGAACCTGGTGCGGGAGGGCGGATACAGCCAGGAGGGCTGGAGCTCCCAGACGCTGATGTGGGACGTGGTCCTGCAGTCCCGCCTGATGCACCAGATCCATCCGGAGAACCGGGAGATGTTCCGGCAGAAGTTCTCCCTGGAGGGCCTGATCCAGGCCAGGGACACGGGAATGCATAAGCTGGATATGCTGTGCCAGTGGCAGGCGGGGGGAAGATACCGGTATGTGGCCGTGATCGCGTATTTCGGCAGGAACCAGGGCACCAGGAATTATACGGTCCTGGCGCTGCAGGATGTGGATAAGCGGGTGCGGCAGGAGCAGACGCTCTCCCAGCGGGATATGCAGATGGCCGCTATCCTGAAGTCCCGTTTCCACGTGATGACCACGATCCACCTGGAGAGCGACCAGTGCGAGCGGTTCTGGCTCAACGAGAGCGCCCAGCCCCAGAACGGGGGAGCGGGGAAATACACCCATTACTACCAACGGGCCCTGGAGGGTTCCGTGGTTCCCGAGGATATGGATAAATTCCGGAAATACATGAGCCCGGAGCATATGCGCAGCCAGGCGGCGAAGACCCAGGACTATTCGGAGGAGATCTGCAGCTACCGCCTCAAGGGCCCCAGGGAGCAGTGGCTGGAGCAGCATGTGACCTATATCCGCAGGGACGACAATGTTTTAGTGAATGTCCTGGGGCGTGACATCACCAAGGAGAAGCTGGAGGAGCGGAAGCGCCAGAAGCTGGAGGAGGAGCAGGCCGGCATCATCCAGAGCCTGAGCAGCATGTTCTTCGCCACCTACTACGGGGATCTGGAGCAGAACCAGATGCGGGGCATGAGCCAGCTGGAGGACGTGCAGAAGCTTCTGGAGGATCGGACGGACTATGACGAGGCCCTGCGGGTCTACGCGGACACCTTTGTCCATCCGGAGGACCGGGCCGACTATCTCTACACCATGAGCAGCAGGAACCTGCGCCAGGTCCTGAAGAAGGAGCAGCCCTTCGTGACCTTCGCCTACCGCAAGAGGCCGGAGGAGACGGACACCGATGGGGACGACTTCGGCTGGATCCGGGCCACTGCGGTGATGGCCCGCACCGACGAGGAGGGCAAGGCCAGCGGCATCGTCTACGCGGCCCAGGACGTGACGGAGAGCAAGCGCAAGGAGATGCGGGAGCAGCGGGCCATCCAGGCGGCCTGCCAGGCGGCCAACCACGCCAATGCCTCCAAGAGCGAATTCCTCTCCCGGATGAGCCATGACATCCGCACGCCCATGAACGGCATCATAGGAATGACCAGGATCGCCTCGGAGAATGTGGAGGACAAGGAGAAGCTGCGGGACTGCCTGGGAAAGATCACCGCCTCCGGCAACAGCCTCCTTTTTCTGGTGAACGAAATATTGGATATGAGCGAACTGGAAACCGGCAATGTGGACCTGGTGGCGGACGAATTCCAAATCTCCCGGCTGGTGGAGGACGTGTCCGCATCGCTCCAGGGCCAGGTGGAGGAAAAGGGGCTGGAGCTGAAGGTCTCCTCCCGGGTGGAGCATGAGGACGTGACGGGGGACAAGGGGCGCATCAGCCAGGTGTTCTCCAACATTCTGGGCAACTCCGTCAAGTTCACCCCGCCCGGCGGGCATATCGGCCTGACAGTGATAGAGCGGGAGGTGAAGAAGTACGGCTGCTGCTTCTATGACTTCATCTTCGAGGACGACGGCATCGGCATGGCGGAGGAGTTTCTGCCCCATATCTACGAACCCTTCAGCCGGGCCGAGGATTCCCGGATCAGTAAGACCGAGGGGACGGGGCTGGGGATGACGATCGCCCAGAACATCGTGCGCATGATGGGCGGCTTCATCAAGGTGGAGAGCGCTTTGGGCAAGGGAACCAGAGTCACGGTGACATTGCTGCTGAAGCTCCGGGGGAATTTGGGAGCCGTGGCGGATCCGGCCCGGGAGACGGAGGAAGATTCCGCCGACGCACGGTTCGCGGACAGGAGGATCCTGCTGGTGGAGGACAATGTGATCAACCAGGAGATCGCCATGGAAATCATCGGGGCCACCGGGGCGGCAGTGGAATGCGCCCCCAACGGCAGGAAGGCCCTGGAGCGCTTCGAGGCCATGCCGGAGGGGTATTTCGACATGATACTGATGGACATCCA
>CAJUFI010000073.1 GCA_910585665.1 uncultured Acetatifactor sp. | reverse complement strand
GCTTTTTGTATGAAAACTAAAGTATAAACTGCAAATCTAATCGGTGTTTAGTATAGTAAGTAAACAACTTGAAAGCGTAGGTCAAGGCCTAGGTGAGATGAAGGCTCTTGCTGCTGATGCAAAGTCATTGAAAAATGCGCTCACAAATGTAAAAGAGCGTGGTACATATGGTGAGGTTCGCCTTGAGAAACTGCTCTCTGATATTCTTGCCCCAAACCAATATGAAATGAATGTGGAGATTGCAAATGATAAACGTGTGGAGTTTGTCATAAAGCTTCCTGGTAATGGTGATGTACCATTGCTTTTACCAATTGACAGCAAATTTCCTATTGAAGATTATAATAGATTGCTTGATGCAGAGGATAAAAAAGCAATTGATGATGCAAGGCATGCACTTACAATCAAAATTCGTGCTTTTGCAAAGGATATTCATGACAAGTATATAGTTCCGCCCAAGACAACGGACTTTGCGTTGATGTTTCTGCCAACTGAAGGGCTATATGCAGAAGTAGTTCAAAATGTGGCTTTGTTTGAGGAACTACGTGATAAATATAAAATTACAGCAGTTGGTGCAACTACACTTTCAGCATTTCTTGCATCTTTACAAATGGGCTTTAAGACACTTGCTATTGAACAACGCTCACAGGAGGTATGGGATACCCTTCGAGCCGTAAAGTCGGAGTTTATTAAGTTTGGGGACACGCTTGACAAAGCCCAAAAGCAACTTCAGACTGCTGATAAAACACTTACGGAAATTGTTGGCAGACGTACAAGAGCAATTAACCGTACTCTACGTGGTGTAGAAGAACTGACAGAAACAAATACACCTTTGCTAGCGGAATTGGAAGATACAGTTGATGAATAAAGATGAAGCAATATGAATTTTAAAACCTATGCAGCCGTATTGCTAGGCTGTGGATTTTCAATAGAAAATGAAGATGGAACGTATAGAATTTTAGATGAGTCAGGTGAAATTGTTGCCGTTATGGGAGCTGGAAAAGAAGGAAATAGTTACGTTTTGGGGGTTGGCATCTTGTAAAAAGAACTATGTGGCAGTAGGAGTTTAATCTCTCCTACTGCCGCTTTCGATATCAGTCTTTTACTTATAATAAGAACTTCTGGAAATCCACGCAATAATTCCGCCATGTTTCCGCTTTAGGCGAATAGCAGACGAAAAAAGAGGAACAAGCTTTTGCCCATTCCTCTTAAAAAATCCTCTAAAATCATGCATTAGGCTTAGCCAAAGTACCTCTTCAGCAGCCCTTCAAACGCCTTCCCATGTCTGGCCTCGTCCCGAGCCATCTCGTGCACGGTGTCATGGATGGCATCCAGGCCCAGCTCCTTGGCTCTCTTGGCCAGGTCGAACTTGCCTGCGGTAGCGCCGTTCTCGGCGTCCACTCTCATCTCCAGGTTCTTCTTGGTGGAGTCGGTGACCACTTCGCCCAGAAGTTCAGCGAATTTCGCGGCATGCTCGGCCTCTTCGAAAGCAGCCTTCTCCCAGTACAGGCCGATTTCGGGATAGCCCTCTCTGTGGGCGACTCTTGCCATAGCCAGATACATGCCGACCTCGGAGCACTCGCCCTCGAAGTTCGCGCGCAGATCCTTGATGATATCCTCGCGAACGCCCTGGGCAACGCCTACCACATGCTCTGCAGCCCATGTCTTCTCGCCTGCCTGTACAGTGAACTTCTCGGCAGGAGCATGGCAGATGGGGCACTCAGCCGGTGCTGCGTCTCCCTCGTGAACATAACCGCATACTTGACATACATACTTCATAACATCTATCTCCTTTTCTTTATAGAATATTGGGAAAGCAAATCAGGGAAGCCCCTCAGGCTTCGTGCACTCGCAGCAGGTTCCGTAAAAGTAAGTCACATGGCCTGCCACATGTCCGTCAAAAACCGCCGCTGCCGTGTCCGTGATGGATTCGATGCTCTCCATCTCCAAATCCACCACTTTGCCGCATTTCGTGCAGAGCAGATGGTAGTGGGGAGAGGTGTCAGCATCAAAATGATCCACGCCGTCTCCCATGTTCAGCCGGTTGATTTCGCCGCTTTCAGCCAAGAGCGTCAGATTGCGGTACACAGTGCCAAGGCTGATGTTGGGATTCTGCCGGCGGACGTTCTGATAGACCATATCCGCGGTGGGATGGTCCTTTCGCGTCGCCAGAAAATCTTTGATTGATTCGCGCTGCCTGCTGTATTTTCTCGCAGCCATTGTCGTTCCTTTCAAAACAGTAATCATTACTATTATTAGTATAATGACATTTTTCTGTTTGTCAAGCCCTTTTTGGTTCTTTTCTGGTTCCTTTCCGATTCCGTTTCCTTAAACCCAGATTCTGTCAAGCCTGGGGGCCAGCCCTGTGAGGATTTCGTGGGTGATGGTGCCGCATTGTTCGGCAATCTGTCCCGCGGTGATTTCCAGGGTGCCGGAGCTGCCGATGATGACGGCATCGTCTCCCGCATGTACATGGGGGATGCCGCTGATGTCCACGATGGTCTGGTCCATGCAGATTCTGCCCACTATGGGCGCTCTGTGGCCGTGGATCAGGACGCTGCCTTTTCCGTTGGACAGTTCCCTGGGCAGGCCGTCGCCGTAGCCTATGGTGACGGCGGCAATCTTCATGTTCTTCTCCGCTGTGTAGGTGATGCCGTAGCCCACGGACTCACCGGCGTACAGGGGCCGGATGGAAGCCACTTTCGCTTTCAGGGACAGCACCGGGCGGAGGAAATCTTTCCACACGTCCAGGTCAGTCTGGGAGCCCAGGACACCGTAGAGCACGATGCCGGGGCGCACGTAGTCTGCCGCCAGCCGGTCGCCGTCCAGCCCGCCCCGGTTGCCCACCGGGGGCACAGGCCCCTCGTGCCAGGCTCTGTCCGGCAGCAGGTTCAGGATGCCGTAGCTTGCCAGCAGATGCTGTCCGGGGCAGGGGAGTCCCTGTTCCTGTAGGATATCCACCACCTGGCCAAAGGCAAGGACTTGGCTCTTGGTGAAGCTGCGGTGGTCGGGGTGGGGAGAATCGCTGGCGCACAGGTGGGTGAAAATGCCGTCCACCGTCAGGTTCTCCATCTGGTAGACCGCAGCGATCTCTTCTATTTTCTCGCACCGTATGCCCACGCGATGCATTCCGGTGTCGACGCCGATGTGCACATGGAGCGTCTGGCCGAAGCGGTTCAGCTCCTGGGCATAGGGATAATCTATGACGGTCTGGGTCAGCCCGTAGCCGCACAGCAGGGGGAAATCCTCCGGCGAGGTGTAGCCCAATATCAGGATTTCGCCCTGGACGCCGGCTTTCCGCAGTTCTATCCCTTCCGAGACGCAGGCGACACAGAACGCGTCCACGCCCAGGCGGTTCAGCTGTCGGGAAATCAGGGCCGCGCCGTGCCCGTAGGCCTGGGCTTTGACGGCCGGCATCAGGCGGCAGTGCTCAGGAAGCCGCGAGCGCAGGAAGTTCACGTTCTGCTCCAGAGCGGCTGTGTCCAGTTCAATCCAGGCCCGGGAGGCCGGGGCTGTCTTACCGCCGGGGGAGTCGGGGCTCCATGGGGTATCCTCGGGCGGCAGGAGGGGTTCCCTGTTGTAGTGGTTTGGCATATGGTCAGCTTCTTTCTGGTTTCTTGTCTGGATTTCCCCTTCCTTCCGAGGATTTATCTCCTGGGAGGGAGGGCGATTTTGGCCAACGGATTCCGACATGTAACGGGTGCTTATTGGCCCGGACGGATTCGCGGCGGATTTTGTGGGATCGTTCGCTTTCTGCCAGTCAGTGCTTTTTCGGGAACGAGCGTTGCGGGGGACGTCTTCAGATGGAACGGCTCTGCTGTGTGTACGGGAATCGGTATGCTGCAGACCGTCTTCCGCCGGGAAGTCCAAATCTGTCAGCTCGCCTTTCGCCAGGGAGTTCCCATCGCCTTTGGGCCGAAATTCGAAATCTGCGGAGCCATCCAAATCCTGGAAGTCCAGATCCGCGAATCCGCCATCGCCCTGGAAGCCTGAATCCGCAAATTCGCCATCGCCCTGGAAGCCTGAATCCGCAAATCCGCCATCGCCTTGGAAGCCTGAATCCGTGAATCCGTCATCGCCTTGGAAGCCTGAATCCGCGAATCCGCCATCGCTTTGGAAGCCTGAATCCGCGAATCCGCCATCGCCTTGGAAGCCTGAATCCGCGAATCCGCCATCGCCTTGGAAGCCTGAATCCGCAAATCCGCCATCGCTTTGGAAGCCTGAATCCGCAAATCCGCCATCGCCCTGGAAGGCAAAATCTGTCAAGTCATCATCGCCCTGGAAGTCCGAATCCGCGAATCCCTCATCGCCCTGGAAGCCTGAATCCGCGAATCCGCCATCGCTCTGGAAGTCCAGATCCTCCAAGCCGTTTTCTTCCTGGGAATCCTCCCTCGCGAAGCCGTAGTCCGCCGGAGCGTCCGTCTCCTGGGCTTCCGAATCCCAGGGCTTCTGCCCCTTTGCTCCCCCGGAAACAGGGCGGGGCCTTTTCCGGGAAGCGGACGCTTTCTGGGGGACTTCTTTCGGGCCTTTCCCGGGAAGCGCAAGGTGGAGCCTGGTCTGGACATAGGCCAGAAGCAGCCCCGCCGCCGCGGACGACAGCGCCACCGCCAGGTAATGCACCAGGCTGTTCTCCACCAGCAGCTCCGTCAGCTTCAGAGGCTTGGCCAGGCCCCGCACCACCACGATAAAGGCCGGATGCAGCACATAGATCCACATGGACGCGTTGCGGAAATACCTGGCGGATTTCACATGTGGATAGAGCAGGCAGCGGTACAGGAAGAACATGGTAGGGACCAAAGCGAAATACATGCTGTCATGGCGCTGCAGCTCGAAATGCCGCAGCAGGAACCCTTCCGCCGTCATCAGGCCGAAGGAGAGCGCCAGCCCTATGTACAAAGGCAGGGGCGAGGCGAGGCGCTTCCTTTTTTTCTCCAGCACGGCCATCCATGCCCCCAGCACCAGGAACAGCGGCGCGAAGAACAGTCCGTTGCGGGTGTAGGAACATATCCCAAAGCTGAATTCATACGCGGCGTTCAGGGCAGGCGCTTTCTGCACCAGCCCGAAATAGCTGTCCCCGAACAGCCCGATCACATACAGGACGGCAGACACCGCAGTCATGCCCTGGAGACTTAGGAACCGGCTCATCAGGCGCACCAGCAGCATCCCCAGGATGCAGGCCGGGAAATACCACAGATGGTAGAAGGTGCCGTCGAAGAGCAGCATGCGCAGCCCGGCGGAAAAGGTCATGTCCTCATAATGCCCCGCGTAGACCCCGATGGGGAGGTACAGGAGGATGCTGAAGGCATAGAGCAGGGCCGTCTTTTTCAGGAATTTATGGTATCTCGCGACTTTCCCGGGAGGCTTCAGCAGCCCGGAGGCCACGAACTGTCCTGTCACCATGAAGAAAAAGGGCACCGCGATCCTGGCCAGGATCCTGGTCAGGAAGAAATCCGCCCCCTCGCTGACGGAGGTGAGAGGAGAGGTATGGATTGCGACTACTAGCAAAGCGGCCAGCATCCGGAACCTGTCCAGGCTGCCGTAGTTGGGTTTACTGCGCATCTGATTTCCTCCATTCTGTCAAAATAAAGCCGTCCACGTTGTCGCCGGAGACGGAATGTCCCTTTGTTTCCGACAGTTCTAAGGTTATGCCTGCGGGAGCCTTGATATGATGGATACGGTATTCCTTTTCTGCTTCCCATGTCTCGAGGGGAGGGCCGCCGTAAGGGTACTGTCTCAGGAGACAGAGATATTCCTCCAGCGTCAGCCCGGCCCGGGCCATGAATGTGGCATGGGGGACCCCCACATAGCGGAAATGCCAGGGTTCATGGGCGATTCCGGTGACGGTCTCTTTCCCGGCGGGGTAGCGCAGGATGAAGCCATGCGCCGCCGCCTGTTCCCGGAAGGTCTGGCAGATGCCGATATCGGGGAAGTCGGGACAGATGAAATCTATGTGCTCCTGGCGGAGGCCCAGGTCGATGGCAAGGCCGGTCTGGTGTTCGCTGTGGCCCGGGACGGCTACATATTTTTTCGTGAATTCCAGCCCGCTTTCCCGTACAGTGCTGTCCCAGATCTGGTTCTGCTCTTGGAAGGAGCGCCAGCCGCTGACGGGGGCGATGCCCTGCCAGCCATCGATGGCCGCCATCAGCCGCTCCAGCGCCTGGGCGGCCCGTTCCTGCAGCAATACGGAAGGGGCTGATTCCAGGATCGGAATCAGCCTCTCTTGTGTCTCGGCTTTAAGGCCATGGGCCGGATTTACCAAAATCAGGTCTCCCTGATGAATAGCATCGGTGGTTAAGGTAATTTTTTTCATAATTCGTCCGTTTCTATGGGTTTACCCTTCCAGTGCCAGTTCCAGAATCCTGGAGAGGACTTGGCGGAAGGAGTGGCCGGCAGCCTTCATCATGCCCGGGTAGCGGCTGTGCTCGGTGAAGCCGGGGATCGTGTTGACTTCGTTGAACACCACCTGGCCGTCCGGGGTCAGGAACATGTCCACCCTGGCGAAGCCCCGGCAGCCCAGCGCCAGGTAGATGCGTTTGGCGATGTCCTTGATTTCCGCGGCCTTGGCGGGATCGATCCTGGCGGGGACGTGGATGGCGGAGGTCTTCAGGGTATATTTCTCCGTAAAGTCGAAGAAGCCGCCGGAAAGCTCGATTTCGTCCACTTCGCCGGTAATGGGCTCCCGGTTGCCCAGCACGGCGCAGCCCACCTCGAAGCCCGGGATGTTCTCCTCTATGAGCACCTGGCTGTCATACTGGAAAGCCAGGGACACGGCGGCGGCCAGATGCTCCCTGCAGGCCACTTTCGTGACGCCGTAGGAGGAGCCTGCCTTGACGGGCTTCACGTAGAGGGGATAGCCGATTTCCTCGGCGAAATCTTCCATGCGCCGGGCGGGGGTATCGGGCTCCGCCACCAGATGCTTCGGCACCCGTACGCCCTCCAGGCTGACCAGACGGTGGGCGCGGTCTTTGTCCATGCCCAGCGCGGAGGCCAGGGTGCCGCAGCCTGCGATGGGGATGCCAGACAGCTCCAGGAGCCCCTGGAGGGTGCCGTCCTCGCCGTTGCCGCCGTGGAGCACCGGGAAAGCCACGTCCAGAGGGACGCGCTCGATGCCGCTTTCCTTCAGCAGCAACAGGCAGTTATCGCCGCGGTTGGGGGACAGGACAGCGGGGACGCAGTCCGCCGGGTTCTGCCAGGTATCGCTGAGCAGCTTCTCCACCGGGCCGGCGTAATGGAACCACTGGCCGTCCTGGGAGATGCCAATCAGCACGGGACGATACTTTTCGCTGTCCAGGTTCAGGATGACGCCTGAAGCGGAGGACAGGGACACGCTGTATTCCGGGGAGCAGCCCCCGAAGAAAACGCCTACATTTATCTTGTTCATCATAAAACCTTCCTTTGCCATAAAGATATCAGGGGACGCGCCCGCAGGCTCCATTCCCTTCACACATATCCTACAACCAAAGTGGGGAAAAGTAAAGAGGGGGAAGTTTAAGATTTTTTTAATGATATTATTTTCCTTATTTTACAAATGGGGGTGGGAAGTGTGTTATAATGACCTTATTCGTGAAGGAAACGGCGGGATGGCCGTGGGGAAGGGCTCCCGGGAACCGGGGACACGCCCGGAGAGGGAAGATGGAGGCAGGCATATGAGGTTCAGGACGCGGCTGCGGGTCACATTTATCGTTATCATCGTTCTGCCGTTGATTCTGACGGCGGCGGCATTCTGCGGGATCGGGCTGTATCTGACGAGCGCGCACCAGGGGTTCCCTGTCGTCCGGCTGGATTATACCACCATGACGGAGAACATGCGGGAGGTGGCCCATGCCACGGACGATGTGTTCTTCACGCTGAAAAAGCAGATCGAGGAAGATTCTTCCAGGCTGGCAGACATAGGGTATCTGGAGATGGTGAACTCCCGCATCTCCCACAAGACGACTTATATCCTCGTGCGGAAGGAGGATTCCCTCTATTATGCCGGAAACGAGGAGGCGGCGGAGGCGATTTTCCCAGAGCTGCCCGGATTCCAGGAGCAGGACAGGACGGAGGGCTCCGGCATTTACTATGATGAGCTGGACAAATTCGTGAAGCAGCTGGACTTCTATTTTCCGGACGGCAGCAAGGGCAGCGCTTTCGTGGTCACCAAGGTGAATACGCTGATTTCCAGGAAACTGCTGGTGGATATGTTCGTGGCGATCTTCCTGATTCTGATTTTTACCAGTATCGTGCTGACCCGGTGGATCCACAAGGGGGTGTTCAATCCCATCAACGAGCTGAACATCGCTATGCGCAAGATCAAGGAAGGGAACTTCGATTATGTGCTGGAGACGGACGCCAAGGGGGAGATCGGCGACCTGTACCGCAATTACGAGGACATGCGGCTGCGGCTGAAGGAGACCACCGAGGAGAACCGGCAGAGCGAGAGACAGAACAGGGAGCTGGTGAGCAATATCTCCCATGACCTGAAGACGCCCATCACGGCGATCAAGGGCTATGTGGAGGGCATCATGGACGGGGTGGCGGTCACGCCCGAGAAGATGGATAAGTATATCAAGACCATTTACAACAAGGCCAACGACATGGAGCGGCTGATCAATGAGCTCACCTATTACTCGGGCATAGACAATAACAGGATTCCGTATAACTTCCATCGGATAAACGTATCGGATTATTTCGGGGACTGTGTGGAGGAGGTGGGGCTGGATCTGGAGCAGCGCAACATCGAGCTGAATTATTCCAATCTGGCCAAGCCGGACACCATGGTCATCGCCGACCCAGAGCAGATGAAGAAGGTCATCAACAATATCATCAGCAACAGCGTGAAATATATGGATAAGCCCCACGGGGTGATAGATATCCGGATTCTGGACGAGACGGATTCCGTGCGCATCGAAATCGAGGACAACGGCAAGGGCATCGCCCAGAAGGATCTGCCGAAGATTTTCGAGCGGTTCTACCGCACGGACGCCTCCCGGAATTCCGCCCAGGGCGGCAGCGGCATCGGGCTGTCCATTGTGCGGAAGATCATTGAGGATCACGGCGGCTATATCTGGGCCACGGGCAAGGAGGGTGAGGGCACCTGCATCCATTTTGTGCTGCGGAAGTATATCGAGCTTCAGGACGATAAATAGGGCTGCTGTCAGGGGGAAACGGCAGGGGACGGACTGGGAAATGGCTAAATCGGCGGGAAAGTCGGAATAAGGAAGGATGGAACTAGAAAAACTGGAATAAGAAAGGGAAAGGTCAGGTAGAGTATGAGCAAAATATTGATTGTGGAGGACGAGGTGGCTATCGCGGATCTGGAGAAGGACTATCTGGAGCTGAGCGATTTTCAGGTGGACATCTGCAACACGGGGGACGAAGGGCTGACCATGGCGCTGAACGGCGAATACAATCTGGTGATCCTGGACCTGATGCTGCCGGGCATGGACGGTTTTGAGGTATGCCGGAAGATTCGGGAGGAGAAGAACATCCCGATTCTGATGGTCTCTGCCAAGAAGGACGACATCGACAAAATCAGGGGGCTGGGCCTGGGGGCGGATGATTATATGACCAAGCCTTTCAGCCCCAGCGAATTGGTGGCCAGGGTCAAGGCCCATATGGCCAGGTATGAGAGGTTAGTTGGGACGAACCAGAAGCCGCAGAACGATATCGTGGAGATTCGGGGCATCCGCATCGACAAGACGGCCCGCCGTGTCTATGTGAACGGAGAGGAGCGGGCTTTCACCACCAAGGAGTTCGATCTGCTGACGTTTTTGGCGGAGAACCCCAACCATGTGTACACGAAGGAGGAGCTGTTCCGGGAAATCTGGGATATGGACTCTATCGGCGACATTGCAACGGTCACGGTGCATATTAAGAAGATTCGGGAGAAGATTGAGAAGGATACGGCGAAGCCGCAGTATATTGAGACGATTTGGGGGGTTGGGTACCGCTTCAAAGTGTGAGAAGAAGTTCTAAGCCTGCAAGAGGGTGCATGGCACATCTCTCTAGTACGCAGGTTTAGAACTTCTGGATTTGCTTGGGCAAATGGATTCGCTCGCATTTTCAGGTTTGCGTCGGACTGGCGGGTGTTGGTTGGAGGATTGGGAATCTTTGGGGTTTGGGTTTTGGGAGGAGAGTATGCTGCCAGGGGTTTTTTTGGAGAGGATGCAGCGGGTGCTGGGGGAGGAATTTGGGGATTTTTTGGAGAGTTTTGAGGGGGAGCGGTTTCAGGGGCTGCGGTTGAATCCTCTTAAGGTTGGGGGAGACGGGCGGAGTGCTTTGGAACGGTTCGGAGTTGGAGGGGATGTTCCGGATGGGGAGGGGAATGGATTTGCCCATTTGAGCAGGGTTCCCTGGGCGGAGGATGGGTTTTATTTTTCTGCCTTGGATCAGCCGGGGAAGCATCCTTTTCACGAGGCTGGGGTGTACTATATTCAGGAGCCCAGTGCTATGGCTCCGGCGGAACTTTTGGATGTGCGGCCTGGGGAGCGGGTGTTGGATTTATGCGCGGCTCCGGGCGGGAAGAGCGTGCAGATAGGGGCGAAGCTGCGGGGCAGGGGGCTTCTTGTGAGCAATGAGATACATCCCGCCAGGGCGAAGATATTGTCGGAAAATGTAGAGCGGATGGGCATCCGCAATGTTTGTGTCACCAATGAGACGCCGGAGCGTCTGGCGGAATTTTTCCCGGGGTTTTTTGACCGGATATTGGTGGACGCGCCCTGTTCGGGGGAGGGGATGTTCCGCAAGAATGAGGATGCCTGCGCTGAGTGGAGCCTGGACAACGTCAGGCTGTGCGCGGAGAGACAGGACAGGATATTGGACTGTGCCGCGGGGATGCTCCGTCCCGGCGGGAGGTTGGTGTATTCCACCTGCACCTTTGCCCCGGAGGAGGACGAGGGGAGCGTGTGCAGGTTTCTGCGCCGTCATAGGGAATTCAGGATTCTGCCGGTGGATAAGAGGAAGGCGGGGCTGGAGGGGTGTGATGGGATACCGGGCAGTGGCGGGCTGCCGAGCTATGGTTGTGACGGGTTGTCAGGCGGTGATGGGCTGGAAGGCAGTGACGGGCTGTCGGGTAGTGGTGGGCTGGAAGGCAGTGACGGGTTATCAGGCAGTGAAGGGCTGCCGGATTATGCGGATGTGCCTGTGGTGGGGTTGGAGCATGCGGTGAGGCTGTGGCCTCAGCGGATTAAGGGGGAAGGGCATTTTGCGGCAGTTCTTCAGAAAGAAGGAGAAATGCCGGAAGGGCATCGCTCTTTCGCCATAAAGGAAACGGCAGGACGGATATCCGCGGACATGGAGAAGGCTTATGAAGCATTCTGTAAAGAGAATCTGCGCACCGGGCAAGATTTTTGGAAGGCTGGTGAAGGGGATATGCGGAAGCAGAGTTTGGCGGCAGGGATGGGCGGCAGATATCTGGCATTCGGGGACAATCTTTATCTGGCTCCGTTGGACATGCCGTCTTTGAAGGGATTGAAAGTGCTGCGGCCCGGCCTGCATCTTGGCCAGCTGAAAAAGAACCGATTTGAGCCGGCACATGCGTTGGCACTGGCGCTGGCTCCGGGGGATGCCGTCCATGTGTGGAACCTGGACTCTGGCAGCCCGGCGGCGTCTGCCTATCTGAATGGCCAGACCTTTTCCGCACAGGGGGAGAAGGGCTGGTATCTGATATGCGTGGACGGATTCAGCATGGGCTGGGGGAAGCTGGCCGGAGGTATCATGAAGAACCATTATCCCAGAGGGCTGCGGCGATAGGAATGCCGCCTATGGGCTGGGACAGGCTCCGGTATGCCGGAATGCCATAGAATAATTGGCAGTATAGAGCATTTCTACGGACATCTTGAAATAAAGTCATGTGGAAGCCTTGGATTATGTTCCGTTGCATTGAAAGGAGATGTCGCCATTTTTCTGCATGTTGGATTGGCTGGTTTTATGATTTATTGTGGGGATGCAGATATGGCATTTCAGGAATGGAAATGAATGGGACATAGATGAGACGGAGGATGGGGATGCTGACGGAAATCGTATACGAGGATAAGGAAGTGCTGGTGGTGCGGAAGCCCGCCGGGCTTGCCACCCAGACGGCCAGAGTGGGGCAGCAGGATGTGGTCAGCGAGCTGAAGAATTATCTTCGGCATTCCGCTGGCTCTTTTGTCAGTGACGATATATCTGGTGGCTGTGGAAAACCTGGCAGTGGTGGCAAAGCTTACGGCTGTGGAAAACCTGGCGGTAATGGCAAAGATCATGGTAGCGGCAAAGCGGAGCCTTATCTGGGGGTCATCCATCGTCTGGATCAGCCGGTGGAGGGGCTGTTGGTGTTCGCTAAGAACAGGGCTGCGGCCTGTTGCCTCACGGAACAGCTACAGGGTCAGGACGAGGAGGAGAATGGTTTTTCCAAGCATTACCACGCAGTCCTCTGCGGCATACCGGCCCGGAACACTGGGCGGCTGAAGGATATTTTGTCTAAGGAATCTGTTATGGTGGGGACACACAGGGAATACAGGGCTGTAGTTGATGGGCTGGCTCAAGAAGCTGCTATTTTAAGGGCAAATGTTCAGTTTACCGATGCTGGGTCTGCCAGGATTTCGCCCACTGATGTTGCGCCTGTCAGCGTTTCGTCAGCCAACGATGGGTCTGCCGGTATTCCGTCTGTCCCCGGGCATTCCGGGGAAAATCTATCCTCAGGCCACAGGGCTGAGCTGGAGTATGAAATCCTGCAGGTGCGGGAAGCGGAAGGGCTGTCCCTGGCGGACATCCGGCTGATTACGGGGCGTTTCCATCAGATTCGCGCCCAGATGGCCCATGCGGGTACTCCGCTTCTTGGCGACATGAAATACGGGAGCGAAGCGTCCAAAGCGCTGGCCCGAGGGCTGGGAGTCCGGTACGTGGCCCTTTGCGCATGCAGCCTGGAATTTCGCCATCCCGTCTCCGGGAAGCGGATGGAGTTTCGGATTGAGCCGAAAAATCCAGCATTTTCCTTTTTTTCACAGCTATGAAATCCTTTAAAAATATCATACTAATGTCAGACATAGATGCAGCCAGGCGAGGGAGCGGTTCCCGGGATGGACGTTGGCTTCAGACGGCTTTGGTGGCAGAGCCGCACAGGCAAGAATCCGCGCGCTGTACTGCTGCGGCATGGAGGTTTGGTATGATAGAGAAAATCAAAGAAAACAGATTCGCGAGACTGCTCCTGCTGACGGGGGCAGTTTATTTTTTCCTGAAAGTCATAGCGCCGCTGGCGGCACCGGTGCTGACGGCCATGCTGTTCGTGACCATCTTCGGGCCGCTGCTTTTGAAGATGCAGAAGAAGCTGCGTATCCACAGGCAGATAGGGGCGCTGCTGCTGCTTCTTCTGGCCTGTGGCTTTCTGGTGGTGCTGCTGTGGGTGCTGTTCTCCTGGATGATATCCAGTCTGCCCGGGCTGGTGAGGTGGCTGGATTCGCTGGAACTGGAATTGTCCGATTTCATACATGATATCTGCGGCATCGTGGGGAAATCTCTGGGAATCGACAATATGTACCTGGAGCAGATGCTGCAGGAGGGCATCCAGGAGGGGATTGACTATTTTCAGCTGCAGTTTCTGCCCGGGATGCTCTCACAATCTCTGGCTTATGTGAAGACGCTGGCCACGGTCGGGGGGTTTTGGGTGACATTTTTAATCGCCACGGTGCTTTTGGCGAAGGACTATGACGATATCATGAACCGTCTGCTGAACCGGGAAGAGTGCTATGTCTATCTGGAGATCATCTGCGGGATTATACGGTATATCGCCACTTTTGTGAAGGCCCAGATGATTATCATGAGCACCATAGGGGCGTTGACGGCGACGGTGCTGGGCATTGCCGGGATACCGAACGGCGTGCTCTGGGGGCTTCTGGCGGGGGTGCTGGACGCGCTGCCGTTCATCGGGACGGGGGTGGTTCTGGTGCCGCTGTCTTTGCAGCAGTTTTTTGCGGGAAATTATGTCCAGGGGGCGGCCTGTCTGCTGGTGTATGTGGCCTGTATCTTCATCCGGGAGCTGCTGGAGCCGAAGCTGATCGGCAAGAAGATAGGGGTGTCTCCGGTGCTGATACTGCTGTCGATTTATGCGGGCATCAAGCTATTCGGCATCTGGGGAATCATTGGCGGCCCCCTGGGATTCATTATGATTTACCAGGCTTATCTCAGCCTGGAGAGACGGGCGCAGATGCCTGTGGCGGAGTAGGGGCTGTGGATTTATCAAAAAAATTGAAAAGATTTAAAACTTTTTCAGCGCGGTAGAAGTTATATTATGTAGGAAGCAAAAGTAGTTTTCTATAATCGAAAGCGGCGCGAAGGGCGCGCCTATTATCAGAAGCGAAGTGCATGCTTTTGATAAGTTATATTATAGGAAGCAAATGTAGCTTCCTATAATCGAATGCGGCGCAGAGGACGCGCCTTTTATCAGAAGCTAAGTGCATGCTTCTGATAAGTTATATTATTAGAACAAAACATTAGAAGGATACAAAGGAGCCGTTGTGGACGAGCGTCAGTGGGTGCAGGCCATTCAGAAAGGGGATAAAAGGTATCTTCAGGATATCGCGGAGAAGTATTACGATGATATCTTCCGTTTCTGCGCCTTTCAGACAGGCAGCAGGGAGGACGCCTATGATATGGCCCAGGAGACGTTTCTGCGGTTCATCCGGTATGTGGAGGGGTATCATGACCGGAATCTGAAGGGATATCTGCTGACCATCGCCATGAATGTGTGCAGAGACTACCTGAGACGGAAGAGCAGGGAGGACGCGGTGACGGTGCGCTGTGGGGAAGACTGGCAGTGGAATGACGCGATTGCCGCAGCTTCCGGCAGCGCAAGACCCAGACAGAGGAGTGGAATCGCTGAGGCTGGCGGAGCAGAGCGGAGCCGGAGAGATAGGGCCGATAGTGCAGAGCGGAACCGTAGTGCGGAGCGGAACCGTAGTGCGGAGCGGAACCGAAGAGACAGAGCCGCTGGTGCCGGTGGAGCAAGGTGGAGCCGGAGAGAAGGAGCCGCTGGGGCTGACGGAGCAGAGCGTAGCTGGGGAGAAGGAGCCGCTGGGGTTGGCGGAGCAGAGCGGAGCCGGAGAGATGAGGCCGACGCGCTTGGCGGAGGAGGGGAGAAGCCGGGCGCGGCTTGGATGCCTGGGCTGGCGGGGGCAGATGCGGAAGGGAATCGGGCGGTGGATCCGGAGCGGCATGCCGTGGAAGCGGATGTCCATGCCAGGCTGATGCAGGCGCTGGCGCAGCTGCCGGACATGCAGCGGGAAGCGATTCTGTTACATTATTTATATGATATGAAATATCGGGAAATCGGGCGGCTGACGGATGCTTCGGTGTCCTCGGTGAAATCCCGCGTCCGACAGGGGATGGAGAAGCTGCAGGGCATTCTGCGGCAAGAGGATTTTCTGGATTGATGGCAGAAAGCGGAATGAGAGAAGCGACTATGGAAAAAGGGAAAGACAGAGCGGTAAAAGAACAGATTCTACAGAAAGACAGAGAGGCGGAGAAGCTTGCGCACTTGCTGCAGACCCTTGCCCCGGAAGAAGGCAGAAGGGACCGGGCGCTCCGGGAGATACGGCAAGCCGCCCAAAGGAAGACGATTCGCCGAACCCTATCGCCCCTGGAGCTGGCCTGGACAGAGCTGCAGTACATCTCCCCCGGGTTCTGGCTCTTACAGGGGGCGCTCACGGTGGCGCTGGTGATCTTGCTGGAGGAGACTGCCCTGAATGAGGGCGGGCTGAAGGACTATCTGCCGTGGGCATCCGTGCTGGCGGCGTGGATGGGAGTGGCGGGCTGCGTCAGCCTGGGGCGGCATTTTTCCCGGGGGATGGCGGAGCTGGAGCAGAGCTGTTTTTTCAACCTGTCCCAGCTCTGGACAATCAAGATGGCCTTGTCAGGCACGGCGGATATCCTGATTCTTCTCCTGGCCAGCGGCAGAATCGCGGCAGAAGCTTCCGTTCCTTTCATACAGGTCTGTCTCTATGTGCTGGTGCCGTTGGTGCTTGCCAATATATGCTGTCTTCTGTTCTTCACAGCCATCCGGGGCGGCAGAAGCCGGTACGGCCAGCTGGCCATGGCGTTTATTGCCGGAATCATTGCCGTAATTCCCGCGTCCTGGCCCGAGGAAGCTTATGGGGGGGCATCCTTGTGGGCCTGGGTGCTGGCCCTGCTTTGCGGAATGGGAATCTATCTGTGGCAGCTGCGGTGCATGTACATGAAAATCAGGAGAGGTGAGATAGTATGTTGGAACTGACCTTGGAGGGAGTGACAAAAAAATACGGGGACAAGAAGGCCGTGAGCGGGGTTTCCTGCACCCTGGGCCAGGGCGTGTACGGGCTGTTGGGGGCCAACGGTTCCGGCAAGACCACTTTGCTGCGGATGATTTGCGGCATCCTGGAAGCCACAGAGGGCAGCATCCGCTATGGCGGCAGCCGGATTGGGGAGCTGGGGGCGGAGTACCGGCGGGTTCTGGGCTATCTGCCCCAGGATTTCGGGTATTATCCGGAGTTCACGGCGAAGCGTTTCCTGTTGTATCTGGCGGCGCTGAAAGCCATGCCGAAGGAGGAGGCCGAGGCCAGGACGGAGGAGCTCCTGGAGATGGTGGAGCTGACACGGGAGAAGGGGAAAAAAATCAAGACCTTCTCCGGCGGCATGATACGCAGACTGGGCATCGCCCAGGCCCTTCTGAACAGCCCGGAAATCCTGATTCTGGATGAGCCGACTGCCGGCCTGGATCCCAGGGAGCGCATCCGTTTCCGGAATATCATCAGTTCTCTGTCAAAATGCCGAACTATCATCCTGTCCACCCACATCGTGTCGGATGTGGAGTACATAGCGGATGAAATCCTCCTGATGAAAGAGGGGGCGCTGCTGGCTACCGGGGACATGGGCAGGATGCTGGAGATGGTCAGGGGAAAGGTGTGGGAGTGCATCGTGAAGCCGGAGGACACGGAACGGTACCAGGCGTACTTCAACGTCAGCAACCTACGCAACACGGAGGAGGGCGTCCGGCTGCGCATCGTATCCGACACCCGCCCCATGGAAGAAGCACAGCCGGCGGATCCGGATCTGGAAGATGTCTACCTCTACCACTTCCGTGAGCGGTAAAGAGACAGGGTCATGCCATGGGCTGCAGATATTTTATAGCTGACCGACACTCCAGGGAATTGTCCTTTAACAACTTGTTCAGGAAAAAGCCTGGAAATCGAACAAAAGCCGCCATGAACCCGTATCAGTTATTTGTAGACAATTCCTTACGATGCGGGATTATAGCCGTTTTGTACGGGAATAGGAGAGTGTAAATGTTCAAGGCAGAAATGTATCGTCTTTTATCGAAAAAAGTGGCTGTGGCCGCCATGCTTGTGGCGTTGTTTTTCATCATATATTTTACCATGGGCAATACTGTCTGGGGCGAAGGGCTGATTGACGATGGGGAGATATACCATGGGACGGCGGCCATTGCCAAAGACAAGGAGATAGCGGCGGAATTCACTGGCCCGCTTACCGAAGAGACAGTGAGGGCCATCTGGGAAAAATACGGCCCTCCGATCAATTATTATTCCCGCAGCACTACCCTGGAGGGCATGCGGGAGGCAGCGGCGAAAGGCGGCAATGACAATTATTGCAATCGTTTCGTGGCCAGGAAGTTCGGGGAGGAGGTCAAGGATGAGGAGGGAGAGACCACTTATGTGCTGGCGGAAGGCTGGACGGAGAGCCGGTATCTACAGGGAGATTATATGTTCGGTTATACCGGGAACTCGTCCTGGTTCTGGGACAGATTCCTGCTGGCCTATATCCTGGCCCACATTGCCATCATCATCTTGCTGTGCCCCATGTTCTCGGAGGACTATGCCTGCCGCACGGCGGATATCATTCTGCCCACGGCAAAAGGGCGCTTTTCCCTCTGGCGGCTCAGGATGGGGGTGGGCTGTCTTCTGGCAACGGCTTATTACTGGCTGGCCTGTGGGAGCATTTATCTGCTGTATATCGTTTATTATGGCACGGCGGGGCTGGAGGTCAGCTGCGGGCTGTCGGGGATTCCCGTCTTTTATCTGGAGGATTCCATGTCCATGGGGAAGGGGCTCCTCATCCTGTACCTGTGCGGATGGTTCTCCGCGCTGGTGGTGGCTGTGGTGACCTGTGGGATTTCTGCCGGATGCAGGCAGACTTTTTCCTCGCTGGTGCGCTCGCTGTTCTTCTACATAGGGCCTTTTGCCTTCAGGGAGATTGTGCTGGATTCCCTGCCGATGGGAGTGGTCAACTCGCTGCTCCGCTCGGTCTGCTATGGGATGCCTCTGTCCTACCCGGGGGCTTTCGCAGAGGCGCCCGGCGGTGCCCGGGTCTTCCTGACGGCCATGGGGCTGGCGGCGGCCCTGATCGGCGCGGGGGCGGGGGTGTGGGGGCATTGTCGGCACCAGGTGCAATATGGATGGCCCACGAGAGGGTAGGATGCCGTGGGTTCCGGGGATGCGGCCCCTTCGTGGGCCGGGGGCGCAGAGCCTGGAAGAAGGGCAGCAGCCATGGATATTATCCTCTCGTGGGCCGGGGGAGGCAGTCTTTACAGACTGCCGGATATGCTCAAGACTGCCGGAATTTGCTTATCTGTTTAAGGTGAGCATATATGGCTGGCGGACTTAAAGTTACTGTAGTGATAGTGAGGAACTGTCGGAAAATAACTGATGCAACTTGTTTAGGAGAAATCCCGGAAATACAAGGAAAACGGCTATAAACTCGCACCAGTTATTTGTAGACAATTCCTGACTTGGTTGCAGTTTACTTTCGGTTACAGGGTTGGCGAAGCGGTTCCTGTAATAAGCTTTTGGATTACAGGGTTGGCGAAGCGGTTCCTGTAATATGCTGCAAGTTTCGTTGACGTGCAGTATATATTACAGGAAAGGGACGATGGACTTCAGAGTGTCCAGGTTCTTGCCTTTCATGAGCGCTTCGGCCATTTCCTGCAGGGTTTCCTTTGACAGGAAGGGGGCCAGCCCCGTGAGACCGGACAGGTCCGTGTCCGGATTGGCGTTTTTGACCAGATGGTTCAAGGTATCCTTGCTTAGGAAAGGCGCCAGCCCAATCAGTCCGTTCAGTCCGCTGACAGAGGGGATTCTGAGCGCCAGCCAGTCCAGCGTCTCCCGGGACAGGAAAGGTGCCAGCCCTATGATGCCGGACAGGTCAGCTTCCAGGTCGGATTTTTTGACCAGATGATCCAGGACATCTTTGCTTAAGAAGGGTGCCAGCCCAATCAGGCCATGGAGACCGTTTGCGGAAGGAACCTCGCACGCCAGCCAGTCCAGCGTCTCCCGGGACAGGAAGGGAGCCAGTCCTATGATGCCGGACAGGTCTGTGTCCAGGTTGGCGTTTCTGACCAGATAGTCCAGGGTATCTTCGCTTAAGAAAGGGGCCAGTCCCGTCAGGCCCGCAAGGCCGTCGACAGAGGGAACTTTGCGTGCCAGCCAGTCCAGGGTTTCGCTTGACAGGAAAGGTGCCAGGCTTATGATGCCGGACATGTCGGCCTGGGGATCGGAATTTTTGACCAGGGAGTCCAAAGCATCCTTGCTCAGGAAAGGTGCCAGCCCGGCCAGTTCTGACAGGCTGTCCACATGGGCTCTTTTGGTCAGGGAGTCCAGGTACTCGCTGTCCAAAAAGGGTGCAAGCCCGATGATGGCGGACAGATCGAGTTTCTCTTCCTCCTGGCTCTCCAGATTGTCGTCCACCAGCCGCTCCACGTCAGCGGGCGGGAGGATAGGGGCGAATTCCTGGATTTCTTCCATGGTGACGGGTTCGTCCCAGTCTTCGGCGGACTCGTCTTTCTGGATGATGCGGTTCAAGGTCTTGGAGGTGCTTTCCGAGCCCAGGAGCTCGTCCATGCTGATATGAAGGATCTGGCAGAGCTGTTTCAATTTGGAGATGTCCGGACAGGAGGAGCCCCGCTCCCAGTTGGAGACGGCCTGATAGCTGACCGCCATGGCATCCGCCAGGTTCATCTGCGTCATGTTCTGGGAAATCCGTGCTTCTCTGATTTTATGTGCTACTTTCATAGTATCGAACATGATTCTCTCCTTTCTGTTTGGCGCTGTAGCGATGGTTTGGGGTCATCGCTCGCCGCGCATTCTGCGGCATCTGCATTTCCGCAGTGTTCGCTTATTCGGTGGTAAGGAATTGTCTACAAATAACTGATGCAAGTTTATAGCCGTTTTCGTTGTATTTCTGGGCTTTCTCCTAAACAAGTTGCATCAGTTATTTTCCGACAATTCCTAAGGAAATGCCTCCAAATAACCTACGCAAGCCTGTTGCAAAATTTACAGATTTTATCAGGTTTACTCTAAACAAAATGCGTAGATTATTTTCCGGCAGTTCCTAAGGAATTATCTGCAGATAACCGCTGCGATTTGAAAGCCGTTTTCCTTGTGTTTCAAGGCCTTTTCCTACAGAGGTTGCAGCAGTTATATTCCGACAGTTCCTAACCACATTTTCTGCGGTATCCATGCTGTTGTCTGTGCTGGATTGCTGTACTGTATGGGAGGGAAGATGCTTTCCGTCTGCTGTAGTGCATCATCCCTGTAAGTGGTCGGCCGACCTTACCGTTTCAGTATAAACGATTGGGGAGGAATTGGGAATAAAGAGTTGCTTGAGTGCCGTTTTTTGGGAATCGCCCGTGGGGAGGAAGAGACTCCGGATTCTAAGGCGCGCTAGCCATGAAAAAGCGATATTTTAGGGCGACTCAAGCGGCGGTTGAGATGGAGTCGTACCTCCCTAACGTAATTCCGTGCAATAGCTGGAGAGAAAAAACTGGAGACGATTGCTTGACGTTTCCGCCATTGCATATTATCATGGAGAGAGAAGTTGAGCGGTGCGTGCCGAGGCGCACAGAGGGGGGAAGAGGAAGGAGCGCGCGGGACTATGGGGACATATATGAATCCGGGAAACATCTTGTTCCAGGAAGCGATAAATTCTAAAATCTACGTGGACAAAAGCGGGTTGATACCCTATACCAACAGCGTCATAAGGACCCAGCAGAAGAACCTGTGCGTCAGCCGCCCCAGGCGCTTCGGGAAGTCCATGGCGGCAGACATGCTGGTGGCATATTATAGCAAGGGCTGCGAGTCTGCCAGGCTGTTCGCGGGTCTGAAGGCCGAGGGGGACGTGTCCTTCCGGGACCACCTGAACCGCCACAACGTGATTCGGTGGGATGTGCAGCAGTTCCTGTTCCAGGAGTCTCATCTGGATTTCTTCATAGAAGAGATGCAGAATGCGGTCATAAAGGAGCTCAGGGAGGAATATGGGGACTGCTTCGAGGTAGGCCGTTATGGCCTTTCCGGTGTGCTGAAGCAGATTCATGCCGCCAAAGGGGAAAGCTTCATCTTCATCATCGATGAATGGGACTGCGTGTTCCGGCTGGCGAAGGAGCAGAAGGAGGTACAGAAGGAGTACCTGGACTTTCTGCGAGGGCTGTTCAAGGGGTGTAGTGGTCAAGCTTTTTTGTAACATTTGTGGCTAAAAAAATCATGTCGCTT
>CAJUFI010000072.1:4810-22073 GCA_910585665.1 uncultured Acetatifactor sp. | reverse complement strand
GCGTCTCCTTCGCTTCCGGATGCGTCTCCTTCGCTTCCGGATGCGTCTCCTTCGCCTCCGGATGCGTCTCCTTCGCCTCCGGATGCGTCTCCTTCGCTTCCGGATGCGTCTCCTTCGCTTCCGGATGCGTCTCCTTCACTTCCGGATGCATCTCCTTCGCCTCCAGGCGCGGATTCATTGTCCGCAGCACCATCTTCGTCCACGGCCGCTCCGTCCTCCGCTTCCCCGCCCTGGGCATCATCGGATGTCGAAGCGTCATCCCCTGGCAAGACAGCATCCGTCCCAAGCGCGAATCCCCCGCTCTTCAGGGCGCTCTCAGCATCTCCCCCGCCATCGACGACACCTGACAACGCCCCTGCGCTGTCCGCCGCCATCGCCCCGGCGGCCCACACCGTCCCGGCGCTGCCCTGCAGCCCCACAAAAGCCGCCAGGACAAAGATGCCGAGACTTTTCAATAACCTTTTCTTCATCTCTTCACAATGCTCCTTTCTGATTGTACATGTCTGCGAATCCGCACCTTTCTCCGGACGGGCTGTGCCTTTTCCCGATATAAACGGCACTTCCTCCCGGTTCATGTGCAGGACTCAAACAGCGCATATGTGCATTGTAAAAGATTTCGCACTGTTTTAGGTATGCTGTCAGCGGAAATTCCAGTAAATTTTTACTCAGCCCTCTGATTCCGCCCCGGATTCTCCGCCCGGCTCACGGATTTCATTCTTCCGCCCGAATCTGCAGCCATGGGCTATAGTATTCCTCCGGAGCGGGATCCGGCATAGGGCTTGAGGCGTACTGGTTTGGCCGCGAGGAATATACCTGGACGGTAAAACGGCACGCGCCTCCCTGGGCAAAAATTCCGCCCGAATGGGAATCCCGCCATATCCCCTTTCCACAATCTCACGTTTTGACCAGGTATTGTTCATCAGATAATCACCCGCCTGGTCATAGAAAGTCACATTGAAGAAATCATTGTCTTCATAATCGTCCAGATTGTCCCATGTGGCATAATAGCGCCGGGCATCGTCGATTTCATACAGCCTCCAGGCCAGGCCTGTGGGGGCAGCCAGAGGCGGGGCTTCTTCGCCTGTATATTCAAACACGTCCGACACCACATAGGGGCTGTCCGCATATTGGACACCGTCCCCCACAGCCGCTACCGTGAAATAATAGTATCCGTTGGCTTCCAGCTTCGGCACAATGTTCCAGGTTATGACTTCCACGTCACTGCCGGTGCCGCCATACCTTACGACCTCCTCCTCATACCAGCCGCGGTGCCCGTCTCCCCGTCCCAGTGGGGATTCCCCGGTGCCGGCAGAACCATGAGGCCGGCCTCCTTCTGCCCTCCGGCCCGCAGGGCAGGCAGGGATGCGAATCCTTCTGTAGCATTTGGTACACCGGATGCCGCCCGGCCAGCACCTTGCGGACGAACATCCGCCCTCCCCCTTTTTCCTGCACCAGGGACACGGTGCTCTTTTTGCTTTGTTTCAGCTACCTGATTACTTCGTACTCCATTCTCCTTTATCCCCTATGCACGGCCCTCGGAAATACAGCAAGCCGCCAGGCCTATGAGCTTCATTCTCTCGGCCACATGTCCAGCCATGGGCTGTAATATTCCTCCGGTGTGGGCTCCGGCATGGGGCTTGAAGAGCGCTCGTTCGGCCGTGACGAATATACCTGGACGGTAAACCGATATTTACTGCCCGGCTCCGCTATCAGATACTGCGCCTGGACGGAAACCCCGCCGCGTCCGTCCTCCACAATCATGCGTTTTGACCAAGTATTGTTCAACACATAAGCGCCTGTCTGGTCGTAAACGGTCACATTGAAGAAATCTCCGTCCTCATAATCGCCAAGATTGTCCCATACGGCATAATAACACTTTCTGTCTTCAATTTCATACATCCTCCACTCTAGCCCTGTGGGGACAGCCAGCGGAGGAGCCGATTCCCCGGTATACTCGAACATGTCCGACACCACAAAAGGACTGTCCGCATACCGAACGCCGTCCCCCATAGCCGACACCGTAAAATAATAGAACCCGTTCTCCTCCAGGCAGGGCGTGACATTCCAGTCCAGGACTTCCCGCAGCCTGGCGGCGCCGCCAAACCTTACGCATTCCTCGTGATACCAGCCTCCCTCCTCCGCATCCGGCGCGGACGCTGTATCCCTTCTGTACAACCGCATCTGATATCGGCCCTCGTTCGCCTCCCCTGCTTCTTCCACCTTATCCCAGGTCACAGTGCCCGTCTCCCCGTCCCAGCGGGGATTCCCCGGTGCCGGCAGGACCATGAGGCCGGCCTCCTCCTGCCCTCCGGCCCGCAGGGCAGGCAGCCCTGCCGCTCCAAGCCCCATAAGCGCCGCCAGCGCCAGCGCTGCCGCTCCGCACAGAACCCTCCTGTCCGCGAGGAGGAAGGCATGCCTCAGCTGCCCTGCCGACTGATACCTCTTGTCCGGATCCAGGCTCTTGCATTTCCGGATCACTTTTTGATAGCGGGTCCTCCAGCGCCTTCCCTGCGCCAGCTGCTCCAGCGTCATGCCCAGGGCATAGATGTCCGCCCGTTCATCCGTCTGGGCAAAACCGTACTGTTCCGGCGGCGCGAACCCTCTGGTGCCCAGCAGCTCCGTATCCTGCTCCTTCCCCTCATGGAGCACGCGGGAGACGTCGAAGTCGATAAGCCGCACATGCCCTTCCGCCGTCAATAGGATGTTGGAGGGCTTGATGTCCCGGTGGATGATGCCTTTTCCGTGCAGGAACTCCAAAACGGAGCACAGCTCCCGGACAATCTGCCGGAACTGCCTCTCGGACAGCTCCACTGCGCCGCATGACTGTCCTTCTATATACTCTTCTATTACAGTTATGTAGTCATCAGAGGCGGCGACCTCGTACAGCTTCGGCAGGCAGGGATGCGAATCCTTCTGTAGCATTTGGTACACCGGATGCCGCCCGGCCAGCACCTTGCGGACGAACATCCGCCCTCCCCCTTTTTCCTGCACCAGGGACACGGTGCTCTTTTTGCTTTGTTTCAGCTGCCTGATTACTTCGTACTCCATTCTCCTTTATCCCCTTGCGCGGCCTTCCATCGCAAAGGCTCCAGAAAAGCCCAGAAATACAGCAAAAGCCGCTATGAACTCGTATCCGTTATAATAATAACCTTATAACCTTAAATCCGAACTTTGAACACTAAATATATAAATGATTGTTGATACAGTAGCATTTATCGAGCATTTTATTGAGTGTTCAGGAAATATAACTACCAAAAATGATTTTAGCGGTAAATACCTGCATTTATGCGGTATCACAAATATTATAATGTCTTAAAGCCACTGTAGTGATAGTGGCTTTGTTGTAGTTCACTGCAACTTTCATTGGCGTGCAGCATAACTCATTATAGCAAATATTTCCCGAAATTACACTAAGAATTTTATAAAAAAATCACCAGGCTCTCCGGACCGTCCCCCAATCACTGCCCCCGTCATAATGCTCTCTCAGATACTCCAGAAGGCACGCCGTCACCTTATCCGCGCCGCTTTCGTTCACATGGCCCTCGTTGTACAGGTCCCCATAGCCAAAGTCCAGCTCCTCCCACAGACGGTTCAAGGATTTCTCTGTCCCCGTCCGCCAAAGGGCAGAACGCATAAGTCTCCAGTACAATCAAATCCGGCACATGGGTCCGGAATATCTCTTTCACAAAATAGTACATCTGCTCCATGCGCATGCCGTAGATTGCGTAATTGAACACCGTCACCTCTCTTCCGGCGCTCTCAGACAGGCTGTCGGACAGCGCGCCCGCCCGTATCCCGTTCTCCGCATGGGAATTGCCCAGCACCAGTACGTCCACATCCTCCGCGGCCTTCCACGCGCGGTATTTCGGATAGGAATCCTTCTCTACGAACACCGTCTGCGCCAGCCCCAACAGAAGCGCCCCAATCACAAGGAACGCCGCTACATCTCTGACTACTTTCATGCCGAAACGCCCCCCGCTAAAACTGGAAATAGATAAAGGTAGAGGCGTCATACCCCGGTCCGTAGATGCCGAAGATCAGAACGGCGAAAATCAGGCCGTAGTACACCAGCCAGCGGAACCAGATATTCTGCCGCGCCAGCATCCCCTTAAGGTCCACCTTCCGCCGTTTCAGCCAGTCCACCCACATCAGCAGGACCAGCCCCGCCAGCATGACGCAGAAATTCTTCTCGGACAGGGCCATGGTGTCGATGCCCAGCAAAGTGTCCGGGCTGAAGAAGGAAAGAAAATCCAGATGGGCGACGCTGTGCCGCAGCATCCGCAGAGCAATCCCGAAGCCCTCAGCCCGGAAAAAGAGCCAGGCGAAATCCACCAACAGGAATGTCCCGATTCTCTGAACCAGCCGGAAGCTTGCACAGTCCGTGCGCACATGCAGTCTTCTGTACAGCCCCGCGCGGAGGGGCCTGGTCAGGTCGCCCGCCACCTGGTAAAGGCCGTTGAGCGCCCCCCAGGCCACGAAGCTCCACCTTGCCCCGTGCCAGAGGCCGCTGACGGCAAAGGTCACAAGGAGGTTCCGGTACTTCTTCAGCCTGCCACAGCGGTTGCCTCCCAGCGGGATGTAGACATAATCCCGGAACCATGTAGTCAGGGAGACGTGCCAGCTGCGCCAGAATTCACTGACCGTGACGGCGTAGTAAGGGCTTTTGAAGTTCTTCGTCAGCGTGAATCCCATCACCCGGGCCGCCCCCACGGCGATGTCTGAGTACCCTCCAAAGTCGCAATAGATCTGGAAGGCGAAAAGAACCGTGGCCAGCAGTATCTGCAGACCGGAATACTCCGTATAATTGTCGTACACATCCGTCACCAGAATGGCGATTCGGTCGGCGATTACCAGCTTCTGGAAAAATCCCCAGCCCATCAGCAGCAGCCCGTCCTTCACCCGCTCCGGGTCAAAGACATGGCGCTCATATATCTGGCTCATAAGGTTCTTGCTGCGCTCGATCGGCCCGGCCACCAGCTGGGGGAAAAACGACACAAACAGGGCATAGCGCAGGAAATTCCTCTCCGCCGGAATCTCCCCCCGCCAGACGTCCAGCACATACCCCAGCGCCTGGAAGGTATAGAACGAGATGCCCACCGGCAGGAGCACGTCAAAGGCCGGCATCCGCAGGGAGATATGGAACAGCCCGAAGGCCTTTTCCACGCTGGCCGCCGCGAAGACATAATATTTGAACAAAAACAGAATCCCCAGGTTCACCGCGATGCACCCGCCCAGGCCCCATTTCCCCGCCTTTTTCCCGCAGGCGGCCAGCAGCAGCCCGCAGCCCCAGGTGGTCAGGGTCGATACCAGCATCAGAAGGGCATACCTGGGATTCCAGCTCATATAAAAGTAATAGCTGGCCGCCAGCAGCCACAGATATTTCACCCGCTGGGGAATCAGAAAGTACACCAGCGCCACAATCGGGAAAAATACCAGAAAATCAACAGAATTGAACAACATATCGCTCCCTCCTCAATCCCTTTCCCGCCCGTAAAGCGTCTCCATCACGAACCGGGACACTTTTTCGGCTCCGCTGCCGTTCAGATGGTGGTAAGTGTTGAACACGTCTTCGAAATCCTCCGCGGTCAGGCCGATTTCGTCATAGTACAGGTTGCAGTCCAGAAAAGATACCCCTTCGCTCTCGGCGAGAGCCGCGACTTTGTCGGTGCAGCTGTCATAATTCATCGACTGGATATATACGTCATACATGGGCGCCATGACTACATAGAAAGGAATCCCTTCCTCTCTGCACAGGGCCGCCAGCTTGCGGAAATGGAGCTCATTGGTTTCGGAAATCACCCATTCGGCAGGGTTATAGGCCGCCTGGGCGTACTGTTCCGCCGTTTCTGCCGACATGACGGACCAGCTGGGGCGGAAAGAAGAGAATCCCTCCATGCCTCCGGTGAGGAACCGCAGGTTCGACCCCACGGTCACGATATTTTCCCAATTGCCGTGGCATCTGGCAATCGGGAGCAGCGCGTAGCTCCAGTTCTCCCGCTCATACTGCTCCATCACGGCCTCCAGCTTCGTCAGCCCGAAGCGCATGCCGTCGATATTGGACTCTTTTTTCCAGTCCCGGTCGGGCGTGTCGCCATACCGCCAGTTGTTATTGTTGTCCAGGGAAAAGGCCTCCAGGATGATGGCTTTCGGCCTTTGATAGTGCAGCGCTTCCTTCACGTTGAAATAGGCCTGCACCGCATTCTGGGAATTGGTGGCCAGGATATAGCTCTCCATCCCGGTGGTCTGAAAAATGACAGATGTGTCAAAAGTAGAGTAGGCATGGCTGCTGCCCACCACCAGCAGCTCCACCTCCCCCTTTTCCAGGGCATAGAAACGCTGCCAGGTGCGGACGATTTCATTGGAAGGGTACAGCAGCAGCACTGCCGCCTTCAAACCGGCCAGCAGAATCAGGATAAATAGCAGGCCCTTCAGAAATTGTATTAGACAGTTGGAGGGCTTGATGTCCCGGTAGATGATGCCCTTCCCGCGCAGAAATTCCAGAACGGAGCACAGCCGGCGGACTACCTGCCGGAATCGCTTCCCGGACAGTTCCGCGGCGCCCAATGTCCGTCCCTCTATGCACCCCTCAATAACTACTGTTTTGTCTTCGTAGATATGGGCTTCCTTCAGCTTCGGCAGGCATATGTCCTGCCCCCCCGCACCAGATGCACGGCGCTCTTTGCACTCTGTTTCAACAGCTCTATTTCTTTGTATTCCATACGTTCACATCCTCCGTCCGCTCTCACTACTCAGGGAGTTGTCTGCGCCAGCTCCCAAAATAAATCCCTCTTTCCGGCTTGCCCCATCGTCTGCAATCTAGTATAATGATAGTACACAGATGGAAGAAGGTACACAATGAATCCAAAGACCACCGAAGAACTAAAGCACGAAATCAAGGCTGCCACAGACATCGAAGACTATCTGAAGAGCAACCGGGAAAGCCTGCTGCAGGGCAATCTGGCCCAGCATCTGAACCGCCTGCTGTCCCAAAAGGGGCTGAGCAAAGCGGACGTGGTGCGGGGATCCCTGCTGAGCCGGGCTTATGTATATCAGATATTCTCCGGGGAAAAGACCCCTTCCCGCGACAAGCTGATTGCCACCGCTTTCGGCCTGGGCCTATCCGACGAGGAGACACAGACCCTCCTAAAGCTGTCGAAAAACCGGGAGCTGTACGCCAGGGACCAGCGCGACGCCGTCATCCTGTTCGCCCTGCAGCGGAACCAGTCGATTTTCGAGGCCAACAACCTGCTCTTCGAGCATGGCTTCTCTGTCCTGGGTCTTTCGGAAAAATGACCGGGACTGTCCGTTATATCATAAAATCCGCGGCCTGGCTTTCCCCAACTGCGGATTTTTATGAAATAAGCGTTCCCTTCCGGTCCTCCTACCGTCTTATCAAATCCCTCAGCACTTCCTTGGCCCTCTCCAGCTGATTGTCCGGATGCTCATCGCTTGCATAGTAGGCCTCTCCGTCGAATTCGCACACCACGTCGGGCTCGATCCCCAGGCCGTGGATATTGTTGCCGTTGGGCGTGTAGTAGGCGCTGATCGTGACCTTCACCGCGGATCCGTCGCGGAAGGGGATGATCTGCTGCACGATGCCCTTGCCGAAGGTGGTGGTCCCCACCAGCGTCCCCAGCCTGTAATCCTTGATGGCCCCCGCCATGATTTCTGCGGCGCTGGCGGAATTCATGTCGATCAGGACCACCAGCGGCACTTCCAGCTCCTTATCCCCGTCACAGGTGTACTCCGACCGCTTCCCGTTCTTGTCTTCCGTGTATACAATCATGCCCTCCGGGAGAATCATCCGCGCCATCTCCACCACTGCGTTCAGACTTCCGCCGGGGTTGGCCCGCAGGTCCAGAATCATGCCCTTCATGTTCTGCCTCCTGGCCGCAGTCAGCGCATCCGCGAACTGGTCGATGGACACTTCATCGAATTCCGTCACCTGGATATACGCTATGCCGTCTTCCATCATCTCACATGCCACCGTGGGTGTCTCCACCTTCCTGCGGGTGACGGCGACCTCCAGATAATCGCTCTCCCCTTCCCTGACAATCGTCAGGACTACCTGTGTGTTTTCGGCTCCCTTGATCAGCGATACGGCCTCCGTCAAAGTCAGCCCCATGGTGGACTGGCCGTCCACCTCATAAATCAGGTCATTGGCCCGCAGATCCACTTCCGACGCCGGCGCCCCTTCGATGACGCCGCTGATCTTGGGCAGGCCGGTGGCCGTGTCCTGGCCCACATACGCCCCGATGCCGTAGTAGACTCCTTCCGTCTGCTCCATCAGGGCCTGCAGCTCTTCCGCGGAATAATACTCGGAATAAGGGTCTCCCAGCGCGTTCAGCATCCCTTTATAGATGCCGTCCTGAAGCTCCTCACCGGACACCTCATGCAGGTAGAAATAATTGTCAATGGTGCTCTCCAGCATCTGCATCTTGTTCAGCACGGAGGCATCGATGGCCGAATCCTCCCGGAACACCGCGTCCCCCGATGACTGCGGCTCGGACTGCACCGCATTCTGCACATAGATGCCCAGATAGCAGATGCCCAGCACCAGCATGGCCCCCGCGATGCCTGTGATCAGGCCCCCCAGGAACAATCCTTTCCCGCTGCCCCGCTCGCCCCGGGGCGGCTTTCCGAATCCTCCACCGGGCATGCCCTGCTGCTGCGCCGGCCCGGACTGGCCGAAGCTGCTGGTCCAGCCGTTCCCGCCCTGGCTGTCCCCGCCTCCTGTCCCGGAACCGGAAAGATTATCAAAATAAGCCTGATTTTCGTCCATAAAAAACTCCTCCTATCCTAACGCCAGCCCTATGCCTGGTTTTCTGCTCTTCCGGCACGCTACAAGCCGCCCTCTCTGCCCGCAGCAATTCCCTGCCCAGCCCTGGACTTTCCTCCCCCTACTGGCTGAGGTATCCCCAGGGAGACACGTAAGAGCCATTCAGCCTCACGCTGAAATGAAGATGGTTTCCCGTAGAGCGCCCGGTGCTGCCCACCGCGGCTATGGTCTCGCCCTTGGCCACCATGTCCCCCCTGTTCACGTACAGGGCCGAGGCATGCATATAAATCGTATACAGCCCGTCCCCATGGTCTATCATGACATAATTCCCCATGGTAGCGCTGTAGGCAGCCGCCACCACCTGCCCGTCATAGGCGGCATAGATGGCCGTGCCCTTCGGGGCTGCGAAGTCCACGCCGTTATGGAACTGCTCCACCCCTAAAGTCGGATGTATCCTCATGCCGTAATCATCGGACACCCTTGTGTAGGAGGCCAGAGGGAACTTGAACATTCCGCCGTCATACTTTATGCCGGACCCGTTGCTGGCCAGCAGCTTCTTCCTCTCCTCGGCGACGGCAGCCTCCAGAAGCCGGATCTCCGCCTCCTGGGCCTTAATCTCATCCTCGTATTCCTGAATGGCCTTTTCCTTATTGTTGATATCCGTCTCATAACTTATGATATCACGATTCTTCTGTTCTATCAACTCCTCAAGATTTCTCTGTTCGATTTCCACATTTTCCCTGGTCTCGTCCAGAATCTCTTTCTCCAGCTCCAGCTCCTCCTTGCAGAGCTGCACATACTCTTTCGCCGCCTTGTAGTCCTGCCACATCTGATGGTCCGCCGCCATCATCTTCTCCATGTAGTCCATCCGGTTCAGGAAATCCCCGAAGCTCTGAGCCTTCAGCAGCATATCAAAAACGCTCGGCTCTCCCGCCTCGTAGGAAATCCTGATGTGGACAGCCATGGCCTCCTGCTGGTCCTCCTCCCGCTCCTGAGCGGCCTCCAGTTCGGCCTGGGTCTGGGCGATTTCCTCCTCCTTGGCGGTGATCTGGCCTTTCAGTTCGGCGACCTTCTGCTCTATCAGTTCCAGGTTGCTGTCCAGCTGCTTCACATAATTCTTCAGGTCATTCTTCTGGGATTCCAGTTCCTTCTTCATCTTCTGGAGGTCGCTGAGGCCGTTCTTCAGGGCCTCTTTCTCATCCTTCTTCTGGGAAATCTGGTTCTCTTTCTCCTTGATGCTGTCCGAGAGGCCTTTGGACGAGCCGGCGGCAGATACGGGCAGGCTCCAGGACCTGACCCCCGATACGGCTGCGCTGCAAATCAGCAATGCCGCTGCCAGACAGCCAATCACCCTGCAAATTGAATTCTTCTTCATAGGCTCCTATTTTACACATGTAAGTGCTTTCTGACAGTGGTGATGCTCCCGAAAAAGCCGATCCCCACACCAACGATTAGCGACACCGGCGTCAATACCCCGAACACCTCGTCCACAGGCAGAAATGCCAGAAATTTGTTCAAAATGGGAAAGCGCTCCGTAATATACGTCAAAGCGTAATTATAGATACCATAAATCAGCCACAGGGGCAGCACAGCCCCCAACAGCCCAATCAGCATGCCTTCCAGCACAAAGGGAGACCTGACGAAAAAGTCCGTGGCCCCGATGTACTTCATGATATTGATTTCCTCGGAACGGACCGAAATGCCGATGGCCACCGTGTTGCTGATCAGGAAGACGCTGACCGCCAGCAGAATCACGATGATGCCCACGGACACATAGGCGATCAGCAGGTTCGCCCCGCTCAGGGTATCCGCCGTCAGCGCGGAATGGTTCACCTTCATCACCTCTGGAAACGATTCCAGCCAGGTCACCAGCGCGCTCTGCATGGACACATCGCTCAGGAAGATCTCGTAGCTGTTGTCTCCTTCCAAGGGGTTCTCCAGAAAGGCTTTGGAATACGTATCATAATTCTCCCCCCATTGGTTTCTGCGCCAATTCTCCCAGGCCTCATCATCGGATGTGAATACCACTTCCGACACCTCCGGGCGGTTGGCTATCATCTGGCCGATTTCTTCTATACGGGCGTCCGTCGGGAAGACCGCTCCTTCATGGTTGGCGCAGATATCCTTCTCGTGGTGGAAGAACACGGTCACGGACACACCCTCCTCCGCCTTCAGCACAATGCTCCGGAAATTCATCACCACGGCATAAAACAGTCCGAACAGAAACAGACAGGCCGATATGGTGGCGATGGACGCCAGGGAATACCATTTATTGCGGAAGATATTGACGAAGCCCTGCTTGATTGTATAGAACAATGTGCTAATCTTCATCGATGTACTCTCCTCCCTCCGCATCGCTGATGATGATGCCCCGCTTCATGGTAATCACCCGCTTGCGCATGGCATTGACGATCTCCCTGTTGTGGGTCACCACCAGAACCGTGGTGCCGCTCTGGTTGATCTCCTCCAGCAGTCCCATGATCTCCCAGGAATTCTTGGGATCCAGGTTGCCGGTTGGCTCGTCGGCCAGCAGGATGGAGGGCTTGTTCACCAGGGCCCTGGCCAGCGCCACCCGCTGCTGCTCGCCGCCGGAGAGCTGCTTTGTCTTCGCTTTGTATTTTCCCGCCAGCCCCACCGTTGCCAGGATGGCGGGCACGTTCCTCCTAATCTGTTTGGTCGGCACCTCGATGATGCGCTGGGCGAACGCCACGTTCTCATACACGTTCCTGTCGTTCAGCAGCCTGAAGTCCTGGAACACCACGCCCAGGTTGCGCCGGAATTTGGGCACCTGCCTGTGCCTGAGCTTGGCCAGGTCGCTGCCCATGACGTAGACGCCGCCGCTGGTAGCCGTCAGCTCCCGCAGCAGAAGCCTGATCAGCGTGGACTTCCCCGAACCGCTGTCGCCCACTATGAACACGAACTCGCCCTTCCCAATCCCCAAAGTAATCCCATTGAGGGCCGGAGCCCCTTTCGAGTAGACCTTGCTCACATTGTCAAGGTAAATGATGCCATGATCCTCTATAAACTGCTCCCGTTTCCTCCACGACAGCTCCTTTTTGCCCATCGTCTTCCTCCATCCCGGCAATGGGAGACTAAAAATCCGCAGTCTCCATGTACTTCATATATTTCACTACCATAAGCGCTATCTTGAAGGTGATCGCATCTTCAAAGACGCGCAGATCCAATCCTGTGCTCTTCTGCAGCTTATCCAGGCGGTATACAAGGGTGTTCCTGTGGATGAACAGCTGCCTGGAGGTCTCTGACACGTTCAGGCTGTTCTCGAAGAACTTGTAGATCGTCCCGAGAGTCTCCTCATCGAATTCGTCCGGACTCTTCCCGCCGAAAATCTCCCGGATGAACATCTTGCACAGCGGAATCGGCAGCTGATAAATCAGGCGTCCGATTCCCAGCTCGCCATAGGCGATGATCTCCCTCTCGTCGAAGAAAATCTTGCCCACGTCAAGGGCCATGCGGGCCTCCTTATAGGAACGGCTCACCTCTTTGATCTCCTGGACTACTGTGCCGTAGGCAATGCGGCTGCCCTGAATCCCCTCTTTCACCAGATACGCCCAAAGCGCCTTCGCCGTCCGCGCCATCTCCTTGGCCCTGTCGCCATCGGTCAGCTCCTTGACGATGATTACATTGTTCTCGTCAACTTCCGTGACGAAATCCTTGCTATTGGCGCTGAAGCAGGCCCGCGCCAGCTCCAGCACATTGCTGTCCCTGCCCCCCAGGGACTCCACGATCAGCACCGCCCTGGGCGCGTCCGTCTGGATACGCAGCTTCTTGGAGCGGCTGTAGATATCTACCAGCAGCAGATTGTCCAGCAGCAGGTTCTTGACGAAATTGTCCTTGTCCAGGCGCTCCTTGTAGGCCACCAGCAGGTTCTGAATCTGGAACGCCGCCAGCTTGCCGATCATATAAGCGTCTTCGCCCGTGCCGGATGCCACCAGCACATACTCCAGCATCTGGTCGTCGAATATCTTGAAAAACTGATGTCCCTGTATCTCCTGGGAGTCCGCCGGAGACGCGGCAAACGCCGCCACTGCCTTTGCGCTGCCGCTCATGTCAGCCGTAGAAGCCACTTCCTTGCCATCCACGTCCATTATACAAAATTCGACCCGAGAAATGTTCTTCAATCCATCGATTGTGTTCTGTAAAATTTGATTTGAGATCATGACCCCCACCCCTTTTTGTCGTTATGGCCAATTTCGATGCCCGCAATTGTTTCTATATCTACAAATGTACAGAAAATACGGCAAAAAAGCAATAGGAATTTATGATTTTTCACAAAAAAGCCGCCTGAAGCATAACCCCCAGGCAGCCTTATCGACAGGTCTCCCAACAGGACAGGGCGCTCATTCCACATCTGATCAGATGCGCATGTCAAAGTTGGCACCCACGTCCGGATTCACGGAAAGCTCCATGGCGGCAGCGTCCAGCATCTCCACCATCCCGGCGCCCAGCTCCGCATTGGTCTCCATGGCCTTGCTCAGCACAGCCGTCCCAATCTGGGCCATCTGGGAGACGTTCGCCAATGCCATTGATACTCCTGCTATATCCATCTGTCTACCTCCTATCCCCGAAAGCGGAGAGCCCGCTTTCCTCCTAATATCAAAGTTATTTTAACATACCGGATGACGTTTTTCCAGCGTTTCCTGTGAATTTTCAATTTCTTAATGATTTTCCCCGGCGGCTCCGCGGACTCAGATGGTCTTCCGAATCGCGTTGGGCAGAATCTCTATTTTCCGCTCCTTCAGCAGCCGGCCCACAGCCCTCTTGAACTCATTCTTGCTCATGTCGGTCTCCCGCCTGATCAGTTCCGGGGACGCCTTGTCATTAAAAGGCAGAACGCCGTTCCGGCTCTCCAACATCCCTAAAATCTTCTCCGCGTCCTTGTCCATCTGCAGGTACGCCTTGTCCCGGACGCCCAGGGTCAGCTTCCCGTCGTCCCGCACCTGTATGACCCTGGCCTCCACGTCCTTCCCGATCTCCACGCTGCCGTACAGCTCCTTCTGGGGGATCAGGCCGGAGTACAGGTTGTCCACCGCCACGAAAGCGCCGAAATTATCGCTCACCTCATAGACTCGGCCCCTGACCCTGTCGTCCTTTTTGTAGGGGCTGTCCTTCCGCAGGTCGTCGTACACATTCATGGTGGCGCACAGCCGGTCGCTTTTGTCTATGTACAGCGATACCAGCACCTTGTCCCCCTGCTGCACGCTGCCCCGCTGCTGCTTGAAGGGAAGCAGCAGATCCTTCTCCAGGCCCCAGTCCAGAAAAGCGCCGATCTTCCCCACCTGCACCACATCCAGCTCCGCCACCTGTCCTATCCGGAGCTTCGGCTCCCTGGTGGTGGCGATCAGCCTGTCCATGGAATCCCGGTAAATGAACACCTCCAAAGTACCTCCTACGTTGCTGCCCTCCGGCACCTGCTTGCGCGGCAGCAGCACCCTGGGCTCCCCCTCCTCCATGGAGGGAGACAGATAGATGCCGAACTCCACCTTCTTCACAATGACCAATTCCTGTTTTTCACCTAACTGAATCATGATAGTCTCCATTTCGAATCTGTTATTTTACTCTCCGGCCTGCCCTGGCGCAGGCTTCCAACTCTCTGCCCTTTCATGGTACCGGACAGACGGGATCCCTCATGAATCCCCCGCTTCCCGCTTCCTCTGGCTGCGCTCCGTCAGCCCCTGCAGGACAGCCCCCGATGCCGCTTCCGCCCTTTCATCGCTCCGGCCTGGTGAACTCCGCCACCACATAGGGCGTCCCCTCTGAGTCTTCCAGGGATACGCATACGGCCGTCCCTTCCCCGGCCACCCGGGGCACCAGCACATCGCCCAGGAACGCCTGCTTCCTGTACTCCGCCCGCACCTGCCGCACCGGGAACCCCTCCGGCAGATAATCCATGGCGATATCGATGAACTGCTGGTTGTTCACATGATGATTGGTGTCCAGATGGTGGGCTTTCACCACCACCGGCTCCCTCAAATCCCCGCCGGGCGGAAGGACAATCTTGCGGGGGGCATAATCCATCTCCAGCTTTTCCCCAAGCCGATACCCCTCTATCATGTTCTGCGGGACAGAGGACGGACGGCCCGTCTCCGTGTCCAGCAGGCTCCACAGGGAATTGGCCTTCGCCACATATTCCCCCTTCTCGTCCTTCATGAAGAAATTCCGGTATCCCAGAAAGCCCTTCAGGCCATAGGGCTGGGTCCCCGTGACCACCCGCTCGCACAGGGCCGGGTAACGCTCCACCACGATCTGCCATGCGGAAAGCACCCACACCAGATGCATCTCCTTCAGGCACGCCACCCCCAGCCCCAAATCCTCCGACTGGAACGTGGAACAGTCCTGGAAATAGTTGATCAGGGAAGCCATCGTGAGCTTCCCTTCACTGTCCGTCTCGCTGTATCTGATCCTGCCCTCAAATGTATACATATCCCAAAGCCTCCCGCAGACTCTATTGTAGTCTTTTTGTCCGTCCTTTCTCTTGCGCCTGACGGACGCCAGCCTATCCCCGGCAGATTCCGCACTGCCGCTGCCGTTCCGTTTACAGGCTACATAAGCAGCTGGTAGACAATCATCCCAATCCAAAAGATGCAGTAGAACACCATGCCCGGATTCCAGAACACGGTGCGGAACCTCTCACCCTGGAGAAGCGCCACAGAGCCCTTCTGAAAGCCGATTTTCTTCTTCGCCAGGCATACGATGAAAATCACAAACCCTGCAACCATGCTCCCGAGGACGAACACCAGAAACGCCCCATAGGCCAGCAGCCCTGCCGCATGCTCGCTCACATACTCCATCAGCGCCGCCATGTCCATCTCCGCAGACAGACGCAGGTATTCCAGGTCCACCATCCTCATCAGCGCCGAACTCACCAGGCCTCCCATGAAATTGATCATCATGTGAATCGCAATGGTGATCTTCAGGTTCCCGGTCTTCACATACAGGTATGCCAGGAACACCCCCAGCACGAACGCATAGACGAACTGGTTCAAGTTCCCGTGGAATAGCCCGAACATCAGTCCGGACAACAGCACCGCCGTGCCCTGCCCGTAACGAATCACCCTGTCCACGATCAGCTTGCGGAAGATATATTCCTCCATGACAGGCGCGCAAATCACCATGTAGAGGGCTATCGCCCACAGACTAATCGACCCGGTCATCTCCACCAGCTCATTCTGCACAGTGCCGCCTTTCAGGATGCCGATGATCGTGGTCAGGATATTCCCCAGGAAATTGGTGATATACACGAAGCCGAAGCACATAATCACTGCCGCCAGGAACTGCCCGGCCTTAATCGGACGGCGCTGCGGCTTTTCCGCCGGAATCGTCCTCACCAGCAGAATCAGTATCGGCATGCCGATCAGGTACATGGGCATCAGGGACACCAGCAGGGAAATGTTCACGTCCCGCATCCACTGCGGCCGCAGAATCGACACACCCCCCATGGCAAGCAGCTGCACCGCATAAATCACGAGCGTCCCCACCAGGAACATGATGCCCAGCTTGGAAAAGTGCCTCCTGGCCTCCTTCAGCTGCTGTCCCCTGTCCACCGGCCCGGGCCTGCCCGGCTCCATCATGCCGCCCGGCCCAGTCCGCCCTGTACATCGCTTCATATCCATCCGCCGCATATCTGTCTGTTGTCTGTCCGTTTGACTCTTCCATAACTCTATGTCTCCTATCCGGCGCGGCCGCCTTCCTTTTCGTATGTGCCGGAAAGCCCCGGCCGTCCCGGCCGGCCTTCGCCTGGCAGAATTTCCGCACCGTAAATCTGCTTTATTTTTTGCACAAAATTAGTTTAGCACATATTTTGAAGTTTGAAAAGGGGATCGGGGATTCCTTTCGTCACTTTTTCCCATTTTCCCTCCGGAGCGCTTCCCATCCTGCGAAGGGCCCTCTTGCTGCCGCTGTTCTGCAGCAGCTGCGCTGACGGCCCCGCCTATTACTGTTCCCGCTCCCGGAACAGCCTTTATCAGGGATGCCGCAACCCAACGGCCCACTGTATTCCTCATGCCAACGCCTACTATTGTGCAGCCGTTATGGGTATCGCGTCTGACATTGGCATATTTACTTTTGAATTACTCATCATTCCTCCTCGTATGCTCCAAGCCGGTGTACCAATACGGCATTTTAATGGTATTTTCTATATAAATTATCGATTTGCAGCCTTTTATTTATAACGAGTCCCGCAATTACTGCATAACCCATTGAATACAGCAAACTTGCCGCAGTTCAGGAATTTCCCCTTCCCTTCATTTGCCGGGACCAGTCTGCCTGCGTGGCCGTCCACGGTTTCTTTTTTGCCTCTGCCATTTCTACGCTGCGCGACAAAAACCCCCGATGAAATCTCTCCACCGGGGTTCTTGAAGCAGGGCAACTCTTGCTGCACGGGGCAACCTCGGCTGCGCAGGGCAACCCCTGCTGCGCAGGGCAACCCCTGCTGCGCAGGGCAACCCCTGCTGCGCAGGGCAACCC
>CAJUFI010000072.1:0-4710 GCA_910585665.1 uncultured Acetatifactor sp. | reverse complement strand
CTGCTGCGCAGGGCTGCAAGGATTCGAACCTTGAAATGACGGATTGGAATGACGGAGTCAGAGTCCGTTGTTTTTGGGGCTTTGGGGCCAGGGAAATCAAGGGGTTCAGAATCGGGGTGAGGGAAATTGACCTATGGATTGACCTATCGCTTATTCACAGTATTCCCGCCGCGTTCCCTTAAATGCGCCAATCAGTCCTTGTCTGACTATCCCATCTCCCTGAAAAACATCCATCCACACCGAAAAGAACCCTGTTGCCTTGGCCAACTCAAGCATCAAATTGAAATATTCCTCTCGCTCCCCAGAATTCATTACTTTCTCCCATGCAGTCCTGCACTGCTCCGCGCAGCGTCTGGCATAACTTCGCCTGGCATAGCGCCGGTCCTTATCCTGTGGGCTTCTCGGTATGTTTTCCAGCTTAACCATCTGATACAGGTTCTCAGCCCTTTTGCGGACAGCAGGCCCTTTCATCATCAGATAGTCTTCGTTTAATTTCGGAATATCGCCGCTATAGGAAAAGCAGTGAAAGGTATCTTCTTCATCCGGCCATATGTATCTTTCTTTTTCTCCTGCACTTACGATGTCACTTTTTCTTGCATTACAGTATTTGCAGGATAACAGGAGATTGCTCCAGGCCAGCCTGTCTCCTCCCCTTGCCTTTGCTTCTTTATGCTCCACCTCCGGCACATGCTGGATGGGGAATTCACAGTACGAGCAATAAGCACCTATACGCTCCTCCAGGCAGGCTTCCGCATCCTGATAACGATGGAACCTGACATTTGGAGCCTCACCTTTATCTATCGGTCTCATATCATTCCTCTGCTTCTGCTTTCTTTTCCAGATACTTAAGCTTCATATACGCATTATATGCCGGATTATCGCTGTATTCTGCGCTGAGAACATCCAGCCTGTCTTTCAGTTCATCCATTCTCTCCTGCGTCACATCACCGTTCAAAGCCTGGAAATACTCCTCCGCAGCATGGTACATGGCCTCTTTCTTTTCGCTGTACTTAGCTGTTGAGACATCCATGATATTCTCAGCGATATCTTCAATGCTCTCCCCTGAATAGGGCTCCTCAATCTCATTATCCAACGCAATCAGTTCCCCCTCTTCCAGCGATTGGATGATAAAAGGAGAATGTGTGGCGCATATAAACTGAACCTGTGGAAATATGGTTTTCAAAATGCGGACAATCCGCCTCTGCCATGTAGGGTGAAGGCTCAAATCAAGCTCGTCAATAATAACCACTCCCGGAGTAAGGCGCAGTACGTCCGCACCCAAATAGGGATTCAGGATGCACATTCTTGTGGCAATGTCCGTAACAATTTTAATGACATTCCGATACCCATCGCTTAATGCTGAAAATTCGATGACTGTCCCATCCTCCTGCCGGATTCCTATCTCCCCTATCCTGGAGGAATAAATAATCTGCTCGCCATCTTTCAGCTCTCCTGCCAGGCTATCTTTCAATGCGCCCATAATAATCTCATAAGAATCAAAAGGCCTTCCCCCATTCTCCTCCACAGCCAGACTTGACAGAAGTTTAATGTAGTCAAAACCTGTCTGGCTGCTTCTCTTTCTGTCCAGACAACGACGGTAAGCATCCGTCCTGTTCGGCGTTTTGCTCATTTCTTCCACCCTGTTTTCATTCCACAACCGGGCGGAGCTGAGATACAATACCAATGGCAACTGCAGCTTTTCATCTGATCCGTCTGCAGCCTTAATCAATTCTTCCCAGGAATTCACTATCATCTGCATAGGATTTTTCCCGGCAAATTTCGTTCTGCTCCCTTCCTTTTCAAGTATTCTTTGGAACGGAATCTCCTTATTATCCCATTTCATCACACATTTAATCGAACACGGGAACTGCGGCACCCCCTGCGGAGTGGCCAATTGCTTAGAAAACTTATTATTTTTTCTGTGGACATCCGCATCTGAAATATTTTGGACGAAACGGCTCGGAACATATTCCTTAAATGCCGCCAGGTATGCCCCCAGCATGACGGATGCCGCTTCCAGCACGGTGGTCTTGCCAGAGGCATTTTTCCCAATAAATACATTCATTCCCGGATTCAGACGAAATGTATTATTCTCAAACTTTCTATAGTTGGAAAGCGATATACTCTCTATAACAAAATCTTTCATAACAATCTCCGCTCTGCAGCTTTTATAAGCCGCCTTGACTTTCCTTATATTTCCTCATCAATCTGTTTGCCATACGTCTTCTATTCCCTGAATTTATTATAATCTGAAATATCCCAAACTACAACCAAAATATAGAGCCTGCCATAAATACGGATTTTTCATCTTCTTTTAGGAATTGTCGGAAAATAACTGATGCAACTTGTTTAGGAGAAAGCCCAGAAATACAACGAAAACGGCTATAAACTCGCATCAGTTATTTGTAGACAATTCCTTACCATCTGTCTAGTCCACCCTTATCAGGCATTTATCAATTCCTCCAGAAACTCTTCCTTGTCTTCATAATGAAAAATAGAGACTTGATTCCTGCCAAGGTATTTTATATCATCTCCACAGCGATAAGTTCATTCATCATACATTATTCCATCCTCAAATATTGCACTGTCAAAGAAAACCGGTGTGATTGCTTTCTCCTGCATGAACCATTTCGTATATTCTTCAGTACTTCCACTACCAAAATAAACTAACGTTCCCTCTACATCACCATCTGCCAGCAGTTCCGTATCCAGCAGAATCATACAGACATCCAAAATACCGCTGAGCTGCGAAACTCTGACTCGCATATTCTTATATAGGTCATTCAGTTCATAATACATAATCATCTTTTATATGATAGCCTCATTTCTCATAAATGATTACCCCCGTATCATGTATCTCATGCTCAATCTTCGACCCTCTTTCAATGTGGGACATATCAAAGATATCTACAGGCATCCCTACAGCCTGGCGAACCGCCTCCATGAATCCGACAAACCGTAGCCCCCGCAGCCTGCTGTCCACAGGCAGGTCAAGGCCGCCTTTCTCCGTAGCTGCTTTTCATAAATTCTCTTTTCTATTCTTTCAGTATATCATTTTTTATCTTTTATTACCACCTATCTATCCTGAATTTTTGATAAAACCGGTTACAACAGGCCAACATCGCTTTGCATATATCCCAAGCATTACATATAGATTGTCGAAATATGGCAGCCCGTCCAAACCAGGAAGCCACAATATCTTCCAGCCTAAACCAGGCTGCCATAATACGAAATCTTCAGATTGCAGAAACCGCTTATCCCCTACAGCACTTTCAAATCAGGTCTAATGTCATTTACCACCAATCTGCTCAGGGCCGCTCTTCCCATGGTAATAGCTCCCCGGCAGTTCCACAATCTGCTGCGTCCACAATCCACTTCTTCCTCATGGCGATATAATACTTTTCAGTCGTGGACTCCAGGTCTCCTATGTACGCTGCAATCTCTTTGGTACGTGCGCCCCTCTCATACATCCTGGTAGCAAAGGTCCTCCGGAAGATATGGAGGCCTCCTTTCAGTCCTTGCAGGCCCGCGTTGCGGAATATGGTGGCCATCCGATGCTCCAGATTGGTGGCCGTGTTCCCTTGCCCTGTCCTTGTCCTGACGATTAAGTCTGACTCCTGTGCATCATCGTCCATGGCCCTCATCAGCCTCAATACGTCCAAGGCCTCTTTCGTCAGGCTGATTTTCATTCTGCAGCTCCTTGGTGCTCAAAAGTACGCCCATTAGCGTCACCTCCTTTCCGTTTGGTGCTGTCTCAAGCCATTATCCAAATATGGGATATCATTAGAATATTTTGAAGATTTTATCTGTTTAGATGGTAGATAATCCTTGGTATGATTTAGTTCTTTTTTTGAATTATCTGTGTCACCGACTATATCCTATTGGCTCCTATGCCGTAATAAGCACTGGCCTCCCTTTGTCATTGGTATTGCTTCAGACATTGCTCTAATAGGATAATGTGTGTCTGTTTTTAGTTGGAATTTCGGTCATATTATGATACGTTTATATTCATTCACTATATAATCCGATTGCTATTCTGTTACAGAAAATTTCAAAAATACCGCCTCAATCTGTCTTCTAAATCTCGCTGCAGCCAATCAATACTCTCATATAAATCTTCATTGCAGAGTTCCAAAAGCCGAAATACATGCACATGATACATTCTTCTTTTGGTTCCCATTCGAGAACACATTTTATTATCAGAATCTTTGTGAAGTAGGTGAAGTGCATCCAATGCTTTTGTAAGCTTATCTCCGGACATTTCCTCCTCACCATCGCTCATTTGGGAATTGATAAGCTCAACAATTGCATTTCTATCAAAGCTCAAATATCCTTCTTTCACGCAAAAGCCAATTGTTTTTCCATCAAACTTTTTGCTTTCATATTGCTGTTCATCCTTTGCAAGCCGATACCCATTACCCAGACTTTCAATAAGCAATGAAAGCCTACGCGCTGTCTCCATATTATTTGCATTTCCTTTTTGAGCCTCAATACAGTCACACATTTCTCGTCCCACACTATTGATGCCATTTTCTAATATAGTATCTAAGCCCGAAACTATCTTCTCATCAAAGCCCATGTATTTATAACAAGATACGACTATTTTTTTCACAGTTTTCTGCACGGCGATGGTATTGGCTATCCTATTATTCTTGAAATTTTTCCACCTGTGCGGTTAGATTTTATAGTCATACCACAAAATTAGGCACA